>NZ_JAUETE010000001.1:0-900271 GCF_032484535.1 Bradyrhizobium sp. SZCCHNS3016
CAGCCGCCGAAGGCGGGGGCGCGTCTCGCGCCAGCCTTGAGGCCGGCCGTTCGCCGGCCTACACAGCACAGTTGCTCTGCGGTGAGGCGGGATGCCGGGATACAATCATGATTTCGTAAAAAACGCAAGAGGATTATTTTTTTCGGAAGACTGCCATGTGCTCCGCTGTCGTCCCGGCCTTGAGCCGGGACCCATACGCCGCAGCGGACATCATGGGCAAAGCGCGAATGGCCGGCGTGCCTCAAACATCTCCCTGGAGATATGGGTCCCGGATCTGCGCGCGCGTGCCGCGCGCTTGTCCGGGACGACAGGGGAGAGCGGCCTCACCACGGCAGGCCGCAGAGGTCAATGGTGCCGCGCGTCGGCGCGGTGCGCTTGACGTCGTGCACGAGCGCAGACAGCGTGTCGAAGCGGATGCGGCCCTGCTCAGGCTGCTCGGCGTAGACGTCGCCGTCGAACGGAATGAAGCCGCGTGCCGTATAGAAGGGGATGCGATCCGCCGCGCAGAACAGCACGGCGTAGTTGATCGAGTCCTCGTGCCGCAGGGTCTGGATCGCCGCGTTCAGTCCCACCGTGGCGAGACCGCGGTTGCGCATGTCGGCACGCGTCAAAACGCCGCCGATGCCGGCGACATTGACGTTCTGACCGTTCCACTTCACGAGACGGCGATAGATGCCGACATGGCACAGCACCTCGCCGCTGTCGTCCTGCACCAGCACCCGCAGGTCGGCATGCGCAAATGTGATACCTGCCCACGGCAATCCGGAGACCACCTCGGGCGGCCAAACCGCGTCGTAAAGCGGCTTGACTAGCGGCCAGGCGGCGTCACCATTCAATATGTCGATCTCGATGCTCATCAAAGCGGCTCGCTTTTTCCAAATTCACGGTGTTTTACGGTGTCGGAACCTTCTATAAGAAGGTCCCGTTAAATCCCGTCTTCCACAAGTTGCGGAACCGCCCCCATGACCTTTACGCTTCCCCCCCTGCCTTACGCCTATGAAGCCCTCGGACCCTACATGTCCAAGGAGACGCTCGAGTACCATCACGACAAGCATCATCAGGCCTATGTGACCAACGGCAACAATGCGATCAAGGGGACCGAATTCGAAGGCAAGTCCCTCGAGGAGATCGTCAAGGGCTCGTTCGGCAAGAACCCCGCCGTGTTCAACAATGCCGGCCAGCATTTCAACCACATCCATTTCTGGTCCTGGATGAAGCCGAACGGCGGCGGCGCCAAGCTGCCCGGCCGGCTCGAGAAGAAGATCGACGAGGATCTCGGCGGCTTCGAGAAGTTCAAGGCCGACTTCGCCGCCGCCGGCGTCGGCCAGTTCGGCTCCGGCTGGTGCTGGCTCTCGGTCAAGAACGGCAAGCTCGAAATCTCCAAGACCCCGAACGGCGAGAACCCGCTGGTGCACGGCGCGACCCCGATCCTCGGCTGCGACGTCTGGGAGCACTCCTACTACATCGACTATCGCAACCGCCGTCCCGACTATCTGAAGGCGTTCGTCGAGAACCTGATCAACTGGGATTACGTCGACGAGCTCTACGGCAAGGCGATCTGATCGCTGACGCGAGCAAGCGACCAGGGCGGCGGCTTCGGCTCGCCGCCCTTTTTCATGGCAAGGCTTTTGACGAGGGCGATCCTTGCAAGAGCGGCGCCCTTGCGGCAAAAGTTTTGCTCCATTCGCGACGAGGGCAGGGCATTCCGTCTCTCGATGCGGTCTGCAGGTAAGGTCCCGTGAATCAACTGGTCGGTTTTTTTCTCGTCTTCTTCGGCGGCGGCTGCGGCGCCTCGCTACGGCACGCGATCAACATGGCCAGCGCCAGGGCATTCGGGACGGACTTCCCGTACGGCACCTTCATCATCAATATCACCGGCTCCACCGTGATGGGCCTGATCGCCGGCTACCTCGCCTTCAAGGGCGAAGCGCCCCAGCATTGGCGGCTGTTCCTGATGACCGGCATCCTTGGCGGCTACACCACGTTCTCGGCGTTCTCGCTCGACACCGCGCTGCTCTATGAGCGCGGCGCGCTTGGGCTGGCCGCACTGTATGTGCTCGGCTCGGTCGGCATCTCCATCGCCGGCCTGTTCGGCGGCCTCGCGCTGATGCGGTATCTGAGCTGACGGATCGGCGGGCAGAGCGAGGCACGATCTCTCATCCGTCATTGCGAGCGCAGCGCGCTGCGCTCGCAATGACGGATGAGGCGATGACCTCCGGCCTCAGAAACACCGCCAGCCGGCCGGTGGACAGGGGTGATGTTATAATGTAACATTATGACGAAATGACGCAGCCTGCCCTCCATAGCCACGGCCATTCCCATGCCCACGGGCATGGCCACAGCCATGCCCACAGCCACGGTCCCGCGGCGCCGCATCCGGCGCAGCCGGCGCCGTGGTCGATCCTGCGCATGCCGGTCACCACCCGGCTCGGCGCGGCGCTGGCGGCGAGCGCGGTGCTCTGGCTGATCGTCTGGCTGGCGATGCGGTGATGACGGCCATGGTCCAGCTGCAATTCCGCGACGTGACTCTGGGCTACGACCGCCACCCCGCCGTGCATCACCTCACCGGTGAGGTCGCGACGGGTGCGCTGCTCGCCGTGGTCGGCCCCAACGGCGCCGGCAAGTCGACGCTGTTTCGCGGCATCGTCGGGCTGTTGAAGCCGCTCGCCGGCACCATCGCCGCGGCCGGCCTGAAGCCGCGCGAAATCGCCTATCTGCCGCAGATCGCCGATATCGACCGCTCCTTCCCGATCTCGGTGTTCGATTTCGTCAGCACCGGACTGTGGCGTAGCACCGGCATGTTCGGCGGCATCGGCGCGGTCGCGCGCGAGAAGATCGCGCAGGCGATCGCAGCCGTCGGGCTGACCGGCTTCGAGGGGCGCGGCATCGGCACGCTGTCGGGCGGCCAGATGCAGCGCATGCTGTTCGCGCGCGTGCTGCTGCAGGATGCCCGCGTGATCGTG
Source organism: Bradyrhizobium sp. SZCCHNS3016 (assembly GCF_032484535.1). Classification (NCBI taxonomy): domain Bacteria; kingdom Pseudomonadati; phylum Pseudomonadota; class Alphaproteobacteria; order Hyphomicrobiales; family Nitrobacteraceae; genus Bradyrhizobium; species Bradyrhizobium sp. SZCCHNS3016. The sequence continues at coordinate 2,964 of NZ_JAUETE010000001.1, forward strand.
CTCGACGAGCCGTTCAATGCGATGGACACGAAGACCTCGGCCGACCTGTTGCAACTGATCGAGCACTGGCATGGCGAGCGGCGCACCGTGCTGGCGGCGCTGCACGACATGGAGATGGTGCGCGCGCATTTCCCGCAGACCCTGCTGCTGGCGCGCGAGGCCGTGGCCTGGGGACCGACGGCGGAGGTGCTGACCGCCGACAATCTGTCGCAGGCGCGTCGGATGTGCGAGGCGTTCGACGATGCCGCCGCGCCATGCGTGCCCGCGCAAGCCTCCAAGGCGGCATGATGCTGCGCGAGGTGCTGTTCGCTCCGTTCTCGGATTTCGAGTTCATGCGCCGCGCGCTCGCCGCGGTCATCGCGCTGTCGCTCGGCTCCGGACCGATCGGCGTCTTCCTGATGCTCAGGCGCATGAGCCTGGTCGGCGACGCCATGGCACATGCGATCCTTCCCGGCGCGGCGATCGGTTTCCTGCTGTCGGGTCTCAATTTGTTTGCGATGACGACCGGCGGCCTGATCGCCGGCTTTGCCGTGGCGCTGCTATCGGGGCTCGTCTCGCGCTCGACCGGGCTGAAGGAGGACGCGTCGCTCGCGACCTTCTATCTGGCGTCACTCGCGATCGGCGTCACCATCGTCTCGGTCAAGGGCACCAACGTCGATCTCTTGCACGTGCTGTTCGGCAACATCCTGGCGATGGACGACCCGACCTTGCTGATGGTCGCGACCAACGCCACCATCACGCTCGTCGTGCTCGCCGTGATCTACCGCCCGCTGGTCGTCGAGAGCGTCGATCCCTTGTTCCTGCGCACCGTGAGCCGCGCCGGTGCGCCGGCGCATCTGATCTTCCTCGCCCTGATCGTCGTCAACCTCGTCAATGGCTTCCAGGCCCTCGGCACGTTGCTCGCTGTCGGCCTGATGATCCTGCCGGCGGGGATCGCCCGGTTCTGGTCGCGCGACGTCACGCCGATGATCTGCATCGCGGTCGCCTCGGCGATCGTCTCCGGCTATGTCGGTCTGGTGCTGTCGTTCCAGACCCGCATTCCCTCGGGGCCTGCGATCATCCTGGTCGCGTCCTTGCTCTATCTCGGCTCGGTACTGTTCGGACGCGTGGGCGGCGTGCTTCCGCAACTGTTTCCGGGACGCCATCTCGAAGCTTGAAGTCGATGCCCATGAAACGCCTGCTGTCCGCGCTGAGCCTGCTCGTCGGCCTTGTTCTGATTGTCCCCGCATCGGCCGAGACCCGGCTGAAGGTCGTCACCAGCTTCTCGATTCTCGCTGATTTCGTCCGCCAGGTCGGCGGTGACAAGGTCAATGTCGCCTCGCTGGTCGGGCCGGACAGCGACGTGCACGTCTACACGCCGACGCCGCATGATGCGAAGGATGTCGGCGCCGCGCAGCTCCTGATCGTCAACGGTCTCGGGCTGGAGGGCTGGCTGCCGCGGCTGCAGCAGGCCTCCGGCAGCAAGGCGCCGATCGTCGTCGCCACCCAGGGCATCACCCCGCGCAAGCGCGGCTCGGATGCCGATCCGCACGCCTGGCAGTCGGTCGGCAACGCCAAGGTCTATGTGAAGAACATCCGCGATGCGCTGGTCGCGGCCGACCCCGCAGACGCGGAAGTCTTCAAGGCCAATGCGGAGCGCTATCTCGGCGAGCTCGGTGCACTCGACCGCGAGGTCCGCGCCGAGATCGACAAGATCCCGGCCGAGCGGCGCAAGGTGATCTCGACCCATGACGCCTTCGGTTATTTCGCCGATGCCTATGGCGTCGCCTTCATCGCCCCGCTCGGCGTCTCCACCGAGACCGAGCCGTCGGCCCGCGACGTCGCCGAGATCATCCGCCAAGTGAAAAAAGCTGGGATTCCGGCCGTCTTCCTGGAGAATTTCAACGACGACCGGCTGGTCGGCCGGATCGCCGCCGAGACCGGCGCGAAGATCGGCGGCACGCTGTATTCCGACGCCCTGAGCGATGAAAAGGGCCCCGTTCCCACTTACATTGCCATGGTCAGGCACAATATAAGGGCCCTGACGAGCGCGCTGGTCCGTTAGGGTTTTCGAGCCCTCGCGGCGGCGCGCTTTTTGAGCCATTTTCGACGCGATCTGAGGTTTTCGGAGTGAGCATGTCCGACGCGAGCAAGACACCAGTGACGGTCCTGACCGGCTATCTCGGGGCCGGCAAGACCACGCTTCTGAACCGCATCCTCTCGGAAGACCACGGCAAGAAATACGCCGTCATCGTCAACGAATTCGGCGAGATCGGCATCGACAACGACCTCATCGTCGGCGCCGATGAGGAAGTGTTCGAGATGAACAATGGCTGCATCTGCTGCACCGTGCGCGGCGATCTCGTGCGCATCATCTCTGGCCTGATGCGGCGCAAGGGCAAGTTCGACGCCATCATCGTCGAGACCACCGGGCTGGCCGATCCGGCGCCTGTGGCGCAGACCTTCTTCGTCGACGAGGACGTGCAGAAGAACGCGCGGCTCGATGCCGTGGTGACGGTGGCCGATGCCAAATGGCTGTCGGACCGGCTCAAGGATGCGCCGGAGGCCAAGAACCAGATCGCGTTTGCCGACGTGATCGTGCTCAACAAGACCGATCTCGTCACCAAGCCGGAGCTCGCCGAGGTCGAGGCGCGCATCCGCGCCATCAACCCCTACGCAAAGCTGCATCGCACCGAGCGCTGCCAGATCGCGATCTCGGATGTGCTGGAGCGCGGCGCGTTCGATCTCGACCGCATTCTGGAGATCGAGCCGCAATTCCTCGAAGCGGGCGACGATCACGATCATCACCACCATGATCACGACCACGGCCATGATCACCATCATCATCACGATCACGGCCTGAAGCACTATCACGACGAGGAGATGCAGTCGCTGTCGCTGCGCTCCGACAAGCCGCTCGATCCGTCGAAGTTCATGCCGTGGCTGCAGAACCTGGTGCAGACCGAGGGCGGCAAGATCCTGCGCTCCAAGGGCATCCTGTCGTTTCAGGACGATGACGACCGCTACGTCTTCCAGGGCGTGCACATGATGCTGGAAGGCGATCACCAGCGGAAGTGGAAGCCCGACGAGGCGCGCGAAAGCCGCGTCGTCTTCATCGGCCGCGAGCTGCCGGAAGACGCCATCCGCGAAGGTTTCGAACGCTGCATCGTGACCTGATGACGTCGTTCGACCAGAGCGGCGAGGCCGCATCCATCGTGTCCGTCACCGACAAGGTGAAGCCGGTCTCGCTCGGCATGGCCGTCACGGCCGTGCACCATCTCGGAGATCGCGCCGTCTTCGTCGGCACCGAGGAGAGCGTCGCGGTCGTCGACGGCGAGGGTGAGATCAGCAAGGTCGAGGTGTCAGGCGGCGGCATCCTGTCTGCGGTATCGGACGGATCGCGCATCGTGATCGGCGGCGATGACGGCAAGGTTTCCTCGCTCGACAAGGCGGGCAGCGTCAGCGTGCTCGTGACCGATCCGAAGCGACGTTGGATCGACAACGTTGCGCTTCATCCGGATGGTGCGATCGCCTGGTCGGTCGGCAAGACCGCGTTCGTGCGTCAGCCCAAGGGCGAGGAGAAGTCGCTCGAGGTGCCGTCGACCGCGGGCGGACTTGCGTTTGCGCCGAAGGGCCTGCGGCTCGCGATCGCGCATTACAACGGCGCCACCTTGTGGTTTCCCAACATGGCGGGCGAGCCGGAATTCCTCGGCTGGGCCGGCTCGCATCACGCCGTCACCTTCAGCCCCGACAACAAGTTCCTGGTCACCGCGATGCACGAGCCGGCGCTGCATGGCTGGCGGCTCGCTGATAGCAGGCACATGCGGATGACCGGCTACCCGTCGCGGGTGAAGTCGATGTCCTGGGGCAGCGGCGGCCGTTTCCTGGCGACCTCGGGGGCCGACATGGTCATCCTCTGGCCGTTCGTCGGCAAGGATGGCCCGATGGGCAAGGAGCCGGCGATGCTGGCGCCGATGAAGGCCAAGGTCACCGCTGTCGCCTGCCATCCCAAGCAGGACATCCTGGCCTGCGGCTATGAGGACGGCACCGTGCTGATGGTGCGGATGCAGGACGGCGCCGAGATCCTGGTGCGGCGGAACGAGACGCCGCCGATCGTGGCGCTGGGCTGGAATGCTGCGGGAACGTGGCTCGCATTCTCGGACGAAAGCGGCGAGGCCGGCCTGCTGCGGCTCTGATGGGGCACTGGGGCGCAGGCTCCGATGGAACCTCGCAGGCGCGTGACCGTTGTTCCGCACATCATAGGATGCGGATGACAAGCCATGGCCTTGATCAACAGCAAACAGACGTTGCGCCGGGACATGCTGCTGGCAGCGGGTCTGTTCGTCCTCGGCGTGCTCGTGGCCGTCGTCTCGCTGACCGAGATCAAGGCCAATCATCCCGACCAGGTCGCGCAGGCGACGCCCTCGGCCTCGCCTGAGCCGTCCGCGACACCGGCCGAGTCCAAGCCCGGCGGCACCCGCCCGACCACGCCGGCGCCAGAGCCCGCGCGCCCTGACGTGGAAGCTCAAAAGGAAGGCGCCAAGCCTGCGCTGCCGCCAGCCCCGGCCGAGAAGATCGCGCCGACGATGGAGCGGAAGTAACTGAAGAGGCCCAAACGCGGCCACAAATTCCGCTGTCGTCCCGGCGAACGCCGGGACCCATAACCCCAGGACGTCGTTCGAGGCAGGCTGTTAGCTCCATCTCCCGTCTCATACCCGCCGGGGAGTATGGGTCCCGGGTCGGCGCCACGACGGCGTTGCCGTCGTGGCTTGCCCGGGACGACAGTGGAGGTTTACCGCACCAGGATGTTGCGGAACTGCCAGGGATCGGACGTGTCGATATCCTCCGGGAACAGGCCCGGGCGATCGTTCAGCGGCGTCCAGTCGGTGTAGTAGCCCTTCACCGGGCCGAGATAGGGCGACTGGATCTCCAGGCAGCGGCGGAAGTCCATCTCGTCGGCTTCGACGATGCCGGCGGTCGGGTTTTCCAGCGCCCACACCATGCCGGCGAGCACCGCTGACGACACCTGCATCCCGGTCGCGTTCTGATACGGCGCGATGCGGCGGGTCTCCTCGATCGAGAGCTGCGAGCCGTACCAATAGGCGTTCTTGCCGTGGCCGTAGAGCAGCACGCCGAGCTCGTCGATGCCGTCGACGATCTCGTTCTCGTCGAGGATGTGCCACTTCCCCTGCATCTTGCCGGTGGCGCCGAAGATCTCGTGCAGCGACAGCACGGCGTCATTGGCCGGGTGATAGGCGTAGTGGCAGGTCGGACGATAGACGACCTTGTCGCCGTCGCGCACGGTGTAGTAGTCGGCGATCGAGATCGACTCGTTGTGGGTCACCAGGAAGCCGTATTGCGCGCCCGGCGTCGGGCACCACGAGCGCACGCGGGTGTTGGCGCCCGGCTGCAGCAGATAGATCGCTGCGCCGCAGCCCTCGGCGTGGCGGCGGCCGTTCTCCGGCATCCATGTCTCGTGCGTGCCCCAGCCGAGCTCGGCCGGCTGCATGCCCTCGGAGACAAAACCCTCGACCGACCAGGTGTTGACGAACACGTCCATCGGCTTCGGGTTCTTGGAGCGCTGGGTGTCGCGCTCGGCGATGTGGACGCCCTTGACGCCGAGCTTCTGCATTAGCTGCGCCCAGCCCTCGCGGCTCTTCGGCTCGACGATCTCGGTCTTGGTGTCCTTGGCGATGTCGAGCAGCGCCTGCTTGACGAACCAGGACACCATGCCGGGATTGGCGCCGCAGGTGGAGACGGCGGTGGTGCCGCCCGGGCTCTTGCGGCGGGCGGCGAGCAGCGTCTCCCGCAGCGCGTAGTTGGAGCGCTGCTCGACGCCCATCTGCTTGTCGAAATAGAAGCCGGCCCACGGCTCGACGACGGTGTCGATGTAGAGCGCGCCGATCTCGCGGCACATCGTCATGAGGTCGACCGAGGAGGTGTCGACCGACAGGTTGACGCAGAAGCCCTGGCCGCCGCCTTCGGTGAGCAGCGGCACCAGCAGATCGCGGTAGTTGTCGCGGGTCACGCCCTGCTGGATGAAGCGGACGCCATGCTTCTTCGCCAGCGCGCCATCGTCATGCGGATCGATGATGACGAAGCGGCTCTTGTCGTAGTCGAAATGGCGTTCGATCAAAGGCAGGGTGCCCTTGCCGATCGAGCCGAAGCCGATCATCACGATGGGGCCGGAAATCTTGGCGTGGATCTGCGAGCTCATAATTGGTCTCTCTTCTCGGACGAGTGCTGCGCCGAGGCGCAAATGTAGCAGGCGATAGTGATCAGGCGCTGCGGCGCTTGGCGGTGACTTCGATTTCGACCTTCATCTCGGGCTTGTAGAGGCCGGCGACGACGAGCAGCGTGGCTGCGGGGCGGATCTCGCCGAGTACCTCGCCGCAGACGGCGAAATGCGCGTCGGCATCGTTGACGTCGGTGATGTAGTAGGTCGCACGGACGATGTCGGCCATCGCGAAGCCGCCCTCCTGCAGGGCCGCCGCGATGGTCTTGAAGCAGTTGCGTGACTGGCTCGTGACATCGGCCGGCATCGTCATCGTGGTGTAGTCGTAGCCGGTGGTGCCGGCGACGAAGGCGAAATCGCCATCGATCACCGCGCGGCTGTAGCCGGCGGTCTTCTCGAACGGTGATCCGGTAGAGATCAGGCGGCGGGGCATTTTGGACCTCGTCGGGGGATTTTCGGGGGTTAAAGAGCTTTTGCTGCACCTGCGCAACCCCTGGCGGGGCGGGCCGGGCGCCGGTTGCCCAGGAATGCCTAACGCAGCCGCGTGACGTCGGGTCCGGGAGGTGGGGCGCTGGACCAGCGGCGGACCACAATGTCGCGGACGATCATGATCCCGAGCAGGATCAGCAGGAGCGTCGGCAGCAATGTCCGCCGCCGCGGTGCGTGCCCGTCGCGGGCGGTTACGCCGCGCATGATACCAGCCGCTCCTTGCGGCTGCGGCGGGCCTTCCGCTCTCGGGCACCGGTGGCGCGGATCGGGCCTGCGGCGCCATCGAGCGCACCCTCGACCAGCTCGAGCCCGAGCAAGCGCTCGCGCGCGAACGGGCCGGGCAGCTCCAGCGCGGCGGTCTGCGCGACCGAGAAGCCGAAGCGGGCGTAATAGGGCGCGTCGCCGAGCAGGATCACGGCGCTATGGCCGCGCGACGCCGCGATCATCAGCGCGGCGTTCATCAGCGCCGCGCCAACGCCGAGGCTGCGCGCCTCGGCCGCGACCGCCAGCGGCCCCAGCATCAGCGCGTCGCGTCCGCCGGCGCTGACGTGCCACAACCGTAGCGTTCCCACCAGGGCGCCGCCGCGCACCGCCGACAAGGCGAGTCCTGCGGCGGGCGCGCGTCCGTCGCGCAGGCGCTGGCAGGTGCGCTCATGGCGGTTGTCGCCGAAGCAGGCATCCAGCAGCGTCTCGCGCGCCGGCACGTCGGAGGCACGCTCGCTGCGGATCACGAACGGAGCGGCAGTCCGATGGGGCGCAGTCGGTTGGGAGCAAAAAGCGGTCATGGCACGTCAGTCCCCGGCCTGCGCCGGGAGGCTTTCGCCCGCGCGCAAGCACGTGATGTCAGGTTGAGGGTGTCGGTCTATCGCTCCCTCCCCCGCTTGCGGGGGAGGGTCGGGGTGGGGGCAGCCCCACCCGAAGCTTCGCGTCGTCTCACCCGCAAGCGGGTGGCGAAGCAAGCCAGGTCAGATGTGATAGGTCTTCAGCGGGGGGATGCCGTTGAAGGCCACCGACGCGTAGGTCGACGTATAGGCCCCGGTCCCCTCGATCAGCACCTTGTCGCCGATCGAGAGCGTCACCGGCAGCGGATACGGCAGCTTCTCGTACATCACGTCGGCCGAATCGCAGGTCGGGCCGGCGAGCACGCACGGGGTCATCTCCGCGCCCTCATGCGGGGTGCGGATGGCGTAGCGGATCGACTCGTCCATCGTCTCGGCGAGACCGCCGAACTTGCCGATGTCGAGATAGACCCAGCGCAGCTCGTCCTCGTCGCTCTTCTTCGAGATCAGCACCACTTCCGACTCGATGATCCCGGCATTGCCGACCATGCCGCGGCCCGGCTCGATGATCGTCTCCGGGATCTGGTTGCCGAAATGCTTGCGCAGCGCACGGAAGATCGAGCGGCCGTACTGCACGACCGGCGGCACGTCCTTCAGGTACTTGGTCGGGAAGCCCCCGCCCATGTTCACCATGGTCAGGTTGATGCCGCGCTCGGCGCAGTCGCGGAACACCGTCGAGGCCATCGCCAGCGCGCGGTCCCACGCCTTCACCTTGCGCTGCTGCGAGCCGACATGGAACGAGATGCCGCAAGGCTCCAGGCCGAGCCGCTTGGCCAGGTCCAGCACGTCGACCGCCATCTCCGGATCACAGCCGAACTTGCGCGACAGCGGCCACTCGGCGCCGGCGCAATCGTACAGGATGCGGCAGAACACCTTGGCGCCCGGCGCGGCGCGCGCGATCTTCTCGACCTCGGCGGCGCAGTCGACCGCGAACAGGCGGATGCCGAGCGCATAGGCGCGCGCGATGTCCCGCTCCTTCTTGATCGTGTTGCCATAGGAGATGCGGTCCGGCGTCGCACCGGCGGCCAGCGCCATCTCGATCTCGGCGACGGTCGCCGTGTCGAACGACGAGCCGAGCGAGGCGAGCAGCGACAGCACTTCCGGTGCCGGGTTGGCCTTGACCGCGTAGAACACGCGGCTGTCCGGCAACGCGCGAGCGAAGCTCATGTAGTTGTCGCGCACGATGTCGAGGTCGACGACGAGACAGGGCTCGTGGTCCAGACCTTCCTCGCGGCGGTTGCGCAGGAATTCCCGGATACGTTCGGTCATAGCACCCTCCAAACGGTCCCAGCGACGAGACCCGTTCAAAATGATCCCGACACGGGTGCCTTGGCGTTGCCGCCCGATGGAAAGGCGACAAAACCTCGAACCCGTAGCCGAATTGTGCTGCCGTGGATTGGTTGGGAATTTCCCGCCCGCACACCTGGCAATGAAGGACAAGCCTTTTCAGTAGCCCGCGCCGGCTTTGGACTGCCGGTAGAGACCAAAAAAGCCCGATCCGTCGTTGCTTTAAGTCGCGTCCCCCGTTGAGAGCGGGGTGCGCCGGTTCGCCTCCGGCTGCCAGTCACGGTTGCAAAAGATGGGGTGACCTTCAGCGGCATCTCTTGAGAGAGATGCTGGGCTCTGGAGCATGACGATCTCGATCATGGTGATCTTGATCGCAACGATCCGAGGGCCCCTCGGTTCCTCATCCCTTGGCGGCTGTCCGGCCTCTTGTCCGGATACCTACCGACTGACACACGACCACAGGCACGTGCGAAATTGGGCAGAAGCGGAAATAAGCGTTTTGAATTTCGTTCGCAAGGAATTTTTGGGCGCCGGGAAAGATTTCCCTAATCTGTGCTTACGCGACACACATGCTGCGCAGATGTCTGAACGAACGTTAAGCGAGCTTAAAGTTTCGTAACGCGTTCACCCTTGCAGGACAGTGTTTTTGCGTGACTCACGCGCGCCTGGTGAACGGCTCGATGCGCTGCGCGCCACGGATGAAGCCGATCATCACAAACACGCCGATCGCGAACAGCACGGCCTGAACGATGTGCGCGCCGCCATCGCCGAGCCCGAACAGAATCGCGAGCGCCCAGCCGCCGGCGAAGGCCGCACCGAACACTTCGGCACCGATCAGGATCGCCGCCGAGATGACGGTGATCACGGTCGGCCAGGCGATCTGGCGGCCGGCTTTGGAGGTGGTCTCTGCGTTCATGGTCCAGGGTCCTGTTGCGGGCCGCAATCTCTCCGAAAAGGCCCGGCCCTTCAAGGGGAAATGACCCAAAAAGAGCCAGCTCCATGATATGAGGGGCGCATCGAACTTCCGGGAGAGGACGGACCCCAGCCGATGTCAGACACCACCGCTGTGATCGACGCCCAGACCAACCCGCTGCTCGTGGCCTGGGAGACCCCGCACCAGACACCGCCCTTCGACGCGATCAGGCCCGAGCACTTCCTGCCGGCCTTCGAGCGCGCCTTCGCCGACCACGCCGCCGAAATCACCGCGATTACCCATGATCCGGCCGAGCCGGACTTCGCCAACACCATCACGGCGCTGGAGCGCTCGGGCAAGCTGCTGTCGAAGGTCGCGGCGGTGTTCTACGACTTGGTGTCGGCGCATTCGAACCCGGCGATTCTGGAGATCGACAAGGACGTGTCGCTGCGGATGGCGCGGCACTGGAACCCGATCATGATGAATGCCGTGCTGTTTGGCCGCATCGCGCTGCTCTACGACAACCGCAAGGACCTCAAGCTCACCGGCGAGGAGCAGCGGCTCCTGGAGCGCACCTACACCCGCTTCCGCCGTGCCGGCGCCGGCCTCTCGGACGATGACAAGGTGCGGATGGCCGAGATCAACGAGAAGCTCGCCCAGCTCGGCACCACCTTCAGCCACCACGTGCTCGGCGACGAGCAGGACTGGTACCTCGAGCTCGGCGAGGACGACCGCGCCGGGCTGTCCGAGAGCTTCGTGGCTGCTGCCAAGGCTGCGGCGGAAGAGCGCGGCATGCCCGGCAAGGCGATCGTGACCCTGTCGCGCTCCTCGGTCGAGCCGTTCCTGCAGAGCTCTGCCCGCCGCGACCTGCGCGAGAAGGTGTTCAAGGCCTTCACCGCGCGCGGCGACAATGGCAATTCCAACGACAACAACGCCGTCATCGGCGAGATCCTGTCGTTGCGCGAGCAGGCCGCCAAGATCATGGGCTTTCCGAACTTCGCCGCCTATCGCCTCGAGGATTCCATGGCGAAGACGCCGGAGGCCGTGCGCGGGCTGCTGGAGCGCGTCTGGAAGCCGGCGCGCGCCAAGGCGCTGGCCGACCGCGACCAGCTGCAGGAGATGATCACGGCGGAGGGCGGCAACTTCAAGCTCGCGGCCTGGGACTGGCGCTATTACGCCGAGAAGCTGCGCCAGGCGAAGGCCAACTTCGACGACGCGGCGATCAAGCCGTATCTTTCGCTCGACAACATGATCGCAGCCGCCTTCGACTGCGCCACGCGGCTGTTCGGCATCACCTTCGCCGAACGCAAGGACATCCCGGTCTGGCATCCGGACGTCCGGGTCTGGGAGATCAAGGACGCTGACGGCCGCCACAAGGCGCTGTTCTATGGCGACTACTTTGCCCGCTCGTCGAAGCGCTCCGGCGCCTGGATGACCTCGCTGCGCGACCAGCAGAAGCTCGATGGCGACACCGCGCCCTTGATCATCAACGTCTGCAACTTCGCCAAGGGGGCCGACGGACAGCCGTCGCTGCTGTCGCCGGACGATGCCCGCACCTTGTTCCACGAGTTCGGCCACGGCCTGCACGGCATCCTGTCCAACGTGACCTATCCCTCGCTGTCGGGCACTGCGGTGTTCACCGATTTCGTCGAGCTACCGTCGCAGCTCTACGAGCACTGGCAGGAGCGTCCCGAGGTGCTGCAGACCTTCGCGCGCCACTACCAGACGGGCGAGCCGCTGCCGCAGGACCTGCTCGAGCGCTTCCTGGCCGCGCGCCGCTTCAACCAGGGCTTTGCCACCGTCGAATTCGTATCCTCGGCGCTGATCGATCTTGAGTTCCACACCCAGCCGGCGTCTGCGTCCAAGGATGTCCGCGCGTTCGAGCGGGCGGAGATGGAGAAGATCGGCATGCCGCCCGAAATCGCGCTGCGCCACCGGCCGACTCAATTCGGCCATATCTTCTCGGGAGACCATTATGCGGCGGGCTATTACAGCTACATGTGGTCGGAGGTGATGGATGCGGATGCCTTCGGCGCCTTCGAGGAAGCCGGCAACATCTTCGATCCGGCGGTCGCCAAGCGGCTCCACGACAATGTCTACGCCTCCGGCGGCTCGCTCGATCCGGAAGCGGCCTACATCGCCTTCCGCGGCCGCGAGCCCGAGCCCGACGCGCTGCTGCGCCGGCGCGGCCTGCTCGACGTTGCCAAGGCCGCTTGAGGTGAAGAGGATGGCGCTGGTCCGGTTCGTCCTCGCTGCGCTGACGCTCGTATTCGGCGCGAGCGCGGCGAACGCCCATCCGCATGTCTGGGTCACCGCGACCAGCGAGCTGCTCTATGCGGCCGATGGCTCGGTGACCGGCGTGCGCCATGCCTGGACCTTCGACGACATGTTCGCGACCTACGCGCTGCAGGGCCTCGAGACCAAGCAGAAGGGCGTCTACACCCGCGAGGAGCTGGCGCCGCTGGCGCAGACCAACGCCGAGTCGCTGAAGGAATATGCCTATTTCACCTTCCTCAAGGCCGACGGGCGCAAGCAGAAGCTCGAGGACCCCGTCGACTACTATCTCGAATACAAGGACACCAAGCTGACCCTGCACTTCACCCTGCCACTGAAGGCGCCGGTGAAGACGAAGCAGCTCCAGGTCGAGGTCTACGATCCCAGCTATTTCATCGATTTCCAGATGGCGGAGAAGGATCCCGTCACGCTGGTCAGCGCTCCCTCGGGCTGCAAGTTCGGCCTGGTGAGACCGAGCGACGGCGGATCCGTCGCGCAGACCATGAACGAACAGACATTCCTGAGCGGCGGGGCGAACGCCAATTTCGGAATGAACTTCGCCAACAAGATCTCGGTGGAATGTCCATGACGCCTCGCCCCAGCTCCGCTCGACCGCTCCTGACCTGCGTTGCGATCCTCGCAGCACTCGTCGCCGCCGACGCCGCCTCGCATGCGCTGCTCGCCAAGCCGCCGTTCGGCGCACCGGCGGAGCCACAGGTCGGCGGCATCGTCGGCTGGCTGCTCGCCAAGCAGTCGGAATTCTATCGCCAGATGTCGGGGGCGATCCGCGCGGCCAAGGAAGACGGCTCGGCGGTGTGGTGGCTGCTCGCGATCTCCTTCGCCTACGGCATCTTCCATGCCGCGGGTCCGGGCCACGGCAAGGCTGTCATCGCGTCCTATCTCGTCGCCAACCAGGAGACGGCCAAGCGCGGCATCGTATTGTCGTTCGCCTCGGGCCTGATGCAGGCCTTGGTCGCGGTCGCCATCGTCGGGATCAGCGCCGTGCTGCTCAACGCCACCGCGGCCAGCATGTGCAGCGCCGAGAAAGTGGTGGAGATCGCGAGCTACGGCCTGATCGCGCTGCTCGGCGCGCGTCTGGTCTGGGTCAAGGGCGCGGCGTTCCTGCGCACCTGGCAGCCGGCGGCGCCGGCTCTGGCGCTCGCTGGCGCGCCCGCGGCTGCCGTGGCGCAGTCAGCCCATGATCATGGCCACGCGCATGATCACCAGCATCGTGAGCATCACCATGATCACCACGGTCATGACCATCATAGCCACGATCATGCTCATGCGGTGGCGCATGATCACGTCCATCATGATCACGTCCATGGCGACGATTGCGGCTGCGGCCATTCCCACGGCCCGGCGCCGAGCGAGCTCGCCGGACCCGGCGGCTGGCAGCGCGGCTTCCAGGCGATCTTCGCCGCCGGCATCCGGCCGTGCTCGGGCGCGATCTTGGTGCTGGTGTTCGCGCTGGCGCAGGGCCTGTTCTGGGCCGGCGTCGCCGCGACGTTCGTGATGGGGCTCGGCACCGCCGTGACGGTCGCGACCATCGCGGTGCTCGCCGTCGCCGCCAAGGACGTCGCGCGGCGGCTCAGTGCCGGCCGCGAGGGCGGCGGCGCACTGATCATGCGCGGCCTCGAATTCGGTGCCGCCGGCCTCGTGCTGCTGTTCGGCGCCGGCCTGCTGCTCGGCTACTTGGCCGCCGAGCGCACCACCTGCTTCTGATCGGATCAGGCTGAGCCGCCGCTTGTCGGCCTCCACTTCTGTTCCGGCGGAATGGATGAACCCGGCTGCGCGGGGCATGACAGTGGTGGAGTGGCCACGATGGCACAACAACAACCAGTGTCGTCCCGGGCTTGACCCGGGACCCATACTCCGCGGCCGTGGTGGTGGGCGAACTGCCAACTACGCGCCTGCCTCAAACCACTCCCGGTAGTTATGGGTCCCGGGTCAAGCCCGGGACGACAGCGGTGGGCGTGGCTTGCAGCTTCCAAGATGGCGTGCTGCTAATCGCGCCTACCCATGCCCCTGCGGCCGCAGCGCGCGTCCCAGCGCCATCAGCGGGAAGTAGTGACGGTACATGCCGTAGCGGAGCATGAAGGCGCGGGACAGCTCCGGGCCCTGCATCAGCCGCTCCGACAGCGCGGGATCGTTCAGCTTGATGGTCTGGCCGACGCCGTAGCCGGGGAAGCCGGTGCCGGTGAATTCCGGCTCGTCCCAGGTGCCGGCCGACTGGCGCTCGACCAGCCAGGTGCAGCCGCGCTCGATCGCCTCCTTGTCCTCAGGCCGGTTGGCGGCGAGCAGCGCCATCAGCGCCCAGGCCGTCTGCGACGCCGTGGTGGTGCCGCGGCCGACCGCGCTGATGTCCATGTAGGAGGCGCAGCTCTCGCCCCAGCCGCCATCGGCCTGCTGATTTGTGACCAGCCAGTCGCAGGCGCGGCCGATATAGGGCTGCGTCATGTCCTCGCCGATCGCGGCCAGCGCCGGCAGCACCGCGCCGGTGCCGTAGACGTAGTTGACGCCCCAGCGGCCGAACCACGGGCCGCTCGGCTCCTGCTCCCGTCGGATGTAGTCGAGCGCGCGCACCATGGCGGGATGATTGCGCGAGATGCCAAGCTTGCCGAACGCCTCGACGATGTGGGCGGTGACGTCGACCGACGGCGGATCGAGCGCCTCGCCATAGTCGCAGAACGGGATCCTGGTCAGGATCTTCTGGTTGTTGTCCTTGTCGAACGCGCCCCAGCCGCCGCCCTCGCTCTGCATGCCGATCAGCCAGTCGACGCCGAGCTGAATCGCCTCGTCGATGCCCTTGGCCTGCCACTTCGGATCACGGCGCAGCGGCGCCAACGCGATCAGCGCCACGGCGGTGTCGTCCGTGTCGGGATAATAGTTGTTGGCGTATTCGAACGCCCAGCCGCCCGGCTTGACGTGCGGCAGCTTCATCGACCAGTCGCCGGGCATGCGGACCTGGCGGTCGAGCACCCAGTCGACCGCCTTGTCGACGGCCTCGGGGTAATCGCCGAGCACGCCGGCATCGTCGAAGGCGAGCAGGGTCAGGATCGTGTCCCACACTGGACTGTTGGTCGCCTGGATGTAGGTGGCATCGCCGACATCGACTCGCCAGCCGGGATCGTTCAGGGCATCGAGGCCCTTGGCGAGAACGGGGTGATTGAGCGGATAGCCCTCGGAGTAGAGCGCCATCAGGCCGTAGATCCAGGGCGGCTGGATGCCGCCCCAGGCCCCGTCGAAATCCTGGTGGCGGATCATCCATTCCAGCACGCGGCTGGTCGCCGCCGGGCGGAACAGGCCGAGATTGAGCTTGTTGCCGAGGTTCTGCAGGGCATGCAGCACCTTGTCGGCGCCGCGGAAGAACTTGTCCCAGCCGCCGGCATTGGCCTTGACCGGCAGCTCGTAGTCGAACGCGCTGCGCCCATGCGGAAACAGCGCGTCCAGCCGGTTCTCGGGCGGCAGCGGCCGGCTCGGCCGCCGCGCCGACAGCACCGCGATCGGCATCAGGGTTGCGCGTGCCCATTGCGCGAAATTGTAGATCGAGAACGGAAACCAGAGCGGAAACCAGATCACCTCGGGCGGGATGTTGGGGGTCTTCTCCCACGGCCATTCGCCGATCAGCGCCAGCCAATAGCGCGTGAACACGCGAATGTTGCGCAAGCCCCCCTTGGCCTCGATCCATTCGCGGGCGCGGCGCACCGGCGGCTCGTCGTCGCGGAAGCCGAGCGAGCGCAGCGCGGCATAGGCCTCGACGGTCGCGTTGATGTCACCATTGGGGGCGCCGAAATAGACCTGCCAGGCGCCGTCCGGGCGCTGGCTGTCGAGCAGCGACTGGCCCAGGCGCTTGCGCAGCGGATGCTCCTCGAGCCCCATGAACCACAGCGCCAAGCACCATTGCGCCTCCATGCAGGCGTTGGATTCGGCGCGGCCGACCCAATGACCGTCGGGCTTCTGGTTGGCGATCAGCCAGTCCGCGGCCGCCCGCACCGTCGATTGCAGGGCGGTCTGGTAATTTCCCGGGTCGCGCGGCGCGCGCGCGGGGGCCGAGCTGGTCAAAGTCATCACGATCCCTCTGGCGGCCTCACAGTGCCGCTGCGGCAGTCGAATTCACTCCGCCCTATAGGGAATTTCGCCGTCAAATCCAATCAACCGGCCGCAGCGGACTGGATCAAAGGAGAAACGAAAGGCGTACAGACGGAGCCCCCATGGCCGTTGTGGTTAGCATCCCGGCGGACACGGAGATGTGACGCTTCTCACGTCCAGAAACTGGGCCCACTCAAACCGGCAGGTATTGGCGCAGCAGGGGCAGGAAGAAGATCGCGACGGTGATCAGAAACCCGATTGCCCACAGGATCGAGCGCAGCGACGGCCGGTTGCCGACGTAAGTCAGCACATAGGCGGTGCGCACGATCACGAACAGCACCGACAGCTCGTTGATCAGGTTCTGCGGCGCGCCGCGGAACTCGGCCAGCAGCACCGCCGCGGCAAAGAACGGGAACGCCTCGATGCCGTTCTGATGGGCGCCCAGCGCCCGCTCGCGGATGCCGCCGGCGTAGAAGGCGGGATCTCGCGGCCGGGCGTTGTCATAGCGCCCGGCACCGTCGACGCTGATCCATTTCGCCGGCAGGATCGTTAAGAGGTAGAGCATCACGCTGGCGAAAATGCACAATTCGGCAATCGTCATGGCTCCTCCAGCCCGATGACATCGGTGAAATGGCCCTTATCTTGACAATGTCGAAACAAGCCGCCAAGCCACGCCCTTCAGCAGTCACGGGCATCATGACCGCCGCCATCTCTCTGGACAATGCCAGGCCTGTCGACGTCAGGCCGTTGCCGGCCGCGAGCACGTCACGCGTCGGCGTGCTGCTGGTCAATCTCGGGACGCCGGATACGGCGGACGCCGCCGGCGTGCGGGTGTATTTGAAGGAGTTCCTGTCCGACCGCCGCGTCATCGAGGACCAGGGCCTGTTGTGGAAGATCATCCTCAACGGGATCATCCTCAATGTCCGGCCGCGCAAGAAGGCGAAAGACTACCAGTCGATCTGGAACACCGAGAAGAACGAATCGCCGCTGAAGACGATCACCCGTGCGCAGAGCGAGAAGCTGGCCACGAGCCTGGCCGACCGCAGCCACGTCATCGTCGACTGGGCGATGCGCTACGGCAATCCGTCGATCAAGGCTGGCGTCGATGGTCTCATGGCCAAGGGCTGCGACCGCATCCTGGTGGTGCCGCTGTATCCGCAATATTCAGCCGCGACCTCGGCGACCGTGTGCGACGAGGCGTTCCGCGTGCTGACCGAGCTGCGCGCGCAGCCGACGCTGCGGGTGACGCCGCCTTATTACAACGACGACTTCTACATCGAGGCGCTGGCCGTCTCGATCGAGGATCATCTGAAGACGCTGGCGTACAAGCCCGAGCTGATCGTGGCCTCGTTCCACGGCATGCCCAAGGAATATGTCGACAAGGGCGATCCCTATCGCGAGCAGTGCGTCGCCACCACCGAACTCCTGCGCAAGCGGCTCGGCATGGACGACACCAAGCTGCTGCTGACCTTCCAGTCGCGCTTCGGCTTCTCGGAGTGGCTGCAGCCCTATACCGACAAGACCATCGAGAAGCTCGCCAAGGACGGCGTCAAGCGCATCGCCGTGATGATGCCCGGCTTTGCCGCCGACTGCCTGGAGACGCTGGAGGAGATCTCCGGCGAGAATTGCGAGATCTTCAAGCACAATGGCGGCGAGGAATTCTCCGCCGTGCCGTGCCTGAACGACAGCGCGCCCGGCATGGAGGTGCTGCGGCAGCTCGTGCTGCGCGAGCTGCAGGGCTGGTTGTAAAAGGCTGGCTCTGAGCCGTCGGCGGTATTGCCGGCCCGCTAGGTGAGCCGCCCGCCGGCGCAAGGCGGACGGCCGTCCGCCCGTCGAAAATACTTTCCTGAACCGCGCCTAGCGGACCCCCGACCAAATCATGCAGTAATCCCTAGATTGTGATGGCTGCAGAGGCTGGTGAGGGGACGATCGTCTCCTCCCTTGGAGGATCCATGAGCGGTTTCGACATTTTCGCCATAGCGCTGGTGCTACTGGTCATCTTCACGCTGTATTCCGGCGTGAAGACCGTGCCACAGGGGTTCGACTGGACCGTCGAGCGGTTCGGCAAATACACCCGCACCTTGTCGCCGGGCCTCAACATCATCGTGCCCTTCTTCGATCGCATCGGTCGCAAGATCAACATGATGGAGCAGGTGATCGACATCCCCGAGCAGGAGGTCATCACCAAGGACAACGCCACCGTGACGGTCGACGGGGTCGCCTTCTACCAGGTGTTCGACGCCGCCAAGGCGAGCTACGAAGTGTCGAACCTCAACCAGGCGATCGTCACGCTGACCATGACCAACATCCGCTCGGTGATGGGCGCGATGGATCTCGACCAGGTGCTGTCGCATCGCGACGAGATCAACGAGCGGCTGTTGCGCGTCGTCGACGCCGCGGTGTCGCCGTGGGGCCTCAAGGTCAACCGCATCGAGATCAAGGACATCGTGCCGCCGGCCGACCTGGTCGAGGCGATGGGCCGGCAGATGAAGGCCGAGCGCGTCAAGCGCGCCGACATCCTGCAGGCCGAGGGCCAGCGGCAGTCGGAGATCCTGCGCGCGGAAGGCGCCAAGCAGAGCCAGATCCTGCAGGCGGAGGGCCGCCGCGAGTCGGCCTTTCTCGATGCCCAGGCGCGCGAGCGCGCCGCGGAGGCCGAGGCCAAGGCGACGCAGATGGTGTCGGACGCGATCTCCAAGGGCGACGTCGCCGCGCTCAACTACTTCATCGCCGACAAGTACATCAAGGCGTTCGGCCAGCTCGCCGACTCGCCGAACCAGAAGGTGATCATGCTGCCGCTGGAGGCGACGGGCATGCTGGCCTCGCTCGCCGGCATCGGTGAGATCGCCAAGGCGACGTTCGGCGAGAGCGCGGCTTCGGCGACGGCAGCCGCGCGCCGCGGCGGCTCGGTGCCGTCAGCGGGGACGCCGCCGAAACCGCCGACGTCGCCGCAGGCTTGACGCAGGGGAGGACACTGATGAGCGACATGTTCGTGACGCTCGGCACCTGGAACTGGCTGATCTTCGGCATCATCCTGATGGCGCTGGAGCTGCTTGCGCCGGGCATCTTCCTGTTCTGGCTCGGCCTCGCCGCCCTGCTGGTCGGGCTGCTGTCGTTTGCGTTTGCGCCGGGATGGCAACTGCAGATCCTGCTGTTCGCGCTGTTTTCGATCGCCGCCGTGCCGCTGTGGCGGCGCTTCGCGCGGGCGAGTGCGGCGCCGTCGCAGGACAATCCGTTCCTCAACCGCCGCTCGGCGGCCCTGGTCGGCCGCGAGTTCACCTTGGAGAAGCCGATCGTCGGCGGCAACGGCACGGTCCGCATCGACGACACGGTGTGGCGCGTCGCTGGCCCCGACACCCCCGCCGGCAGCCGCGTCCGCATCGTGCAGGCCGACGGCGCCCAGCTCACGGTGGCCGCGGCGTAGGTGCCGTAGGGTGGGCAAAGGAACGACGCGGCGATAGCCGTGTCGTGCCGTGCCCACCATCTGCATCGCGCGCGAGACGGTGGGCACGTCGCGCCAACTAATAGGGAATATGCGGAGAGAGCGGAGCCTGCGCGCC
Organism: Bradyrhizobium sp. SZCCHNS3016; assembly: GCF_032484535.1. NCBI lineage: Bacteria > Pseudomonadati > Pseudomonadota > Alphaproteobacteria > Hyphomicrobiales > Nitrobacteraceae > Bradyrhizobium > Bradyrhizobium sp. SZCCHNS3016. The sequence continues at coordinate 22,629 of NZ_JAUETE010000001.1, forward strand.
TTTGCCCACCCTACGATTCCTGCTCAATTCTGCAGCCTTACGCCCAGCATCACCACCGTGCCGGACGACCCAGCACCCGTGATGTTGGAGTCGAGCTTGTCGTAGCGCAGCGTGCCCTTGACCCAGACGTTCCGCGACATCTTGTAGACGAGGTTGCCCTCCGCCGAATAGGTGCGGTCGCTGCGGCCGTAGCCCTGATAGTCGAGCGTGCCGAAGCTGAACTTGCCGATGCCGGTCAGCCAACGCCGGAAATCGTGGTCGACCTGCACCGTGTAGGTGCGCACCAGCACGCCGGAGGCGCCGGCCACCGTGGTCTCTGCGAGCTGCGTGTCGGAGAGAAAGCGCGCGGTGGTCAGCGGCGTCGCCGACCACACCAGCGAGGCCGTGGTGAGGAAGCCCTGCAGCCGGTTCAGCCGCGGGTCGACATAGCTGCGCGTGGCATAGCCCATCGAGACCTCGCCGGTCAGGAGCCGGGTGAACTCGAACGAGGTGCCGGTCTTGGCGTAGCCGCCCGAGGAGTCGCGCTGATAGCCCGAACGGTCGACCCGCTGGTCGTGCACGCGGCTGTCGCCCTGCACCTCCGCGAACGGCTTCAGGCCGGGCATGACCTCGTAGGACACCCGGCCGATGCCGCCGAACTGGTTGTAGTTGCGGTCGTCGTTCGACGTCATCGTGCCGTCGGTCAGCTTGCTCTGCTGATAGCTGGTGCGGTCGGCGGTGGCGCCGGCCGAGACCTGCAGCCGGTTGAAGCGCTGGTCGATGCCGATGGTGGTGCCGAGCGTGGTGTAGACCGGATAGCGCGCCAATCCGGCCTGCACGCTCGGGCTGCCGGGATTGTCGGTCGCGGCACGCAGCCGGAGCTGGGCGCCGACCGAGGTGTCGCGGCTGACGTCGAGGCGGCCGTCGACATGGCCGGTGAAGTCGGGGCGGTCGAGCGTGGTCGGCGCCGAATTGATGCCGCCATCCATGATAGCCGGCAGGGTGCTGCCATAGCCGGTGAAGGAGCCCCGCAGGTCGGCGACGAAGGCGTGACGCTCCCAGTTCGACACCGCCAAAAATTCCGGCGCGATCATCCAGGCCGGCATGCCGCGCGGCCTGGCGAGGCGGGCCGGGTTGCTGTCATACCCGGCCGAGAGCTCCACCGCGCCCTTGATCAGGAACGGGCCGGCGTAATCGCCGACTGCGCCGAACGGGTCGTCGTCGATCTTGAGCCGTTTGCGCGGCGGCTGGCCGGGCACGGTGCCCGCCATGGCGGCCGGGACCGGTTGCCTGTTGGCTGTGGCCGACGGCGGCAAGGTCGGACGCAACTGCCCGGTCAGCTCGCCGGAAGGTCGCGTGCCGGGGCCCGGCGGCGGCTTGGGCCGCGCCTGGGCGGGATAGTATTTCGGCTTCTTCCGATTGCGGTTCAGCGAATCATAGCCGAATTCGGCAGCGCCGCTCGCTGCGGGCACACCGGGCAGGGGAACCAGATTTCGTCGTGCGGTCGAGCTGGTCGGCGCAGGCGTCGCGGGCAGCCCTGGCGTCGGTACGGCATCGGTCAGGCCGCTGACCACGGTCCGTCGCAGCGGGGAGTCCTGCGGGGCGAGGAAGCCGTCGCGCACCGGCCGGAACGCGTCGATGGTCTGGGAGTGGGCCGCATCGGGGCCGAGCGCGCCGAGCAGCAGGCATGCGGCGGAGGCGCCGCGCCACATCGCGCGCCCTATCGCGCGTCCTGCGCGGCCGCTGTCAGGCCTCCATCCCACGATGAAAAATACTCCAACAAAATCAATTGCGTCGTCGGGACACCCGCGCCGCCGGCAAACCGCCTCGTTAAGGGAGTAAAAACAAATATGGTTAATGGGCTGTTGATGGCGCCTTGCTGCCATACCCATGCTAAAGAGCGGCGCCTGACTGTTCAGCCTTGGAAGTCCGCATGCCGAGATCGAAGCCGTTGCCCGAAGCCGCTCCCGCAAACGCAGATATCCAGTCGGCGCTGCGCACGCTCGACGCCGGCAGCAATGGCATTGCCGCGATCTCCGCTGCACTGCGCGGTCCTCTGGGGCCGGCCTTCGCCGCCGCCGTCGAGCTGATCCGCCAGGCCAAGGGCCGGGCGATCCTCACCGGTCTCGGCAAGTCCGGCCACGTCGCCCGCAAGATGGCCGCGACCCTCGCCTCGACCGGAACGCCCGCCTTCTTCGTCCATTCCGCCGAGGCCGGCCATGGCGATCTCGGCATGATCACCTCCGACGACGTCGTCATCGCGCTGTCGTGGTCCGGCGAGCAGCCGGAGATGAAGACGCTGGTGAACTACACCAAGCGCTTCGCGATCCCGCTGATCGCGGTCACCTCCAACGCGCAATCGTCGCTGGGGCAGGCGGCGCGCATCGTGCTGGAGCTGCCGAAGGCGCGCGAGGCCTGTCCGCACAATCTGGCGCCGACCACCTCGACCCTGATGCAGGCGGCGATCGGCGATGCGCTCGCGATCGCGCTGCTGGAAGGCCGCGGCTTCACCGCGCTCGAATTCGCCAATTTCCATCCGGGCGGCAAGCTCGGCGCCATGCTCAAGCACATCTCGGACCTGATGCGCTCGGGCGACGCGGTGCCGCTGAAGCCGCTGGGCACGGGCATGCCGGATGCGCTGGCCGAGATGTCGGCCAAGGGACTCGGCTGCGTCGTCATCGTCGATGCTCGCGGCCACGTCGCCGGCATCATCACCGACGGCGACCTCCGGCGGAAGATGCGTGCCGATCTGTTGTCCGCGTCGGTCGAGGAGATCATGACGGCGAACCCGCGCACCGTCCGCCGCGAGGCGCTGGCCTCCGAGGCGCTGGAGATCCTGAACTCCGCCAAGATCACCACGCTGATCGTCACCGACGGCGCCAAGCCGGTCGGCATCCTGCACATGCATGATCTGCTGCGGGCAGGGGTGGCGTAGCTCGAAGCGTCGTTCCCGGGCGCCCGGCTCCGGCGCGCTTGGGAAGACCGGTCAGCCTGCGTTGAATCGTGCCGCATCGGCCTCCAGCGGCAGCTGCAGTGCGTTCGCGACATACGACACGGTGCGATAGAAGCCGCACAGCAGGATGATTTCCAGCACCTGATCCTCATCGTGATGCAGGCGGAGGCGGGTGAATTCGTCCTCGCTCAAGGTCGACCGCTGGTGCAAGGCATCGACCGCAGCGATCAGGGCTTGTTCGGGGGGCGACCAGCACGCCGCGTCGGCCGGCGCATTCACGGTGGCGTCGATCTGCTGCGCCGTCAGGCCGGCGTCTGTGCCGAAGATGCGGACGTGCACGCCCCATTCGAACTCGCACGCATTCAGCGCGCAGGTCCGATCGATGACGATTTCGCGCTGACGCAGGGACAGCGGGCCGCGGTCGAGCAGGCTGCCGCCGCGAAATTTGGTCCAGGCGCGCGCATGGCCGGCCATCACCCGGAACAGCATCAAGGGCGGCGCCCCGCGCATAATCTGGTCGAATTGCGCCTGGATGTCGGCCGGGTAGGGCGGCTGCAGCGGGGCGATCCGGGGCATGGCGGTTCTTCCTGTGCGGTGCTACATTTACTGTAGCAGTATGCTACGCTTTCCGTAGCGCTTGGCAAGCTGTTGGAGAGTTTTCGTGCCGAAAGACGTTCAACCGCGCCGGGTGCGCGGCTCGCGCTCGGGCCGGCCGGTCATGGCGCTGCTCGATCTGTTGGGCCGGCGCTGGTGCCTGCGCATCGTCTGGGAGCTGCGCGACGACGCCCTGACCTCCCGGGCGCTGCGCGCGGCCTGCGACGAGGCCTCGCCGACCGTGTTGCAGGCGCGGCTGGACGAGCTGCGCGAGGCGGGCTTCATCGTGCTGGGCGACAGCGGCTACGAGCTGACGCCATTGGGGCGCGAGCTGTTGGAGACCTTCCTGCCGCTGCATCGTTTTGCCGAGCGCTGGATCCGGCAGACGGGATGAGCCGAGCTTGGGCACGTGCGCGGTCCCGGTCTGGCCGGGCACGGCGGCGTCGTGCTATGGGCTCGCCCGAGACAGGGAGCAGAGCCGATGCCGGGCGCATTCGATCTGGATAAATATCTCGTGCGCATCGGCTATCGCGGGCCGCTGGCGCCGACGCTCGAAACGCTTGCCGGATTGCAGGCGGCGCATGTCGATGCGATCGCGTTCGAGGGCCTGGATCCGCTGCTCGGCCGTCCCGTGAACATCGATCTCACGTCGGTGCAGGCCAAGATCGTCGACGGCCGCCGCGGCGGCTATTGTTTCGAGCAGAACGCGCTGCTGAAGGCGGCGCTGGAGGCGATCGGCTTTGCGGTGACGCCGCTCTCGGCGCGGGTGCGCTGGCGGCTCGATGCCGACGCGCCGCTGACGCCGCGCACGCACATGATGCTGAAGGTGGACCTGCCGGAGGGGCCTCATCTCGCCGATGTCGGTTTCGGCTCCTGCCTGCTCGATACGCCGTTGCAGATGGTGCCCGACGTCGAGCAGCCGACTGCGATGGGCACGTTCCGTCTGACGCTGTCTGATGGGCTGTATTGGCTCGCGGCGAAGCAGCCGGCCGGCTGGCGCACGATGTATGTGTTTGATCTGGTGCCGCAGATCCATGCCGACTACGTGCTCGGCAACTGGTTCACCTCGACCAGCCCGTTGACGCCGTTCACCTCGATGCTGATCCTGGAGCGGTTGACGCGTGAGGCTCGCTACAAGCTGGTCAATCGCCGCCTGGTCATCGAGGCGCGTGATGGCGAGGTGCGGAGCGAACGGATCATCGAAACGCCCGATGCGCTGCGCAGCGTCATCGAGGATGTGTTCGGCGTCACGCTTCCGGTGCCCGTCGATGTGATCTGGAAGCGCATCGAGAGCTGACGGAAGGCATGACGATGGCCGGTGAGCTTCAACTGGATTCCTATCTCGCCCGCATCGACCATCGCGGGCCGCTCGCGCCCGACCTGTCGACGCTCGCAGCGCTGCAGGCCGCGCATGTCGACGCGCTGCCGTTCGAGGCGCTCGATCCGCTGATGGGCCGTCCCGTCCATGTCGACCTGCCGTCGGTGCAACAGAAGCTCGTGCTCGGCCGCCGCGGCGGCTACTGCTTCGAGCAGAACGTGCTGTTCCAGGCGGTGCTGGAAGCGGTCGGCTTTGAGGTCAGCGGCCTGACGGGGCGCGTGCGCTGGCGTTCGGCGCCGACCGATCCGCTCGGGCCGCGCCAGCACATGATGCTGATGGTCAAGGTCGACGGCTATCCGCATCTCGTCGATGTCGGCTTCGGCATCTGCATGATGGATGCGCCCATTCGTCTCGAAGTCGGCCCCGAGCAGCAGACGCCGATGGGAACGTTTCGCATCGGCACGTGGGACGGGCTCTATACGGTCAGCGCGAAGCAGCCGACGGGCTGGCGCATGATGTATGCGTTCGACCTCGTGCCGCAGATCCATGCCGATTATGTGCTCGGCAGCTGGTATACGTCGACCAGCCCGAACGTGCCGGCCACGCATACGCTGATGATGGAGCGTGTCGAGCCCGGCGTGCGTCACAAGCTGGTCAGCCGCCGCTATCAGCGGCAGGCGCGCGACGGAGACGTGATCGAGGAGCGGATCATCGAGAGCGCCGACGAGCTCGGCCGGCTCATCGACGACATCTTCCGTGTGACGCCTCCGGTGCCAGTCGAAGACATCTGGGCGCGGACGTCGAGCTGATCTCCGGACGACCGTGTCGTGGATGATGTTCGATTCTCGAACGTGCTTCGCAATCGATCGAGCTGGCAACAGTCGATACGAAGCTTTTTCGCGTGTTGCGCGGCATTTGAAGGGAATGCCGGCGTCCGCATTGGGCTTATCTTAAGAGTCGCACCTTTAGGTTGCGGGAACCCGAGGGGCTCGCGGGTCCGGCCGTCGAACAAGGGGGATCGCCCAGCATGACTGACATCGTGATGCACGCGACGCGATTAATCCTGCCGCGGACGTCGGAGCAGGACTGTCACCGCCGCACACGGCCTCACCCTTCCTGACATCAGAGCCGCGCGACGCGGCTCATCCGAGCTGGCCTGACGGCCAGGACGGGTGGGGGCTTCACGGTTGAAACGTCGACCCTGACGCTTCGACGCTCATCCGATCGATCATGCGGCCACGGCCTGACCTGCCACTTCAGGCCGAGCGGCGACTCATGTCGACGAAGCCCCCACCCCTTTTTCTGTTAGCGAGTTGGAGTCTCGCTACTCACACGAAAGCGGTGAACTCCCCTCCCCCTTGCGGGGAGGGGTGGGGGTCCGCGAGTCGCGCTCTATATGAAAGCTGAGCGATAGGTCCGCGGGCGGGTGCCACCGCGTTATTGCGAGCGAAGAAATCCAGAGTCATTTCCTCGGTCCTGGATTGCTTCGTCACTTCGCTCCTCGCAATGACGGGAGGGGGGTGGACGAAGGGCGTCCGGCGAGAGTTGCGACCGCACCAAGCGCATTTGACGCGCTGGCGAACGCAACGAAATTCAGGGTATGGAGACCCCCACCCCCGACCCCGCCCCGCAAGGGGGAGGGAGCGCACCGACGGTGCGGCGACAGATGAGTCCAACTAAGCGGGTCGCATCCAACTAACGCGCTTGATCGGCCGCCGCTAGCGCGGCAGCTCGGTCTTGCCCATCAGGAACTTGTCGACCGCCTGCGCACACAGGCGGCCCTCGCGGATCGCCCACACCACCAGCGACTGGCCGCGGCGCATGTCGCCGGCGGAGAACACCTTCGGCTGCGAGGTCTGGTAGTCGGTCAGGTTGGCCTTGACGTTGCCGCGCGGGTCGAGGTCGACGCCGAGGCTCTTGAGCAGGCCCTCGTGCACCGGATGGACGAAGCCCATCGCCAGCAGGACGAGGTCCGCATCGAGCACGAACTCGGTGCCGGGAACCGGCTTGAACTGCGCGTCGACGCGGACGCAATGCAGCTTCTTGACCGCGCCGTTCTCGCCTTCGAACTTCTGCGTCAGCACGGCGAACTCGCGCACCGCGCCTTCGGCCTGGCTCGACGACGTCCGCATCTTCAGCGGCCAGTTCGGCCAGGTCAGCGCCTTGTTCTCACGCTCCGGCGGCGCGGGCATGATCTCGAGCTGGGTGACGGAAAGCGCGCCCTGGCGCAGCGAGGTGCCGATGCAGTCGCTGCCGGTGTCACCGCCGCCGATCACGACGACATGCTTGCCGGCGGCGAGGATGTCGTCGCCTTCGACCTTCTCGTTGCCGACGCGGCGGTTCTGCTGCGGCAGGAAGTCCATCGCGTAGTGGATGCCGGCGAGGTCGCGGCCGGGGATCGGCAGGTCGCGCGGAGCTTCTGCGCCGCCGGTCAGCGCGACGGCGTCATAGTCCTTCAAGAGCGTCTTGGCATCGAGGCCATCCTTGCCACCGACATTGACGCCATAGTGGAAGGTGACGCCTTCGCCTTCCAACTGCCCGATGCGGCGGTCGATGATGCCCTTCTCCATCTTGAAGTCGGGAATGCCGTATCGCAGCAGGCCGCCGGCCTTGGCGTTCTTCTCATAGACGTGGACGTCGTGACCGGCACGCGCGAGCTGCTGCGCACAGGCAAGGCCAGCCGGGCCGGCGCCGACCACCGCGACCTTCTTGCCGGTCTTCACGGCGGCCGGCTCGGGCTTGATCCAGCCCTGCTCGAAGGCCTTGTCGACGATGGCGCATTCGATCGTCTTGATGGTCACCGGATTGTCGTCGATGTTCAGCGTGCACGACGCCTCGCACGGAGCCGGGCAGATCCGGCCCGTGAACTCCGGGAAGTTGTTGGTCGAGTGCAGGTTGCGCGCGGCCTCTTCCCAGTTGCCGTTGTAGATCAGGTCATTCCAGTCCGGAATCTGGTTGTTGACCGGACAGCCCGTGGTGCCCGGCGCGGCCGAGCCGGTGCCGTGGCAATAGGGAATGCCGCAGTTCATGCAGCGCGCCGCCTGGTCGCGCAGCTCCTTCTCGGAGAGCGGTACCACGAACTCGTTGAAGTTCTTCAGACGCTCGGCAACCGGCGCGTACTTGCGATCGTGCCGCTCGATTTCGAGAAAACCTGTGACCTTGCCCATGACCTACGACGTCCCTTGTCATCGTTTCCGTCATTCCGGGACGGCGCGTCAGCGCCGGACCCGGAATCTCGAAGTTGTGGGGCGAGATTCCGGGGTCACGCTCCGCGCGCCCCGGAATGACGCGACCCTCAAGACCCTCATCCTGAGGAGCGGCGTCTTCGCCGCGTCTCGAAGGATGAGGTCCCATTGTCGGCCTCATGGTTCGAGACGGCGCTTCGCGCCTCCTCACCATGAGGAGATAAGCTAAGCCCCGATCGCGATCTTCGGCTCGGCGTCGGCGTTGGCCGCGAGCTCCTTCAGGGCACGGCGATATTCCACCGGCATGACCTTGCGGAACTTCGGCGCGTAGTCCTTCCAGTTCGCCAGGATGTCGGCGGCGCGCTTGGAGCCGGTCGCCTTGGCGTGGCGCGAGATCAAGACGTGCAGGCGTTCGACATCGGACGCCAGCAGGTTCTTGAACACGTCGACCCGGCCATGCGCCTCGAGGTCGCCCATCTGGTGATAGGTGTCCTCGGCGATCATCTCCTCCGACAGCACCGGCTCCAGCTCGACCATCGCCATGTTGCAATGCTTGTCGAAGTCACCGGCCTCGTCGAGCACATAGGCGACGCCGCCCGACATGCCGGCCGCGAAGTTGCGCCCGGTCTTGCCGAGCACGATGACGATGCCGCCGGTCATGTATTCGCAGCAATGATCGCCCGCGCCCTCGACGACGGCGACCGCGCCCGAGTTACGGACCGCGAAGCGTTCGCCGGCGATGCCGCGGAAAAAGCACTCGCCGGAGATCGCGCCGTACATCACGGTGTTGCCGACGATGATCGACTCCTCCGGCACGATGCCAGAGTTGCGCGGCGGCTTGACGATGATGCGGCCGCCCGACAGGCCCTTGCCGACGTAGTCGTTGCCTTCGCCTTCGAGCTCGAAGGTGACGCCTTGGGCGAGCCAAGCGCCGAAAGCCTGGCCTGCGGTGCCCTTCAGGCTGACATGGATGGTGTCCTGCGGCAGGCCGGCATGGCCGTAGATCTTCGCCACCGCGCCCGAGAGCATCGCGCCCGCCGAACGGTCGGTGTTGTTGATCTCGGCCTCGATCTTGACCGGCGCGCCACGGTCGAGCGCGGGCTTGGCCTGCTCGATCAGCTTGCGGTCGAGCACGGCCTCGAGGTGATGGTCCTGCGCCTCGGCGTGATGGATCTTCTGGCCCGGCGCCTCCTTCTGCTTGACGAACAGCTTGGAGAAGTCGAGGCCCTTGGCCTTCCAATGCGCCACCAGCCTGGACTGGTCGAGCATCTGGGTCTGGCCGACCATCTCGTTGAACGAGCGGTAGCCGAGCGCGGCCATGATCTCGCGGACTTCCTCGGCGACGAAGAAGAAGAAGTTGATGACGTGCTCGGGCTGGCCGGTGAAGCGCTTGCGCAGCACCGGGTCCTGGGTCGCGACGCCGACCGGGCAGGTGTTGAGGTGGCACTTGCGCATCATGATGCAGCCGGCGGCGATCAAGGGGGCGGTGGCGAAGCCGAATTCGTCGGCGCCGAGCAGAGCGCCGATGACGACGTCACGTCCGGTGCGGAAGCCGCCGTCGACCTGGACCACGATGCGGCTGCGCAGCCGCTCGCGCACCAAAGTCTGGTGCGTTTCGGCAAGGCCGATCTCCCACGGCGAGCCGGCATGCTTGATCGAGGTGAGGGGAGAGGCACCGGTGCCGCCCTCGAAGCCCGCGATCGTGACATGGTCTGCGCGCGCCTTGGCAACGCCGGCGGCAACCGTGCCGACGCCGACTTCGGACACCAGCTTGACCGAGACCTGGCCGTCGGGGTTGACGTTCTTCAGGTCGTAGATCAGCTGCGCGAGATCCTCGATCGAGTAGATGTCGTGATGCGGCGGCGGCGAGATCAGGCCGACACCCGGCGTCGAGTGGCGCACCTTGGCGATGGTCGCGTCGACCTTGTGGCCGGGCAACTGGCCGCCTTCGCCCGGCTTGGCACCCTGCGCCATCTTGATCTGCATCATGTCGGAGTTGACGAGATATTCCGTCGTCACGCCGAACCGGCCCGAGGCGACCTGCTTGATCGCCGAGCGCATGGAATCGCCGTTGGGCAGCGGCTTGAAGCGGTCGGCTTCCTCGCCGCCTTCGCCGGTGTTCGACTTGCCGCCGATCCGGTTCATGGCGATCGCGAGCGTGGTGTGGGCCTCGCGCGAGATCGAGCCGAACGACATCGCGCCGGTGGCGAAGCGCTTGACGATCTCCTTCGCCGGCTCGACCTCGTCGAGCGGGACCGGCTTGCGCCTGTCGTCCTCGGCCGACTTGATCCGGAACAGGCCGCGCAGGGTCAGCAGCCGCTCGGACTGCTCGTTGAGCAGCCTGGCGAACGCCTGGTAGCGCTCCCTCGAATTGCCGCGCACCGCATGCTGCAGCGTCGCGACCGATTCCGCGGTCCAGGCGTGGTCCTCGCCGCGGGTGCGGAAGGCATATTCGCCGCCGACGTCGAGCGCGGTCTTGTAGACCAGCGCGTCGCCGAACGCGTCGCGATGACGGCGCGTGGTCTCCTCGGCGATCTCCGGCAGGCCGACACCTTCGATGCGGGTGTGGGTGCCGTAGAAGAACTTCTGCACGAACTCGGCCTTCAGTCCGACCGCGTCGAAGATCTGCGCGCCGCAATAGGACTGGTAGGTCGAGATGCCCATCTTCGACATGACCTTGAGCAGGCCCTTGCCGATCGACTTGATGTAGCGCTTGACGACCTCGTAGTCGCTCAGCGCGCCCGGCAGCTTGTCCTTGAGCGCGATGATGGTCTCGAAGGCGAGATAAGGATTGATCGCCTCGGCGCCGTAGCCGGCCAGACAGGCGAAGTGATGCACCTCGCGCGGCTCGCCCGACTCCACCACGAGACCCACCGACGTGCGCAGGCCGGTGCGGATCAGGTGATGATGCACGGCGGCGCAGGCGAGCAGCGACGGGATCGGAATCCGGTCGGCCGAGACCATGCGGTCGGACAGGATGATGATGTTGACGCCCTCGCGCACCGCGGCTTCGGCGCGGCCGCAGAGATCGTCGAGCATCTGCTCGAAGCCGGCGGCGCCCAGGCTCGCATCGAAGGTGGTGTCGAGCGTGCGCGAGACGAAGTGGCTGTCGGAGACCTCCGAGATCGAGCGGATCTTCTCGAGGTCCGCATCGGTCAGGATCGGCTGATGCACCTCGAGCCGCTTGGTCGAGGCGACGCCTTCGAGGTCGAACAGGTTGGGCCGCGGGCCGATGATCGAGACCAGGCTCATCACCAGCTCCTCGCGGATCGGGTCGATCGGCGGATTGGTGACCTGGGCGAAGTTCTGCTTGAAGTAGGTGAACAGCAGCTTCGGCTTGTCCGACAGCGCCGAGATCGGCGTGTCGTTGCCCATCGAGCCCGTGGCCTCCTCGCCGGTCGCCGCCATCGGCGTCATCAGGATCGCGATGTCTTCCTGGCTGTAGCCGAATGCCTGCTGCCGGTCCAAGAGCGGCAGGTTGGTGCGCGCGCCCGTGGTCGGCGCATCCGGCAGCTTCTCGACCTGGATCTGCGTGCGCGTGAGCCATTCCTGGTAGGGATGGCTGGCGGCGAGCTGCGCCTTGATCTCGTCGTCGGGGATCAGGCGGCCCTGCTCAAGGTCGACCAGCAGCATCTTGCCCGGCTGCAGCCGCCATTTGGTGACGATCTGGTCCTCAGGAATCTTGAGCACGCCCATTTCGGACGCCATCACGATGCGGTCGTCCTTGGTGACGAGATAGCGCGCCGGCCGCAGGCCGTTGCGGTCGAGCGTGGCGCCGATCTGGCGGCCGTCGGTGAAGGCGATCGCGGCGGGGCCGTCCCACGGCTCCATCAGCGCGGCGTGATATTCGTAGAATGAACGCCGCTCCTCGCTCATCAGCGGATTGCCGGCCCACGCCTCGGGGATCATCATCATGACCGCGTGCGGCAGCGAGTAGCCGCCCTGCACCAGGAATTCGAGCGCGTTGTCGAAGCAGGCGGTATCGGACTGGCCTTCATACGAGATCGGCCAGAGCCGGCTGATGTCCTTGCCGAACAGCTCCGATGACACCGAGGCCTGCCGCGCCGCCATCCAGTTGACGTTGCCGCGCAGGGTGTTGATCTCGCCATTGTGCGCGATCATCCGATACGGATGCGCCAGCGACCAGGTCGGGAAGGTGTTGGTCGAGAAGCGCTGGTGCACCAGCGCCAGCGCGCTGTCGAAGTCCGGCTCGTGCAGGTCGGCGTAGTACTTGCCGAGCTGGTCGGCCAGGAACATGCCCTTGTAGATCACGGTCCGGCACGACATCGAGCACGGGTAATAGCCCGACATGCCGCGGTCGCGGCGCTGATAGATCGCCTGCGAGATCGACTTCCTGAGGATGTAGAGCTTGCGCTCGAACTCGTCCTCGGTCTTGGCGGCGCCGTTGCGGCCGATGAACACCTGCATGCTGCGCGGCTCGGTCGGCTTGACCGTCACGCCCAGCGAGGAGTTGTCGGTCGGCACGTCGCGCCAGCCGAGCAGCACCAGGCCTTCGTCCTCGATCTGGTCGGCGATGATGCTCTTGATGACGTTCCGCCAGGCTTCGTCGCGCGGCATGAACAGCGCGCCGATGGCGTATTCGCCGGGGGCGGGCAAGGTGAAGCCGAGCTCCTTTGCCTTGCGCGAGAAGAAGGCATGCGGGATCTGCACCAGGATGCCGGCACCGTCGCCGAAGCGCGGGTCGGCGCCGACGGCGCCACGGTGCTCGAGGTTGCAGAGGATGCTCAGCGCGTCGGCGACGATCTGATGCGACTTCTGGCCCTTGATGTTGGCGATGAAGCCGACGCCGCAGGAATCCTTCTCCTGGCTCGGGTCATACAGACCTTCGGCTTCCGGGCGCCACGTATGCAGCTCGCGGGTGATCTCGGCCGGTTTTTCACGCGAATCCACAGCCAGCACCGCGCCGCCCAACTTTCCGTGCTCGACCTTCGATCCGCTCATATCCGTCCCCATAAATTATTGGTCAGGGCCTTCACCACAGTCCGGTACAGTCCGTCCGGCGCACCCCGGGCGCTGCGCGGCCCCTCTCCGGAGCCAACGCTCGTCCTTGTCAGCGAGCCGCATTTGCAGAGTTCAGGCCAGCCGCCGGGGGACCATGTCCCCGCTGGACGACCGCGGCCTGTTCATGTCGCAGCGCCCTCAGGCGCCGTAACATCATTGCAAAGTCTCGGTCACCTTTGCAACGAAATTTTAGACAGCATTTCTGTCCTAAACCGCAAGATGCCAAACTTTAACCTATCACACAAGCACCGCGGAGTCCTGAGTCCGGGCGCCGCAACGCGCCCATTCCCCGGCAAATCTTCCGTTTCCGCCGCTGACCGAACGACCCGACCGGGCCGGGCGATCACGCGCTGCGCTCGATTTTGAAACCTGACGCCCCGATCCCGCCCCCTCGCCGACCCAGGACCGCCGGAATCACGGCAGAACTTCCGCGGCACTTGAGAAGAAGCGAACAGCTTCACGTGCGGGGGCATGCAGGAGCTTTGAGCCATGAAGTTGCTAGTTGGAGTCGTCTCAGCCGCGTTGATCGCGCCGTTTGCCGCGCAGGCCGAGCCGTTGCCGCCATCGGGCGTCCGTGCGCCCTACACGGCGGTCTCCGATTTCGATGCGCCCTATCCGGATCTGCCGCCGCCGGCCGTCGTGCCCGCACCGCCGCCGCGTTACGGCTACCGGCCGGGCCCTGACTACGGCTACCGCGACGAGCGCTATGTGCCGCCGGCGCCGGTCTACCGTCAGGACGGCTACCAGCAGGATTATGGCTATGCGCCGGCGTTCCTGCCGGTGCATGAGGTCTATGCGATTTTGCGCGACAACGGCTTCTCGCCGCTCGGCGTGCCGCGTCAGCGCGGCAATGTCTACGTCGTGGCGGTGCTCGATCGCCAGGGCGAGGACGGCAAGCTCGTGGTCGATGCCCGCTCCGGCCGCATCATCCGCTTCGTGCCGGCGTTCCAATGGGGCGAGGAGTACGAGCGGATGCGCTATGAGCCGAGCCCGCGCGGCGGCCTCGACCGCCTGCCGCCGCCGAGCGTGATCCGGGCCGATCCGCGCCTGGTGCCGCCGATGCCGGCTGCGCCGCGCGTTGCCACCGCGGTGCCGGTTCAGCCGAAGGTGCCGACGCCAGCAGCCCGACCGGCAGCGCCGTCGCCGCAGACCGCGGCGCTCAACCCGAAGCCGACGGAGGCTCCCAAAGCCCTTCCGCCCAGGCCTGCGGACATCAAGCCGGCCGAAGCCAAACCCGCCGACGTCAAGCCTGCCGAGACGAAGCCGGTCGAAGCCAAGGCCGACGGGCCGAAGACGGGCGAGGCCAAGCCGTCCGAGGCCAAGTCATCCGAGGCCAAGTCATCCGAGGCGAAGCCGTCTGATGCCAAGCCGGTGCAGTCGGCAGCCGCGCCGCCTCAGACCACCGGCTCCGTAGCGCCGGCGGCCGCGGCCAAGCCGACACCGCAGATCCAGCCGACGGCAAAGATGCCTCCGGTGCAGGGGCTGGATTAGAGGCGATTGAGCGGTCTGCCCGGCCGCGAGCCATCACAACTGTCATCGCCCGGCGTGACCGGGCGATCCAGTCACCACCAGCATCTCGGTTGCTCGTGACTGCCGCGGCGTGCTGAATGCCCGCCTTCGCGGGCATGACAGCGTTGCTTGTTGCCGCTGGGACGAGTCCCGCACCATCAATCGGACTACTCGTGCTGACCGGCGGCCTTCAGGATCAGATCAGCGATCTCCTTCGGATGTGAGACCAGCGACAGGTGCCCGGCGTCGAGCTCGATCGTGGTCGCCTTCATGCGGCTGGCCAGGAAGCGCTCGAAATCGGGATCGATCGTCTTGTCCTGCTTCGACACCGCATAGAAGGACGGCTTGTCGTGCCATGCCGCCTGGGTGGTGCGGTTGCCGAAGATCGTCGCCGCGGTCGGCCATTGCACCGCATAGAGCTCCTTGGCCGTCGTCGCATCGACGCCATTGGCGAAATACTTCAGGAAGGCGTCCTCGTTGAGCTTGGTGTCGCCGTCATGGTCGACGATGCCGGCGCGGGCCGGCGGTGTCGGATATTGACCGGCGAGCTTGACGAAATCCTCGCCCGCGTCGGGCGCACGCGCCGCGACATAGACCAGCGCGCTGACCTTCGGGTCGGTGCCGACCTCGCTCACGACCGTGCCGCCCCAGGAATGGCCGACCAGCACGGCCGGTCCGTCCTGCTCGGCCAGTGCGCGGCGGGTGGCAGCCGCGGAGTCCGCCAGCGACGTCAGCGGATTCTGCACGGCGGTGACCTTGAGGCCAGCGGCCTGCAGATAGGGGATGACCTTGGCCCAGCTCGAGCCGTCGGCCCAGGCGCCGTGCACCAGCACGACGTTGTGGACCTTGGGCGGCAGCGCCGGCTGCGCCAGAGCGGGGCCGGCAAAAGCCGACAGGGCGGCGATGAGGGTGAGGGTACGAACGACGTTCATGTTAACGGCTCCAGTGGCTCGGGTTGGCGAGGTGATCACTGGGGTCTTCGCGGGCAGGGCGCAGACCGTTACCGTCAGTCACGGTCGTTTGATTGCACTGCAGCACCACACAAAAAAAACGCCCCGGCTGCCCGGGGCGTTCGCATTCCTGAGTATGTGTGCCGGTTACGCGGCGGCCTTCTCGGCCGAACCCTCGATCGCCGGCTGCTCAGCTTGCGCGTTCGTCGAGATCGGAATCGACCGCGGCTTCTTGGCCTCGGGGATCTCGCGCACGAGGTCGACGTGGAGCAGGCCGTTCTCGAGGCTGGCGTTCTTCACCACCACGTGGTCGGCGAGCTGGAACGAGCGCTCGAAGGCGCGGGCGGCGATGCCGCGATACAGCAACTCGCTCTTCTTGCCGTTCTCGTTGGCGGCCTTCTCGCCCTTGATCGTCAGCGTGTTTTCCTTCGCGACGAGGGAGAGCTCATCCTTGCCAAAGCCGGAGACGGCGACGGTGATGCGGTAGGCGTTCTCACCGGTGCGCTCGATATTGTAGGGCGGATAGCCGGGGGTGGGATCGCTGGTGGCCTGGTCGAGCAGCGAGAACAGACGGTCGAAACCGACGGTGGAACGATAGAAGGGGGTGAGGTCGTAGGTACGCATGGTCAAAGTCCTCCATTGAGCGACTGTTGGCAAACCCGCCCGCCATCGGGCCGGGCTGTCGTGCAGCCTGACGGCCTGCACGGCCTCGATATGGGTCGGACGTTTCGACGTTCAAGGGCGTCCGAGACCTGCTCTTTTTGCCGTTCCACCCCTTGATTCCCACTGCCTTTCACCTATTCGATGGGCGCCTCATGACGCTCGTCTCGATTCCCGCCAATCCCGTCCCCGAAAACGCCACCGCCGGCACCATCAAGACTCCCGATGGTGCCGAGCTGCGCTTTGCGCGCTGGGCCCCGCCGGCCGGGCGCAAGGGCACGGTGTGCGTGTTCACCGGCCGCAGCGAGATGATCGAGAAGTATTTCGAGACGGTGCGCGACCTGCGCGACCGCGGCTTTGCGGTCGCGATCATCGACTGGCGCGGCCAGGGCCATTCGTCGCGGCGCCTGCGCGATTCCCGCAAGGGCTATGTGCGCTCGTTCTCCGACTACGAACTCGACGTCGAGACCTTCGTCACCCAGGTCGTGCTGCCGGATTGTCCGCCGCCTTATTTCGCGCTGGCGCATTCGATGGGCGGCACCGTGCTGCTGCGGCTCGCGCATGCCGGCAAGCGCTGGTTCGATCGCGTCGTACTGTCGGCGCCGATGATCGACCTGCCGGGCAGCCGCACCGCGCTGCCGGCGCGGCTGCTGCTGCGGGCCATGCGCATCGCCGGGCAGGGCGGCCGCTACGTGCCGGGCGGCAATGACGAGATCAGCGGGCTGGCGCCGTTCGTCAACAATCCGCTGACCTCTGATCCCGTCCGCTATGCCCGCAACGCCGCGATCCTCGAGGAGGATCCGACGCTCGGCATCGCCTCGCCGACGGTGGCCTGGGCCGATTCCGCCTTCTCGGCGATGATGACCTTCCGCGGCATGACCTATCCCTCCCAGATCCGCCAGCCGATCCTGATGCTGGCGGCGTCCAGCGACACCGTGGTGTCGACCGCGGCGATCGAAGAGTTCGCCTATCATCTGCGCGCCGGCTCGCATCTCGTCATCGCCGGGGCCAAGCACGAGATCCTGCAGGAGCAGGACCGCTACCGCTCGCAGTTCTGGGCTGCGTTCGACGCCTTCGTGCCGGGCACGCCGCTGTTCGGGTGAGCGTGCTGCTGGACACTCCTGGGGCCGGCGAGCTAGCTAGACTCGACCTCTTCCTCGGAGCTTGGCTGCAGACGTGAGTGAACGGCGGAAAAATCAGCAGGCGCAGGCGTTGCAGGAGGCGATCCACGCGCTGCGCGCGCGGCAGTTCGCGCGCGCCGAGCAGATCGCCGCCTCGATCCTGCGCACAGCCAGGACTGATCGCGCCGCGCTGCTCGTCCACGCCCATGCGCTGCTCGGCCAGCAGCGCGCGAGCGAGGCGATTGCGCCGCTGGAGAAGGCGGCGCTTCGCGGCAGCGATCCAGAGCTCGAGACGCTGCTCGGCGCTGCCTTGTGCGAATCCAGACGTGCCGCCGATGGCATCGCGCAGCTGCGCAAGACCGCGGCGCGGCGGCCGCCTTTTCTGCCGGCGTTCCAGGAGCTGGCGGGGCGGCTTGCCAAGTCGGGACAGCTCGGTGAAGCCGTCGCCGTGATCGAGGAGGCCCTGACACTGTCACCCGACAGCGTCGACCTCCAGCTCGATCTCGGGCGCCTCTGTCTCCAGGCCAATGACCGCGTCCGTGCTCGCACGCACCTCCTGGCAGCGCGCGAGGCGGCGCCGGGGCGGCCCGACATCCTGATCGAGCTCGCCTGGGTGCAGTTCCTCGACGGCGACTATGCCGAGGCCGCCGGTACCTACCGCCATGCGCTAGGCCTGCGGCCCGACGACACCCAGACCCGCGCCAATCTCGCGATGTGCCTCGCCGAGATGGGGGATCGCGATGGCGCTCAGGCGGCGCTGCGCACGGTGGTGCGCGGCCGGCCGCATCTGCTGACACGCGCGGCCTACACGCTCGCGGTCACCTCGCACGGCCGCTTCTTCTTCCGTCCGAGCGATGCCGCCAGATTCCTGCAGATCGACGGCGCTGCGACAGCTAAGCCCTGAACCGCTTGCGATAGACGCCGGTCTCGCGCTTCAGCGCGTCGCGCACCTCGTGGATCTCGGCGATTTCCTCTTCGGTGAAGGCCGAGGTCTGCATCGCCCACGTCTGCCGCTTCACCGGAATGCATTGCGCGACCGGCGTACCCCTCGGGATCACGCCGCGAAACGCCGTGTCATGCCAGTGCGCCGGGAAGTGCACGAACGAGTCGTGAAAGCGGTCGCTGTCGACCAGTCCGGTCACGGTGGTGAAGGGCAGGTCGAAGCGGTTGACGGGATGCGTGAACAGCAATGCCCAGCCCTCCGGCGCCTCGATCGTCCAGAGATTGTGAAACTTGAGCAGGAAGCGGTCGGTCTCGAACAGCGGCGAGCCCGTGACCTGCGCGACGTCGTGGAAGCTGATCGGCGAGCGCGGAAAATCGATCGCGCCGCCCGGTGGCAGCTCGTTGTCCCAACTGATCCCGCCATCCTCGACCTTGAGGTCGCAGATCAGCGGAATGAGGAAGCCCGTCGTCATCGCGTCGATGAAGGGCGGGCAACGCTTGACGGTCTGCTCCTCAGCCTGGTTGAGCGCGCTGAACGCGGTGGCCGGCATCGTCTTCACCCAGTCGGGAACGCCCATCGGCGCCGGCACCGGCTGCGGAATGAGGCGTTCGAGCTCCTTCGGACAGCGGAATTTCAGCGTGAGCGGTTCAGTCTCGGACATCGGCGCCGCGGCTCTCCTGTGGACGACGGCAGAGGTCTACGCCTTCGCCGCCGAGAGTCCAACAGGGCAGCCGCCGCTACTTGGTCGACAGCACCTCGCCGAACCGCTCCCACTGCTTGCCGGTGAAGCGCATGAACTGCACCTGCTCGACCGGGAGATGGTCGCTCTCGCCGGTGCTGACCTTGATGCCCGGCAGCAGCATCGGCAGCTCCAGGTCCTTGATCGACAGCGCCTGCCGCAAAATGTTCTCGCGCGACAGATCGTTGCCCGCCGCCTTCAGCACGTGCTCCAGCACCATGCCATTGTTGTAGCCGTTGACGTAGTTGGAATCGCGGATGTCGCCGTCCGGCACGTATCTGGCCATGTAGTCGCGCCAGCCCTTGACGCCGGGGTCGTCCGCCCAGGCCGGATCCAGCGGATCCTTCACATAGGCGGTCGAGATGATGCCTTTGCCGGCCTCGAGGCCCGCCGGCTCCATCACCGAGGACATCCACACCGACACGTTGGTCAGGAAGGTCATCGGCCGCCAGTTGATCTCGAAGGTCTTGCGGATCGCCTGTGCGGCGAATTTCGGCGTCGCGGCAATGATCAGCGCGTCGGCGCCGCTGGATTTCAATTTCACGATCTGCGAGTCGATGGTCGGCTCGGTGGCCTCGTAGCTCGCGACGGTCACGGCCGTGTCGAAGCGCTCGCCGAGCACGTCCTTCAGCCCGGCGAGATAGTCGCGGCCGAAATCGTCGTTCTGCGCGAGGATCGCAAACGTCGCATCCGGCTTCTGCTGCAGCGCGTAGCGCGCATACATCCGCGCCTCGTTGCGGAACGGCGCCATCACGCCCATCACGGCTTGCGGAAATTGCGCGGGGTCGCCGAACTTCGAGGCGCCCGAGGCGACGAACAGCTGCGGCACCTTCTTGCCCTGTAGGTACCTGGCGATCGCGGTGTTGTGCGCGGTGCCCATGGTCGAGAAGATGAACGACACCTCGTCGCTCTCGACCAGCCGTCGCGTCTGCTCCACGGTCTTGGGCGGCACGTAGCTGTCGTCCAGCGAGATCAGGTTGACCTTCCGGCCGTTGATGCCGCCGCGGTCGTTGACCATCTTGAAATAGGCCACCTCGCCTTTGCCGAGGATGCCGAAGGCGGACACCGGCCCGCTATAGGGCATGGTCTGTCCAATGCGGATCTCGCTGGCGGTGATGCCCGGCTGATCCTCCGCCCGAGCGGGTACGGCGAGGACGGACGCGACGACGAACAATCCTGCCGCTGCGATGGCGCTTCGCATGGATACCTCCCTGATGGGCCGCGCTGCCGGCGGCGTTTTGGCGTTGAGCATAGGGGGATGGCGGAGGCTGTGCAATTAAAATATATTTTTTTAAGAAAATGTACTTTTGGGCTCTGCTAGTGTGAGTCGATTATCCCGCGAGAATGAGTCGATGTCCGGCAGCGCCACCCAGGCCGTCTACGAGCAGTTGCGTGGCAGCCTGCTCGCCGGCCTCTATCGTCCGGAGGAGAAGCTGAAGATCAGCGAGCTCGGATCAGCCTTCTCGGTCAGCACCGGGGCGATCCGCGAGGCGTTGGCGCGGCTCACGGCGGAAGGGCTGGTGACGGCGACGCCGCAGCGCGGCTTCCGCGTCGCGCCGGTCTCGGTGGCCGATCTGCGCGATCTGACCGACATGCGCGTCGAGATCGAGACCAAGTGCCTGCGCCACGCCATCGCCAACGGTGATCTCGCCTGGGAAGCCGCGGTCGTTGCCGCGCATCACCGTCTGGCCGCGACGCCGATCGCGGCCCATGACGGCCGCTTCTCGCCGGCCTGGATGCTGGCGCATGCCGATTTCCATGCCGCGTTGGCCCAGGCCTGCGGCAGCGCCTGGATGATGCGGGTGCGTGATCTCCTGTTTGCGCATAACGAGCGCTATCTCGATCTCGCCCGCAAGACCGATCGTGGTAACCGCGATGCCGCGCGCGAGCATCGCGAACTGATGGAGGCGGTGCTGGCGCGCGACACCGAGCGCGCGGTGACGCTCATGACGGCGCATCTCGACAAGACCCGGGACACGATCGAGGCGGCGCTGCTCGCAGCGACGGCGATGAATGAGGCGAGATAGGATCGAGTCAGGGCGCCGACCGCGAACGTCTTCGACGCGATATGTCTCGAGCCGGACATCATCAACCGGATGACGGGATATGGCCTGGCGGCTACGGCCACGTCATTCGAGGTGTCGATATGCTTTCGCTGGGAAACACCGGATTGCTCGTTCTCGCGCCGCGCGTACACAAGATCGCTCTGGCGACACAACCATCGTGCCCACGCGCGTAGCGGTCCACCCTTGTCGTCGACATAGTGATCCGTTCAGCGCGCGCTGTTACGAAGATTCAACTTTTTCGAGCGCCGGCGCTTTCCTCACCTCGATGCAAATCCAAATCGGCCATCAGTGTTAAGCGGGCTTCATGCCGGGCCTGCTGTGCATTCAAGGATGCATTCACCACGCGCCGATCTCTCCAAGTTTGGAAACGCCCCGGTAACGCACCGTCCCTCTAGTGACGTCCACTAACGACATTCAGGAGGAGGCATTGATGATTATGATGATTGCGCGGAAGCTGGTTGGTCCCCATGCGCTCAATTCCGGATTCGGTCTGGTGACCATGTTCTCGTTGACGGGCGTGGTCGCTTCTCTCGTGCTGGTCCAGCACGGAGTGAATGTCAGCCCGCCCGCGATGTTCTGATCGGGCAGAAGAACGTAGCTCGCTCCATCCACCTCTGCCCGCGTAAGGCACGCTATGGCGCCAGCCTGCGCCCCATCGCCGCCCGGGAGCATGGGTCCCGGGTCGGCGCACGGACGTCGCTGTCGCGCTCAATGAGTTGTAGGGACCGGAGCTCATGGACCTCCGTCCCAACCCCTGCCCGCAACCGGGAGGGGAGGGACCGCTCTCGCCGCAAGAGATCAGTCCCACGAGGCCCGTGGCTTCGTCGTGACGAAGGTGCGCAGCCTCACATCCTCACAGCGTCTTCAGATATTCGATGAGGTCCCAGCGCTCGTCCTCCGAGAACGCACCGCCAATGATGCCGTTCGGATAGTCCTTGTTGGGCTTCGTCGGACCTTCGAAGGAATGACCGAGCGTGCTGTTGCCCTTGATCGGCTTGCCGCTGGAATCCTTGGTCATGAACAGCGTCTGTCCGACCTTGCACGCGCTCTCGCCGCCCTTGGGCACGGCGAAGCCGACCGGCTTCGGGTCATAGTCGCGCGCGCCCTGGCAGAACGAGGTCGGCCGCTCGGCGGCCGGCGTCAGCAGCCAGTACAGCGACGGTACTGAGCCGTTGTGCAGATAGGGCGCAGTCGACCAGACGCCGTTGAGCGGGCGGGCGCGATAGGACTTGCCGGCCGGGTTGGGACAGTTCTTGCGGTCGCCCCACAGCGCGGCGCGCTCGGCCTCACCGAGATTGCGGTCCTCCATCCACTTGTCGCTGGCCTTCTGCACGACGGCCATCAGCGCCAGCGCATAGGGCATGTCGGTGGTCGAGCCCTGCGGCAGGTTGCAGCCCTTCAGATCCTTGGCCGGATCGACCTCGAGGAATCCTGCCACCTTGACCTTGCGGTTGGCGAGAATGCTCGCCTGTCCGGGGTCGGTCTGCATCGCGTCGACCGGCTTCTGCACGAGGTCGAGGATCGGACCCTTGGCATTCCAGCCTTTGCTCTCCCAATCCTCGGCCGGCTTGATCTTCCAGAAGCTCTTGTCCGGATAGGTCTTGTCGAACACGGGGTCGGCGACCGGCCCGAGATGGCACTCGACGCAAACAGCGGCATAGAGCTTCCGGCCGCGTTCGACGCGTGCCGGATCGATCTTCCAGGCGTCGTCGCCTGCGAACAGCTTCTCCGGCCATTTCGGCGAGGTCAGCCCGCCGAACGCGGGCGTCGTCGTCGCGAACGGATCGGGACCGCGCAGCATGTTCTCGATGTAGAGCAGGTTATCGATCGCCATCGACGACCGCCACAGCCTGTCGCTCGCGGTCTCCGGCGAGAAGTTGATCTGTGCGGAGACGCCGAGCGCCTCGCCGGCATTGCGGATCAGGGGCTGTGCGATCGAGCCGTCATATTGCGCCCAGGAGAACCACGGCACGGTCCAGATCGGCGGATAGGACACCGGCGCGTCGATGGCCTCCTGGTTGCCGAGCATGTTGGGCAGACCGCTCGAGGCCATGTCGAGGTAGAACACCTGGTTGCCGATGCGGTTGAGGGCATCGAGCCGGCCGAAGCCTTCCTCCGTTTCGGTCTGGCCCTTGGCCTCGATCGTGGTCTTGTAGTTGTTGGCCTGCATGTTGAGCGCGAAATCGGTCGCGGCCTTCAGGCCCTTCTTCAGGGTCTCGCGATCGGCGTCGGAGGCGTTCGGCCCGAGCACGCGATCGGCAAAGCGGGAGAAGCGGCCGGGCACGTATTGCGTGAAGATCATCGCAAAGCCCATGGCTTCTTCCAGCTTGCGCAGGTCGGCCATGCCGGGGCCGCCGTCGAAGCGCACGCTGACGCCCTTGTAGTGGATGCTGCCGGCGTGGCACGCCGCGCAGGTGAGGCCGATCTTGTCGGACTGCGCGGCGCCGGTGGCGGGATCGGTCGCGCCAGTGAGCCGGGCAAAGCCGACCGGCAGGCCGCCATCGTTGCCGGCCGGGGTCGGCTTCAGGCCGGACGGCAGCGGCGCTGCCGGCTCGGTCTTGGCAGCCGTGGCGGCGTAGCCGAACGGCCGGAGCGCGCTGGGGTCGCCGTCGACGCTCTTCGGGCTCGGGATGAAGCCGAACCGTTCGAGATAGGCGCTGTCGGAGATCAGGCCGGGCGTGCCGAACGGCGTCAGATAAGGCTGCTCCATCGCCATGAACCAGGCGTAGGGAATCGGAAAGGTCGCGGTGCCCTGCGTCACGTGGTGAAACCAGTGCCGGTCCTGCGTGGTCCAGCCCTGATCGAGCCAATAGGCCGCCTTGGTCGGCTCGGTCTCGGGCAAAGCGGGCGGAATCAACGCCGCGACCTTCTTCGGCAGAACCTTGCCGAGCCTGTCGCTGACGGCGTCGGGCGCGGCCACCCAGGCGAGCAACATGGCGGCGCCGACCAGCACTGCCGTGCCGACGAGTGCCTTGCCGATGCGCCAGACGATGTTCGCGGGCTTGGGCTTGGCTGTCAGCCGTGCGGCGATGCGCTGCGGCAGGCGGCGGTCGACGAACAGCGTGCGGACCTCGGCAACGGACAGATAGCGGCCGTCGCCCTCGCCCTTGCCGAGGATGTTCAGCAGCACTGGCCATTCGCCCTGCATCAGAATGGGGAAGTACCAGCGCGCCCGATCGCCGTCGCGCGTCAGATTGGCCTTCATGAAGGTCTGGATCTGCGCCTCGTTGAGGCCGCGCTCGCTGCCCCCATTGGGATCGGGATAGTCGCTGCCGAAGCTCGCGAACCGGTCGATCTCCCCGGGATGGACCTTGGCCTCGGCGTCGAGGATGCGCGATCCGCCGCCATGCTTGTCGAGCGGGCCGTTGCGCAACTGGTCGAGATCGGCGCCGG
This sequence comes from Bradyrhizobium sp. SZCCHNS3016, assembly GCF_032484535.1. Lineage (NCBI taxonomy): Bacteria > Pseudomonadati > Pseudomonadota > Alphaproteobacteria > Hyphomicrobiales > Nitrobacteraceae > Bradyrhizobium > Bradyrhizobium sp. SZCCHNS3016. The sequence continues at coordinate 47,061 of NZ_JAUETE010000001.1, forward strand.
ACCACAGGCTCTTCAGGAGCCGCAGCGGCGACAGGCCGTTCGCGATCAGGGCAACGCCGAAGGTCTCGATGCCGACAAGCCGTTTCTTGAAGCCGGTCTCGCCGCTCGCCGCCTCGACCCGGTCGCCGATGGTCTTCAGGGGGACGCTGTGGCCGTCGACGAAACCGCCGGCGACGAGCGCGCGCAGGAAGGGACACGGGTTATCGGACGAGACCGGAAGCTGTCCGGGCAGGGCGTCACGGACGCGGGCGCTGTCTTCTTGCATCGAAGAACATCCTTGGAAAGCACCTGAGTGATGAAAACGAAATCACGCCAACAAACGAGGGCGGCGCCGAATTGCGCCGAGGAACGGGCGGAGCCCCGCCATCTGAACGTTACAATGCAATCGTCAATGATTGGCGTAACCCGCCCAAGTGTCAACCTCAAGTCGCGATCGCGCTACTCGCCCGCGAATTTCGCCTTGGTGTCCACCAGGGTGAGCTTGGTCAGCGGCACGCCGGCCTTGGTGAGGCCGTCGCGATAATGCGCGATGTCGGCCGGATTGCGCCAGCGGATGTTGCTCAGGAGGCGCTCGATCGTCATCCACGGATGCTGGCTCAAAAGCGCCGCGACGGCCTCGCCGGCTTCGACCGAGCGTCCGAGCTGCGCCAACGCGGCGGCGCGGATGGCAAGGCACTGCAGATGGTTCGGGTTCTGGTAGTGCGACTCCCGCGCCCAGGACAGCGAGGCGTCGTACTGGCCGAGCATGTAGTGGCTGAACGCGCTCAGCACCGACCATTGATAGCGCGGATCACTGTTGCCGCGCTGGGCCGCGACCGAGAACAGCTCGATCGCCTGGCGGTGCTCGCCGGCGACGAGATGGCAGACGCCGAGCACGCCGCGCGCACCCATGTCGTAGGGATTGAGCTGCAGCGACTTGCGTGCCGCTTCCATCCCGGCTTCCACCCGACCCTGCATGGCGTGGACATAGGCCAGCAGCGAATACGAGAAGGACGAGCGGGAATCGAGCCGGACGCCGGCCTCGGCGAGCGCCATTGCCTCGTCCCACAGCTCCCGCGAATTCCTGATCCAGCCGAAATGGATGCCCTGCAGCAGGATGGTGCCGAGATAGGTGTGGGCGATGGCGAGACCGGGGTCGATCCTGATCGCCTCGCGGAACAGCGAAATCGAGCTCTCGTAGTCGGCCTTGGTCGGCTGGTAGTAGTGCGACAGCCCGCGCAGGAAGCGGTCCCACGCCGTGAGGTCGGTGGTCTTGGACCGCACCGGCACCGCCGCCTCGGCACGGTAGATCTCGGGGATCAGCGCGGTGCACAGATTGGCGGTAATGTCGTCCTGCACGGCGAACAGGTCGCCGATGTCGCGGTCGTAGCGGCCGGCCCACAGCTGCTCGCCGTTCTCCGGCGCGACCAGCTCGGCGGTCACCCTGATCTTGTCGCCGGAGCGCCGCACCGAGCCCTGGATCAGATAGGTCGCATCGATCTCGCGCGCGATCAGGCGGGCGCTCATGCCGGCATGCTTGAAGGCGAAGGTGGAGTTGCGGCTGAGCACGCGGAAGAAGGACTGCAGCGACAGCGCGTGGATGAGGTCTTCCGCCAGACCGTCCGAGAAATATTCGTCGGTCTCGCCGCTGAGATTGGCGAACGGCAGCACGCCGACGATCGCGGTCCGGTATTGCGCCGGCAGGGTCGTGGTGGACCGCTGCTCGCGGCTCTTCTCCGGCGAGGACGGATCCCAGGTCCAGACGTTGATGGTGTCTTCGATGTTCTTGAAGCGGAACGGCCCGCGGTCGACGAAGGTGACCGTGAGGTGCTTGCTGGCTTCCTGGTAGGCCTTGTGGGAGACGGCAATTCCGCCGGGCGGTGCTGCGGCTTCAAGTCGCACAGCAGTGTTGACGCCGTCGCCGAATACCTCGTCCTCGTCGAAGATAACGTCGCCCATGTTGAGGCCGAGGCGAAACTGCATCACCCGGTCGGCCGGCAAATGAGCGTTGCGCTCGGCCATCAGCTTCTGCACCTCGACCGAGGCCGCGATGGCGCCGACGACGCTCGGAAATTCCAGGAGAAATCCGTCCCCTGTGTACTTCACGATGCGGCCGCCGTGATTGAGGATGATCGGGTGGATGGCGCCGCGATGCGCCTTGAACGCGGCATGGGTTCCCGCCTCGTCGGCGCCCATCATCCGCGAGTAACCGACCACATCGGCACAGACAATCGCGGCCAGCCGTCTCTCCATTCCGTCTTTGCTCCTACTCAGGGCGATACCACGGCAACAGCAGTCGAATCCAATCAATTTGCGGAAGCAATGTGTAGGCCATGTGGCGGGCCGGCGACATGCGGCCCGATTGGCTCACGTCAGCCCGGCCCTGATCAGTCCGTCGCGGTAGTGGTCGATGTCGTCCCGGCGTTTCCACCGGATGTTCTTGATGTGGCGGTCCAGCGTGAGCCAGGGATATTGCGCGCGCAGCGCGTCGACGGCGTCGCCGGCCTGGTCGGTCGCACCAAGCTGCGCCAGGGTTGCCGCGCGGATCGTCAGCGCCTGCAGATGGTTCGGGTAGAGAAACAGCTCCTCGCGGGCCCACGACAACGCGGCCTCATAACGGCCGAGCAGGTAGTGGCTGTAGGCGTTCAGCGCCGGCCATTGATAGCGCGGATCGCTGTTGCCGCGCTGGGCCGCGATCGAGAACAGATCGATGGCCTGCTGGTGCTCGCCGTTGACCATATGGCAGAGCCCGAGCACGCCGCGCGCGCCCATGTCGTAGGCATTGAGCTCGGTCGCCTTGCGCGCCGCCTTCATGCCGTCCTCGTGGGCGCCCTGCATGGCCTGCACGAAGGCCAGGATCGCATAGGCGAAGGAGGAGCGCGCGTCGAGCCGCACGCTGTCCAGCGCCAGGTTCTTCGCCTCGTCCCAGAGCTCGCGCGAGCCCTTGATCCAGCCGAAATTGATGCCCTGCATCAGAATGGTCGCGAGATAAGCGTGCGCGAGGCCGAGCGTGGGATCGAGCGCAATGGCCTGCCGAAACAGCGAGATGGAGATCTCGTAGTCGGCCTTGGTCGGTCGGTAGTAGTGCGACAGACCGCGCAGGAAGCGGTCCCAGGCGGTCGGGTCGGTCGCCGGCGCACGGACCGGAATCGAGGCTTCGACACGATAGATCTCCGGCATCAGCGCCGCGCACAGGCTGGTGGTGATCTCGTCCTGCATCGCGAACAGATCACCGACGTCGCCGTCATAGCGACCGGTCCACAATTGAGCGCCGGTCTCGGGCGCGATCAGCTCCGCCGTCACGCGGAGCTTGTGACCAGAGCGCCGCACCGTTCCCTGAATCAGGTAGGTCGCATCGATCTCGCGTGCGACCAGGCGGGGATTGAGGCCGCGGTCCCTGAAGCGAAACGTCGAGGTGCGGCTCAGGACACGGAAGAACGATTGCAGCGACAGCGCATGGATCAGGTCGTCCGCGAGCCCGTCGGCGAGATACTCGTCGGCGCCGTCGGAGAGGTTGACGAATGGCAGCACGCCGACGATCGCCGTGCGATATTGCGGCGGCAGGCCGGTGACGCTCGTCCCGGTCCGGATCGCCGCCTCGCTGCCGAGCTCCCATGTCCACGCCTGCACCGGCTCCTGCAGGTTCTTGAACTGGAAGCTTCCGGCGCTGGTCAGCTCGATGGGGAGTTGCGGGCCGGCCTCCTCATAAGCCTTGGCCGAGACGGCAACACCGCCCGGGACGGCGATCGATTCGAGATTGACGGCGACATTGATGCCGTCGCCGAAGGCCTCGCCGTCGTCGATCGTGAACTCACCCTTATGAATTCCGAGCCGGAAGCGCATGTTGCGGTCGGCCGGCAGATCGGCGTTGCGCTCCGCCATCAGGGACTGCATCTCGACCCCGAACTGGATGGCGCTGGCGGCGTTGGCGAATTCCAGCAAAAAGCCATCGCCGGTGTGTTTGACGATGCGGCCGGCGTGATTGAGAATGATCGGGTGGATGGCGCCGCGATGAGCCTTGAAGGCGGCGTGCGTGCCGTCTTCGTCGATTCCCATCATGCGTGAATAGCCGGCGACGTCGGCGCAAAGGATGGCAGCGAGGCGTCTTTCCATCACATCGTGCTCCCGCCTCGCGCATACCACGACCGAGGCGGCCGAATCCAACGCTTTTCCGGACCCTATCGCGGCACCTTTGCCATGCGGCCCCGCGCCGGCCTCTGCTGTGCGAGACAGCAATGCCGAGGCCAGGTAGATGATTAGACCGGTATCGTTAGGAAATGTTCAATCATGCTCGGCATTCACGATCTGCCTTTGTTTCTCGTCTCCGGGCTGCTGCTCAACATCACGCCGGGTCCCGACACCGCCTACATCGTTGGCCGCAGCGCGCAGATCGGCTGGCGCGGCGGGGCCGCTGCCGCTTTCGGCATCAGCACGGGGTGCCTCGTTCACGTGTTCGGAAGCGCGATCGGGCTGTCGGCGCTGCTCACGGCCTCCGCCACGGCCTTTGCGGTGGTGAAATGGGCCGGTGCGGCCTATCTGGTCTATCTCGGCATCACGCAGCTTCTGGCGCGACGGCCGGACACCGCCAGGGCCAGTGATGCGACGTCGATGCCGGCGGTGACGCTCCGCCAGGTGTTCTGGCAGGGCGCGCTCACCAACATTCTCAATCCGAAGGTCGCGATGTTCTTTCTCGCCTTCCTGCCGCAATTCGTCGCCGCCGATGCGCCGCAGAAGGCGCTCGCCTTCCTGGTGCTCGGCACGATCTTCATCGTCAACAGCACGATCTGGTGCCTCGGCGTCGCCGTCGTCGCGGCCCGGGCTGCGCGCCGCGTGCGCGGCTCGTCCGCCGCGCTGCTCTGGCTCAACCGCGCGATCGGCGGGCTGCTGATCTATCTCGGCGTCCGGATCGCGATGCTCGAGGCCCGCTGACCTACCAGAGCAACTCGACGACCGCCGTGCCGGCGAGATACAGGCCAAGCAGGATCATGGCGATCAGGAACACACGGCGGAACGCCTCGGCCGGCAGTCGGGATCGCGCCGCCTGGCCCGCGAACATGCCGACAAAGGCGCAGGCCATGGCGACCGCGCCGGGCAGGGCGGTGGCCGTGCTGAGCAGGCCGGAGCTCGTCAGGTTGAACGCCAACGTGACGGTGGCGACCGTGAAGAACACGCCGAGCGCCTGGACCAGCTCGTCCTTCTCGAGCCCGATCGCCTGCATGTACGGCACCGAGGGCACGACCTGCACGCCGGTGGCGGCCGAGATCAGCCCGGTGACGAGGCCGACGATGCCGCCGACCCATTTCTCGTGCGGGGGCGCGACCTTGAAGGCGAACTTGGTGAGGCCGAGCAGGGCATAGAGCATCAGCAGCACGCCGAGCGCGACGTTGCCCCAGCGCGTCGAGGCATGGCTGAGCGCGCCGGCGTTGAGGCAGATGCCGATCGCGGTGCCCAGCATCAGCGGCCAGAGGCGCCTGGCGATATCGCGCAGATAAGGGCCGGCGAAGGTCTGCCAGATGTTGGTGATCACTGCCGGCACGATGACGATGGCGAGCGCCCGGCCGGGCGGCATGGCGACCGCGAGCAGCCCGACCGAGATGGTCGGCAGGCCGAGGCCGAGCGCGCCCTTGACGAAGCCGGCCAAGGTGAGCGCCAGGGCGATGAAGATGAGGATGGGGTCGATCATGGTCGTCACATTGACCAGACTGCGCCGACGACACAATGTGGAGGTTACGGAGCAAGCCTTCGTCCAAGACTGAGGCAGGATGACCATGCGTTTCGATCTGGTCGATCTCAGGCTTTTCATTGCCGTGGCCGAGGCCCGCAGCATCACCGGCGGCGCCGACCGGGCGCATCTGGCGTTGGCCTCGGCGAGCGCGCGGATCAAGGGTCTGGAGGACGCGTTCGGCGTCGAGCTGTTCAAGCGCGGCCGGCGTGGCGTGGATCTGACCGCGGCGGGCGAGAGCCTGCTCGATCACGCCCGCATCATCATGGCCAATGTCGAGGCCATGCAAGGCGAGCTTTCGGGCTTCGCGTCCGGCCGCCGCGCCAATGTGCAGCTGCTCGCCAACACGGTCGGCCTCGCCGAGCATCTGCCCAAGGCGCTGGCTGCCTTCCTGCGCGAGCATCCCGACATCAACGTCGACGTCGAGGAGCGCGAAAGCACCGAGATCGCCGAGGCGATCGCGTCCGGCAGAGCGGATCTCGGCTTTGCGGCGGAGCATGCGTTGCCCGAGACGATCGAGCGCTTCGCCTTCGGCGAGGACCGGCTGATCCTGGTCGCCGGGCGGCGCAGCCCGTTCGCAGCGCGCCGACAGATCGACTTCAGCGAGACCGCGGGGGAGGATTTCATCGGCCTCACGCAGGGGACGGCGCTCAACGTCCATATCGGCCGGCACGCCGCGCGGCTCGGCATCCGCCAGCACGTGCGGGCCAGGCTGCGCGATTTCGACGCGATCTGCCAGATGGTGGCGGCCGGGATCGGCATTGCCGTCGTGCCGGAAGCGGCGGCGCGGCGTTGCGCGCGGTCGATGCCGATCAGCCTCGTCGCGCTGCGCGACGCCTGGGCCGATCGCCGGCTCGTGATCTGCGCCCGCAGCTTCAAGGCGCTGCCGCGTCCGGCGAAACTGCTCGTCGAGCATTTGCGCCGGGCCGCTGCATGAGACGTCCGGCGGCAGGCCGGACGTCTCCGTTCAGTTCGAGGCGGAGCCAGGCCGGTGGAGGCGGGCTCAGCCCGCTGCCAGCCGCTTCAGCGCCGCTTCATGGACGCGCTTGTCGCCGGCGGCGACGATCCGGCCGCCGTTCTGCGCCGGGCCGCCTTCCCAATCGGTGACGATGCCGCCGGCGCCGTTGATGATCGGGATCAGGGCGGCGATGTCATAGGGCTTGAGCTCGGTCTCGATGACGAGATCGAGATGGCCGGCGGCCAGCATGCAATAGGAGTAGCAGTCGCCGCCATAGCGCGACAGCCGGGTCTCGGCCTCGACCCGGCCAAAGCTGGCGCGATCGGCCTCGTTCATCAGCAATGGGCTCGTCGTATAGCACACCGCGTCCGCGAGACGCTCGCAGCGCCGGACCGAGAGCCGGCGCTCGCCGCCGCCGTTCTTGTAGTTGGCGGAGCCGTTGTCGCCGGCGAAGCGCTCGCCGATGAAAGGCTGGTGCATCATGCCGAACACCGGCGTGCCCTTGTGCAGCAACGCGATCAGCGTGCCCCAGGTCGGAAAACCGGCGATGAAGGACTTCGTGCCGTCGATCGGATCGAGCACCCAGACGTAATCGGCGTCCGCGCGCTCATTGCCGAACTCCTCGCCGACGATGCCGTGCTGAGGAAAGTTCGCCTTGATCAGGCGGCGCATCACCGCCTCGGCGGCGCGGTCGGCCTCCGTCACCGGATCGAAATCGTGCCGGCTGCTCTTGTTGTCGACCAGCAGCGAGGTCCGGAAGAACGGCAGGATGGTTTCGCCCGACGCGGTCGCCAGACGACCGATGAAGGCGGAGAAATCGATGACCGTCACAACGCGTCCTTGGGTGAGGGAATCGGGTGGCAATGAGCGGCTATGCCTAGCTCAAAGCGGTCCGGCGTGCATCCGGATATGGAACGCTGGCGTGGCATCTTGGATACCGTTTGGTGTCCGGCCCGCTGGCCGGGCGCGATTGATCCGTCGCTGGCCTCTCATGTGAAAGTGAAAGCGAAACCCGCGGTCCCTCTCGGGTCGTTTGGAATCTCCAATCAAGCCATTGACATCTATGATGAAAAGGAGAGGGCTGGGTCGCGCTGAACGCAACCCGGCCTATGTTTTTTTGCATGGAGAAGGGCGGAAAAACCCTTGCGCTTTGTGCAGCGCGATTGCATATTGTTGCGGTGCGGTAGCGCTTCGCGTTATCGCTGCCCTCCTTGGGCGTTTCCTCCCTAGACTTGGGCCGCTTGTCATTCAAGCGGCCCTTTTTTTTTGTGCCGACGCCACCCGCTTTTTTGTGCCGACGCCACCAGCCGAAATCCCTCGTACCGAAAGCGCAGCCGCTCTATTCCGCCGCCGCCTGGAACGGCCCGAGGTCGCCGAGCGGCACCGTCGCCAGCACCTCGGCGAGCACGGCGAGATCGGAAGCGACCTGCGCGAAACGCGGTCCGCGCTCCCTGCGGCGCTCGTCCATGTAGACCGCGCGATTGAGCTCGATCTGGATCGCATGCAAGCCCGTGGCCGGATTGCCGTAATGCTCGGTGATGAAGCCGCCGGCATAGGGCTTGTTGCGGCCGACGGAATAGCCGAGCCGGCCGAGCACGTCCTCGACCAGGTCCGGCAGCAGCGACGCGCAGCTCGTGCCGTAGCGGTCGCCAATCACCATGTCGGGCCGGCGCGGCTCGTCGCGCGAGACGCCGACCGACGGCATCGAATGACAGTCGACCAGGACGACCGTGCCGAACTGCTGGTGCACGCGGTTGATCAGCCGGCGCAGCGCGCGGTGATACGGCTTGTACAGCGTCTCGATCCGATGCAGCGCCTCGTCGACGCTCAGCCGGTCGCGATAGATCTCCTGGCCGTCGCCGACCACGCGCGGGATCGTGCCGAGGCCGCCGGCCACCCGCATCGAGCGGGTGTTGGCAAAGCTCGGCAGCCGCCCGGTGAACATCCGCGGATCGAGCTCATAGGGCTCGCGATTGACGTCGACATAGCAGCGCGGGAAATGCACCCGGACCACCGGAAACCCGCGCGACAGGAGGTCTCCGATCAATTCGTCCATGAACGAATCTTCGGAGCGCCTGAGCGACGGCAGATCGATGCGCGAGGCCTGGAGGAAATCGTCGGGGTAGGCCGATCCGGAGTGAGGGGAATTGAAGATGATGGGCGCGCGCCATTCGGTCGGCTCCATGATCTCGAACGGCGGCAATTCGCCATCAAAGTCCGTCATCTCTGGGCGCCGTCCCCTTGGTCACGTGCGTCGATGTCACGTCCGTTGATGCGCCGGTATCCTCCGGCCGATTCGCGCTGGACAACGCAGACACTGCTCTTGCCAACGCACATCTTCGATAATCCGAGCCGTTCTGCCAAGCGAAAAGCAATGAAAAAGTTCACCCGCCGTTTGGAACAACTCTGAGCTGGCGTGCTGTTTCGGTCGAAGACCGCACCTTCAGCCCTCAAATTGCCTTGCCGATGTCGGATCAAAAGGCGCAATCTTTCACCCGAAATTTACCGCCCGTCAGGCTTAGTGGCGGCAACGCTCCGCCTCTCACCCGGACCAGACAACCCCTCGCCATGCACAAAATCCTGCTCGCCGAAGACGACAACGACATGCGCCGCTTCCTGGTCAAGGCATTGGAAAATGCCGGGTTCCAGGTCTCGCCCCACGACAATGGCATGTCGGCCTACCAGCGGCTGCGCGAGGAGCCGTTCGAGATGCTGCTCACCGACATCGTGATGCCGGAGATGGACGGCATCGAGCTGGCGCGCCGCGCCTCCGAGCTCGATCCGGACATCAAGATCATGTTCATCACCGGCTTCGCTGCGGTCGCGCTGAACTCCGATTCGGAGGCGCCCAAGAATGCCAAGGTGCTGTCCAAGCCGGTGCACCTCCGCGAGCTCGTCAGCGAGGTCAACAAGATGCTGGCGGCCTGACCGCCGGGGACGAACGTCCGGAACTGGCGGATTATTCCCAATTTCGGCATTTTGCGTCCTTGCCTGCCTGCGTGGGAGCCGATATAGGGACGCCCACCCGAACGGATATTGGATTAGGGCACGTAGCTCAGCGGGAGAGCACTACCTTGACATGGTAGGGGTCACAGGTTCGATCCCTGTCGTGCCCACCATCGGCCGATCCGGCCGGTGACCCAGCCTCGTTCGATCCCACGATCATTGAAGATCCTCTCACGTCGAAGCCAAGGATCAGCCGTGGCTCGCGTCGCGGATCCGCCAGCCCCAGGGCAGGGCGACCATAGTCGTGAATTCATGCGTCTGTCCTTCTGTCGCCGCGTCGTCCTGGCCGGGCTCGTCCCGCTTGCGCGGCCGCGGCCGCTTCGGCGCGGCAAAGGCCCGGCCATCCACATCGCGGGGCTTGCACAGACAAGGGTGGGATGCCCGGGCGCTTCGCGGTGCCGCTCTTGCGCTTCATCGGCGGCCTGCTGATCGTCGGACGGCTGTGTCGGTGGATGCTGCGGTCTGGATTTTCAGACATGGCTTCGCTGTCTCGCGGCGCGCTTTGCGTCCGAGCTGTTCTGATCGACCCCCCTCTTCGTCGAAGAGGGCACGGGGAATGCCGGGCGCTGGCCGCACCCATGGCCCGCCTGCAGAAAAAAAGCAGGCGGCAGTCACCACAGGTTCAGCCGAGAACACCCGGCATTCCCCGCGCGATGGTTTTGACGGCTGCTTCGCGATCTCCCCGGTGCGCCGGGCTTTCTGGCCACCGTATCGCACAACGTGCTTGCGCACGTTGCGCTGGACATCAGCATCGGGATGCCAGGACCACGCGACTTGACCGTGCGCATCAACGTCGTTCGTCGGCGCGGCTCAGCCACGCTGCAACATCGACACGCCCACCGCATCCCGCCTCGACGTTCGTGACGACCGCGAAGCGCCCCTCTTGTGAGACGGGACGGACGAGAGGAAAGCACGATTTCTGGAAAAAAGAAACAGAAATCTTCTTGCTCGAATGGCCGGCGAGGGCGATGTGTTTGAACCGGCGCGCGAAATGAGTTTTTCGGCGCATGCGGTTGGGGCCGCAATCGACCTCGAGCCCGCGGGGATGAGCCGGCACATCGCGCCTCGTGCAGGCTGCTTGCGCGGCAGCGATTTGCCCGGCGGGCCGGGCCACTCGATCTTTCGCCGGCGGGTCGTGAGTTCGAAGAGACTGGCCGACGGCCGAACGGACCATTCACCGCGCTGCCTTCAAACCATCGGCGACTTCATCGATCGATGGTCCTGAGGCCGAAAAGCAAGCAGGCTGACGAGAGCGAGCCCCCAAACGCCAACCCCACCGTAAAGCATCACCCATCCAAAGCCTTGGACAAGCGCCTGATGGACGAGCGACTCCGACAGCTCTGGAACGGAAACAAGACTTCCTGCGGCGATCCTCTCGGCGAAGAAGCGCAGATGCGCGGCGTCCAATGAATCCGGCAGCGCATTTTTGAGGTGTGCCAGCACGCCGCTGATCAAGATGAAACCCATCACCGCGATATTGATCGCCAGTGAGATCATCCGGGCGCTCATGTCGATGCCAGACGCCATACCGGCACGATCGCTCGAAACCGCACCCGTTGTCGTATTGGTAACAGGGGTGTTGGTCAGGCCGAGGCCGATCCCGGCGAACAGCGACCCGGGCAGCATCGTCAGCCAGCTTGCCTGCGCGGCGGCGCTACCAAATTTCATCAGAATGAAGCCCAGACCGATCATGAACAGGCCAACGGGAATGACGAAACCGGGCTGATAGCGTAGCGAAAGCCGCTCCGCCAGCGGCGGCACGGCGAGCGTCGGAAGGGTGTAGGCAAGCAATGCGAGACCAGCAGAGACACTGTCGTAGCCGAGGCCCGCCTGAAACCAGATCGGCAAATAGATCATGAAGGGCCAGAAGCTGAAGTTCATCGCGGCCGAGCCGATGATTGCGCCGGAAAAAGCGCGGATGCGGAATACCGAGAAGTCGAACATCGGTCGCGGGCTGAACTTTTCGGCGATGATGAAAGCGATGAAGCTCGCGATCGCAACGCCAATGACTCCCAGGGCGGTCGGGCTGGTGAAGCCAAGATCCGGTCCCTGCGTGATGAAGAAAGCGAGACAGAAGACCGACAACGACAGTGTGATGATGCCCGCAACGTCGAGACTGCCGGCCTCAGAGTCCTTCGATTCCTGAACGCCGCTGAGGGTGAGCATCAGTGTCAGGATCGCAAACGCGACATGGACGAAGAACACCCACTCCCAGCTCGAGACCGCGACGATCGCGCCGCCGATGATCGGACCGAAGCCGAGACCAATGCCGAAGATGATCCCCCACCAGCCGAAGGCGATGGCGCGCTGCCGTCCTTCCTGGAATTGATGAGAAAGGATGGCGATCTGACAGATCAGCATCGCGCCGCCGCTGAGGCCCTGGAGAAATCGGGTGCCGATCAGCACCGAGACGTTCTCGGTCACGCCGCAGACAAGCGACGTCATGCCGAACGCGGCGATAGAGACCATGAAGATGCGCTTGCGCCCATAGCGGTCGGCCAGCGTCCCGGTCGCCATCAGAACGGTCGTCACCGCGATCGTATAGGCGTTCATGATCCATTGGAGTTGCTTGAAATCGGCGCGCAGCACCTGCTCCAGCGTCGGCAGGATTGCGGGGATGCTCGAAATCTCCAGGCCGAACATGAGGGACGAGAGGCAGGCGGCGGCCAAGGCGATTGTACTTCGGCGTGTCAGTGCAGGGGTCATGATTCGGCCTTCCGACGTTGTGGTCGGCAATGGTGAAATCCAGCGGTGATGAGAGGAGGCGCAACTCGGTTCGCGTGTTGCGGTGTGACGCAACATAGCCGGGACTTGACCATTCCAGAACTGGATGGTTGGATATTTCAAAGACAGCAAATTTGGATAGATGGGATGACCATACTGGACGTGGATGCCGTCCAGGCCTTCGTGACGATCGCCGATCAGCAGAGCTTCACACGGGCGGCGGAGGTGCTTGGCACCACCCAAGGCGCGATCAGTGTAAAGCTGAAACGGCTTGAAGACCGGCTCGGCCAGAAACTGATCGAACGGACGCCGCGGTTGGTCCGGCTGTCGGCGCAGGGCGCGGTGTTCCTTGAATCGGCGCGCGACCTCCTTGCCGCCCATGACCGCGCCGTCGCGGGGCTATCCTCGACTCGTCGCCGGTTTGCGCTCGGCATTGCCAGCCATGTGGCGGGATCGGAGATTCCGACACTGCTGGCGCGGTTGAACGCACACGACCCGGCGCTCACCATCGAGGTGCGGCTCGACAATTCGCGCAACCTGCTGGACGCTTTCGACCGTGGCGAAATCGATGCTGCGATTATCCGCAGGGAGGACGACCGGCGCGACGGCGAGGTGCTTGCGCCGGAACACTTCGGCTGGTTTGCATCTCCGGACTTCGTACATCGAGCAGGCGAGCCGCTGCGTTTGGCCGCGTTGTCGCCGTCCTGCGGAGTCCGTGACATCGCCACCCGCGCGCTCGACGCTGCGGGAATAGCCTGGACGGAGGTTTTCCTCGGCGGCGGTTCCTCCGTCGTGTCCGACGCAGTCTCGGCCGGCTTGGCCACCGCCGTATTCTCTTGCCGGCTCGCGCCGGCCGGTACGGTCGAGGTTAGCCGGCGGTTCGGACTGCCCTCGCTTCCCTCGTCCGAAATCATTCTTCTCTCGACACTCTCCGACGCCAAATCCCGCGAAGCGCTTAGAACCCTCGCGACTGCGTTTCGCGAGCACCGACCATCCTCGGCGTAAATATCGCTTGTCGTCGTCCGTCGCTCCCCGTCGAGTCACCCAGGCCGACATCGGCGCTTTGCCCTGCGTGCGGATGACTGGAAGCCGTCTCAGCAGACCGCTGACGTCAGACCACATCGATGGTGGGAAACCGCGCGTCGCCCGCGATGCAATCCCAGGCGAACTGGCGCGCGCGGTCGAGCCAGACCGCCGGTGCCATGGCAGAGGTTCGAGCGCTTGGTCAGCGGCCCGGCGGCCCAGGTGAAGCGTCCGCCGTCCAGGAGCAGCGCGTCGAGCGCCTTCGGCACGAACGCGGCCACATCAGCCTGCTGAGCCGGCGTCAGCCAATCCCATCCGAGCAACAGCGGGATGACGTTGCCGGCAAAGCCATGCACGGGTCCGAGAAAGCGGTCCTTGGCGCCATACAGATCATGGGTCCAGAGCGGGCGCGGGGTGTCCTCCAGCCCGGACAACAGCCGTGCCGCCTGCACCTCGAACAGGCGGCGCCAGCGCGACTCCTCGGTCATCCTGGCCATGTGGACCGCCGCGACCATCGACCCCGGCAGGCCCACATCAGCTCGCGGGTCGGTAGCTCGTTGTTCTTCTCGGCGTGCCAGTACGCCAGGTCGGCGAGGCTCGACATCGGCGTGAGCCGCATGGCGAGCAGGGCCGCGCCATCTCGCCACGGAGCAGCGAGCCATCTGGCGCTTCAAGAGCCGCGACGACGATCGCGTCCCATCCCGCGCTCGCGGCGTTTCCGCAACCCCGACCAGCTCCGCCCCCGCGAGCGCTATCGCCAGAACACGCGGCCGGAGGCGGTCAAAATTGGACGCCGGTCAGGGGGCAATTTTGGACGCCGATTGGCAGGTCATCAGACCGAGTTGTCCGCGCGGCAGGTTCATTTCAAGTTGCCCCATCGGGTGGACATGAATCGAGCTAACATGTCCACTCGTGGACAACTGCTCGCTGAAGCCCGCGTCATGTTCGCAGACGATATCTCTGGATACATCGTCGATCGTGCGTATGAGCTCCTGGGCGTTCCGTCTCTCGTCGCCGCCGAAGACCCATGCCTGGAACCAAAAAGTGGCATTTTGCGCGGGCATCCCCATATTAGGTGGATGGCAAAATGGCAAAAGTCGAGCACTCGGCAACCGCATAAGACGAAGGCTGAGCTCCGTGAGATGCTGACCGAGGCGGTCCGGAACACGGCGAGTTCGGGCCCGCGACCGAAGCGCCTGGCGAAACTTGACGGCGTTGCTGATGGGGCGGCGGCTTCCGTCGACTAGGCTTCTGCGTCCTGGCCTGGTTCGTTCAGTCCATACGAGCGAAGTCTTTCGAAATTTCGTGAAGGAGTTAGGATGCGCAAGTTTCCCAAGCCCACCGAACAAGAGATTAACGAGGGACCCCAGAAAGTATCCTTTGAGATCGCGAATGGGAATGCGCGTCGGCAGTGCGTTTTGCATACGCTTTCCCAACGAGTTTGCAGGCGCAGAAGTACCGTCTCGCGAATTGGCCAGCCATCAAAAAGATGTCACACGACGCTCTCGGGTCGGGGAAGGATAGCCGATCATGACCACGCGCTCGCGATGTGAAACGGTCACTTTCAAGCATCCCTTCCGGATCAAGGGCATCGACCGCCTCCTGCCTCCGGGTGCCTACGAGGTCATCACCGACGAGGAGATGATCGAGGGGTTGTCATTTGCGTCGTTTCGCCGGGTTGCAACTATGATCATGGTGCCGGCGGCGCCGCCGCGCAATTCAACGATGGAGATGATTTCCATCAGCCCGGTCGATTTGGCTGACGCGCAGCGCATTGATGCCGACGCGCCTCACGAGTGACGAGCCACTCGATCGGCAAGCACCGTTGAATGGCTGCACAGGAAGCGGCCGCACGTCGAGAACAACGCAAAAGCCCTGCGCGATGGGTGGCGTGCTCAAGTTTGATGAATCGGCGTCCGACGACGTTCGCGCCACCCGGCTGATCTTGACCGGACCCTTGGCCTAGCGCTCGCCCCGGATCACCAAGGACGGCGTCACCGTGGCCAAGGAGATCGAGCGGGCCCTCCTGCTTTCGAGCTAGCGTCAACGCCGGGCCGTCTGGCCAACGTATTGCTTACTCGTAGCGCAGCGCTTCGATGGGATCGAGCCGAGCGGCCTTTCGCGCGGGGTAGTAGCCGAAGAATATGCCAACGGCTGCCGAGAACAGGAACCCGCCGGCAATCGCGGCCAGGGATATCGGCGCCGGCCAGCCTGTGAGGATGGAGATGGCGACGGACAGCGCCGCGCCGATGACAATTCCCACGATGCCGCCGCTGACGCTGATGAAGATCGCCTCGGCAAGAAATTGTAGCAGGACGTGCAATCTCCGCGCACCAATCGCCATCCGTAGTCCGATCTCCCGCGTTCGCTCCGTCACCGAGACGAGCAGGATGTTCATGATGCCGATGCCGCCGACCACAAGCGAGATGGACGCCACCGCGGCCAAGAGGAGCGCCATGATGCGGCTGCTTCCCTCCGCGGTCTGCGCAATCTGACTGAGGTTGCGCACGGAAAAATCGTTGATGGTGCCTGGGCGGATGCGGTGACGCCGCGCCAGGATTTCAGTAGCCTGATCGATCGCCGCCTGGATGCCGGCCTGATCCACCGCCTGCACGTAAATCTGATTCACATACCCGGTCATGCGCGGTTGAAGCCCATACGGATTCGGCGGCGTCGGATAAATCCAGTTGATCGCCGTTTGCTGCTGGCTTGGGGCGGCAACGCCGATAATCTTGCGCTCGGCGGTGGTGAACGGAACCATGATCAGATCGTCCTGGTCCTGCCCAAAAGATGTCTGTCCCTTGGTTTCGAGAATTCCGACCACCCGCAACGACACACCCTTGGCCTGCACCGTCGCCCCGATCGGATTCTGAGAGGTGCCGAAGAGTTGCCGGCGCACGGTCTCGCCAAGGACCGCGACCAGCGCCGAGCTTCGCTCGTCCTCCGGAGTGATCGCCCGCCCTGCGGCGATCTGCCAGTTCGTCATCGGAGGATAATTGGCGCTTACGCCCTGAATGCCGGTGGTCCAGTTCTGGTTCGCAAAGCGGATCAGCCCCGGCTGGCGGATGAGGTAGCTCACCGCCCCGGCGGCGGGTGCCTCCTGCCGGATCGCCCGGACGTCGGCAACGGTCAGCGTCGAAGCGCTTCCGGAGCCCCCCCGAGCGCCCCCGCTTGTGGCGGCGCCCGGCAGAATGACCACGAGGTTGGTCCCGAGCCTTGCGATCTCCTTTCGGACTGCCTCGTTCGCTCCCTGGCCGACGGACACCATGACAATCAATGCGGCGACGCCGATGAAGACTCCAAGCATTGTCAGCGCTGAACGCATCTTGTTGCGCCAGATCGCCTCGGCGGCCGCCGTCATCACCATCCAGGCAAAGGGCCATGATGCGACCGACATTGCGACGTAGGTCGACCGTCCCCTGGGCTGGACCAATTTGTCCGCCGTCCCGCTCGCCGGTTGCGGCGCCTTGGCGGGCTTTGTCTTCTTCACATCCGTGATGATCTGGCCGTCGCGCATGGTCAGCACGCGATCGGCAAAGGCCGCGACATCCGGCTCGTGGGTCACCACGATGATGGTGACGCCCTGTTCGCGATTGAGCGAGCTGAGTGTCTGCATGATCTCGTTGGAGTTGCGGGTATCGAGATTGCCGGTCGGCTCATCCGCCAACAGCAGGCTCGGCTGATTGATCAGGGCCCGCGCGATTGCCACCCGCTGCTGCTGCCCGCCCGACAACTGGCCCGGCGTGTTGCGCTCCCGGTCCCGCAGTCCAAGCTTGTCCAGAACCGCCCGGGCCCGCTCGAAGCGCGCGCTCGCGTGGCTCTGGCCGGACATCGCGTACAGAAGCGGCAAGGCGACGTTGTCGATGGCGCTGGTGCGCGGCAACAGATTGAAGCTCTGGAATACGAACCCAAGCCGCTCGCTGCGAAGGCCGGCGAGATCCGGCTCCGCAAGCCGCGCGACGTCGATGCCGTCGAACCAGTAATGACCGGCGGTAGGCCGATCGAGGCAACCGAGGATCGACATCAGCGTCGACTTGCCCGATCCGGACGCGCCCATGATGGCGATGAACTCGCCATGTTCGACGATCAGGCTGACGTCCGAAAGCGCGCGAACGTCGATGTCGCCGACATGATATGTCCGCGACACTTCCTCAATCCTGATAACCGGCTCCGCCATGTGCCCTCAATCGTTGTGGCTGATGCGATCAGAGGCGGGGCCGCGGCACGCTGGAACGTGCTCTCGCTGAATTCCGTTGCTCCGCGACGATCACCCGGTCGTCGATCTTCAGGTCGCCTTGCACGATCTCCGTAAACTCGTCGTCGTCGAGCCCCGCCATGACCTGAACCGGCACCGGCGATCCGTCCCGCAGCACCCAAACGCGCGCTTGTTTCGTGTCGCCAAGGGCGGTCCCGGTCGGGACATAACGCAACGCCCGGTTCGGAACTCGGAGCACGCCGCTGCGTCGATCGATGATGATCCTTGTCGCCGCCGTCAGGCCCGGCTTGAGCGCCAGATCAGGGTTGTTGACGCTGACGACGACATCGTAAGTGATGACGTTCTGCACGGTTTGCGGGGACTGGCGGACCTGGGTCACCCTTCCCTCGAACAGACGTTTCGGATATGCGTCGACCGTGAACGTCGCCTTGTCGCCATTCTTGATGCCGCCGATGTCGCTCTCGCTGACATTGGCGTCCACCTGCATCCTGGTGAGGTCGGTCGCGATCAGAAACAAGGTGGGAGTCTGGAAACTCGCCGCCACAGTTTGTCCCATGGTGACGGCGCGCGAAACGACCGTGCCATCGACCGGCGAGATGATGTTGGTATAGTCGAGATTGACCTGTGCCGCGGCGAGCACGGCTTCGCGCTGCTGGATGGTGGCCCCGTCAAACGTAATTTGCGCCAGAGCCTGATCGTACACGTTTTTCGCATTGTCGTAGGCGTCCTCCGACACGGCGCTTGTCTTGACGAGCGTGGCGAGGCGTTCCAGGTTGGCCTTGGCATAGGTGAGCGATGCCTTGTCCTTTTCCAGCTGCGCTTTCGCGATGGCGAGACTGGCTTTCGCCTGATCGACGATGCTCTGATAGGGGCGGGGATCGATCTTGGCGCAGCTTTGTCCGCGTTTGACCTGCGTGTTGTAGTCGCAACTCAATTCCTGGATCACGCCGGAGACATAGGTCCCGACAATGATCGTCAATTCCGGATTGACCGACCCCGTGGCATTTACGTCGCGCGCGACGTCCCCGATCGCAACAGGCGACGTCTCATATCGGACCGACGCGTCGCCGCTGAACGACCACCAGATGCCCAGGGATGCAGCAAGAAGCAGTGCCGCGATCCCAACGAGAACCCAGCGCCTCGTCGCAAATCGTGGCTGTACGGCCGGCTCGCTGACCGGGCGTCCAGTCGATGGACGCGGCACATAGGGCAGAGCTTCCCTGCTTTCGGCCGCAGCACCAGTGCCGAGCTGCGTGTTCATCTCGCTTTGGCTCCGGGCCTGGAATGATGGTCATTGCCACCATAGGCTACGGCTAGGCCGAATTGTTGATTGGGATCAAGGTATACGGCCCGGTGCCGGCCAAGGCTGCGGTGCTCATTGGGGGGCCGGTGGAATACTAGCCAACGTCGTCTGGGCGCGGCCTCAGAGACTTCCCTTCAGGCCGAGAAATGGTGAGTGTTACATAGAAAATGTCCCGCCGCGTCACGGGATCCTTTGGAGGGCGCCGGCCAACGCAGCCGGCACCGGCAGAATCAGATCCGACCCAAAAGTAGCAACACGACGAGGACGATCAGGATGAGGCCGATGACACCAATCCCGCCGTGGCCGTAACCGTAGCCGTAGCCGCCAAAGCGGCCGCTGAAGCCACCAAGCAGGAAGATGACGAGAAGGATGATGAGGATAAGTCCGATCGACATTGCCCGACTCCTTTTGATGGGCCTTGTGGATATTGGGTCTCCTGGTCGTCCGAGTTGAGTACGCAATCTTCAAGCTTCCGGCACAGGCCGTCGCCGGCAGGGAAAGAGCTATGCTACTTCTTTTCTATTGAAATGCCGCGCTCGCCGATGCTGATTTCGACGCCAGCGGTCTTCTGTCGATCCCGGTAGACTTGATAGCCTAATGTCACCGCGACGACGGCGAGTGCGCCGATGACGAGATAGAGCATATTGCGAGACATTGTCCGGGAATCCTGATTGGTGCGCTTCGCTCTTGTTGTGCCGGGAGTTGACCAGTTGAAGCTTACGAGGCCGTCACTACGTCATTTTGATGCAAATCAACGGACGCAAACGAGACCTAGGCTGCAGTCCAGGTGGCGGGTGTCCAAGAGCAGCAGACGAACGCGATTCCCGTTCCCTCTACTAGGCTGCGGGGCGGGCGGCAGCGGGTTGAAGTAGGCATATGGCGGCCCGAAGAAGACTCGAGGGCGCAATCGTCTAGCCGCGAGATCGGCTTCTATGGTATTCCATCCATGGGCCGCAGATTGCCATCTGCCGGAAAGCGCAAACAGGAGTTGAGAATGTTCGGGCTGAAACGGCCGACTCGCATTGAACTCCGTGCCAACGACGCGGCTATCGTTGTTCGTGAAAATGGCGAGATGGAAATGTTCATTCGGCAGGCAAAGGGCGACGAGGAACTTCCGCCTGGCCAGGTCGTTCTGGCCCTTTTCGGAATGACATTTCACGATGAGCGAGTGCGCAGACTGTTGGCGCAAATTGTAAAAGAGAAGCAAAGCCCAACATGACGTCGCCGCAGGTCGTCGTGCGCGCGGCGCCGGATCAGTCGGCTTGGGGTGCGGAGTTCATCAGATGATGGCGGTGAAAAGGTGCGGCGAAGTTAGACCTCACGCGAGGGGCCGGCACCGTCGCGGTCCTCGTTGAAGAGCGCTCTCAGCAAACGCCAAAGTTCGCGGTGACCAGCTGTTTGACCGCCCTGCGTCAGATAGTCCGAGATATCCATTGTCGCCGTTTGGTATTCGATCGTGCCCCCAATGCCAGTCTCCAAACGCGCCACCTCTCGCTCGACATACAAGTTCTTGGTGTCTGTATCGAAGACAAGGAAACAGCGATCCTCGCGTGTGATATCGGGGCCTTTTACCTGGCGATACAGTTCCCTTTTTAGGAAGGCCATTGTCCGCTCCCGACGAGGACGATGCGATAGCTATGTGTCTTGGGTCAACAAGGTTCTGACCCTTGTAGCGGCGTCATAGATTTCGATTTTGAGCATCGGATAGGTCGACTTCAGTTTACGACCTGATGCTTCGGCCGCTTCGGCCGTCTCAAACGCCGACTTGAAGTGCCCGTCGACAATGACCACAAATCCTTCCGACGGCGGCCGGTCGGCACGTGGCACCTTCTGCTCAGACTCCTCAATTGAGCGAACTGACTTCTTCATCGGAGCTCTCATTCTGTCGCAGAAGCGTGACGGAGGCTCGCTGAGACCAAGAAGCCGATCAAGCTACGAAGTCTCATCGCGGCACCGGAGAAGGCGAATGACAAAATCCGGAGACCGCGACCGGATTGCCTCGGTCTGGTCTCCGGCTTTCTGCCGAGCAGAACTAGGCGGCCTTGCCAGGTGCGGCAGCCTTGTTCGGTGCGGGGCTTGCGCTCGGTGGAGCACCTGCCTTGATATCGATTGTCTTGGTGGTCTTCACCGCCTTGGCCGGCTTCTTGATGGCGAGATGCAGCACGCCTTTGTCGAAGTGAGCTTCGACGGCTCCCTCTTCCGGCTCGAATGGGAGAGACATCGATCGATAGAATGAGCCGTAGCTGCGCTCCTCGACGTGCCAGTCCTTTTCGTCCTTCGTGCTCTCCGCCTTCTTCTCGCCGGAGATAACCAGCTGGTTGCCGTCCAGGCTGACCTTGATATCTTTGTCGTCCACGCCGGGAAGTTCGGCGGTCACTTCGAAAGCATCCTTGGTTTCCGCCACACTGACTGCTGGCGCCCCGGCACCGATGCTGGGAGAAGGCAAACCCTGATCGAAAACGCGAAGCGCGTTCTCCATTTCACGCCGCATGGCCCTGAATGGGTCGAATGCAGGCTCCTGGCTGGTAGTCCACAATCTCGGAAGGCTCATCTGGTTTCTCCGCAGGTTGAAGAAGGAGAAAAACAGCCTGCTCCTCGCGGTCACGACGGCTTTGATGTAGCGCAAAGCCGCGGGGTAATTTCGAGGCGGAAAGGCCGGCATGACGATAAAGGAGAACGCGTCAACGGAGTTGACCTAATGACAACAACGAGCTCGGGCGCGCTGCGCGGCGCATGTCTAGCCGTGACGTTCCGAAACGCAGATAAGCGCTACCGCGTCTCTTCTATATATCTTGGATTAATCGGGCCCTCAGTATGGCACGTGGCGGCGGCGATAGCGGTAGGGACAACCGTATTGGCTTGGTGCGTAGTAGCCCAGCGCAAAATAGCCGGGTCCTTAGGTGGCGACTCCAGCTTCGGCGCCAGGAATCCCAGAACCGATTGCGGACTCCGGAAGCGCGGTAGTAGCGGCCACGATAGCGTCAGTAGTCGACCTCCGTCACGCCGGACGAGGAGGCTCTTGTTTCAGAAGAACAGCGCTCGACGAGACTGGAGCAGCCTCTGAAGGGGAGCACGGAGTCCAATAATGTCCACTCATTTTCGTGAGTGGACAAGGATGAACGGAGCCCGCCAATGAGGCGTCCAGCTGTAGCGGATTTGTTCTATTTCGAGCGGTTGATCTGAATAGATGACAGGCTTGATCACAACAGACAGGCGGAGACTCCGGTTACTCTCACGGGCACGGATGTCGCAAGCCGTCGTAACCGAGATACGTGCCGGAATACGGATCATAAGACCTGAAGCGTTGCGCACAATAGCTGACCGCGTCGCCCACATAGGGAGCCGGAGCGACGTAGACCGGCCCGGGACCGTAGCCGTAGTACCCGTAGGGTTGCGTTGCCCCAATAATTGCTCCGCCGATCAGCGCGCCAGCGATGCCTGCGCCAATTCCGATACCCGCACCGCCATAGCCGCCGTGCCAGCCATGGCGATATCGCACGGTCTCGACCGATGGCGCCACGGCGCTGCGCAGCATCAGCGGGGAGGTTACCGGAGCGGCGATGACAGGTGCAACGAGAAGCGGCGTGGTGGCGATGACGAGCGCAGCCAGCACGGCTTTGGACGACTTGTTCATAGGAGCATCTCCAAGTTCGTTTCCGGGTAGCGCAGCTACCCGCATCCGGTGTCTCAAAAACAATAATGATCCGAGAAGGCCTGTATGAATTGATCTAGCGCAACGTCAGCGTGCATCGATTGGACAAACTTGATTTTGTCTCATTGGAGACATTCGCGCCTCCGCGTACGAGCGAGGGGCCGATCTTTCGTTTCATCCGTCGTGGCGCACGCGCGTCGCTGGTGCGATAGCACAGGGGCTTTCATGCTTTCACTCATCATTGGGATCTTGATCATTTGCGTCGTCGGAGCGCTTTGCTTCTGGGCAATCGACAGGTTCGTGAACGAATCTCGCTTGGCAGGCCTTCTCAAATTGCTGGTAGCGCTGATCTGCCTGGCGGCCATCCTTCAACGGCTGTTGCCGTTGGCGGGGATCAATTGGCTGTAGCCGACCAGCAATACGCCGAACGTCGATCTAAGACGTGACAAAGACCTCCACCGACATCCCGGCGAAGGCGCCGGTGCTGCCGACGAAGCTGCCGGACACCGGAATCGTCTGTCGGATGTCGCGCGCGACCGCGACGGGGATCAGATTGAGACCGCCCAGGCTTCGATTCGTCGGGTCGAAAGTGATCCAGCCGGCTCCCGGTACGAAGACTTCCGCCCACGCATGGGTTGATCCCGCACCGCTCGATCCGACGCTGCGTTGTTCTGGATTGTAGAGGTAGCCGGAGACGATCCTGGCTCCGAACCCGAGCATGCGCGCTGCCTCGGTGAATAACACCGCGAAATCCCGGCACGACCCCCAGCCACGATTTAGGGTTTCGACCGGCGTCTGGGTGCCCTCATCCTCACGGCTCTGATATCGGATCGCTTCGGAAACGCCGACGCTAAGGTCCTTTAGCAGTGATAGCGTGTCAGTCCGACTTCCTCGAACGAACATTTGAGCCCAATTTCGCAGGACCCCTGCCGTGTCCGAGAACTGGGGGAGAGCGAGGGCGCCGAGATCGGTCCAATCGTCATCAGAATAACGGAAGGGGTAAGACATGGCCGAGACAGCGATATCGAACACCGGCCACGCAACCGCGTCGAGCTGAAGCTCGGCGGCGCTGGCGATCACCAGGTTGGAGGCTGTCATCTGAAACGTGGCCGTCGCGATTGCATTGCCAAACACATCGTGCGCCCAGGTCAAGGCCGCATGCGGCGTCACCGTGACGTTGCTCGAAATCAAACGAAGCTCGCGGCTTTCGCGCGGACGCAGCATCAAGCGGTGCGGCAAGAGGCGCACGGGTTCGTTGAATCGGTAAGTCGTCGTGTGAAGAACCTTCAGCGCAATCAACGTAAGCTCCAATCGGGGGCAGCCTCTGAGGGTAGTCTCCCTATCCGAAGTGTGGCCGAGTTGACGAGCCCATGCAAATGTCGATCCATTTGACCGAAACCCGGACGGATTTGCGGTCGAGGCATCGGGCAAGAACGCTGCTATTCATCCATGCGGCCATGTTGACGGGTGTCGAAGTCCCAGCACAACATCGGTTTCGCGATGCCTCGTGATCCGACAGCTGTGAGACGACCACTGGTTGGAGGCTGTAAATGAGTGGACGTCGCGTCGGTGCGCCCACCTTGGATGGCTGGGGCGGCCAGGAGGAACACACCATGAAGAACCGGCCACCGCTTCCGCAACATTTGAGCCACCATAGCTATCACAGGCTGCTGATCCGGCTGCAGATCGAGCTCGTGAAGCTGCAGCGCTGCGTGATTGAGCGCGGTCAGCGCATCCTCGTCATCGTCGAAGGTCGCGACGCCGCCGGCAAGGATGGCACGATCAAGTCGATCGTCGAACATCTAAGCCCGCGTGATACCCGCGTCGTAGCGCTAGGGCCGCCAAGCAATCGGGAACAGTGTTCATGGTACTTCCAGCGTCACGTTTCGCACTTGCCCGCGGCAGGAGAGATCGTGCTGTTCAATCGCAGTTGGTATAACCGGGCCGGAGTTGAGCGCGTCATGGGCTTCTGCACCAAGGAGGAAACCGAGGAATTCCTCGAGACCGTGCCGGCATTCGAGGCAATGATCGAGCGTTCGGGTATCACGCTGCTCAAGTACTACCTTGATATTTCGAAACAAGAGCAGAAGCGACGGCTCGCCGACCGCCAAAGGGATCCACTAAAGCAATGGAAGCTGAGCTCCATCGATGCCAAGGCGCAGAAGTATTGGAAGGCCTATTCCGCAGCACGAGACAAGATGCTGGAGCGGACGCACACCGTCACCTCGCCCTGGACCTTGGTCAGGGCCGGTGACAAGGAACATGCGCGCCTCAATATTATTCGCGATATGCTGTGGCGGCTGAACTATCCAGGCAAGCACCGTCGGCTCCACCGGCCGGATCCGGCCGTAGTGTTTCCCTACAATGAAGCCTGCTACGAGCGCGGTCTGATCGAGGCTTAGACGGACTCCCGCTATCAGCGGTTGGGCACGGCTCCGAGCGGTTTCGGCTCGTATGGACGACCAGATGGGATCATATCAACTGCAAGTCTTATCCTGGGAGTAGCGTCGGCAGCCGTCTCGCAAAGCGATGTTCTCTTGACCGGGATCGCCCGGCTGGTTGCCGGCGCCATGTCCATGGCGGCTGGCGAATATGTTTCAGTCAGTTCGCAGTCGGATACGGTGCATGCCCGCGCGCCGGCTCGCGGTTGACGTAAGCAGGGCGCGTTCGTCAGGATCGCGCGCCGAGACGAACATGCCGAGGCCGCGTAAGGAAGACGACGGAGGTCACGACGTGTCGACCTGGGCATGCGCAGGCCGACGTCTGTGCCCTCGGTTCAGCTGGGGCGGACGCTAGCGGGCGCGCCGCGATCGCTTGAGTTCGGCGACCTGAAACTTGCCCCCGGCCAGCAGGCTGCTACAATGCAGCCAGACCTTGTTTCGATCCCAGCCGAGGAATGCCTTGGTCTCCGCGCAGTCCGCGTAGTGCTTGTATCTGAGCGTGTCGCTGCAGGTCGTATCGAAATGCGAGAATTCCTGGCCCGACAGGGCGCAGCCGACCCAAGGCGCTTTGCCGGATTTGAAGCTCGTCTCGCAGCCGCCGTTGCAACTGCTCGCGGCTCTCTCCAGCTTGGCGAGCTTCGCTTCCACCGAATCCCGCGCGGCCGACGTCGATTGGGTGGTCGGCGATGCGGTCTGAGCGGCTGGCCGTGACCGGCGGGACGTCGCCGTGCTGGCCGCGTGTTGCGGCCGAGATGGCTTCGCCACCTGCTTTGGCGCATCGACCGTGACGTCGGGAAGCGTGGAGGCCGAGCCTTTTGCGGGTTGCGAGACGGCCGGGCCGCATAGCAGGATCGTCGCCAATACTGCAACGAATGACGGCGCGACGACACGAGACGACAATCGCATGACAACTCCTTTCCGGGACGGACCAGCCGCCCAGTGCATCTACGTAACGGCAATTAGTTACCTATCACGAGTGCAGGAACTTGGCTACTGATGGTGAGAAAGATTCTCAGCGGCCGCTGTCGCCAGCGCCGTGATGGATCAGACGCGAATGAGTTGCTTGGGTTTGGCCTGTCGGGACATTGGCCGAATTCGGATTGTTGGCATCGTGCTTGGAATGTTTCATCTACAAGGAGCAGCTTGAAATGGATTGCCTGCCGGCCGGCGCGTTCCTCAGCCCATGCGGCGCGGCAACACGGTTCGACGTCGAGGGACAGCGGGCCGCGGCCGGTTGGAGGTTCCTATGGAGCGGGCGCGGTGGAAACTGCTAGAACCGACGCATTCACGAGGACAGAATAATGACAGCCAAACGCGTGGTGTTCACCGGGGGAACAGGCAAGGCGGGCAGGCATGTACTGCCGCATCTGCAGGACAAGGGCTACGAGCTCCTCAACGTCGACCTCAAGCCGTTCGATCAGCCCGGGATCAACACCCTGATCGCGGATCTGACGGACAGCGGCCAGGCCTTCAACGCGCTGACCACGCATCATGGCTTCGGCGGCTTCAACGCCGGGCGGCCGCCACGGGCGCCGGATGCGGTGGTGCATTTCGCCGCGATCCCGCGGGTGCTGATCGAGCCCGACAATGAGACCTTTCGCGTGAACACGATCAGCACCTACAACGTCATCGAGGCCGCGGCGAAGCTCGGCGTGCGCAAGATCATCATCGCCTCCAGCGAGACCACCTACGGTGTCTGCTTCGCGGAGGGCGACAAGGACTTCAGGAGCTTTCCGCTCGAGGAGGACTACGACACCGACCCGATGGATTCCTACGGGCTGTCCAAGGTCGTGAACGAAAAGACGGCGCGCGCGTTTGCAATGCGCTACGGCATCGACATCTATTGCTTGCGCATCGGCAACGTCATCGAGCCGCATGAATACGACAGGTTTCCCGGCTTTCTCGCCGATCCCCCGTCGCGCAAGCGCAATGCGTGGTCCTATATCGACGCCCGCGACCTCGGCGAGATCGTGCACCTGGCGATCCAGAAGGACGGGCTCGGCTTCCAGGTCTTCAACGCCGTCAACGACACGGTGACGGCTGATATCCCGACGCGCGAGCTGCTGCGCCGCTACTGTCCCAACGTCCCGATCACCCGTGAGCTCGGCGACCATGAGGCGCCGATGTCGAACCGCAAGACGCGCGAGGTGCTCGGGTTCAAGGAAGCGCACAATTGGCGGAAATACGTGAAGGCGGGGTAGGGCGATCTGACTTGACGATCAGGGTTGTAGCCCGGCTCTCTCCACGACGTCATGGCCGGGACCGTCCCAGCCATCCGCGTCTTCATGCGTGGAGGAAAGGGCGTGGATGCCCAGGTCAAGCCCGGGCATGACGAGTAACTCGACGGGCAGGCGTGCGCGTCGGGCCTTCACGACATCCGCCGCCGGATCGCGAGCATCGCCAGCGACAGCGCGATCGTGCCGACGATGAACACGGCCGCCGCCGAGACGATCGCCGGGCTGATGTTCTCGCGGATGGTGGCGAACATCTGCCGCGCCAGGGTGCGCTGATTGGGGCCGGCGACGAACAGCGTCAGCACCACCTCGTCCAGCGACGTCGCGAAAGCGAACAATGCGCCGGAGATGATGCCGGGCAGCGCGATGGGAAAGGTCACCGAGCGCAGCACCATGGCGGGCGAGGCGCCGAGGCTCGCGGCGGCCCGCTCGAGCTGGATATCGACGCCCTGCAAGGCTGAGGAGACGTTGACCAGCACGAACGGCACGGCGACGACGGTGTGCGCGATGATGACGCCGAGATAGGTGTTGGTGAGCCCGTAGCGCGAAAACATCAGCTGCATGCCGACGCCGAGCACGACCGCCGGCACGACCATCGGCAGCAGGAACACGGTGCGCAAGGTCGAGATCAGCAGCGAGGCGCGCCTGCCGCGCAGGCCGAGCGCGGCGAGCGTGCCGAGCAACGTTGCAAGGGCTGTGGTCCCCGAGCCGATCAGCAGGCTGTTGACGATGGACAGCCGCCAGGATTCGGCGGTGACCAGCTCGCGAAACCAGCGCGTCGAATAGCCGGGAATGGGGTAGTTCAGGAATACGCTGTCGGTGAGCGACAACGGCAGCACCGCGATCAACGGCCCGAGCAGGAACACGACGACGGCGATCGCGAACAGCAGCTTGATGAGCGGAAGCCATTTCATGCGCGCTGCTCCTCGGCCGAGGTCAGCCGGATGTAGACGGCATAGAGCAGGATCGTCATCGCCAGCAGGACGAGACCGAGCGCGCCGGCCATGCCCCAGTTCGCCGCCCCCGTGGCGTAGTAGGCGATCACCGAGCTGATCATCTGGTCGTTGGCGCCGCCGATCAAAGCGGGCGTGATGTAGTAGCCCAGCGCGGCCATGAACACGAGCAGCGCGCCGGAGACGACGCCGCGCATCGCCAGCGGCAGCAGCACGTGGACGAAGGCGCGCAGCGGATGCGCGCCGAGCGAGGCCGCCGCCGGCATCAGGTTGCGCGGAATCGCGATCAGCACGCTGAAGATCGGCAGCACCATGAACGGCAGCAGCACATGCGTCATCGCGATGACGACGCCGAGCCGGTTGAACATCAGCGGGACCGGCGCTGACGTCAGGCCGAGCCCCTTCAAGGTGGCGTTGATCAGGCCGTTGTCCTGCAGCACGACATACCAGGCCGCGGTGCGTACCAGGAGCGAGGTCCACAGCGGCAGCAGCACCGCGCCGAGCAGGATCTGCCGGCGCCAGCCGTCGACCGAGGCGGCTACCATCGCGAACGGCAGGCCGATGAGGATGCAGGCCAGCGTCACCAGCGCCGAGGTCACGAAGGTCCGGATCATGATCAGGCGGTTGGCCGAGGCGCCCTCCGGCATCGCAGCGATATTGCCGGCGGCGTTGCGCTCGAGGTCGACGGCGGCGAGCAGGTTCTTGTCGGTCCAGGGCGAGGCCACGGCCTCGGCGATGGTCGTCCAATAGGAGGTCTCGCTCCAGCGCGAGTCGATCGCGGCGAGCTCGACCGCGCCGGCGCCGTCGAGCGCGCGGCGGGTCTTGCCGAGCAGGCTGCGGAAGCCAGACTGCGCGCTGTTCAGGCGGCGAACGAGATCGCCGAACTGCTCGTCATTGGCCAGCTTGCGGATGTCGTCGACGAACGCGGCCTGTGCGGTTGCAGGAGGCACGCTTATGCGGTCCCAGCGCGCCAGCGCCTTGTGGGTGCGGGGCAGGGACTCGGTCGCGACCGGATCCGATACCGCCGACTTCATCATCGTCACCAGCGGCACGACGAAGAACGACAGCATGAACGCCAGAAGCGGCGCCAGCAGAAGAAATGCCGTCAACCGTTGGCGGAGGTCTGGTCGCATGATCCCACCACCCAGACATCCGACGCCGCGAACGACAGCGCGACCTCGCTGCCGACCTCCGCAGCCTGACCGGCACGATCGCCCTTGATGATCAGCCGCTGCGCGCCGACCGTGGCGACCAGACGCATGTGATCGCCGAAATACACCGCATCCAGGATGCGCGCGGTCAGGCGGTTCGCGGTCGCCGCTGCATGATCGTTGATCCGGATGGCCTCGGGACGGATCGAGACCTGCACCCTGCCGCCATCAATGCGGCCGGCGCCGGCATGCGCCGCCAGCGCGAGGCCCGAGTCCGTCGTCAGCCGCACCGCCTCGCCCGCGTGCTCGTCGACCTTGCACGCCAGCAGGTTGGTCTCGCCGATGAACTCGGCGACGAAGGGCGTGCGCGGCAGCTCATAGATCTCGCGCGGCGTGCCGATCTGCTCGATCCTGCCGTGGTTGAACACGGCGATACGGTCCGACATCGTCAGCGCCTCGTCCTGATCGTGGGTGACGAACACGATGGTGAGGCCGAGCCGGCGGTGCAGGTCGCGGATGTCGAGCTGCATCTGCTCGCGCAGCTTCTTGTCGAGCGCGCCGAGCGGCTCGTCCATCAGCACCACCTGCGGCTCGAACACCAGGGCGCGGGCAAGCGCGACGCGCTGCTGCTGGCCGCCGGACAGCTGCGCCGGCTTGCGCTCGGCCATGGTCGACAGCTTGACCATGTCGAGCACGCGGGCGACGCGCTGCGCGATCTCGGGCTTGGACGTGCCGCGCATCTTGAGCGGAAAGGCGATGTTGTCGCGCACGCTCATATGCGGGAACAGAGCGTAGTTCTGGAACACGACGCCCATGTTGCGCTTGTGCGGCGGCAGCCCATCGACCCTGGCGCCGCCGACCTCGATCGTGCCGCTGGTCGGCTGCTCGAAGCCGGCGAGCATCATCAAGAGCGTGGTCTTGCCGGAGCCGGAGGGACCGAGCAGGGCGACGAACTCACCGCGGGCGATATCGAGATCGAGATCGTCGACCACGGTCAGCGCAGCGAAGCGCTTGACCACCTGCCGGAACGAGATGAAGGGGGTATCCATGACGGAGGCTTTCGGCGCGGACCTCGCCGGGACTCATGCACGAGGAGGGCAGGCGCGCGTCGCGACGACGATCATCGCGCGCCCGGTTTGCTGAAGCGGCGAGCCTCAGCGCGCCAGCCAGGCGTTGAAGCGCTTCGACAGCTCCTCCGAATTGTCGGTCCAGAAGCCGACGTCGAGCGCGATCGCCTGCTTGAGATTGTCGGGGGTCGTCGGCAGCTCGGCGGCGAACTTTTCCGGCACCAGCTTGGCGGCGGCGATGTTCGGCAGGCCGTAGGCGATGTATTCGGGCAGCTTGGCCTGGTTCTCCGCCTGGCTCGCAAACGCGATGAAGTTCATCGCGGCGTCCTTGTTCGGCGAGCCCTTCAGGACCACCCAGCTGTCGACCGCGTAGATGCTGCCCGGAAACACGAAGCCGAAATGCTTGCCCTCGGTGCGGTTGATGGCGCTGATGCGGCCGTTATAGACCGAGGTCATCGCGACCTGGCCGGACGACAGGAGCTGCAGCGGCTGCGCGCCGGCCTCCCACCACACGATGTCGGCCTTGAGCGCGTCGAGCTTCTTGAAGGCGCGGTCGACGCCCTCCTTGGTCTTCAGCACCTTGTAGACGTCGCTGGCTGGCACGCCGTCGGCCATCAGCGCGAATTCGAGCGTGTATTTGGCGCCCTTGCGCAGGCCGCGCTTGCCCGGAAACTTCGCCGTGTCCCAGAAGTCCGCCCAGGTCTTCGGCGCGTCCTTGATCTTGTCGCCGTCATAGGACATGCCCGTCGACCAGACGATGGCGCCGACGCCGCAATCGCTCACGCCGGCCGGGATGAAGCCTTTCTTGTCGCCGATCTTGCTCCAGTCGATCTTCTCATAGATGCCGTCGCTGCAGCCGAGCTCGAGCTCCTCGGCCTCGACCTGCACCGCATCCCAGTTCGGCACCCCGGCCTTCACCTTGGCCTGCAGCACGCCATAGCCGCCGTCCCAGCTCTCGTCGAGCACGGTGGCGCCGAGCTTGGCGGCGAACGGCTGGAAGTAGATCTTGCGCTGCGCGTCCTGATAGTTGCCGCCCCACGACACCACCGTGAGATCGCGCGCCTGCGCCGCCGCGGCGAGGCTCAGCACGGCTGCCGCAGCCACCAGCACCGTCTTCGACACGGTGAGGGCCGCGCGTGGCGTCGCCCGACCCGTTCCGTTCGACACCTTCACACCCGTGGGGCTGGTCCGCCGTGAAAACATGCTCGATGATCCGTCGCGCTTTGAAAGGTTCAAAAAAGCTATCGGCTGTTCCCAGCCGTGGCAAGCGCGAGTTTTGATCGTGAGATGATGCCATTTTGGCGCTAGGTGCGGCGTCGGCCGCGCTGCGGCAGTGCGTGTTGAGATCGTCCACTGTCGGCGCCTGGCCTGGTCCGGCCGGGTTCACGCCCGGGGACGTGTTGGGGGCCTGCGGCCCTACAATCCGGCGCTGCAGCCTTGATCGTCCGGGCAGGCAAGCGCCGGCACCGGTTCGCTCTCCGCCGAATTGTCGACGACGAGACCGAGCGCCGGTCTGCTCGTCGCCTTTGCACGGGTCGGAGCCGGCAGCCGCCGCGCTGCACCGTGTGCGCCGATGCGTTCAAAACCCTTTGCCGTCTTCTTCAGCCTGGCGGCGACGAGATGATTCAAAAAATCCATGTTGCAACTCCTTCGGTCGAATGACCCGGCGGCCTGGTGCGGGACAGGCCGCCGGGTCGGCGCAACGTGCTGGAGTTGGCGTCCTCCATTCCGCTGCGCTGGTCTGTGATCCAGTTCACAGTCGCTGAGAATTGATCGTGCCCCGGATCATCGGGGAAGCGTGATGAGGACGCCGACTGTCACTTGCCTCTACGAAACAAGAGACGATTGCGTTTCTCCGCGTCCGACATCATGCTTGTTCACATGCCGTTTACTCCGCAGGCTGCGCAGCCACCGTGCCGTGGCCGCCGTGCTGGGTCAGCGGCTTCATGCCGGTCAGCGTCCGCAGCAGCACGTAGAACACGGGCGTCAGGAACAGGCCGAACACGGTGACGCCGATCATGCCGGAGAACACCGCGACGCCCATCGCCCGCCGCATCTCCGAGCCTGCACCGGTCGATAGCACCAGCGGCAGCACGCCCATGATGAAGGCCATCGACGTCATCAGGATGGGGCGCAACCGGAGCCGGCTGGCCTCGATCGCGGCGCGCAGCGGCGTGCGCCCGGCGAATTCGAGCTCGCGCGCGAATTCGACGATCAGGATCGCGTTCTTGGCCGAGAGGCCGACGAGCACGATCAGGCCGATCTGGGTGAAGATGTTGTTGTCGCCCTTCGAGAGGTAGACACCGAACATCGCCGCCAGCAGCGCCATCGGCACGATCATCAGGATCGCGAGCGGCAAGGTGAGGCTCTCGTACAGCGCGGCCAGCACCAGGAACACCAGCAGGATCGCGAGCGGAAACACCCACAGGCCCGAATTGCCGGCGATGAACTCCTGATAGGTCAGGTCGGTCCATTCGAAGGCGAAGCCCGGCGGCAGCACCTCGGCCGCGACCCGCTCCGCCGCCGCCTGCGCCTGGCCCGAGGAGAAGCCGGGCGCCGCTGCCGCGTTGATATCCGACGACAGGAAGCCGTTGTAGCGGATGGCGCGTTCGGGACCAGCGCTCTGTCGCACGTTGAGCAGCGCCGACAGCGGCACCATGTCGCCGGAGGCGGAGCGCACCTTGAGCTGGCGGATGTCGTCGGCGCGGGCACGGAACGGCGCGTCGGCCTGCACGCGCACCGAATAGGTGCGGCCGAACTTGTTGAAGTCGTTCACGTAGTACGAGCCGAGGTAGATCTGCAGCGTGTTGAAGACCTCGGTCACGGGCACGCCGAGCTGCAGCGCCTTGGTGCGGTCGATGTCGGCGAACAGTTGCGGCACGTTGACCTGGAAGCTCGAGAACACACCGGCGATCTCCGGCGACTTTTGCAGGCCCGCCATGAACGCCTTGGTGACGTCGTTGAGCGCCTCATAGCCGAGCCCGGCGCGGTCCTCGATCTGCAGCTTGAAGCCGCCGATCGTGCCGAGGCCGTTGACCGGCGGCGGCGGGAACATTGCGATGAAGGCATCCTGGATGCCGGCGTACTTCTTGTTGAGCTCCATCGCCAGCGCACCGCCCGACAAGGATGGATCCTTGCGCTCGTCGAACGGCTTCAGGGTCGAGAACACGATGCCGGCATTGGAGGAGTTGGTGAAGCCGGAGATCGACAGGCCGGGGAAGGCGACCGAGCTCTCGACACCGGGCTGGGTCAGCGCGATGTCGCTCATCTTGCGGATGACCTCCTCGGAGCGGTCGAGCGTGGCGCCATCGGGCAGTCGGGCGAAGCCGACCAGATACTGCTTGTCCTGGCCGGGCACGAAGCCGCCCGGCACCTGCTTGAACAGCACGGCGGTGGCGCCGACCAGGAGGACGTAGAGGATCATCACCGCGGCCTTGCCGGTGATCACCTTCGACACGCTGCCGCTGTAATTGTCGGAGGCGCGGACGAAGGCACGGTTGAAGCCGCGGAAGAACCAGCCGAGGCTCTTGTCGAGGATGCGGGTGAGGCGGTCCTTCGGCTCGTGGTGGCCCTTGAGCAGCAGCGCCGACAGCGCCGGCGACAGGGTCAGCGAGTTGACGGCGGAGATCACGGTCGAAATCGCGATCGTCAGCGCGAACTGCTTGTAGAACTGTCCCGTGAGGCCGGAGATGAAGGCGAGCGGCACGAACACGGCGACCAGCACCAGCGCGATCGCGATGATCGGTCCGGACACCTCGCGCATCGCCTGATAGGTGGCGTCGCGTGGCGACAGGCCGCTCTCGATGTTGCGCTCGACGTTCTCGACCACGACGATGGCGTCGTCGACGACGATGCCGATGGCGAGCACCAGGCCGAACAGGCTGAGCGCGTTGATCGAGAAGCCGAACAAGTGCATCACCGCGAAGGTGCCGACGATTGAGACGGGCACCGCCAGCAGCGGGATGATCGAGGCGCGCCAGGTCTGCAGGAACAGGATGACCACGATCACGACCAGCACGATGGCCTCGAACAGCGTGTGCACGACGGCCTCGATCGAGGATCGCACGAACTGGGTCGGATCGTAGACGATGTGATACTCGACGCCCTCCGGCATCGTCTTCTTGATCTCGGCCATGGTGGCGCGGACGTTGTCCGAGATCTGCAGCGCGTTGGAGCCGGGTGCCTGGAAGATCGGGATCGCCACCGCCTGCTTGTTGTCGAGCAGCGAGCGCAGTCCATATTCCGAGGCGCCGAGCTCGATGCGCGCGACGTCGCGCAGCCGCGTGATCTCGCCATGGGCGCCGGTCTTCACGACGATGTCGGCGAACTGGTCCTCGTTCGACAGCCGGCCCTCGGCATTGACCGAGAGCTGCAGGTCGAGCCCCTTGACGCTGGGCGATGCGCCGACCACGCCGGCCGCGGCTTCGACATTCTGCGCCTGGATCGCCTTGACGATGTCGGACGCCGACAGGCCGTGCTCGGCCGCCTTCTGCGGATCGACCCAGACCCGCATCGAATAGTCGCCGGCGCCGAACAGCTGCACGTCGCCGACGCCGTCGATGCGCGCCAGCCGGTCCTTGACGTTGAGCACCGCGTAGTTGCGCAGGTACGTCGTATCGTAGCGGCCGTTCGGCGAGATCAGATGCACGACCATGGTGAGGTCGGGCGAGCTCTTCTTGGTGATGACGCCGAGCTGGCGCACGACGTTGGGCAGCCGCGGCTCGGCCTGCTGCACGCGGTTCTGCACCAACTGCGTGGCCTTGTCCGGATCGGTGCCGAGCTTGAAGGTGACCGTGAGCGTCATCGCGCCGTCGGTGGTCGCCTGGCTGCTCATATAGAGCATGTTCTCGACGCCGTTGATCTGCTCCTCGATGGGCGTCGCCACCGTCTCGGCGATCACCTTCGGATTGGCGCCGGGATAGGTCGCGCGCACCACGACGGAGGGCGGCACGACGTCGGGGTATTCGGAGATCGGCATGGAGAACAGCGCGATCAAGCCGCCGAGGAAGATCAGCGTCGACAGCACGCCTGCGAAGATCGGCCGGTCGATGAAGAATTTGGAGAGGTTCATGGGAGGCCCCGTGGTCGGGAGATGTCAGCGTGTAGTGTGGATTTCGCTTGGCCTGTTTGGTTCGCTGCCGCCTCACATCCGGTGTCGTCCCGGCGAACGCCGGGACCCATACCGCGGACGGCCAATTGGTGAAAAAGACTGCGGGTCATCTTCCTTGGTCGACAAGCAGGGCCGGTGGTTATGGTCCCCGCTTTCGCGGGGACGACAGTTGTGGTGGTCGCGGACAGCCGGGCCTCAATGACGATCAGCGCTGCGCCAGTTGCTTGTTGTCTGACGCCGCCCCATCGCGTGCGCCCATCGCGGCCACCTGCGTCTTCAACAACGCACCCGGCCGCACCCGCTGAAGGCCGTTGACGACGACGCGCTCGCCGGGCTTGAGACCGGCGGAGATGATGCGCAGGCCGTCGACGCTGCCGCCGAGGCTGACCGGGCGATAGACAGCGCGCTCGTCGTCACCGACCACCATCACGAATTTCTTGTCCTGGTCGGTGCCGATGACGCGCTCGTCGAGCAGCACCAGCGATTGCTGCTGCGGCTGGCCCATGCGCACGCGCGCGAACTGGCCGGGGATCAGCCGGCCGTCCTCGTTCTTGAACACGGCGCGGACGCGGATCGTGCCGCTCTGCCCGTTGACTTGATTGTCGATCAACTGGATGTGGCCGGATGCCGTGATGCCGCCCGAGGTCGTCATCTCGACGGGGATGCGGTCGAGATTGCCGCGCTTGCCCGAGCCATCGGCGATCGCCGACAATGCGCGCAACACCAGCTCTTCGGTGGCGTCGAAGCTCGCATAGATCGGATTGACGGACACCAGCGAAGTCAGCACCGGCGAGGCCGAGCCGGCAGCGACGAGGTTGCCGACGGTGACTTCGATCCGGCCAACCCGGCCGTCGACCGGCGCCCGCACCTGTGTGTAGTCGAGGTTGAGTTTGGCCGTCTGCAAGGTCGCCTCGGCGGCCTTGACGTTGGCGATCGCCTCGCGATTGCCGTTGTCGCGCTGGTCGTAATCGCGCTTGGTCACGATCGAATTGCCGACCAGCTGCGCGCCGCGCTCCAGTTCGTTGGCAGCGAAAGCGGCGCGGGCGCGCGCCGCTTCCAGCTGCGCCTGCGCCCGGTCGACCTCGGCTGCGTAGGGCGCCGGGTCGATCTTGAAGAGGACGTCGCCAGCCTTGACCAGCGAACCCTCGGTGAAATTGGTGCCGAGAATGGCACCGGCCACCCGCGGCCGGATCTCGACCCGCTCGACGGCTTCGAGCCGGCCGGAGAACTCGTCCCACAGGCTCGCCTTTCGCGGCTCGATCACGGCAACCGTAACGGCGACGGCCTGTTCGGGGGCCGCAGCGCGGGCTGCATTCGGCGCGGAACTGAAGTTGAAATAATGGGAGCCGGCATAGGATCCGGCGGCAATCACCAAGCCAGCGGCGGCGACGGTGCTCAGCCACCGCTTCAGGCGGCCGGAGGGACGAATTTCGGGCGAAGGCATTGGCGCGCTCCAGTTTTGTAGTGCTCGCTACAAATGTGGCGCTGGCAACCGGTTCGCAAGAGACTTATGTAACGGATACTACGAAAATAGTAGCCCGACTTTCGGCGACTGCGCCAGATCAAAGAAATCGCGTTCAATAACAACTAGATAAGAAATCGGACGGGGCGGAGACGGAACAGGAGTTTTGCACATGGGCATCGGACGGCCCCGGACTTTCGATCGCGACACCGCGCTGGACCAGGCGATGGAGGTGTTTTGGCGCCATGGCTATGAGGGCGCCACCATCGCCCAGCTCACCGACGCCATGGGCATCAACCCGCCCAGCCTCTATGCCGCGTTCGGCAGCAAGGAGGCCCTGCTCAGGGCCGCGCTCGACCGCTACACGGCGCGACGGGAGGCCTGGATGGACGAGGTGCTGAGTGCGCCGACCGCCCGCGAGGTCACCGCGCGGATGCTGATGGGCGTCGCCGAGAAACAGACCGATCCGTCCAATCCACCCGGCTGCCTGCTGGTGCAGGGCGGTCTCGCCTGCGGCTCCGGCTCGGCCAATGTGCCGTTCGAGCTCGCGGCCCGCCGCGCGCAGACCGAGGAGCAGCTCCGGCAGCGTTTCGATCGCGCAAAGGGCGAAGGCGATCTGGCTGCCACCGCCGACCCTGCGGCGCTCGCCCGCTATGTCTCGGCCGTCATCACCGGCATGAGCGTGATGGCGTCGTCAGGCGCCGACCGCGAGGGGCTGACGCAGGTCGCGCTGGTCGCGATCAAGGCGATCGAGGATCAGTCGGTCGCGTTTGAGAGGGCGGTCTGACGCCGCTCATGCGCTGGGCGACGGGCGCTCTTCCTTCCTGCCGGCTTGTGCTGATGGACGCGATGCGGTCCCCTGCGCCGCATCCTCGTCCCTCGCGCGAACCAAGAGCCTCCCCTCCATGCGTGTCTTCTCCGCCGCCCTTGCCACCGAGACCAACACCTTCGCGCCGATGCCCACGGGGCTCGCGACCTTCCATGAGCGCGCCTACTTCCCGGCCGGCCAGCACCCGGACAAGATGCAGATGCATGGCGGGCCACTATGGGCTGCGCGCCAGGTCGGGCCGTCCAAGGGTTGGACGCTGATCGAAGGGCTGGTGGCCGCGGCCGTGCCCAACGGGCTGGTCACCCGCGCCGCGTTCGAGACCCTGCGTGATCAGATCCTCGCCGATCTCAAGGCTGCACTGCCGATCGACATGGCGTTGATCGGCCTGCACGGCGCGATGATCGCCGACGGCTATGATGATTGCGAGGGTGAGCTGCTCGCGCGCATCCGCGAGATCGTCGGGCCCGATGTGGTCATCGGCGCGACGCTCGACCCCCACGTTCATATGAGCGAGCTGATGGTCAGAAGCGCCGATCTTCTGATCTGCTGGAAGGAATATCCGCACACCGACATCCTCGAGCGGGCCCAGGATCTGGTGAAACATTGCACCGATATTGCTGAGAAGCGGCTGAAGCTGCAGAAGGCCCTTGTCGACACCGACATGATCGTCACCCTGCACACCACGCGCGAGCCGGTGCGCAGCTTCGTCGACCGCATCACCGCGCTCGAAGGCAAGGACGGCATCGTGTCGGTCTCGATCGTGCACGGCTTCGGCTGGGGCGACACGCCTGACATGGGTACCAAGGTGCTGGTCTATAGCGATGCCGCCGTCGATCCGGATGGTGTCAGGGCGAAGGCGCTGGCCCGCCGCCTTGCGGACGAACTGATCGGCATGCGCGAGGCGGTGACCGAACGCATGCCCGACGTCGATGCCGCCCTCGACCAGGCATTGGCGACAGACGGCACCATCGTGCTCGGCGATGCCAGCGACAATCCCGGCGGCGGTGCGCCCGGCGATTCCACGTTCATCCTGCGCCGGCTGCTCGACCGCAACATCGGCAATGCCTGCCTCGGTCCACTCTGGGACCCGATCGCGGTGCGCATCGCCTTCGATGCCGGCGTTGGCGCCAAGCTGCCGCTGCGGATCGGCGGCAAGATCGGTCCGCTGTCGGGTGATCCGGTCGATGCGACCTGGGAGATCAAGGCGCTGAAGGAGAACATGGTGATGACGGGCCTTGCCGGCACGCCCGCCAAGCTCGGCGATTGCGCGTTGATCGGGAGCAATGGCGTCGAGGTCGTGATCACGACGTTCCGCTGCCAGGCGTTCGGCACCGACTTCTTCACGCAGCTCGGCTGCGATCCTGCCACGCGCAAGCTCGTCGTGGTGAAATCCGCCCAGCATTTCCGCGCGGCATTTGCGCCGATCGCGGCCGACATCATCATGGTCGATGCGCCCGGCGTGGTCGCGCGCGATGTCACGACGTTGCCCTACAGGAAGATCAAGCGTCCGAAATGGCCGCTCGACCCGCTTCCGCAACCATCGCGCGCGTAATGTCCCAGAGTGCGACGCTGCTGGCCGTGCCGTTAACGTTCGGAACGCGCTCGGAACGAACCACGTCCGAATCGGCTGCGCGTCACGGTACGGGGTCTGTTCACGCCTAGATGTCGCGGCGCGCTTCCGCGACCTACGAGATCCAGACGTTGCGATGGACAGCCGCGTCTAGCCTGGTCGCGAAAGGTTAAGATGACCGGCCGCAGCTCTCGCGGCACGATGTCCCAGAGTGTGACGCTGCGGTTTGCGACGTTAACGTTCGGAACGCGGCTGGAACGAACCGCGTCCGAATCGGCGGCGAGTCGCGGTACGAGGTCTGTTCACGGCTACATCTCGTGCCACGCTGAATTGAGATGCAAGATGCAGCTCCGGCGCACGCGCCGTGCTGCTGTGCCGGCGTCAGAAAGTTAAGCAACCTCGGCGCCGCCGCGAGGCGCGTGTGTTGTGACGTTGCAGCCGTGCCGCGTCGGAGAATGTCGTCGCTCTCACGTCGGCGACGATCCGAATCGTCGCGTCCACGCCGCTCTCAACCCAATCGGGGCCGGCGAGAACGGACCGGGCGGCGCGCGCGTGATCAGGGCGACCAGCAGGAGCGCGGCGATCGCGAGCCAGAAGCACAGCCAGAACGCGTCGAGATAAGCGAGCACGTTGGCCTCGCGCTGCACCTGCGCGGCCAAGGTCCCGACGGCGCGGGCCTTGGCCTGGCCGCCGCCATGCGCGGCGAAATAGCCGGTCAACCGTTGCAATGCGCGTGCGACGTCGAGATCGCCGCTCCGGATGTTGAGGCCGAGATAGGCCGAATGCACCTGCTCGCGCACCCGCAGCCACGTTCCCATCAGGGCGACGCCGATTTCGGCGCCGCCGAGTCGCATCACCTGGATATATGCCGCAAAGGACGTCGCGCGGGCCGGATCGGAATTCGACAGCGCGAGGATGATGATCGGCAGCAAGGTCAGGGCCTGCCCGATCGACTGCAGCACGACGATGACGATGAAATCCTCGCGCGCCCAGGCGTGGGTGATCTGGGTGCCGAGCAGATTGGCCGCGGCGAAGGCGCTGAGACCGAGCACGACGACGATGCGGGGATCGAGATGGCGAAGCAGCACGATCGACAGCGGCACCAGCACGACCATCGGCAGCGCGCCGTAGAACAACAGCAGCGAGCCGCTCTGCTCCGGCCGCAACTGCGTGATGGTGACGAGGAAGTTCGGCACCAGCGACGCATTCGAGAGGCTGGTCAGCGTGTAGAGCAGGATCACGACCAGCGACAGCCCGATGTTGCGCGAGAACAGCACGTTGAAATGCGCCCATGGCTGCGGGGCGAGCGCCTCGTTGACGAGGAACAGGACGAACAGCGCGGCGCCGCCGCACAGCAGCGCCATGACCGTGCCCGATTGCAGCCAGTCGAGTCGGTTGCCCTGGTCGAGACCGGCATAGATCATCGCCACGGCGCTGCCGAGCAACAGCATCCCGCCCCAGTCGGCGTTCTCGAGCAGCGCGCGGTTGACGGGCTCGGCCGGGGTGCCGAGATAGACCATCAGCGCCATCAGCGGCGCCAGCACGACGCCCTGCCAGTACAGCCACTGCCAGCCGAGATGCTCGACATAGAAGCCGACCAGCGAGGTCGAGGTATCCAGCGCGAAGCCGACCCGGATCGCATAGATCGAGATCGCCGGCAGCCACCAGCGGATCGGCAGGTTGCGGAAGATGATCATGAGCGTGGCCGGCACGAAGGTGCCGAGCAGCATGCCGTGCAGGATCGCGAGCGCGATCAAGGTCGGATAGTCGCGCACGAACGGGATGATCAGGGACAGCACCGCATAGATCAGGCTGGGAATACCCAGCACACGGCGCAGACCGAACACGGTCGCGAGCCACGCCACGGCCGGCGCGATGACGATCTGCGAGCCGATCGCCGCGGTGGACAGCCAGGCGCCCTCGTCAAAACCGAGCGAGAACGCGCCGCGCAGATCGGGCAGGCCGACCGAGGTCAGCCGGCTGTCGAAATTCGCCAGGAACGAGCCGAGCAGGACGGCGCCGACGGCAAACAGCGGATGCGCCGCCTGGCCGCCGCGCGACAGCGGTCCGCGATCGGTCTC
Organism: Bradyrhizobium sp. SZCCHNS3016; assembly: GCF_032484535.1. Taxonomy (NCBI): domain Bacteria; kingdom Pseudomonadati; phylum Pseudomonadota; class Alphaproteobacteria; order Hyphomicrobiales; family Nitrobacteraceae; genus Bradyrhizobium; species Bradyrhizobium sp. SZCCHNS3016. Next base: position 88,542 of record NZ_JAUETE010000001.1, read on the forward strand.
ACTTGGCGCCATCGGCCTGGCCGGTGGTGCGGATGTGGGTCACGACCGACATGCCCGGCAGCAGCCGCGCGAGCAGCGGCTGGTCGCCGTCGAGGGCGATGCGGACCGGAATGCGCTGCACGACCTTGGTGAAGTTGCCGGTGGCATTGTCGGGCGGCAGCAGCGCGAATTGCGAGCCGGAGACCGGCGCGATCCGCTCGACGCGGCCATGCAGCCTCTGGGCCGGGAACGAATCCACGGTGATCTCGACCGGCTGGCCGGGCGCGACATGGGTGAGCTGCGTTTCCTTGTAGTTGGCGATGACGAAGACGTGCGGCAGCGGCACCACCGCGATCAGGCTGCTGCCGATATTGACGTAATCGCCGACCTGCACCTGGCGCTGTCCGACGACGCCGTCGAATGGCGCGGTGATCCTGGTGTAGCCGAGCTTGAGCCGCGCGGCGGCGAGCGCGGCCTTGGCGCCGGCGAGATCGGCGCCGCGCTGCTTCTTGGTGCCGGTGAGCACCTCGAGCTGATGACGCTGCGCGGCGATCACCGCGCGGCTCGCGCGCACGTCGGCCTGCGCCTTGGCATAGGCGGCCGTTGCCTGTTCCAGCCGCTGCTTGGTACCTGCCTCGCTCTGCGACAGCGACTGCTGGCGCTCTTCTTCCTGCCTGGCCTGCACCTCGGCCGCGCCGGCCGAGACCTGCTGCGCTTCGGCCTGGGCGATGGTTGCGTATTGCAGCTCGACCTGATTGCTGAGGTTGTCGAGCGCCGCCTGTGCCGCCTCGACATTGGCCTCGGCCTGCGACACCTGTGCCTCGTAGTCGGCCGGATCGATCTGGACCAGCAGGTCGCCGGCCTTGACCTGCTGGAAATCGCTGACCGCAACCTTCGTCACCTCGCCGGCCACGCGGCTCGAGAGTTGCGTCAGGTCGGCGCGCACATAGGCGTCGTTGGTCGACTGGGTCGTTGCGTTGCCGGTCCAGGCGTTCCAGCGCGTGGTCGCGAGCGCCACGAAGGCGAGCGCTGCGATCACCGCAAGCAGCGGAATGCCGAGACGCGCCGAGAGCCCGGGCGCCGCGGCGGACGAGGGCGGTGGCGTCGCTGCAGCGCGCGCCGCCGCGTTGACGTTGCTCGGTGTTTCACTCAAGGGACGCCTCCTGCATCGGCCGACGCTGATCAGTCCGACGACTCGTACCCCATTCTGCGCCGCGTGCCACCTGGACTCTGGGTCGTGAGCCATGCGTCGCGGGGCATGGACATCTGCGCGCCGAACGGAACCCGCGGGCGATCGGACCGTGATGAACCAGCTAACAGGCCAGCAGGTTGAGCACAGGCACAGCCCGCGATCGCCGCGCCGGGATCGCGCCAACGACATCAGCGCTGGACTCGCTGCCACGGCCAGCCTGCGCATGATGTCCCAGAATGCGACGTCGTGCGCGCTCACGTTAACGTTCAGAACGTGGCTTGAACGAACCGCGTCCGAATCAGCGGCGCGGCCCGGTACGAGGTCTGTTCACGGCTAGATGTCGTGCTGTCATCGCGTGACATCAGCTATTCGGCGTCACCTGACCGCAATCGGACGACCGGCCGGGTGCGAGAGCGTTAAGAGCGCGGAGCGGCCTGCCGCCAAGCGGTCGTCGGTGACGCCGGCCGGCGCGCGCTGCCCGGTTGCAGCGGTCGCCCCGCTGGGTCACATTTCTCATCCGCGACTCGATCCAGCCGTTTGCTGATCAGAAGGCTTTCATGCATGGGTCACAAGGGAGCGATCCTGGTTGCCGGCGGCGCCGGCTACATCGGGGCTCATTGCTGCAAGGCTGTCGCCGGAGCGGGCTACGTGCCGATCTGCTACGACAATCTGTCCACCGGCCATCGCCGCACTTCAACGCCGGCGGTGCCGACGCGTCAGGCCTGATCGGTGAGCTGCGCGATCCCGAGACGCACCTGATCCCGCGGGCGCTGACGGCGATCCTCGGCCATGTGCCGGACTTCGCGATTTTCGGCACCGACTATGACGGCACGATCATCCGCTCGGCCTGGACCTGGCACCAGACCGCGCACCCGCGGATCGCGTGAGGCCGATGCCGCGTGCCTTGAGCTCGTCGGGGAAGCTGTTACGCCGCGGCCGGCGGCGTGTGCGCGAACTGGTCCACGAAGCTCATCTCCGCGCGCTCGTCGTCGACCGACCAGCAGCCGATCTCGGAAGCGCCCCGGAAGAAGTGGACGCTGTGCACCGGTGAGCGGACATCGTCGCCGCGAATGATCTGGAGCAGGGTCCGCGCCACGCGGCGGTGATCGCCGGGGAGCCTGAGGTCGAAGAATGCGTCGCCATAGCCCGGCAGGATGGTGCCGGTCGAATCGCGAACTTCCATGCGCAACTGTGCCATGCTCGCATTGAACGCCAGCAACGGTTTCCGCCCGGTAAATGCCGCCGGGCTCGCGCATGTTCGGATTGGCGGTGTGGTCTCACCATGAAGCGTGTAGCGCGCTCGTCGCCACCAGCGGCACGTGGACGAGGAGCATTGACAAAGAGCTGCCGTTCGAGGAAGCGGCCGGCCTTGTCAGCGGCGCATCGAGGATCACGTCATCGGCCGTGCTGGCAATTTATGATCGCCCAAGGGATCACCGGGTCTTCTCCAGCACCGGTCGCTCTGCGGCGACGAGTGCTGTCGCCGGGGCAATCCCTTCATTGCGGGGGAGCATCGGCAGTTCGACCAGGACACGCGTGCCGGTTGACTGGTTGGCGCTGACGGAGAGGCGGCCGCGGAGCTGCTCGACCATCCCCTTGATCATCCGGAACCCCAGGCTCGCGCGCGGTTGATCGATGTCGAAACCGGCCGGCAGACCGACACCATGATCGGACACGCTGAGGTGCAGCCAGCCGTCGATGTCACGGGCGGAGATGTCGATCGTCCCGTCCCGGCCGGGGTAGGCATGTTTCACGGCGTTGCTGACCAGCTCATTGATCAGCAGGCCGAGAGGAACGGCATGATCGGCCGAAAGCCGTATCGGGTCGGAGTCGCAGCGCAGCACATTCGTTCCCGCGACCCGTTGCAGCCGGCTGCAGAAGTCATTGAGGAAGACGTCGACGTCGATCAAGCCGATCTGCGAGGCCCGCGAGAGATGATCATGAACCTGGGCAATGGCCGCCACGCGCGATCCTGCGTCTTCGAGGGCGCGCTTGGCTTCAGCCGAATGCGACCCGAACGACTGGACGCGGAGCATGGCCACGACGGATGCGAGGCTGTTCTTGACGCGGTGGCCCATTTCGCGCGTCAGCATGGCTTGATGGTCCAAGGCTTCCCGGAGCCGCGTCTCCTCATGCAGGCGCTCGATTGCAATCCCGACGATGTCGGCGAATTCAGTGAGGAAGGCAGCGTCCGCCTCGTCGAAGCGGCGGGGGGCCGGACTGTCGACCTGGAGCACGCCGAAATAGCCGCCGCCTTGTCCGCCGCGATCGATCCGGACGCTGATCGACGTCTTGATGCCGCGGTCTACTGGAAGCCCCGGTATCTCGAAGCGACCATCCGGGGGGGGGCGACCGGTGATGATGGCTTGACCCGTCTGGAAGGCGCGGCCAGCAGGCGAGGCACTGTCCACGACGAACGATGATTGCTCGACCGGGCTCGGCCATCCGTAACCCGCGCGGACCAGCAGTCTCTTGCCATCCGCCACGAATTCCATCGCCATCGTGAACGGTGCATTGAGGCCCTTGGCGCAGAGCGCGGCGGCGCGCTGAAGGACGCTGTTGGTATCGCGGGTCTGCAATGCAGCCCGACTGAATTCGGCGAGCACAGATTGTTGGATGAGCCTGTAGCTGCGTATGTCGTTCCGGACGCCCGCGCGCTCGAGAAAGATCGGAAAAGCGGTATCTTGGCTCTGATGTCTCAACACGCGGATTCTCCAAAACAGGACGCACTCCGACTACAAATTCCCCGCTGCTCTCTTCCTTACAATTTGATATTATGAGATTATTCTGTTGCCGTTCACCGGTCGGAGTCTGAGCAAAAGCGAACATGGGTCCAGTTTGCCGCAGCGCAATTCGTCGGGAGCCGAATCGAGGAGAATGGCTCCCCGGCGCGGGCAGTAGCACCTGACGCTCGCTGTGCCCCCCGCGCGCTCATCCAGAGGACCTTCCACGGAGAGCGGGCACTGATGCCGTGGCGAGAGGCGTGCTCATGCCAGCCTTTCAGTGGGCGGGGCAGCACCCTCATCACCGGAGACCGCCCTATGCGAGCCAGGCGGCAGGCCGTTGGCGCGTCGGCCAGATCCGCTCATTCGGCGGCAATTCTTTCCGCTCGGTGGTGTGGCCCACCGACAGCGAGCCGTGGGGCGTGTGACAGATGGATCCCATCGAAGGGGTGTGTCCTGTCCGAATCCGTCAACGACCTCAATTTTATCCGTGAATGCCTGCGTCTGGCGGCGGATTTCACGCAACTTGCGCGCGATGCCGTCGATCCGGACGTGCAGGCGCATTGCCAGCGGATGGCCGCCTTCTGGACCGATCGGGCGGCCGGAAATCCCAACGCGGAAACGGACGATCTGAGTTAGTGAAATCGCCGGATGCGCGACGAGCGAGCAGGGCCATTGTTGCGGTGCGGCGGGGAAGCGTTGCGTGCGGGAACTCGTGAGCAATTTTGCTCAGACTTGCCGGTCGAGAGCGCCCAAGAAGTGGGGGAGGGACGGCGCGGATAGCCGCCTCTGCGCCGTTGCCTCCGTCCCTCATCATCGCCGATTGTCGGTTTTGGAATGATCAAGGCGCAAACCGATCGCGATCTGCGGAGCAATCAGCTGCTTGATGCCCTGGCGCCGGACAGCCGCAGCCGTATCGAGTCGCACCTCGAGCCCGTTGATTTCAAGCTCGGCGCCGTGGTCTGCGAGGCCGGCGGCCATCTCAGGCATGCCTATTTCCCGAGAGGATCGGTGCTGTCGCTGTTGACCGTGCTGGAGAACGGCGACGCCATCGAGACGGCCAATATCGGTCGCGAGGGCGCCTTCGGCCTCTTCGCCGCCATGTACAGCCGGGCCTCCTTCAATCGTTGCATCGTTCAACTCGAAGGGCATACCGTCCGGTGTCCGATCGAGCTGCTGCAGCGTGAGTTCGACTCCAGCGAACATGTGCGCAATCTTCTCGTCAGCTACTCGGAGACGCTGCTGTCCCAGGTTCAGCAGACGGTGGCCTGCAATGCCATGCATTCGACCGAAGAGCGCATCTGCCGATGGCTGCTGATGATGCACGACCGGGCAGAAGGGGCGGTGCTTCCGTACACGCATGAATTCCTGTCGCAGATCCTCGGGGCCAATCGCAAGTCGGTGACGCTTGCCGCGCAATCCATGCAGGCGGCCGGCCTGATCAGCTATCGTCGCGGCACCATTCAGGTGCTCGACCGGCCCGGCCTCGAGAAAGCCTCGTGCGAATGCTACGCCATCGTCAAGCAGCGGTTCGATGCATTTCTCCAGCCGCCCACGACGGCGGTGCGCAGCCAGCATTGATTTAGCGGTGGCGTGGATCGAGCAGGGCGGCCCAGCTCGATCTCGAGATACTCGGTCATAGGCTCTTGAGGGGAGCTTTGCCTTCAACCGACTTCACGCCTGCGATATGCGGCTGATCGTGCAGAACCACATTCAGCAGGGAGCTGTGGATCACGAGGTGACCGTTGTAGTCGATGAAGCCCAGCTTGCGGAACTTGTTCATGAAGTGACTGACCCGCGAGCGGGTGGTGCCGATCATGTCGGCCAGCATCTCCTGGCTGACCTTCGCGATGACCCGCTGCGGCTTGCCGTCATTGCCGAAATTGGCCAGCAGCAGTAGCGCCCGCGCAAGGCGCTTTTCGCTCGAATTGAACAGCTGATCGATGAGATCGGCCTCGACGCGGATCGTGCGGGCGAGGATGTGCGAAACGAAGATCTCGGAAAACGCCGGCTGCTCACGCAGGGCGCTCAGCGCAGCCGATTTGGTGATCCGCAGGATTTCGCTGTCGGTGATGGCCGACGCTGTCGACAGCCGGTGAGACTGGCCGGCCAGGCAGCCCTCGCCGAAAAAATCGTCCTTACCGAGCAGCGCGATGACCGCCTCCTTGCCCTGCTCGGAATGGACGACGATCTTGACCGTGCCCGTGATGATATAGAACAGCACATCGGCGAGGCCGCCCTGGGAAAAGATCTGCTGGTCCTTTCGATATTTCCCGATCGTTCGGCCTGGGCCTTCGGTCTTCAGGAACACCGCCGGATCGAAAGCCTGCTTCTTTGGCTGCGGCTTTGCGGCCGCCGGCGGCTTTACGATGGGTCGCTTCGCCATGTGTTCTCCGGGTGAAACGCGAGTGCTGAATACTTCGAAGCCGGATCTCGGCATCACAGTTGCGCAGGCGCGAACGCAGCATAGCGCCTTTCGCGGCCGCTTGACAGCATAGCGTCTTTTTCGACGGGACACGCACAGCCGTTTCATGTTCCAGTGACGCTGCGGAGCGAAATTAGTTAATTCATGTTATTGAGCATTAGCATCGCACCGCTAATGCAGCGCGCACAGACCCAGCGCCTCGCGGACGTCGCGCAAGGTCGCATCGGTGACGGTGCGCGCCAGTTCGGTGCCGTGCCTGACGATCTCGAGAATATGGTCGGGATCACGCGCAAACGCCGCCCGCCGGTCGCGGATCGGCGCGACCACGGCCTGCAGCACGTCATCAAGTCGCTGCTTCACGACGCTGTCGCCGAGGCCGCCGCGGACGTAGCGCGCCTTCAGGTCCGCGACCGCCGCATGATCGTCGTCGAACGCGTCGAGATAGATGAAAACCACATTGCCTTCGACGCGACCGGGGTCCGCGGCCCTGACGTGGCTGGGGTCTGTGAACATGCGGCGGACGGCATCGCGAATCTGGTCCGCGGTGGCGGAGAGTGGAATCGTGTTGCCCTGTGATTTGCTCATCTTGGCCTTGCCGTCCACGCCAGGCAGGCGTCCGACGCTCGGGATCAGCGCGCGTGCCTCGGGGAGCACCTCCGTGCCCGCTTGGCGGTTGATGCGGCGGACGATCTCGTTGGTCTGCTCGATCAGCGGCGCCTGGTCCTCGCCGACCGGCACGATGGTCGCCCTGAAGGCGGTGATGTCCGCGGCCTGCGCGACGGGATAGCACAGGAAGCCGGCCGGTATATCGCGGCCGAAGCCGCGTGCCTGGATCTCGTCCTTGATGGTCGGGTTGCGCTCGAGCCGCGCCACCGTGACGAAGTTCATGTAGAGCAGCGTGAGATCGGCCAGCGCCGGCAGGTGCGATTGCAGGCAGATGGTCGTCATCTCCGGGTCGATGCCGACGGCGAGATAGTCGGTCGCGATCTCCAGGATGTTTCGGCTCACCTTGCCCGGATCGTGGGCGTTGTCCGTCAGCGCCTGGGCATCGGCCAGCAGCAGGAATTGCCGATGCGTCGATTGCAGCGCGACGCGGTTCTGCAGCGAGCCGACATAGTGGCCGAGGTGCAGGGGGCCGGTGGTCCTGTCGCCGGTCAGGATGACGGGACGTTCTGGCATTGAGAGAGGCATCGTGGTTCTCCAAAAGTGAGAACCGCCGCTCGATCGAGCGCTTCGATGCTGTTGATGACAAGAACCGCGTCGCAGGCCGATGAACGGCGGCGACGGGCGAATGAATGACGAGGCCGTGCCGCTCCTAGATGGAGCGCCACCACGTGTTAGCGTGCAAGGTCTCAGTCTTGATCATGCGATCGATATGGCCGAAACCGCCGATGAAAGCAACCCGCTCACGCACGCTGCACGGAGCGGCGAGCCCAGGCCATTCAGCCTATTCGAGATCTATTGCGTGATACTGGCCGGTCTTGTCGAGCTGCGTGCCCCAGACCTTGTGCAGCGCCTGATGGTCGGACGGGCCGAAGCTCACCTTTGATCCAACGCCCAGCTCGTAATTCAGCATCGATTCGAGGACATCGACCAGCGACTCGGTGTCGACAGCGGGACCGGCGCGACGCAGTCCTTCGATCAGGATGTTGGCGGTGAGATAGGCTTCCAGGGACGAGTAGTCCGCCGGCTCTCCCGGGAAATATCTGTCGAGCGCCTTCTTGTAGTTCAGGGTGACGGACGCGTAGCCGTCGACCGCCGGCGTGACCTGGGTGCAGATGATGCCGTCCGCATAGCGCGGGCCGAGCACCATCAGCTCACTGGCGAGGCCGGTGCTGCCGACGCCCGAGATCGTCGCGTAGATCATGTCGGGATAGAGGTCGCGGGTCTTCTCGATGAACTTGGCCGCGGCGCGAAAGGTGGCGACCAGCACCACCGCCTTGATCGCATGCTTCTGCCGCCGCAGTTGCGCGATGGCCTCGTCGACATTGACGGTATTGCGGTTGTAGCTCATGCGGAAGGCGTCGCCCACGCCGCCGCGCAGCCCGTGCATCGCCTTGCTGACACCCTCCCACCCCGCGTCGCCGTAGGCATCCTGCTGGGTGAGAACTCCGATCTCCTGCGGACGCAGCTTGCGGCTCTTGACGAGATAGTTCACGAGCGCATGGGCTTCCTCGGCGTAGCCGGCACGGTAGTTGAAGACGTAGCGGTCCGGCGGATCGTGGCGGAGCGAAGGAGCGCCGGTGAAGGCGCCGAAATAGAGCGCATGATGCTCGAGCGCGTACGGCACCGAGATCAGGGCCGTCGGACTGCCGTAGTTCTCGACGAAGCCGAACACCTTGTGCTGCTCGTAGAGCTCCTTCATCGCGTTCAGCGTCCGCGTCGGCTCATAGGCATCATCGGCCGTGTAGAGCTTGAGCTGCCGGCCATGCACGCCGCCTTCCTCGTTGGCCTGCGCGAAGGCGAGGTCGATGCCGAGCTTGAGCTGATGGCCCATCTCCCTGGCCGGACCCGAGAACGGCGCCGCCATTCCGAAGCTGATTTCGGTTTCCGTCACGCCCTGGACCGGGGGCCGCGCGCTGGTCGGCTGCGCCGACGCGGCATTGGCCATCCGCGTATCGAACTTCGGCACGCGGTCCTCCTCCCTCAGCGGCGGGCTCTGATCCGGCGCGACGACGGGGACGGCGCTCGAAATCGCTCCAGTTGGGAGAGCATCTTGGACCGGTGCAACGGTCTGCGCGGCTCGGGCCGGCGGTGACGGCACCGTTGCCGTGGTTGCAACCTCCGCACGGCCGTTGGCGGAGAGCGCAGCGGTCCACCGCGTCGGAAGTTTCGTCGCTGCAAAGCCGGCCACGCCTGCGGCGACAGCCACGAGCCCCAGTATGCTCAACGCGCCGAGGAATCGTCGCTCCCGTGGCGGCGGGGAAACCTCCTGCACGCCGAAACGGGACGCAAATTCCGCAGGCGAGGGCCGGTCGTGCTCGTCGCGCCACGATTGTTCATACAACGTACGCCGGCCATCGTCGTAACCGGACGAGAATGGCGGATCGTGGTCGTCGTTGGGCGCACGCAAATGTCTCACGATTTCCCCCTTGGCTCGCGCGTCCTGGACTCGTTGGCGCTTTTTCCTGATCGCGCGGCGGCCATACGCTGCAGGCTCTGCCGGCCGGATGAGCGTGGCCATGCGCCGAGATCTGCGCATGTCACACGAACTAACACTCGTCATCGAGCGTTGGTGGATCGGCAGTTCCAGACATGTTGTCTGGAACAAGTCCGAACGTCGGCATGATACTGCGAAGCAATGGGGCGGTTGTTTGTTCTCGCCGTCAATTCCGGCTGAACAAGGCGGGAGCCGCGCCGCCGGGGCAGCAACTAGCTATCACAGCAGGCAGGAGAGAAATGCCGTGAAGCAGTCGTGTTTGATCGTTGGCGTCAGGCGTCCGATGACGCTGCGCGCGACGCCAAGCTGCGCGTCACCGGCCGGTCGTCTCCTCCGCCGCCAGTCCCGTCACCATCGCCTGCACCATGGTCGCGATCTGCTGGCGGAGGGCGGCGAGCGGAACGGCGATCAGCTTCTGCTCCAGCCCGAGCGCGACCATGCCGTGGACCGCCGAGAACAGGCTGCGCGCGGTGACGCTGATGTCGTCGAACGAGCGCTGCGGAAACAACGCCGCCAGCGGCTGGTGGATGTGACGGAACAGGTGCATCTGGTCGGCGATGGCCCAGTCGGGCAGCGGCTTCTCGGGCGCCATGCGATGCTCGAACAGCGCGCGCCAGAGCTCGAGATTGTGGGCGGCGAAGTCGCAATAGGCGATCGCGATGCGCACCAGCGCAGCCTCTGGGCCCGGCGGCCCGGCGCTTTCGGCCGCCGACAATTCCGCGTCGAGCCGCGCCAGGGTGCGTGATCCAACCATCAGCACCAGCTCGTCGACATCGGCGACGAGATTGTAGACCGCGCCATTGGCGACGCCGATCTCTTGGGCGAGATCGCGCGTCTTCAGACCGACGAGACCCCGCGTGCGGATCATCCGCTCGGCGGCTTCGATCAGGGCTTCGCGCTGTTTTGCACGTCTTTCCAGTGTCTTGGACATTGTTAACCAAAATATTGAGCGACGCTCAAAATATTCCTTGAGCGACGCTCATGATTGCGTTAGAAGAAACTCTATGAGCAATGCTCATAACAGGGAGTTCACAATGTTCAAGACCGTTCTGACGCTGTTTCGGGGAACCGTGGCCGTCGCGGAGGAGGAGCTGCAGGACCGTACCGCACTGGTGATCCTGGATCAGCAGCTGCGTGACGCCGCTGCCGCCGTCGATCGCAGCAAGCGCGCGCTGGCGCTGGCCATCGCGCAGGACCAGCAGGAGGGCAAGCGGCTCGAGGCGACCCTGGTGCGGATCACCGATCTCGAGGTGCGCGCCACCGCAGCGCTCGACGGCGGCCGCGAGGATCTGGCCCGCGAGGCGGCGCAGGCGATCGCTGGCCTCGAGGCCGAGCGTGACGCTGCCAGGACGGCGCGGGCGCTGTTCGCGTCCGAGATCACCAGGCTGAAGAAGCATGTCGCCAACGCCGAGGCGCGCATTGCCGAGCTTGATCGCGGCCGGCGGATTGCGCGGGCCTCCGAGGCCGTGCGCAATCTGCGCCGCGGCGGCATCGAGGCGGCGCGTCCTTACGAGTGCACGCTGCCCGAGGCCGAGGCGACGCTGAAACGGCTGCGGGAGCGGCAGATCGAGGCGCAGGCCGCCGACGAGGCGCTGATGGAGCTCGATGCCGCGACGGGGCCGATCACCACGGCCGAGAAGCTCGCCGAGCAGGGCTTTGGCCCGCGCATCAAGACCACTGCCGACGACGTGCTGGCGCGGCTGAAAGCCGGCCGTACTGCACCGGCCAACTGAAATTCGTCACCACCGATCGAAACGCACCAGCCAACCTGATTGTCATCATAGGAGCCGACCATGAACCAGAACACCCAGCCCCACAGCAGCGCCTTCATCACCTTCTCCTACGCCTCGTTCGCCGCCTCCGCTTTCCTCGTCGCCCTCGGTGTGTTCTTCATGCCGATCGATCTCTGGATGAAGGGCTATCTGACGATGGGCATCGTCATGCTGGTGCAGACTTGCGTCACCCTGACCAAGACCCTGCGTGACCGCCACGAGAGCGGCAAGCTCGTCAACCGCATCGAGGACGCCCGCGCCGAGCGCCTGCTGATGGAGGTGTCGAAGGCGGCGTGAGCAGCGGTTTCCTCGCCTCTTCCCACTCGCGGGTAGAGGCCGGATTGCATCGAAGATGCAATCCGGTGAGGAGGACACTCCGCGCGTGCCGGGAAGCGGTGGATGCGATGGCGTCCACCGCTTGCGGTCGTTCAACCTGCGTTTACCGTCACTGACGCTCCGTCCTGCGTCATGATCATGAATTAACGGCGCGGAGCATATGTCGTGAACTTTAGGCACAGCTTCGGCGAGACGTTTCTGATCGGGCAGGTGGATGAGGACAATGAACGTCGTCGCAACGGCCAGGCGTATCCACGACAATGTCGGCTTCTGGCTGACGGCGCTGGGGCAGGAGGCGATGGACCTGTCGCTGCGCACCCATGCGGAGTTTCGCACGCGCATCGTCGAGAGCCCGGGCACGACCCTGGACGACGCGGCGCTGGCGGCGCTCGTGGCCGATCTCCGCACCGTCGCCGGCAAGACGCTGCCCGCCGGCGAGCTCACCTATGGCATCTTCTCAGGCGAGCGCGACCCGCTCGCGCGCGCCATCATCACGGTGGTGTCGGAGGAGGCGGGCGGCCGGCCGATCGCCTTCAATGCGCTCGCGGTGATGCAGGTCGAGCGCGACGGCGACACCCAGCAGGTGATCCATCTCGGATTGGTGATGGTCGACCCGGAAGCGCGCGGCAAAGGCCTGTCCGGCGTGCTTTACGGCCTCACGACGCTGCTGCTGTTCATCCGCGACGGCCTGCGGCCGAAATGGATCTCCAACGTCACGCAGGTGCCGGCGGTGGCCGGCATGGTCTGCGAGACCTTCTCCGACGTCTATCCGTCGCCGCTGCCGCAGGCCCGACAGAGCTTTGCGCATCTTCAGCTCGCGCGCGGCATCATGCGGGCGCATCGCGCGGTGTTCGGCGTCGGCGGCGAGGCCGGGTTCGACGAGGCGCGCTTCATCATCACCAACGCCTATACCGGCGGCTCCGATGCGCTGAAGAAGACGTATGACGATGCGCCCAAGCATCGCGACGCCATCTACAACGGCTTCTGCGCGCGCGAGCTGGACTACACCAGGGGCGACGATCTGCTGCAGCTCGGCCGAATCGATCTCGCCGCCGCCCGGCGCTATCTGCTGCGCGAGATCCCCTCCGGCTCGCTGCCGGCGCTGCTGGCGACCTCGGCCGTGCTGGCGCTGCAGCGGATGATCCTGCCGCTGGTGCATTGGCTCGACGACACCAGGACGTTCGGCACGCTCCGTCCGCGCCTGCAGTCCGGCGAGCCCGCGCCATGACGGCCGGCATCGTTGCCGACTCCGTCGTCAACCTCTGCGGCGCGATCGGCCTCGCGGTGGCCGCCGCCATGCTGCACCGGCGCGACCCGAGGGGACCGCTGACGGCGCGGCTCGTCGTTCTGCTCGGGACCGTCGCCTCGCTGTTCCTGCTGCGCGGCGTCGCCTGGTGGACGGACAATGCTTTTCTCGACCGCGTCTCGCTGATTCCGGCGGCGCTGATCCCACTCGGCGCGCTGGTGGTGACGGAAGGTCTGTTGCGCCGGCACGCGCATCGCGCGCTCAAGGCGATCGCGCTGGCCGGCGGCGTGGTGCTCGCGCTCGCCGGCGCGCTCGGTCCGGTCGAGTTCGAAAGCCATCACACCATCGTGCTGTCGGCCTTTCAGCTCGCAGGCTTTGCGACCTGCGCTTGGCTGCTGCTTCGCCGCGACCGCGCGAGCCTGCTGACCTGGGAGAACCGCGTCATCGATCGCGTCGCGTTCGGCGCCGTCATGGTCATTCCCTTCATCATCACCGATTTCCGCGTGCTGGCGCCGAGCATGCCGGTGCGGCTCGGCGCATTGGGCGCGCTGCTGGCGGTGACCGCGATCCTGATCGCCGGCGCCAGCGCGGAGACGCAGCGTCAGGGCGGGCTGCTGACATTGTTGCGGATCCTCGGCGCCGCCCTGCTCGGCGCTGCCGCGGCAGCGCTGTCGCCGGACGTCGATACGGCGCAATTGATGCGTTTCTGCGCGGTCGCGGTGGCCGGCGTGCTCACGATCGGGCTGATCGGCGATGCCTTGCGCGCGATGCTGCAAGCCCGCGAGCCGGGCGTGCTCGACTCGATCGGGGCCTCGATCGCGGCGACGCGCGACGAACTGATCGCCGAGCTCACGCGCCAGCCGGTCTTCGAAAGCGCACGCCGCTGTCGCGAGGATGAGCTGACCGCCTATGATCCGCCGCTGCTGCGCGACTTTCTCGCGTCAAGCCGTGTGCTGCGCCGGGCCGATGCGCCGTGGCGGCGGGCGGTCACCGACCCCGTTGTCGAGCGCGTGGTGGCGCTGATGGATGCGCGGCATGCGACGCATGTCATCGTGCTGTCGCACCGGCCGGTCGATCTCATCGTGCTCGCGGTCTCCGTGATCTCGGCCGATCCGGCCACGGAAACCGCGCTCGCGCTCGTCGGGCGCCTGCTGGTGCAGGCGCCCGAGCGACAGGTGATCACGCCCACATGTGATGATGCTGATGCTGTGACATCTCCATCATCGGCCCCTCCATCATCGGACCGTCCATGACCAGGGTTGCCGGCGCGGCGCTGCCGTGTGCCGGCGCGGCGCTGGGAAGCATGATCACGTTCGAGGCGGGCGCGCTGGTGATCGCGGCCAGCAGCGCGGCGGCGTCGGCACTGTTGCCGCCGCCGGTGGTCGCCAGCACCTGGCCGATCGTGGTGCCGTCGACATTGTAGGCGCCGCCATTGACCGGGATGTTGTTGCCGCCGACATCGGCTGCGTTCTGGTGCATCTGGTCGGCGGCCGCGGCGACCAGCGCCTTGTTGCCGGCCTGGAAGCCTTCGAGAATCTTGGCGATCTCGGCGCCCAGCGTGCTCTGGTCCCCGAGCAGCTCGTTGTCGAAGCGGGCCTGGAAGATGCCGCCCTGCGCCGCGTCGAAATCGGTGACGTCCTTCTTGAAGGTCATCAGGTCGGCGGTGACCTTGGCCATCGCGGCGGCGTCGCCGGAATTGACGGCTGATATCGCCGCCTTGCCGAGCGCGTTGGACTGGGCGATGAACATGGCCCAGAAATCGGTCTGTGCCTGGTTGTCCTGATAGGCCGGCGTCGGGTTAAGGAAGTCGCCGAAGCCGCTCCAGCCGTTCAGGCCGTTCTGCTGCGCCATGTTGGCGAGATTGGTGTCGCCGGCGACGATGTCGATGATGTCAAGGAAGTCGTCGTTCAGCGCGCGGCCGATGTCGACATTGCCGGCCGCACCGTTGATGTGGGTGTTGACGAGCGCGAGCTGGTCGATGATGGCGAGCGCGTGCACGCCGGTCAGGCCGCCGAACTGCAGCGGATTGGCGGCGACCAGCGCATTGAGGCCGGCGATCAGCGCGTCGACATCGTCCTGGATGACATCGACATTGCTTTCGTTCACGCCGCCGATCAGCCGGTTGGCGGCATCGTTGAAGATCAGGCCGAGCTCGGCCAGCGTGCCCTTGGCGGCGGTTGCGGCCGTCACGCCTTCGGGCAGCAGCGCCGGCGCCTGCAGGAAGCCGGTGGCGCCGTCGGCATTGGTCGCCTTGCCCGCAAGGTTCGGATCGTTGTTGACGACGTTGAGGATGTCAAGATGCGCGTTGCGCAGCGCGGTCTCCGCGGCGGCGATGCTGCCGAACGCGCCGCCGCCGGTCACCGAAGCCATCGCGGCATCCTGCGCGACCGTGATGTCGGCGAGGATCTTGTTGATGTTGGTGAGCGTCTGCCCGGTGAACTGGCCGGCGGCAACCATCGCCTTCAGGCCATCCTGAATTACGGTGAGATCGCCAGTGTAGTTGTAGACGCTGCCAAGCCCCTGGCCGCCTTCCTCGACCACGTTGCGCCACAGTCCGCCTTCGAGAAAGCGCGTCGCGTCGTTGAAGACGACGCCGAGATCGGCGAAGCCGAGCGCGGGCGCCGGCGGCGTGGGCGGCGTCGGAGGCATTGGCGCAGGCGCCGGCTGGCAGTGATGATTGTGATGATGATGGTGGTGGTGGTCGTTGTGATGATGGTGACCGTGGTGACTGTCGTGATGGTGACGGTGATGGCGCGACATGTCCGACGTACTCCCCAAAGCTGCGCACCACTGCGGATGAGCCGAAGCAACGGGGCGCGGCTGACGCGGGTGCGGATGATGAGGGCTATCTGCTGCCTGCTTCGTGGCTGCTTCGCGCAGGGATTGTGGAATGCGTCTGCGTCAGATTGTCGTGCGGCGTACGGGTGGCGCTCCCGCAGAGCTGCGACATCTCACCGCTTGACGGTCGAGGGGCGCTTCAAGAGCCGGCGACCAGCGGCGACGTCGCGCCCGCGGCAAATCAGTGAGTTGCAAGAGCGTTCGACCGTAGCGATTCGGTCGATGGGTAGACGTCCCGAACGCACGCGGACCGCCTTGCGACGATCCGACGCGTCTGGGAACTTGTGATGAGACCGGGAGCAGCTACGCGCCGCCGCTCCGATGTGGCCGGATCATGGCGATATCTTTGCGAACGCCGCGAATGCGTCGGTGTAGTCGGCATGCCAACGCGACAGCGGCGGCCGGTTCTCGACGATGTCGGAGGCCGCCCACAGGATACGCCGCTCGTCGAGCGCCCGCGGCACGTCGTTGTCAGGGCACAGCACGTAGAAGTCGCCGGCCGCGACGCGCTCCAGCATGAAGTCGACCGTCTGCTCCGGCGTCCAGGCGGCGGCCGGCTTCTCGACGCGGCCATTCGCCGTCAGCGGTGTGAACACGAAGCCCGGAATGAACAGATGCGCCGTCACCTGGCAGCCGGGCGTGTTGCGCAGCTCGTGCTGCAGCGCCTCGGTGAACGCCTTCACGCCGGCCTTCGAGACGTTATAGGCGGGATCGCCGGGCGGCGTGGTGATGCCCTGCTTGGAGCCGGTATTGATGATCAGCGCCGGCTTGCTCTGCGCGATCATGTTGGCTGCGAACACCTGCGAGCCGTGGATGATGCCCCACAGATTGACGTCGAGGATGCGCTGCCAATTGTCGTCGGCAAGCATCTTGCTGCCCGGCTGGATGCCGGCATTGTTCATCAGCACGTCGATCGCGCCGAAGCGCTGCCGCACCGCCGTTTCGAGCGCGACCACGCTGTCCCGGTTGCTCACATCGACCGTGGCGGTCATGACCGCAGCCTCGCCACGCTTGGCCGCAGCCGCGAGCCTGGCGGCGGCGTCGCGCAGCCGGGCCTCGTCGACATCGGCGATGCAGACGTTCATGCCGCGCTCTGCGAAGCGCATGGCGGCGGCGAGCCCGATGCCGGAGGCGCCTCCGGTGACGACGGCGGTGTGGTCGGCGGACAAGGCAGGGTGAGACACGGCAGGTTCTCCGGCATGGCGACGAGATGCTGGTGTATGACGTCTTGGCGCGGCCGCAAGATCATCCGGCTGACGGCAAGACGGTTTTTTGCGGCTGCAACGCGAGGCGCATCAGTCCAGTCGCGGATGCATCGCGTCGGCTGGAACCGGCTTACGACGCGGCCCTGGCCCCGCGGGTCTTCCTTGGCTTCTCGATGTCGCTGCGCAGCGCGGCGAGATCCTTCTTCACGGCGTCAGCTGCGTCACGCTCGATGCGCCGGTAACGTTCGACCAACTGCGCGCCGAACGTCGTCAGCACCGCGCCACCGCCATTGCGGCCGCCGGTCTGCCGCGCGACCGCGGGCTGCCGGCATACCCGGTTGATCTCGTCAACGAGGTCCCAGGCCCGCTTGTAGGACATGTCCATCGCGCGCCCGGCCGCAGAGATCGAGCCGTGCCGCGCGATGTTCTCCAGCAGCGCGATCTTGCCCGGCCCGATCCGGCTGCCGTCATCGAGATCGATGCGCAGGCTGAGGGAGGGGAGGGCGTTCGCTTTCGGCATGGAGGGTCTGCTCGTACTGACGTGGGGCGGACATTGCCACCATCATCTTTTGCGAACAAGATGACCGCAGTCGACAATCACAATGACATCTGGGGACGAAATGCTGCCTGCGCTGTTTTCACCGCTCACGATCGGTCCGTATCGCCTCAAGCATCGCGTCGTGATGGCGCCGTTGACCCGCATGCGCGCCGCAAGGGAGACCCTCGCGCCGCGGCCGCTCAACGTCGAGTATTATGCGCAGCGCGCGACGCCGGGCGGCCTGATCATCGCCGAGGCCTCGCCGGTGCTGCCGACCGGCACCGGCAGCCCGAACGTGCCGGGCATCTACAGCGCGGCGCAGATCGCGGGTTGGAAGCAGGTCGTCGACGCGGTGCATGCCAAGGGCGGAGTCATCTTCCTGCAGCTCTGGCATGTCGGCCGCGTCTCGCATTCTTCGTTCCAGCCGGGCGGCGCGCTGCCGGTGGCGCCGTCGGCGATCGCGATCGGCGACGATCTCAAGGCGATGACGGCGGACGGCAAGCCGGCGGCCTACGAGACGCCGCGCGCGCTGGAGACGGACGAGATCCCCGCGCTCGTCGCGGCCTATGGCCAGGCTGCGCGCAACGCGATCGCGGCGGGCTTCGACGGCGTCGAGGTGCATGGCGCGAACGGCTATCTCATCGAGCAGTTCCTGCAGACCCGCAGCAACCAGCGCACCGACCGGTATGGCGGCGCAATCGAGAACCGCTGCCGCTTCCTGCTCGAGGTCACGCAGGCGGTGATCGACGCCTGCGGCGCCGACAAGGTCGGCGTGCGGCTGTCGCCCTATGGCATCGCCAATGGCTCCGGCGAGGCCGAGCCGATGCCGCTCTATACCTACGCGATCGAGGCGCTTAACAAGCTCGGCATCGCCTATCTGCATCTGATCGAGCCGCGCTCCTCCGGCGCCGGCCGCGCCGACGTCAACTGGCAGAACGTGCCGTCGGCCATCGCTCTGTTCCGGCCGCTATGGAAGGGCGTGCTGATCGGCGCCGGCGGCTTCACCGGCGAGCCGGCGGAAGCCGCGATCCAGGCCGGCCACGCCGACGCCATCGCCATCGGCCGCTACTTCATCTCCAACCCGGACCTGCCGCGCCGGCTGCGGCACGGCTGGCCGCTGACGCCGTATCACCGTCCCACCTTTTATGGCGGCGACGCCAGGGGCTATACCGACTATCCGGCCTATGACGAGATGGCGCCCGCTTAGCTCGACTGCGTCACGAGAGCCGAGCAGTCGCGTTTTCATTGTCATTCCGGGTTCAAGGCCGGTGGCCTTGCCCCGGAATGACGCCGTGGATGGATGCTTGTCATGCCCAGATCCGCTCCCGCCGGCATCGCCTCCGGCCAATGCCTGTGCGGCCGCGTCGCCTTCGAGATCGACGTCCCGGCGCGCTGGGCCTGGCATGATCATTCATCGCCCAGCCGCCGCGCCCATGGCGCGGCCTACGCCACCTATGTCGGAAGCTGGCGCAAGCGCCTTCGCATCACCTCGGGTGCGGATGCGATCACCCGCTACGAGGACGACGCCGCGAAAGCCACGCGCAGCTTCTGCAGCAGCTGCGGCTCGCCTGTGTTCTACGAGCGCGCCCGCTCGCCGCACATGGTGAACATCCCGCGCGCGCTATTTGCAGCACGAACCGGTCGCGAGCCGCTCTATCACGTTGCCATCGAGGAGGCGCCGGATTGGGCCTACACCGGCGCGCCCCTGGTGCCGCTGAGGGGTTTTCCCGGCGTGGTCTGGCAGCGCGCGCAGCGCAAGAAGCGCGGCTCGCGCGAAGGGATGTTCTGATCCGCGGGCAGCTTGGCATCGTCACAATGAGCGCACTCAAGGAGCCGTACTGATTGGCAAGGTCGTGACATGATCTTAGCCGGAGCCATCGATGAGAAGCCGGACCAACGGCCCCTCCGCCGTCATTGCGAGGAGCGTCAGCTCCGAAGCAATCCAGACTGCCTCTATGACAGACGCTGGATTGCTTTGCTTCGCTCGCAATGACGGAGTGAGAGCTTGCCGAGAACGAACAAGGCCACGACCCAGAGGAAAACGCCACCATGAAGAACCGCACCACCGGACGCTCGGCCTTCCTGGCGCTGCTCAAGGATGAGGGCATCACGCATCTGTTCGGCAATCCCGGCACCACCGAATTGCCGATCATGCACGCGCTGAAGGACCATCCCGATCTCACCTATGTGATGGCGATGCAGGAGAGCCTGGTGGTGGCGATCGCCGACGGCTTCAGCCGCGCCTCGGGACGCCTCGTCGCCTGCAACGTTCACGTCGCGCCGGGTCTCGGCAACGCGATGGGCTCGCTCTACAACGCGCAGTTCACGGGCACGCCGATGATCCTCACCGCGGGCCAGCAGGAGCAGGGCCACGGCCTGATGGAGCCGCTGCTCTACGGCCCGCTGGTGCGGATGGCCGAGCCGCTGGTGAAATGGGCCGTCGAGGTGACGAGGTTGGAGGACCTGCCGCGCATCATCAGGCGCGCCGCCAAGGTGGCGACCACGCCGCCGACCGGTCCCGTCTTCATCTCGCTGCCCGGCGATATCCTCAATGATGAAGCCGGCATCGAGCTCGGCCGTTCCACCCGGATCGATGCGCGCGTGCTGCCGGCCTCTGGTGCGTTGCAGGCGCTGGCGCAGCGCATTCTCAAGGCGCAACGGCCGGTGATCATCACCGGCGACGAGATCGTCAAGAGCGATGCGCTGCGGCAGGCGGCCGAGTTCGCGTCGGCGATCGGCGCTCCCGTGCATCAGCAGTCCGCGCCCTATGGCGCGCATTTCCTGTCCGAGCATCCCTGCTACATCGGCTCATTGTCGCGTGTGCAGAAGCAGGTCCGCGACCTGCTCGCACCACACGATCTTCTCATCGTGCTCGGCGCCGATCCCCTGCGGATGTCCGTGCATAGCGACATCGAGCCGCTGCCCGAGGGCTTGCCGATCGTGCAGATCGGCCTCGTCGATTGGGAGCTGGGAAAGAATTTCGGTGCCGAGATCGCGCTCAAGTCCGACGTTCGCGAGACGCTGCTTCAGCTCACGCCGCTCTTGCGCGAGCTCGGTGGCGCGGCCCTGCAGGCGCGTGCTCAGGAGCGCGTGGCCGAATTGTCCTCGAAGAACTGGAGCGCACGGCGCCGGACGCTGGCGGCGCAGATCGAGGCGGCCCGCGAGCGGACGCCGATCGACCCGGACTATCTGGCGCTGCAGGTCGCCGAGGCGATGCCGGAGCACGGCATCCTGGTCGACGAGGGCCTGACCTCGGCGCGCTACATGACGGCGCTGTGGCCCTATCGCGACCGCTACAATTATCACGGCCTCGCCTCCGGCGGCATCGGCTGGGGCCTGCCGGCCTCGGTCGGTGTCAGTCTCGCCAATCCCGATCGTCCGGTCGTGTGTTTTTCCGGCGACGGCAGCGCGATGTATTCGATCCAGGCGCTGTGGACCGCAGCGCATCACAAGCTGCCGCTGTCGGTGGTCATCGTCAACAATGGCGGCTATCGCATCATCAAGCAGCGGCTGCTGTCGTTCCACGGCGACGACAACTACATCGGCATGGATTTTGCCGACCCGCCGGTGGATTTTGCAGGGCTGGCACAGTCGCTCGGCTGCGAGGCGATGCGCGTCAGTGATCCGCGCGAGCTGAAGCCGACCTTGTCGGACTCGTTCCGCAGGCCCGGCGCCAGGCTGATCGAGGTGATGGTCAGCCACGCGGTGAATTGAGAGACTGCGCCTCTGGATTGTCAGTTGACCACTTTCGTCCGGGACGAGGACGGGGCTGGCGTTACACGGGCGGGCGAGGAGTACCGAGCAAGCCGCAGCACGATCCAACCACCGAGTTTGATGGCAGGCTACGCGGTTCCGAAATCCGAGACTTGCTTGATATCAGCATTGAATTCAAACCCAGCCCCTTCCGCTCGCCGCGCGATCCCGATATGACGCCGCCTTCGTTGTGACTGGAAAAGCGCCATGACCAGGATTGATGCAATTGCCCGTGCCCGTCAGAGCCTGACGAGCGGTGACTTCTTGGCCGAGCTCGGCCGCCGGGTCGCCTATCGCACCGAGAGCCTCAATCCCGAGCGCAAGGACGAGCTCGCGGCGTATCTGACCAAAGAGCTGACGCCGTCCTTTGCCGCCCTCGGCTTTTCCTCCGAGATCGTGCCCTCGCCGAGCGGCAAGTCGCCGTTTCTGATCGCGACCTACCACGAGAGCGACAGCGCCCCGACGGTGCTCAGCTATGGCCACGGCGACACCGTCGACGGCATGGCTGGTGAATGGCGCGACGGCCGCGATCCCTGGGCGGTGACGCCGGCGGGCAATCGTCTCTATGGCCGCGGCACCGCCGACAACAAGGGCCAGCACAGCGTCAACATGGCGGCGCTGCGCGCGGTGCGCGAGGCGCGTGGCGGCAAGCTCGGCTTCAATGCCAAGTTCATCATCGAGATGGGCGAGGAGATCGGCTCGCCCGATCTCGCCAAGGTGGCCGATCTGCATCGCGACGCCTTGAAGGCCGACGTCTTCATCGGCTCGGACGGCCCGCGGCTGTCGACCGCGCGCCCCACCATCTTTCTCGGCTGCCGCGGCGGCATCCGGTTGCATCTCGACGTCAACCTGCGCGAGGGCGGCAATCACTCCGGCAATTGGGGCGGCGTGCTCGCCAATCCGGCGACCATTCTGGCGAACGCGATCGCCACGCTGGTCGACGGCCATGGCCGCATCAAGCTGGAGTCGCTGAAGCCGCCGCGTCTCACCAATGCGATCCGCGCCATCCTCGCCGACGTGAAGGTGGAGCCGACCGCCGACGAGCCGGCGCTGTCGGACAATTGGGGCGAGGAGGGGCTGACGCCCGCGGAGCGGCTCTATGCCTGGAATACGCTCGAGGTGCTCGCGATCTCCTCCGGCAATATCGACAAGCCGGCGAATGCGATCCCCGGCCGCGCCCGCGCCGTGCTGCAGCTGCGTTTCGTCGTCGGCACCAAGGTCGACAGCATCGTGGCCGACGTGAAGAACCATCTCGCCGCGCATGGCTTCCCGATGATCGAAGTCAGCATGGCGCAGAGCTTCATGGCCTCGCGCGCCGACATCGACAGCCCCTGGATCAAATGGGCCGCGGATTCCATCAAGATGAGCACCGGCAAAGCGCCCGCCGTGCTGCCGAACTTCGGCGGCTCGCTGCCCAATGACGTGTTTGCCGACGTGCTGAAGATGCCGACCATGTGGGTGCCGCATTCCTATCCGGGCTGCTCGCAGCACGCGCCGGATGAGCACATTCTGCTGGATGTCACGGAGGAGGCGCTCGGCCTGATGGCCGGGCTGTTCTGGGATCTCGGCGAGTTGCAGAAGCCGTTGTGAGGCGAGAAAGGGGGCATGAGCACACATCTCTTGGCGTTATCGGTGCTCACCTCTCGCTGTCTGAGGCGGGGGGAGCGACGCGCCGGTCGTGTTCAGCGCCTGCGGCCGCCCTTCGAGACGGTCGCCTTCGGCGGGCTCCTCAGGGCGAGGACTGGTGCCTTGGCGAACTCCGTGGTGACGTGCATGGTGAGGAACGCCGCGCCGATCAGGAAGATGGAAGGCGGGCTTGCTGCGCGCGGCGCGTCTCGAACCACGAGGCCCGTGTGCTGTGCGGTTGCATTGCCGCGTGCGGGAACCACCCGAGTGAGACTTTCGTCTGGTCGAGGGGCTCGCGAGCCCCTCGCAGTTTACCATCCCGACGTTCGGCGCTGCCGTTTCAGCCCGAACGTCTTGTCGAAGGGGACGCGGGACAGGCAATTTGTCGCGATCGTCCGAGGACGTCCCGCCGCGGGGCGGTCTATGGTGCCCGCGCTCGTCCGGCCGGAGATCGTCCGGGGGGCGGGGGCCATTTTGAGTTCGCTGTGGTTTATGCAAGCATCCGGCGATCAGCCGGATTGAGGAGATCAGTTATGAAGCAGCTTCGCCTATTCGGTCTTGCCGTCGCCGCCGCGCTCTGCGCCGGCCAGGTGCAGGCCGAGGACCTGACGGGGACCCTGAAGAACATCAAGGAGACCGGCACCATTACGCTCGGCGTCCGCGACTCCTCGATCCCGTTCTCCTATCTCGACGACAATCAGAAGCCGATCGGCTTTGCCATCGACATCTGCATGGGCATCGTCGATGCCGTGAAGAAGGAGCTCAAGCTCGACAAGCTCGATGTGAAGCTCAACCCGGTGACGTCGTCGACTCGCATCCCGCTGCTCGCCAACGGCACCATCGATCTGGAATGCGGCTCGACCACCAACAATGCCGAGCGCCAGAAGCAGATCTCCTTCACCAACACCCACTTCCTGACGGCGAGCCGCTACGTCTCGAAGAAGGCGAGCAAGATCAACTCGATCGACGATCTGAAGGGGAAATCGGTCGTGTCGACCGCCGGCACCACCAACATCAAGCAGTTGACCGAGGCCAATGCCGCGCGCAATCTCGGCATCAACATCATCCCGGCCAAGGATCATGCCGAGGCCTTCCTGATGGTGGAGACCGATCGCGCCGTCGCCTTCGTGATGGACGACATTCTTCTGGCGAGCCTCGTCGCCGGTTCCAAGGATCCGGCCGCCTATGTCGTTTCCAAGGACGCGTTCTCGAAGCCGGAGCCCTACGGCATCATGCTGCGCAAGGACGACCCGCAGTTCAAGAAGGTGGTCGATGCGGCGACCGCCAAGATCTACACCAGCGGCGAGGGCGCCAAGCTGTATGACAAATGGTTCATGCAGAAGATCCCGCCGAAGGGCCTGAACCTCAACACCCCGCTGTCGCCGGAGCTGAAGGCCGAGTTCGCCAAGCCGTCGGATTCGCCGGATCCGGATTCGTACAAGCCGTAAGGTGAGGTCGCAGCTCTCGCGCCGAATTCGATGCGCCCCCCTCCCCCTTGCGGGGAGGGGTCTCAGGAAAGACTGCCCGTGTGGACCCCCACCCCGACCCTCCCCCGCAAGGGGGGAGGGAGCGCAGCGAGTTCTTGGCAAAGACTGTTTAATGCGACTTGCGAGCTAATTCCCTCTCAGGATGTCCCCGTGAACTACACCTGGAACTGGCACATCTTCCTGGAGCCGAACCCGACCGGGGCCGGCACCTATTTCGACATGCTGCTGGCGGGGCTGAAGGTCACGATCGTGACCTCGCTGTCGGCCTGGGTGATCGCGCTGATCTGCGGCACGATCGTCGGCATCCTGCGCAGCTTGCCGTCCAAGCTGGCGACCTGGATCGCCTTCGCCTATGTCGAGTTCTTCCGCAACATGCCGCTTTTGGTGCAGCTGTTCCTGTGGTTCTTCGTGCTGCCGGAGTTGTTGCCGCCCACGATCGGCCTGTGGCTGAAGCAGATGCCCAATGCGCCATTCTATACGGCGGCCGTCGGCATCGGCCTGTTCATGTCGGCGCGTGTCGCCGTGCAATTGGCGGCCGGCATCGGCTCGCTGCCGCGCGGCCAGAAGCTGGCGGCGACCGCGCTCGGCCTCACCACCTTGCAGGCCTACCGCTACGTGCTGCTGCCGATGGCTTTCCGCATCATCCTGCCGCCGCTGACGTCCGAATTTCTCAACACGGTCAAGAACAGCGCCGTCGCAATCACGATCGGTCTGATCGAGCTGACGGGCGCTGCGCGCGCCATGCAGGAATTCTCGTTCCAGGTGTTCGAGGCCTTCAGCGCCGCCACCTTGATGTATCTCGTCATCAACGTCATCGTCGTGATCGGCATGCGGCTCCTGGAGCGCGCGGTGGCGGTCCCTGGCTACATCACGGGCAAATGAGATGCTGGCCAATTTCGATTTCGACGTCATCCGCCGCTCGCTGAGCTATCTTTTCATCGACGGCATGACCTTCACGCTGACCTTGACGGCGCTGTCGGCGACGGGCGGTCTTGTGTTCGGCACCCTGATCGCGCTGATGCGGCTGTCCGGCTATCGGGTGATGGGCTTTATCGCTGGGCTCTATGTCGACTTCATGCGCTCCCTGCCGCTGGTTCTGGTGATCTTCTGGTTCTACTTCCTGGTGCCCTATATCGGGCAGTGGATCACCGGCTCGTCGCGGCCGATCAAGGTCGGCGCGTTCGCGTCCTCCCTGATCACCTTCATCCTGTTCGAGGCGGCCTATTTCTCCGAGATCATGCGCGCCGGCATCCAGTCGATCTCGCGCGGCCAGCCGGCCGCGGCCTCGGCGCTCGGCCTGACCTATGCGCAGACCATGCGCTACGTCGTGCTGCCGCAGGCGTTCCGCAACATGCTGCCGGTGCTGCTGACCCAGACCATCGTGCTGTTCCAGGACACGTCGCTGGTCTACGTGCTCTCGATTCCGGACTTCCTCGGCGCAGCCTCGAAGGTCGCCCAGCGCGACGGCCGTCTGGTCGAGATGTACCTGTTCGCGGCCCTGGTCTACTTCACCATCTCCTGTGTCGCGTCCTACGGCGTCCGCCGCCTGCAGTCGCGCATCTCCATCATCAGATAGTCGGCTCCCATGATCGAAATCAGCCACGTCAACAAATGGTACAGCCCGAGCTTCCAGGTGCTGAAGGACTGCACGACCTCGGTCGCCAAGGGCGAGGTGGTGGTGGTCTGCGGCCCCTCCGGCTCCGGCAAGTCGACCCTGATCAAATGCGTCAACGCGCTGGAGCCGTTCCAGGACGGCGTGATCACGATCGACGGCCTCAAGGTCAATGATTCCAAGACCAACCTGCCGAAGCTGCGCTCGCGGGTCGGCATGGTGTTCCAGCACTTCGAGCTGTTTCCGCATTTGAAGATCATCGACAACCTCTGCCTCGCCCAGCAGAAGGTGCTGGGTCGTGGCCATGAGGAAGCGACCGCGAAGGGCATGAAGCTCTTGGATCGCGTCGGTCTCAAGGAGCAGGCGCAGAAGTTTCCGGCGCAGCTCTCCGGCGGCCAGCAGCAGCGCGTGGCGATCGCACGTGCGCTCGCCATGGACCCGATCGCGATGCTGTTCGACGAGCCGACCTCGGCGCTCGATCCGGAGATGATCAGCGAGGTGCTCGACGTCATGGTCGATCTCGCCCGCGAGGGCATGACCATGATGGTCGTGACCCACGAGATGGGCTTCGCCAGGAAGGTCGCGCACCGCGTCATCTTCATGGACCGCGGTGAGATCGTCGAGGACGCCAAGAAGGAGGATTTCTTCGGCCAGCCGCGCAGCGAGCGGGCGCAGCAGTTCTTGTCGAAGATCCTGTCGCATTAGTTGCGTCCGTCATTCCGAGGCGCCCGCAGGGCGAACCCGGAATCTCGAGATTCCGGGTTCGATGCTGCGCATCGCCCCGGAATGACGGCGAGAGTAACAATTGGTGTACGCAGATGGCTTTGCGTGCGCAGATGAGAATGGAGACACGTCCTTGGACCCGATCGCTTACGTCAACGGCGCCTTCGTGCCCCTGTCCGAGGCCAAGGTCTCGGTCCTCGATCGCGGCTTCCTGTTTGCCGACGGCATCTACGAAGTGGCGGCGGTGCTCGATGGCAAGCTGGTCGACAGTGCCCCGCATCTTGCCCGCCTGGAGCGCTCGGTCGGCGAGATCGGGCTGGCGCTGCCGGAGAGCCTGGCGCGGATCGAGGAGCTGCAGAAGGAGCTGGTCGCACGCAACCGGCTCGACCAGGGCATGGTCTATCTGCAGGTGACGCGCGGCGCCGACAAGGGCCGCGACTTCCCGTTTCCCAAGGGCGACGTCAAGCCGACCTTGGTGATGTTCGTCACCGCCAAGGACATCATCAATGCGCCCTCGGCGAAGACGGGAATTGGCGTCATCACCGTGCCCGACATCCGCTGGGCGCGCCGCGACATCAAGAGCGTGGCGCTGCTTGCGCAGGTGCTCGCGAAGCAGGCGGCCGCCGCGGCCGGGGCCGGCGAGGCGTGGATGGTCGAGGACGGTCATGTCACCGAGGGCGGCTCGTCCTCGGCCTTCATCCTGACCAAGGACGACGTCATTGTGACGCGGCCGAACTCGAACGCGATCCTGCCGGGCTGCACCCGCAAGGCCGTGGTGAAGCTCGCCGAGGAGCGCCAGCTCAAGGTCGAGGAGCGGCTGTTCACGGTGGAGGAGGCGCTCGCGGCGAAGGAAGCCTTCACCACCAGCGCGAGTTCGTTCGTGCAGCCGGTGGTCACGATCGACGGCAAGCCCGTCGGCGACGGCAAGCCGGGACCGGTGGCGGCGCGGCTGCGCGAGATCTATGTCGATTTTGCGCGCGCCACGGCGGTGTAGTTGGAGGAGACGATAGAGCAGGTGCAGCATCGAAACCCGTTTGCATTGTCCGGCGCTTTGCTATCGTGGCGACGAACGAAACAGAAATCAGGGAGGCGTTTCGATGCGGTATCGCTTGAGTGGCCTCGCGGCCGGACTATTGATTGCGGGCGCAGGCATGACGGGAGCGGCATTGGCCGATGACGGCTGGGTGACCCTGGTCGACTCCACGACCAAGGCCGACTTCACCGAGGTCGGCAAGGCCAATTGGGAGATGAAGGACGGCGCGCTGTCGGCCGACAAGCTCGACGGCAAGGATCCATCGTATCTGGTGACCAAGGCGAGCTACAAGGACTTCCAGATCAAGGCCGAGTTCTGGGTCGATGACGCCGCCAACAGCGGCATCTTCATCCGCTGCGACCAGTCGGCGAAGATCGACTCCAACATCTGCTACGAGGTCAACATCTTCGACAAGCGGCCCGATCCGAAATACGGCACCGGCGCGATCGTCGACGTGTCCAAGGTCGATCCGATGCCGAAGGCCGGCGGCAAGTGGAATACCTATGAGATCACCGCCAAGGGCACGCGGCTGACCGTGATCCTCAACGGCGAGAAGACCGCCGATGTCGACGACAGCAAGCACGCGGCGGGACCGGTCGCCCTGCAATACGGCTCGGGCGTCGTGAAGTTCAGGAAGGTGCAGATCAAGCCGCTGTAGCGGCCGTGCATTCCGGGCAGCGGCGCTGGCCGCGGCTGGCGCGGTAGAGGCTCTTGCAGTACCAGCGGCGCGCCATCATCTGCAGCGGATGGCGGGCCAACCGGGCCAGCGTCACCAGTTCGAGCATGGCGGGCATTGCGGACTCCTCTCCTACTTTCCAACTCTTGTGAAATGGGGCGGCACTTCGTTTGCGGAAGTGCCGCCCCAGTCGCATCAGCCATGCAGCTTCTTTGCGGTCTCGGCAATGACGCGGCCCTGATAGCGCGCACCCGCCAGCTCGTTCGCGCTCGGCTGCCGGCTGCCGTCACCGCCGGTGATGGTGGTGGCGCCATAGGGCGAGCCGCCGGTGACCTCGTCGAGCTTCATCTGGCCGGCGAAGCCGTAGTTGAGGCCGACGATGGTCATGCCGAAATGCAGCAGGTTGGTGATGATCGAGAACAGGGTGGTTTCCTGGCCGCCGTGCTGGGTCGCGGTCGAGGTGAAGGCGCCGCCGACCTTGCCGTGGAGCGCGCCCTTGGCCCACAGGCCGCCGGCCTGATCGAGGAAGTTGGCCATCTGCGAGGCCATGCGGCCGAAGCGGGTGCCGGTGCCGACGATGATCGCGTCGTAATCGGCGAGCTCCTCGACCTTGGCGATCGGGGCAGCCTGGTCGAGCTTGTAGTAGGAGGCCTTGGCAACGTCGGCCGGCACCAGCTCGGGCACGCGCTTGACGTCCACGGTGGCGCCGGCCTCGCGGGCGCCTTCGGCCACCGCGTTGGCCATCGCTTCGATGTGGCCGTAGGCGGAGTAGTAGAGAACGAGAACCTTGGTCATGGCAGTCTCCGTGGGGACGAGGATGATCGGGAAGAGCGTCCCGGCCGGACGCCCGGCCGGGATCGCGTGAGACGGTTAGGCGGCGTCGACGAGCACCAGCTCGGAATCTTCGAGCGCGGTGATCTTCAGCGTGGCCTCGTCGCGGATGGCGGCGCCGTCGCGGGCGTTGACTCGGACGCCGTTCACTTCGACGCTGCCGGCCGCGGGCACCAGATAGATGTGCCGGGCCTTGTCGGCGCTGTACTCGGCGGTCTCGCCTGCCTTCAGCGTGGTGCCGAGTACGCGCGCCTTGGCGCGGATCGGCAACGCGTCGCCGTCATCTGCGAAGCCGCTCGCCAGCGTGACCAGCTTGCCGGAGCGGTCGGACTTCGGGAACGGCTTGGCGCCCCAGGTCGGCTGGCCGCCATCGGTGGTAGGCTCGATCCAGATCTGGAAGATCCGTGTCGTGGTCGGCTCCAGATTGTACTCGGAGTGGCGGATGCCGCTGCCCGCGCTCATCACCTGGACGTCGCCGGCCTCAGTGCGGCCCTTGTTGCCGAGGCTGTCCTGATGCGTGATCGCGCCTTCGCGGACATAGGTGATGATCTCCATGTTCCGGTGCGGATGTGCAGGGAAGCCAGTGTTCGGGGCGATCTCGTCGTCGTTCCAAACCCGCAGGGCGCCGTGGCCCATGTTGCTGGGGTCGTAATAGTTCGCGAACGAGAAATGGTGCTTGGCCTTCAGCCAGCCGTGGTCGGCGCCGCCCAGCGCCGCAAAGGGCTTCAATTCGATCATGGGTTTGCTCCGTTGTTGCACGTCGGCCGCGAGCCGCCGTGCCGTTGGGCACTGGAATAGGCTGACGATCCGAGTATAGAAATAGAAACTATTGAAACCCATTGTTTCCAAAAGTGAGATTGCCGCCGATGGCGCGACTTCCGGATTTCGAGGCGATGGCGATCTTCGCCAAGGTCGTCGAGCTGCGCTCCTTCGCCGGCGCGGCGCAGGAGCTGAGCCTGTCCAAGGCGTCAGTGTCGAAGGCCGTGAGCCGGCTGGAAGAACGCCTGGGCACGCGGCTGTTCAACCGCACCTCGCGCCGTCTGGCGCTGACCGATGCCGGGCAGCGGCTGTCAGAGAGGGCCGCGCAACTGCTCGCGGATGGCGAGGCGGCGGAGACCGAGGCGTTGGCGCAATCGCTGACGCCGCGCGGGCTGGTGCGCTTCGCGGTGCCGATGACCTTCGGTGTGAAGAAGATCGCACCGCTGCTGCCGGTCTTTCTCGAACAATATCCGGAAGTGTCGATCGATCTGCACATGAGCGATGCGACCGTCGATCTCATCGGCGAGGGGTTCGATCTCGCGCTGCGCATCGCGCGGCTGCCGGACTCATCACTGGTGGCGCGCCGCCTCTGCGCGATGCCGCGCTATACGGTGGCGGCGCCGTCCTATCTGAAGCGGCACGGACGGCCGACGCATCCGATGCATCTTGCCGAGCACAAATGCTTCGGCTACGCCTATCTCTCCACCGCTGGCGTCTGGCACTACACCAATGCAGCCGGCGAGCAGGCAAGCGTGCGCCCCGCCGGACAGCTGCGCGTCAACAATGGCGAGGCGGTGCTGCCGGCGGTGCTCGCCGGCCTCGGCATCGCCGACCTGCCGGACTTCATCGTTGGCGACGCGATCGCCTCGGGCGAGGTCGAGGTGATCCTGAAGGGCTGGAGCCAGCCCGAAGGGGCGATGCATCTGGTGATGCCGCCCGGCGGCCCGCGCCCCGCCCGGGTTGAGGTGCTGGCGGAGTTCCTGGTCAAGGAGCTGGCGAAAGGGAAGCGCAAGTGACGTTCGGGGGAGTGGTTTCCATGTGGAAGCAGCTGCCGAGCGCCGTTGCAAGGTGCGCCGTCGCTCTCGGAATCATTGGGTTTTTGCTACCGCTCGGATTGGGGGTGTTTCCGGACGATTGGCTGAATGCGATCGAGCTTCCAAACGCGCTTGGCTCGGCCCGGGTTGCAGCTCCAAATGGACGCGTGTTTGTTGCGAGCGAGCCGTTGGGGAGAGTGCAGCGCTATGGTCCCCAGGGCTTCGAGCGAGGTTTTTACGTCGGTTCGCAAGGCGGCGCCTTCGATATCGGTGTCAGTGATGCGGGAGATGTGCTGATCTGCTCCGTGCGTGCACGTGCGTTGATCGTCTACACACAAGACGGCGTCGAGACCGCCCGGCGTGGACCCTGCACCTTCAACGACGCAAATGGTGGACTCATGCCCGCGTCCCCGAGCTATGAGCGCAACGCTCGAGTGCCGGAAATCGCTTTCGGATGGTTCGGACTGCTGGCGGTGCCGCTCTGGCATCCGTTCGTTGCATGGTTCATGGCGCTCATGGGGGCGCTATTTTTGAAGTCGGGCACCGCTCGCTCGCAACAGAGCGAGCTTTCGTCAGTCGCCAAATGAGCGCACGACGCGATGAAGCTGCCGCGCCTGGTATCATTTCGGTGCGACGACTAAGTCGCGACCTCGCAAACGTCGACCCATTCGGCCGATGTCAGCTCGGCCATGCGGTCCGGCGTGATCTTGACGGCGCTATGGGTCGAGCCTGCCGCTGGCACGACGATGTCGAAGGCTTTCAGCGAGACGTCGCAATAGACCGGCAGCGGCGATTTCAGCCCGAACGGACAGACGCCGCCGACCTCGTGACCGGTGATGTCGGCGACCTCGTCGAGGCCGAGCATCTTCGGCTTGCCGCCGAACTGCGCCTTGACCTTCTTGTTGTCCATCCTTGCGTGGCCCGCGGCGACGATCAGGATAACGCGCTCGCCGACGCGCAGCGACAGCGTCTTGGCGATGCGGGCCGGCTCGACACCATAGGCTTCCGCCGCGAGCGCTACGGTGGCGGAACTCTGGCTGGAGACGAGGACGTCGATGTCGGGGGCTTTTTCGGTGAAGAAGGCGCGGACGGAATCAAGGCTCATGTTTGGCGACGATCTCGGGCAGTTCGGATAGCGCAGCAATACGATAGTCCGGCGCAAAACCCAACTCGTCCATCTGGCTGCGCAGCGCCTTGAACAGGGTGAGCGGCGCGACGAGGTCGGTCTTGTTGCAGGCAGCCGCCATGGCGTCCGGGGTGACGCGCTCGATCCAGGCGACGTTCAATCCGAACGCCTTAGCGCCGCAGACGTCCCAAGGGTTGGAGGACACGAACAGCACCTCGTCGGGCGCAAACCCGAGCGTCTCCTCGATCAGCGCGTACGCCTGGGGACTCGGCTTGAAGATCTTCCGGGCATCCACGCTGATGACCGCATCGAGCGGAGCATCGAAGCCGCCGGCCTTGACCAGGCTGTCGAGCATCGCAGGGCTGCCGTTGGAGAGGATCGCGAGCCGATGATCCTTCATCGCGGCGAGCGCAGCCCTCGCATCGGGGTAGGGATCGAGATCGAGATATTTGGCGATGATTCGGTCTCGCGTGGCGGCATCGGCCTGCAGGCCCAGAATGCGCAGCGTGTAGCTCAGCGCGTCGCGGGTCACGACGGCGAAATCCACGTAGCGCTGCATCAGCGAGCGCAGCCAGGTGTATTCGAGCTGCTTGATGCGCCAGATCTGCGTGATGATGTCGCCATGGCCGGGAAAGGCCTGCTCGGTCACGGCCGCTACCGACTGGATGTCGTACAGCGTGCCATAGGCATCGAAGACCACGGCTTTGAAGGGCACGGCGCTCACCTGATCGAAAGCAGACAGGCGCGACGGCTGATGGCCACCGCGCCTGCGGATGATAGCATGATGCCCGTGACTTGCGCGGGGCGGCAAGGGCAGGACCGACGAAGTCAGATCCCGAGCAGCTTGCGGGCGTTGGCCTTCAACACCTTCGGCCGGATCTCGTCGCGAATCTCGAGCTTGGCGAAATCGGCGAGCCAGCGGTCGGGGGTGATCACCGGCCAGTCCGAGCCGAACAGCATCTTGTCCTGCAGGATCGAGTTGATGTAGCGCACCAGGATCGGCGGGAAGTACTTTGGCGACCAGCCCGACAGGTCGATGTAGACGTTCGGCTTGTGGGTCGCCACCGACAGCGCCTCCTCCTGCCAGGGGAAGGAGGGGTGGGCGAGGATGATCTTGAGGTCGGGGAAGTCGGCCGCGACGTCGTCCATGTACATCGGGTTGGAATATTTCAGCCGCATCCCCATGCCACCCGGCATGCCCGAGCCGACGCCGGTCTGGCCGGTGTGAAACAGTGCGATCGCGCCGCCGTCGTTGATCGCCTCATACAGCGGATAGGCCAGCCGGTCGTTGGCGTAGAAGCCCTGCATCGTCGGGTGGAACTTGAAGCCGCGGACGCCATACTCCTCGATCAGCTTGCGCGCCTCGCGCACGCCGAGCTTGCCCTTGTGCGGATCGATGCTGACGAAGGGGATGAGGACGTCGAGATGGTCCGAGGCGACCTCGAGCATCTCGTAATTGTTGTAGCGCCGAAAGCCGGTCTCGCGCTCGGCGTCGACCGGGAAGATCACCGCGGCGATGTTCTTGGAGCGATAATAGGCGGCCGTCTCCGGCACCGTCGGCGGATGCTTGTGCGGCGACTTGAAGTAGTCGGCCATCTGGGCCTGGAAATCGTCGTAGCCGTCATCCGCATGCATGCCGCAGGGCTCCTCGGCATGGGTATGGATGTCGATGGCGACGACATCGTCGATCTTGGGCAGAGCGAGCTTGGGCATGGGCGTTCCCGGCGGTTGGTTCTTGGCTTTGGAAAATTGATTATAGGATATAACAAATTTGGCAATCGCCAAGTTGGATCGAGGGGCGCGTCGCCGGCCGGTTCTGTTGAAGCCGGGGCCCGCCATGATTGACATCCGGCGGGCCGGTGGTTAGAAACCGGCCAATCCGGGTGACTTGGTCGCTTGCGGAACTCCCTTTGTATTTGCCACTTCCGGCCTGTCCAACACGGCCTTTCAACGTATCAGGATGTCCCATGAAGGTCCGTAACTCGCTGAAGTCGCTGCGTGGCCGCCATCGCGCCAACCGTCTGGTCCGCCGCAAGGGCCGCGTCTATGTGATCAACAAGGTCCAGCGCCGCTTCAAGGCGCGCCAGGGCTGATCCCGTAGATCTCCCCTCGAGAAGAGGGGCCTCCTCACAGGTCTTTGAGGCGCGTGCTGCTTTGCAGGACGTACCGACTGCGTTTAGACTTGGGGCATGGCCAAGCGATCCTTGCGGGCGATTCTTCTCGCCGTTGTCGTCATTTCGGTACCGCATCTTGCCTTTGCGCAGGGGGAGCCGCGGGCCGGCGTCAAGCCAAAGCCGCCCGAGGCTCCGGCCAAGCTGCCGAAGATCGGCGCCGACAAGACCAAGGGCCTCGATTTCCTGTTCGGTGCCCTGAAGGCGGCGCCCGACGAGATCAGCGCCAAGCATGTCGAGGCGCGGATTTGGGCGATCTGGCTGCAGACCCCCAGCGATACCGTCGCCCTGCTGATGTCGCGGTCCAAAGCCGCGATGGACGCGAAGCAGAACGAAGTTGCGCTCAAATTGCTCGATTCGGTGATCAAGCTCCGGCCCGATTATGTCGAGGCCTGGAACCGTCGCGCGACCATCTATTACCTCCAGAACGATTACGGCCGCTCGCTTGCCGACATCCAGCAGGTCCTGCTGCGTGAGCCGCGGCACTTCGGCGCGCTCGCAGGTCTCGGCATGATCATGCAGGATCTCGGTGAGGAGAAGCGGGCGCTGGACGCGTTCCGCAAGGCGCTCGAGGTCAATCCGCATCTGGACAAGGTGCCGGAGCTGGTCAAAACCCTCACTGAGAAGGTCGAGGGGCGCGACATCTAGCCGTAACGGCCGATTAACCACATCTGGGCGACCGTCCTTGTCGGTCCGGCCACGCGAACCTAGCTGCCTCTCAACGATGGATCTCGGCAGGAGAGACGCGATGCGGCGGGCGGTGCTGACGGCAGCGCTGGTGATGACGACGATGTCGGCCGCCCGGGCCGAGGATCCGGATCTGTTCTGGGTGGTCGGCAACCGCGCCACCAATCGCTGCGAGATCGTGACCAGCAATCCGGTCGTCACGATCATGGGCGACATCTGGTTCGCGTCCGGCCCCTTCAAATCGAAGGATGACGCCAAGCTCGCGAGATCCACGATCAACGCGTGCCCGAACAAGGACATGACGCAGGAGGACTGATCGGCTCGCCCGCGAGCGGGCCGGCGGCTCAGTGGAACGCGGTGCTGCGGCGGTCCGGCAGGCCGTACTGGGCGGCCGCGGCATAGAGTTGTGCGATCTCGGCCTCGAGATGCTCGTTGACCAGCAGCAGCGCCTTCAGCGCGCCGCGAAGGTCGCCGTTGCAGCTCGCGACGATCTCGTCGATGGCTGCCTCGCTTGAACGAAAGCTCATCGGTAACCCCCTCCCAAAACACCAAACTAAACGCAGGGCCGGTCATCGTGCTTCGACTGCGCAATGACCCGACCGGAAGTAATTCACGGCCATCGGCTGATTGCGAGGAAATGTCCTGACCATGGTTATAAAATGGCCGACGACGCCATGATGACAGGATTCGCAAGCCAAACGGCGGGAGACGGCGGCCGCAGCCGCAACCTGCTGCGATCTGACCCGTATCTGTCCAGGTGATAGGCAGAAAATCATCAATGATTTCAATACTCGTAGTGGGGGCCCTGGGGCTGCTGGCGCTGCTGACCCAGGCCGGCGTCGTGCTGATGGAAAGACGCTATCCGGCCCAGGGAGAGGCGGTCGAGGTCGGTGGGGCGACCATCAATCTTGTGGATATCGGGCCGCGTGACGGGGAGCGGCCGCCGCTTCTGCTTGTCCACGGCGCCAGCTCGAACCTCGAGGCGATGCGCAGGCCGCTCGGCGACCTGCTCGCCCGGCGTCATCGGGTGCTCCTGGTCGACCGTCCCGGCCACGGCTGGAGCCCGCGCGATCGCGCCGAGGATTCGACGCCCGCGGTTCAGGCCCGCATGCTGGACGAGGCGCTGGCCCGGCTCGGCATCGGCCCGGTGATCCTCGTGGTCCATTCCTGGAGCGGTGCGCTCGGCCTGCGCATGGCACTCGACTTCCCTGACCGGGTCGCGGGCCTCGTCATGCTGGCGCCGGTCGCCTATCCCTGGCGGGGCGGGGTCGGGCAGTACAATGCGGCCGTCACGACGCCGGTGATGGGGCCCTTGCTGGCGCATACGATCACGCTGCCGCTCGGCCTGGCGCTGATGGCGCCTGGTGCCCGCGGCGTGTTCGCGCCGCAGGAGATGCCGGACGATTTCGTCGACCAGACCGCGACGCCGCTGTTGCTGCGGCCGCGCGAATTCCTGGCCAATGCGCGCGACCTCGTCACCCTGAAGCAGGCGGTGATCGAGCAGGCGCCGCGCTATGGCGAGATCAAGGTGCCGGTCACGATCCTGGCCGGCGATGCCGACAGGACGGTCTATACCGAGATCCATTCCCGGCCGCTCGCGCGGGTCTTGCCCCAGGCGCGCCTGATCGTCGTGCCCGACCTCGGGCACATGGTCCAGAATGTGGTGCCGGAGCTCGTGGTGGGCGAGGTCGATCGGATGGTCAGCGCGCTCACGGCCGTCGAAGCGGCGCCCTGATGATGGAAAGGCCCCGGCGTCTGCCGGGGCCTCCAGGTCTCGAGCGGAGGGCCGCGGCCGGCCGCCTACTGCTTCTGCTTGCCGTCCTTGTCGAACGACGCGACATAGGCCCAGAGATTGTTGATCTCGGTCTCGTTCTTGATGCCCGCGAAGGTCATCTTGGTGCCGGGGATCTTGGCCTTCGGGTCCTTGATGTATTCCTTGAAGACCGCCTCGTTCCAGGTGATGCCCGAGTTCTTGTTGGCTTCCGAATAATTGTAGTCCGGCGCGCTGCCCGACTTGCGTCCATCGAGGCCGTTGAGTTCCGGACCGACCTTGTTCTTCGCGCCTTCGCCGATCGCGTGGCAGGGCAGGCACTTGTTGAAGGACGTCTTGCCGGCGGCCGCATCCTGCGCCAGCGCGGCAGACGCCAGCGACGACGAGGCGAGGATGACGAGCGCGCTCAAAGTCATTTTCTTCATGGATCAGGCTCTGTGGGTTACGAGACGAGTTTGCGCGCAGGTTGTGGCATGGCCTCAAGCGACGCACAAGCGGGGAAGCGCTGAGGCAAATCAGCATAATGGCTGAGCTTGTTGCTCTGCCGCAAACTCCGATGCTGATCCGCTGCCTATCCAAACCGTTTCCGTTGTGATTGATATGCCAGGGCAAATCGAGGGCCGGAGGAACGCGATGGCGATCATGATGCCGGAAGCTGATCGGGCGGTGCTGGCGCGCCGCGACGAGATCGTTGCTGCACTGCGCGCAATCGTGCCGGGCGAAGGCGTCATCGACAGCGCCGCCGAGATGCTGCCTTACGAGTCCGATGGGTTGATGGCCTACCGCCAGCCGCCGATGGTCGTGGTGCTGCCGGAGACCACTGCGCAGGTCTCGCGAGTCCTGAAATATTGCCACGAGCAGGGCATCAAGGTGGTTCCGCGGGGCTCGGGGACGTCGTTGTCCGGCGGCGCGCTGCCGCTGGCCGATGGCGTGCTGCTCGGGCTCGGCAAGTTCAAGCGCATCCGCGACATCGACTTCGACAACCGCGTCGTCGTCACCGAGCCCGGCGTCACCAATCTCGCCATCAGCCAGGCGGTGGCGCATGCCGGCTTCTACTACGCGCCCGATCCATCGTCGCAGATCGCCTGCTCGATCGGCGGCAATGTCGCGGAGAATTCCGGCGGCGTGCACTGCCTGAAATACGGCATGACCACCAACAACGTGCTCGGCTGCGAGTTCGTGCTGATGACCGGCGAGGTGCTGCGCATTGGCGGCAAGTGCACCGAGAACGCCGGCTATGACCTGATGGGCCTGATCACCGGATCGGAAGGCCTGCTCGGCGTGGTCACCGAGGTGACGGTGCGCATCCTGCAGAAGCCGGAGACGGCGCGCGCGCTGATGGTCGGTTTCGCCGAGGTCGAGGCGGCCGGCGAATGCGTCGCCCGCATCATCGGCGCCGGCATCATTCCCGGCGGCATGGAGATGATGGACAAGCCCGCCATCCACGCCGCCGAGGCCTTCGTTCATGCCGGCTATCCGCTCGACGTCGAGGCGCTCTTGATCATCGAGCTCGACGGCCCCGGCGTCGAGGTCGACGAGCTGATCGGCCGCGTCGAGACGATTGCAAACGGCTGCGGCTCGACCACCTGCCGGATCTCGACCTCCGAGGCCGAGCGCAACCTGTTCTGGGCCGGGCGCAAAGCGGCGTTCCCCGCCGTCGGCCGCATCTCGCCGGACTATCTGTGCATGGACGGCACGATTCCGCGCGGCGCGCTGCCGAAGGCGCTGGCGCGCATCCGCCAGCTCTCGGAGAAGTACCAGCTCGGCTGCGCCAACGTCTTCCATGCCGGCGATGGCAATCTGCATCCGCTGATCCTCTACGACGCCAACAAGCCCGGCGAGATGGAGCGGGCCGAGGCGTTCGGCGCCGACATCCTGCGCTGCTGCGTCGAGCTCGGCGGCGTGCTGACCGGCGAGCACGGCGTCGGCATCGAGAAGCGCGATTTGATGCCGGAGATGTTTTCCGAGATCGACCTCAACCAGCAGCAGCGGGTGAAGTGCGCCTTCGATCATTTGGGCCTGCTCAATCCCGGCAAGGTCTTCCCGACGCTGCACCGCTGTGCGGAGCTCGGGCGGATGCACGTCCATGGCGGCAAGCTGGCGTTTCCCGATCTGCCGAGATTCTGACGGGCGCGCGGCAGAGCAGAGCGACGTCATGTGATGCCTCCTCGCTCTCACGTCCTGCAAACGCTGGAGACCCTCATGGTGAGGAGGCGCGGAGCGCCGTCTCGAACCATGAGGCCGCCGTCTGGGCCTCGCCCTTCGAGACGCCCGCCTGCGGCGGGCTCCTCAGGGTGAGGAGCGGAAGTCGTGCCCAGAACACGTACCGTGTAGATCGATCCAGCACTCTCGCTCTCTCCACGACGACGCTGCTGACAGTCCATGTGCCGCGCCGCTCTCGGACCTGGCCCCTCATGGTGAGGAGGCGCGCAGCGCCGTCTTGAACCATGAGGCCCGTCCAGCCATGCCGACGGCGTGAGGTCCATATCCACATCCCAGACAATATCGGACATGACTTCGCATCCCCGCGGCGCATGACGCCCGGATCGTGCGATCGACATGCCCTCCAAAACAAACGAGAGGGCGCAGGGAATGCCGGGTGAAGGCCTCACCCATGGCCCGCCTGCTAAAAAAATGCAGGCGGCAGGTACCACAGGTTCAGCCGATCAACCGGCATTCCCCGCGCGCTGGTCTTAACGCTTATACGTGATCTCCTCGGGGACCGGCGTTCTTGCCCCCGTCGCCTGCGAGCCCCGCAAAGGGCATCGCCCGCTTGGCCTCAGCACCGGGAGGCCAGGACCACACGATTTCACGTCCGCATCAGAATCGTTCGTCGGCACGGCCGAAGCCACGCTGCGACCCGACACGGCCACCGCATCCCCACCCCACGTATCGTGACGACCGCGCGTACGCCCCTCTCGGCGAGGCGGGATGGGCGGAGTCATACATGAATTCTGTAAAAACGAAAGAGGAAGTTTTGGTGTTCGAAGGGAGCGTTGCAGTAGCGCGTTGAAATAGCTCCCGAATTATTCTTTTCAGTTCGAGCCGATTTCTGCTTCTGAGGTCATATTTGTGCAGGGCAGATCGCAGAAACCGGAAAGGTGATTTGCCCGTCGGTTCGGAGAATCCTCTTCCGGGGCGTCTGTCTCGCATAGACCTCCGTCACAGCGGTCGGCGAAACAATCAAGGAGCTCACGACGAGCAGTTCAAATCAAGTTGAAGGCACTTCAGTATCGCTTGTTTGGCTATACCACCGCTCCGAATCGGTCCTTACTAGCCCCATCAGACTTCACAGGAGCTGTGGCATGGCACAACGGGAAAAGATCTCGGTGAGCAAGTCAGGAGTTCAGGCCGAAGGGGTGCTTACGAGCCTCACGGTCGCAGTCGGCGGTATTGGCCTGTTGGCCATAGGATTCTTTACCGGACAGTGGAGCGCGCTCATAAATGCCTGCTTCGGATTCAAGTGAAAATAGCCAGGGGTTCGGTTAGCTGCCACCGCAGGCAAGGCGAAATCTTTAAGGATAAGGGGAATCACCAGCGGCGTAGTTTAGGGCGGCGCTGGTTGCGGGTCCCCGCAACCACTTCTGTCATAACTCACTCACCGTCCCGGTCTAAACGCCGGGACGGGTGAGACAGATCACGGGCCGGGCGACGGAGCCGGTCCAGGCGCGCGTGCAACGTTACTTGAGTCGTCCATGGTGAACCGCAGAGTCTGCTCGTCACGACAGAAAAGCGACTCTCTCGCGCGCTCAGCCAAGAAGAACGGACAGCCGATTTATGGCGCAGGAGTTCGAATCTCTTCGTCAGAGTAACGGCGTGCTCGACCGCGCTACCGTTCAACTTTTTGATGCTGCGTTGGGCATGTCAGGCACAAGCGCGGTCTTGTGCACAAGACGCGTTGTAGGCGTGCTCTTGTAGTGCGGCGTTTGAGAAAATACTTTTTTGGCAAAGGTAAAGTCGCGCCGATTGCTGAACACCCAGGCATGAGCCCAACTGCATTGCAGATAATTCAGATTTTCAACGTTCTCGGGTTTCGCGGCCAAGGGCACCCCAGTTGTGTAAGACTGGTAGAGTGGGCCGCCGCGTCGAATCGCGTCTTGGGCCGTCGCGAGTTCGACCGACCCGCCTGGGTGTCCTCGCATAACCGCAGAGCGTACGGTCCGATGAAGATCCAACGCAGCTTCGTAACTTGCGATGAGGGGATCACTTACAGACCGGCACGGCATGAAAAGAGCGCAGCTCGGACTCAGAGGCATAAAGGCCTCCACGCCTTTCACGTCGAAACCGAGGTCGCTGCCGTTCTTCGGATCGAATGAGCGCTGTAACACTACCGGCTGATCGCCAAGGTAGAAAATGTCATCGTGATCGATGACCATTAAAACCCAATGCCTCCTCTCGATCTGCCCCGACACGATGAAACTGCTATCCCAAAGTTGGGCAAAGATCGGCCCAAAGTCCTTTCGCGAAGGATTGTTGGCGAGCCCCCTATAGAAAGCTTCAGTTCGAAAGCTCTGCGCGGCAACGAAATCAGCCACTTTCTTGCGGTCTGGCGATGACAGGCCTGAAAGTGATTTAGCCTCAATGATTCGCTTGAGAACCGGTGCAGCCTTGGTCTCGATTTTCTCTAAGCGATCCTCGAAGGATACGATCTGCCCTTCGATATCAAATTCATTGAAGTTCGGACCGGAAGCAGCATGCTTTGGTGGAGGCTTCGATATCTCATTTGATTGGATATCCAGCCGATAGACGCGTCCGTCTATATCGATAAACTTCTTCAGCAGAAGTTTCGGAACCCAATGTTGATTCTCGTCGGCCATGGGGGGGCAGAATTGCGAGGTTTCCTCCAACACGCAGAGGTTACGCCAGTTTTCGGCATTAGCTAGCCAAATTATCGCGACTCAAGCCGCTGCGGCATCGACGATCCGCCCGGTCTGTCTTGGCTATGCGTACTATCCCTTCGTGAACCGGCGCGACAGGTGTATTATTGCGCCATGACTAGGGCGAGCCAGAAGGACGACGAACGCCGGACACTGAACGCGGCGCTGGCGGTGCTTGGCCTTCAGGCTGATCGCCAACCGGTCGAGGGCGAGACCCCCGACTTCATGGTGCCTGTGTCGGGCAAGACCATTGGCGTAGAGATCACCATGTACCGATCTGGTGATGTGATCGAAGGCGGCACCCGCCGCCGTCAGGTCGAGAGCGAGTGGGAGCTGCTCAAAGCTGCCGCCGACGACTATCGCCAGGCCAATCCCGAGTTCCGAGACATCAGCGTTGGCCTGATTTTCGCGGGAGCGGTGCCCCCGAAACGCCAACACGCGGAATTCATCGCCGAGATCGCCGCGTTCGCGAGCGAACACGCGGGCGAGCTTTCGTCAGAGAGTCGGACGTTCTGGCCGCAGAACTTTGCCTCGCCCATGATGCGCCAATTTCTGCGCACGCTTTACCTGCGTCACGACCGGTACGCTGAATGGTATTCGAGCGTCGCGTTCGGCTACGTCGCAAGACCCGGCCAGACTATCGCCGACATCGTCGCCGAGAAATCCCGCAAGAAGTTCCGCCCGGCCGACGAACAATGGCTCGTGATCCAGTGCGGCGTGCGCATCTCTGAAATGGTGCTCGACCTCACAGGGGTCAGCGATTCTACTTCGGTGCCGAGTTTAGACGGCTCCGCATTTTCCCGAGTCATCGTGCTCGCTAATACCGGCGCATACGAATGGCAGCGAGCTTCCGGCTGGCGCCAGTTGACCGGACAAAGCCCGGGAATCGCTGGATCGAATTTCGATTCACTCAAGACCGTGCTGAATGATCCAGAATGGCTTGCCGATCCAGACGGCAAGGCCTCGAAGGTCGCGGAAGAGACCTTGCGCGAGATGCGCCAGAGCCGCGACGGCCCCTAACCGCATTGCGACGCGTCAGGCCATCGCCGTGTAGAATGGCGGCTTGACGTC
The DNA here is from genome assembly GCF_032484535.1 of Bradyrhizobium sp. SZCCHNS3016. NCBI lineage: Bacteria > Pseudomonadati > Pseudomonadota > Alphaproteobacteria > Hyphomicrobiales > Nitrobacteraceae > Bradyrhizobium > Bradyrhizobium sp. SZCCHNS3016. The sequence continues at coordinate 131,193 of NZ_JAUETE010000001.1, forward strand.
GAATACCACCAGTTGAAGCCCCGGCACTGGATCGACCGCGACATAGCGGTCGATCTGACGCTGATAACGGTCGGCATATTCATGTAGGCTGTCGTCAAAATTGGCAATTATGTAGACGATGTGCTTGCTGCGGTTGTCGTACGACACCATCTGCGCTTTGGCCTTTTTCAGATCGGACGACAGTTTTCTGAAGAAGCCTTCGTCCAACTGGTCGGCGACGCTCCCGACGCCACCGCTATGCCTGCGGTTGGCCTCAGCATCTGAAACATTGATTGTCTTGACCTCGCAGAGCACGCCATCGGCCTCCAGGTCCGGCGTTTGCTGGCCGGGGACGGCAGACGGCGGAATGAAACGTACATTTGGATATCCCGCGCTCTTCAGATAATTGTACGCTTTCGCCTGATTAAGCTTGTCGAACAGAAACTGCCATCCGCGCGTCAGATGTCTTACTCTAAGCAATGGCGCTACCTCACTCTTCAAGAACGCCCACGCTTCCGCGTCCAGTCCCTGCAAATCCGCTTCGATGTCGCGGAACTGCCTCAGCTTTTGACGAATTTCGGACAGCGATTGCTCAAAGTTACGAAAATATGAATCCGGCGACGATGACGGCATGACCAAGTCATGCAGTTCGAAGACCCGGGGAAGTTCACGCCGATACATATTCTTCCTGCGCAGCATCCAATAAGCGACGAAGAGTGCGACGATAGCCAAGGCGGGCGACAACCATAACAAAAATTGAGTGACGCTATGGCTCACCATCCACGAAGCTTAGCTCTTCGAGGGCGGCTTGGGTTTCACGGCGATGTTGATGTGACGATATACAATACCTTCGTGACTGATGTCGTCCGGCGCCGGAATGTGTTCTTCGGAAACGACGATAGCGAAGCGATAGCTGGTCAGCTCATTGCCCGCGAGAACGCCGCGTCCGTACCGACGTGCTTGATCGCGGGCCTCTTTGAACTTGGCCTCGGCTTGCCCTTTCGATGCAGCCTTCTTCCACTCCGTCAGGACGAGACCCTCGGCGTTGCTCTGCTCACGCTCAAATCGCGCTGCCGATTCCTGATAGACAAGATCGGTTCGTTCCCCTTCGGCACTAACCTTGAAGGCCCAAATCCCATGCGAGAGCAGATGGACGGCGCCGAGCGCTTCGCACTGCACCTCGCCGGAAGAGAATGCGGCCTGCCATTTTTTTCGAAATTCTTCGTCGACAACAATCGACCTCTGCAAATGCGCAAATGCCAATTCTGATCGCGACCGGATGGCCTGCTGCACATCGGCGAGCAGGAAAGAGATTTCCGGTTCGAACGCGCTCAGCGTGACCAGTCCCGCCCAAACCAACTCCTCGCGACTGTCAGGCGTGCCGTCCGTTTTTTGGAATAGCGGGGTCGCTTTTTTCTTAAACTCCTCAATGCGATTAGCGACCTCCCGAGGCAGCGACTTCTGAAAGCGATCGCCGAAATCCGAAACTTCCGCAATGATACGCTCACCTTCTTCGCGAAGACGCCCTGTTCTGCCATACGAGTCACTAGACCGAACGGACAGGAACCGCGCGTGAAGCTCGGCGGCCTGCATCAAACCGCGCACGCGGCTGGCAATGATCTGCCATTGATAGCGGTAGTTCATGACGCACGGCCGTTGTGTTGAAGATTGGTGGACGCTAGGCTGGGCGACTTATTCCGTCAAGAAATGGCGCGCCCGGCTACGCCGGTCGGGCTCTATTCGCTCCACGACCGCCAAATTCGACAGCAACGCGTGCAGCAGTCAAAGAACAGCTAAGGCTCCTGGCCCGCCGCCTGATCTTTGATAATCATGAAGAGATGACGCGGATCAGTTGGTGACGGCACAAACCCGAAATGCCGATAGAACCTGGCGGCTTCGTCGTCCTTCGGGAGCGGTTGCCTTATCGCATTGTCCGATTTTTCGGCCATATCAATGCTGTCACGGCTATTCCGCGTTCAATCACCAACGCGGAGCCGCTTCGCGTCCTCGCACTGACGTTGTCCGGAAATGACCGTGAAAACGCGTCCGCTTGGCTTTCGCGGAACCTTCACGACGCTGCACGCGCGCCGCCCATCATCTGATAGACTAACGACATGGTGGCGGCCGCGCGATGTTCGCGGCTGCGGTCCGATCATTCGTACAGCGGGGTGAACCATGACAAAGCCGTTTCCGTCAAAAACCCATATCGGCAACCATGCGCTGCATCCGGAAACGCTGATGCTGAACTACGGCTACGATCCGCAGCTGTCGGAAGGCGCGGTCAAGCCGCCGGTGTTCCTCACTTCGACCTTCGTGTTCAAGAGCGCGGAGGATGGACAGGATTTCTTCGATTTCGTCTCGGGCCGCCGCGAGCCGCCTGAGGGCGGCGCGGGTCTGGTCTATTCGCGGTTCAACCACCCCAACAGCGAGATCGTCGAGGACCGGCTCGCCATCTACGAACGCACCGACAAATGCGCGCTGTTCTCGTCCGGCATGTCGGCGATCGCGACCACGATCCTCGCCTTCGTGCGTCCGGGCGACGTGATCCTGCACTCGCAGCCGCTCTATGGCGGCACCGAGACGCTGTTCAGCAAGACGCTGGCTGGCCTGTCCATCGGCGCGGTCGGTTTCGCCGACGGCGTTGACGAAGCCGTGGTCGACGCGGCGGCGCAGGATGCGATGCGCAAGGGGCGGGTCGCGATGATCTTCATCGAAACCCCGGCCAATCCCACCAACGGCCTGGTCGACATCGCGATGGTGCGCCGTGTCGCCGACATAATCGGCAGGGCGCAGGGACATACGCCGCTGGTCGCCTGCGACAACACGCTGCTCGGCCCGGTGTTTCAGCGGCCGATCGAGCACGGCGCGGACATCTCGCTCTACTCGCTGACCAAATATATCGGCGGTCATTCCGACCTGATCGGCGGCGCCGCGCTCGGCGCCAAGTCCATCATGAAGGACGTGAAGGCGTTGCGCGGCGCCATCGGTACCCAGCTCGACCCGCACTCCTGCTGGATGCTGAGCCGCTCGCTCGAGACCTTGAGCATCCGGATGGAGAAAGCCGATGCCAACGCGCTCATCGTCGCGGACTATCTGCGGGACCACCCCAAGGCGGCCAAGGTTCATTACCTCGGCCATCTCGACCAGGCCTCGGCCGCAGGCCACGTCTTCCGGCGCCAGTGCACCGGCGCCGGCTCGACCTTCTCGTTCGACATCGAAGGCGGTCAGGCAGCCGCCTTCAAATTCCTCAACGCGCTGCAGATCTTCAAGCTGGCCGTCAGCCTGGGCGGCACGGAGTCGCTCGCAAGCCTGCCCGCCAGCATGACCCATTCCGGCGTGCCGGCTGCTGTCAGGCAGAAGATCGGCATCCTGGATTCGACGATCCGATTGTCGATCGGCATCGAGCATCCCACCGACCTGATCGCCGACATTGCCCAGGCCTTGAACGCGGCCGCGCCCTCGCCGTCGTGACTGCGCTCCGCACCAGCGATGACTGAAAAGTCATGAGGCGATACCCCGAACGGCCGCTCCAAGGCAGCGCCGCCACGCCGAAGGTGAGACCCGCGGGGGGAGCATGACCGTATTGGGAATAGCGAGAGCTCAACCCATCCACGAGGGCCGATTTCAAAAAACCGTCGTCTCAATCAGCCCGTACTGCATCCGCTCGCGCCGGGCCAGCAGCGGCAGGGCTTGGCCGGCGATATAGGTCTTGAAGTGGTCGCTCTCCTGGTGGGCCTTGAACGCGGCTTCGTCGCGGAACAGCTCGTAGAACAGGAACTGCGCCGGGTTATCCTTGGCGCGGGAGATCAGGAACAGCGCGGCGCCGGGCTCGCGCTGCGCCTCGGGCAGGAAGCGCGACAGGATCTCGGCGATGCGGTCGGCTTCGCCGTCCCTGGCCTCCCATTGTGCCACCACCAGCAGGCCGCCGCCGCTGACGGCCTCGTTCACGGTTTTCGTCTCGATTGCATATCCGGTCATCGTGATCGGTCCTTTCGTTGAAGTGCTGCAAGGGCAACGATACCGCAGTTCCTGCACCCGATCTTTCGATGGCGGACGAAGGATGGATGTGCACATGAGGGCGTAGGGCGGATTAGCCGAAGGCGTCATCCGCCATGTGTCTCGGAAGGTCGGCGGGTTACGCTTCGCTAACCCGCCCTACGGGCTGGGGAGTACGCGATGCCCGGGCTTGTTCCGCCTGCGGGGCCCGGCGCCTCGCGGGGCGAAGGCCCGGCATCGACGTCTTTCCTTCTCCGGATTCGACGACGTGGATGGCCGGGACAAGCCCGGCCATGACGACGTTGAGACAGCTCGGCCGGACTCTGACGGCGTCATATGCGATAGTCCTGCAGGGCAGCGAGGCCTCGATGCCGCAGAGCACGACGGCGGGGCCATGCAGATCGCGCGTGAACGTTCCGTCGTGGCCGCCCTTGTGTCCGGCCGGCAACGCTTTAGAAGGGCTCCAACGCTGGTGGCCGCGCGTTGCGCCGGGCCGCCTGTCATCATCAACAAGCAAGGCGAGCAGCGGTGGACGCCCTCAAAGTACGCAACGCAGCCGACGTCGAGGAGGTGGTTCGCGCCGCGATCGCCAGCGAGCAGCCGCTCGACGTCATCGGCCATGGCTCGAAGCGCCAGATCGGGCAGATCACGACCACCAATGCCGTGCTCGATCTGTCGGCCCTGAGCGCCGTCATCGCCTACGAGCCGAACGAGCTGATCATCACCGCGCAGGCCGGCGCGCCGCTCGCCGACCTCTTGTCGCTGATCGATTCGAAGAGCCAGCAATTCGCGTTCGAGCCGATGGACACGGGACCGCTGCTCGGGACGACGGGCCGGGGCACGCTGGGCGGCATGATCGCGGCGGGGCTGGCCGGTCCGCGGCGCATCCGCGCCGGCGGGGTGCGCGACCATCTGCTCGGAGCGCATGCCGTCTCCGGCTTCGGCGAGAGCTTCAAGACCGGCGGCAAGGTGGTCAAGAACGTCACCGGCTATGATCTCTGCAAGCTGCTGGCGGGCTCCTGGGGCACGCTCGCGGTCATGACCGAGGCGACGCTGAAGGTGATGCCGCGGCCGGAGTCGGAGCGCACCCTGGTGCTGCGCGGGCTCGACGACCTCAAGGCCAACCGCGCCATGACCGCGGCGCTGGGGTCGCCGTTCGACGTGTCGGGCGCCGCGCATCTGCCGGCCTCCACGCTGCGGCCGGAGGTCGATGGGCTGAGCCCGATCGGCTCGCCGCGCGAGGCGGTCACGGTGATCAGGCTCGAGGGCATCACGGCGTCCGCGGCGCATCGGGCGGCGTCGCTCGCCAAGCAGCTCGCGACCTTCGGTCCGGCCGAGATCATCGCGGACGACGCCTCCGCCGATGTCTGGAGCGCCGTCCGCGACGTGCTGCCGTTCGCGGCCAATGGCCCGCTCGGCGCCTGGCCGGTCTGGCGGATCGTCTGTCCGCCCGTATCCGGCGGCGTCATCGGACAGGCGCTGACGCGCCAGACCGGCGGCGAGGTGATCTATGACTGGGGCGGCGGGCTGATCTGGGCCGCGCTGCCGCCGCAGCCCGATGCGTCCGCGGGGCTGGTGCGCAAGCAGGCCGAGGCCGTTGGCGGCCACGCCACCCTGCTCCGCGCGTGGGACGAGATGCGTCTGGCGGTCGACGTCTTCCAGCCGCAGCCGCCGGGTGTCGCCGCGCTGGAGGAGCGGGTTCGCGTCTCCTTCGATCCCAAGACCATTCTCAACCGCGGCCGTATCAGGCGGAGCGTTGCGTCATGAAGACCGAGTTCACCTTGGCGCAGCTCGCCGATCCCGACATCGCGGTCGCCGACAAGATCCTGCGCGCCTGCGTCCATTGCGGCTTCTGCACGGCGACCTGCCCGACCTACGTGCTGCTCGGCGACGAGCTCGACAGCCCGCGCGGCCGGATCTACCTGATCAAGCAGATGCTGGAGAAGGACCAGGCCCCGACCGCCGACGTGGTCAAGCATATCGACCGCTGCCTGTCGTGCCTGTCCTGCATGACGACCTGCCCGTCGGGCGTCCACTACATGCACCTCGTCGATCAGGCGCGGGGGCGAATCGAGCAGCGCTACCAGCGCCCGCTGACGGACCGGCTGCTGCGCGCCGTGCTCGCCTATGTGCTGCCGCGGCCGCGCGAGTTTCGCCTCGCGATGACCCTGGCGCGGCTCGGCCGGCCGTTCAAGGCGCTGCTGCCGGCGTCCTCCGCGACGCAGGGACCTGTGCCGAGCCTGCTGCGGCGCGTCAGGGCGATGCTCGACCTGGCGCCGGCCGCGGCGCTGCCGCCGCCCGGGCCCGCGGGCGGTAGCGTATTTCCGGCGCAAGGCGAGCGTCGCGGCCGCGTGGCGCTGCTGCAGGGCTGCGCGCAGGCGGCGCTGGCGCCGCGCATCAACCAGGCTGCGATCAGCGTCCTGACGCGGCACGGCGTCGAGGTCGTGCTGGTCAGGGACGAGCAATGCTGCGGTGCGCTGACCCATCACATGGGGCAGGATGCCGACGCGCTGGCGCGGGCGCGCGCCAATGTCGACGCGTGGACCGCGGAGATGAAGCGCGGCGGTCTCGACGCCATCCTGGTGACGACCTCGGGCTGCGGCACCGTCATCAAGGACTACGGACACATGCTGCGCGAGGACCCGCAATATGCAGCGCCCGCTGCGGCCGTGTCGGCCATGGCGAAGGACATCAGCGAGTATCTCGCAGGTCTCGATCTGGTCTCCGCATCTCGGCACGACGACCTCGTCGTGGCCTATCACTCCGCCTGCTCGCTGCAACATGGGCAGAAAATCACGAGCATTCCGAAAGAATTGCTTTCCAAGTGCGGATTCGTGGTGAAAGATATACCGGAGAGTCATTTGTGTTGCGGTTCGGCGGGGACCTACAACATTCTCCAGCCTGACATCGCGATGAAGCTGCGCGATCGCAAGGTCGCCAACATCGCGACCGTCAAGCCGAATGTGATCGCGGCAGGCAATATCGGCTGCATGATGCAGATTGCCAGCGGCACCACCGTTCCCGTCGTGCACACCGTTGAGCTTCTCGACTGGGCGACGGGCGGTCCGCGACCAGGAATGATTTGACGGACGGGCGCGTGCTGACTGCCGGCCCGTCCCGCCGGATGAGTTGATCGATCGGCGGCAACTGGAGGGATTCTGATGGCGAAGGACAAGAAGGCGAAGAAGGACAAGAAAGACAAGAAGAAGCTGATGGCGCAGGCCAAGACAGCCAAGAAGGCGACGAAGAAGTCCGCCAAGAAGGCTGCCAAGAAGTCCGCGAAAAAGGCTTCCAAGAAGGCTGCAAAGGCGCCGGCCAAGAAGGCGAAGAAGACCGTGAAGGCCGCGGCGAAGAAGGCGGCCAAGAGCCCGGCCAAGGCGCCTGCCAAGAAGGCTGCTGCGAAGAAGGCTCCCGCCAAGAAGGCCAAGACGGCGGCCGCAAAGGCTCCCGCTGCGCCGAAGAAGAAGGCCGCCAAGAAGCGGGCCCCGAAGATGGCTCCCCTGGTCGAGACCCCCGAAGTGAGCGCAACCGAATCGGCTGCCGAAACCAGTTGGGCGATGCCGAGCGTGGCACCCGAGGAGCACGAGGACGGAGAGGGGACTGCCTCCGGGAGCTGATCTTTCCGGATCGGATCGTTTTCACCACCGAACGAATTCACATCGGGAGGCCGCGGCGGCAACGCTGCGGCCTTCTCGTTTGTTGTTGCCTCCGTCTGTTGGCTCCGTTTTGGCTGGCCATCTTGTCGATCTGCTTGTCGCCAGCGTCGCCCCCGCAGATCTACGGCCGGGCGAATCCGATCCCGATGCGCTGCGCCATTTCGCTTGCGGCACGACGAGTCAGCGTGCCGGCACACCCGAATGTGCGTCCTGGGGGGCTCTAGGACACGGAGATTTGTTGTTCAAATGCAACACGCGCTGACTACCTGCCGTGGAATTGTCAAAACGCCCAAAAAGGCGGCAGATGCCGCGCTTTTTTGCTTCACCTGCGGCGAGACCCTGGCACAAATTGCGTCTGGATGACGCGGCCGGTCTTGTTTGCGCCCTGGGGGGCCAATGTGGGGCAGGCTTTTTCGAAATAGGGTGATGGGGATCGTCATGAAAAAGTGGGCTTTGCTGGCAACGGCGCTGGCAATGGTTTCGGGATCGGCTTCGGCGGCGGACATGGCGGTCAAGGCCTATAAGGCTCCGCCCCCGGTCGCGTTTGAACCGTGGGATATCGCGTTCGGCGCGGCGATCATGAACGACTACGTCTTCCGCGGCATCACTCAGTCGAACCACAAGCCGTCGGTCGCCGCCTATTTCGAGCCGCGCTTCAACGTCAACAAGGACCTGCAGTTCTACGTCGGCGTCGCTGGCGAGAGCATCTCCTTCCCGAACCGGGCTGCGGCCGAGATCGACATCTACGGCGGTATCCGCCCGACCTTCGGCGCCTTCGCCTTCGACATCGGCGTCTGGGGCTACCTGTATCCGGGCGGCACCTGCTATTACGGCGGCGGCGCCACGACGGACTTCGCCGGCCGCGCGCTGAGCGCCGAGTGCCAGGCCAACACCTTGACGAACTTCAACACCATGAAGAAGGACGTCAGCTTCTTCGAGGTCTACGGCAAGGGCACCTATACGGTGAACGACAACTGGTCGTTCGGCGTCACCGAATTCTATACCCCGAGCTTCCTGAACTCCGGCGCCTGGGGCAACTACGCCTCGGTCACCGGCAAGTATACCGCTCCGAGCACCCTGTTTGGATCGAGCGGCGTCGGCATGTACGTCTCGGGTGAGTTCGGTCGCCAGTGGTTCGGTACCACCGACAGCTTCTACGGCACCGCGGCCTTCCCGAACGGCATCCACTACGCCGACTACAACACCTGGAACGTTGGTGTCGGCTTCACCTACAAGGTGTTCACGCTGGACCTGCGCTATTCCGACACCAACCTGTCGAAGGGCAATTGCAACGCCTTCACTGGCGACTTCACCGCCGGCGGCACCACCAACGTCACCGCGATCAACCCGGGTGGCCTGGGCTCGAAGTGGTGCGGTGCCACCGGCATCGCCAAGCTCTCGGTCGACCTGACGGCGATGACCAACCTGAAGTAATCGTCCCAAGGCGGATCGAAATTCCTGACGAGGGCGGCAGAGCAATCTGCCGCCCTTCTGCGTTGGCGGTGGCTCGCCGTGGTCGCTCGGGCGTCTTGCCGTCCTTCTGGAACGCCATCTTCTGGAACGCCATGGCTCGGACGCCGCCGGGGCAATTGTACTTCTCATCATCGGCGCAGGGGCGCGATGAGATCCCTGGCGCGCCCTCGGGACAATGGGCTGCGTTCGGGACGGATCTCTCAGACCCCTTGCCGATGGAGGCGCGCCGCCTTGCGGCACATCTCCATTCCATGAGGTCGCGGCGCTCCCTTCAATTGCCTCCACCCGCGGTCGCGTCGGCAGCCTTCTCAGTCTGTCGCAGCGCGAACCGGTCGCCATCCCGAATCAGCTCGACCTTCCGATCATGGAACTCGTGCAGGGTCGAGCGGTGGCCGATCGAGACGACGGTGGTCTGGGGCAGGCGTTCGGCGATGACCCGATACAGCCTCGCTTCGCTCGGCTCGTCCAGCGAGGCCGTGGCCTCATCGAGGAAGAGATATTGGGGCGCATGCAGCAGCGCGCGGGCAATTCCGAGCCGCTGCTGCTCGCCGAGCGACAGCATCCGATTCCAGTGCGAGTCCTCGTCCAGGCGGTCCGCAAGTTGTGGCAGACCGACGGCCACCAGCGCCTCCCTGACCTGCTCGACGCTGAAAGCGTCGGCGGCCGCGGGATAGACGATCGCCGCCTTGAGCGCGCCGATCGGGAAATAGGGCCGCTGCGGCAGCATCATCAGCTTGGCATGCGCGGGCACGCTGATCGCGCCGCTGCCGAACGGCCAGACCCCGGCGATGGCGCGGAACAGCGTCGACTTGCCGGCGCCGGAGGGGCCGGTCAGCAGCGTGCGCTCGTTGTTGCCGATGCTGAACCCGTCGGCCGCGACCAGCGGCAGGCCATTGGGCAGCTTCAGCAGCAGCTGGGCGAGATCGATGCTGTCGCCGGCATGGTCGACGACATCGATCGTCTGCGGCTCGCCCGAGAGCTTGTGCGCGCTCTCGATGGACATGTCGAAGCCGTCGAGGCGGGCGACGGTCGAGCGCCAGTCGGCAAGCGTCCGGTAAGTCGTCACGAAGAACGACAGCGCGCCCTGCACCGTCGAGAAGGCGGACGCCGTCTGCATGATGCCGCCCATCTGGATCGACTTGGCGAAGTAGGCAGGCGCAACGAGCACATAGGGAAAGATCACGGCCGCCTGTGAATAGCCCGCCGTGAAGGCCGTCAGCCGCTTGGTCCGGCTCATGATCTGGTACCAGTTCTGGACGACCCGGCCGAAGCGGGTTCCGAGCTGACCCTGCTCGGCGCCTTCCCCGCGCAGCAGCGCGATCTGCTCGGAGCTCTCGCGCACCCGCACCAGGTTGAAGCGGAAGTCGGCCTCGTAGCGCTGCTGCTCGAAGTTGAGATTGACGAGCGGCGAACCGATCCAATGCGTCAGTATGGTGCCGAAGACCGCATAGATCAGCGCGATCCAGACCAGGTAGCCGGGGATCGCGATGTCGGTGCCGAACAGTTGCAGCGGGGCATCGGTCGACAGCCCCCAGAGCACCACCATGAACGAGGCGAGCGAGACGATCGAGCTGAGCAGGCCGATGGTGATGTTCAGCGTCTTGTCGACAAACAGCTGCACGTCGTCGGCAATGCGCTGGTCCGGGTTGTCGGCGATGTCGCCCTTGAGCTGCATGCGATAGTGCGTGGCGTTGTCCAGCCAGCGGCGCAGGTAGACGTCGGTCATCCACCGCCGCCAGCGGATCTGCAGCCATTGATTGAGATAGAGCTGGTACACGGCCAGGATGATGAAGATGGTCGCCAGCACGGCGAACACGCCGATTTCCCAGATGAAGCTGTTCCAATCATACTGCTGCAGCGCGTTGAAGAACCTGTTCTGCCACTGGTTCACCAGCACCTGGATCGCAACGAGCGACAGTTCGATCGCAATGACGGCGGCGAGCAGGATGCGGCCGGCGACCTTGTCCTCGGAGCGGAAGTAGGGAATGGCGATCCGCCAGACGGTGGCGACGGTCGAGCGCAGATTGTTCACAGAGGGGCTGCTCCTGAGAAAAGGTCTTAACGGGCTGACGAAAAACGAGAAAATCGCAGTGATTGCCGCCTGTATAGACTAAAGTCGTAATATGGCGGGTGACCGCCGGCTTGTCGGTCGCGTGTGACAAACCGTAGCATGGGGCAGGGGAGAGGGACTGCGACCGCCGCCAGATTTCGCGAGAATTTGAGCAGAGTTGGGCGTTGCCGGTTTTGTGATCTCCTTTTCCGACCTTTGCCAGGCTTGGGGGCCTGGGCGAGCAGACCTGATCCGTCCCGCCGGACCGGGTCCAACAACAAGAACGTGGGGGGAGAAGTCACGATGTGGAATCAAATCTACGACCCGATGGGGAGCCCGGCGCTGTCGACGCTGGCCGCCGCCGTCCCGGTGGTGACGCTGCTGGTGCTGATCGCCAGCGGCAAGGTGAAGGCACACATCGCGGCGATCATCGCCGTGATCCTGACCAACCTGATCACGATCTTCGTGTTCACGATGCCGGCCAACATGTCGCTGCGCGCGACGTTTCTGGGCGTCATCACCGGCTTCTTTCCGATCGGCTGGATCGTCCTGAACGTCATCTTCCTCTACCAGGTCACGGTCTCGACCGGCCGCTTCGAGTTGCTCAAGCGCGCCATCGGCGGCGTCACGGAGGACCGGCGCCTGCAGCTGTTGCTGGTCGCCTTCTCGTTCGGCGCGTTCTTCGAGGGCGCATCCGGCTTCGGCACACCGGTGGCGATCACCGGTGCCGTGCTGATCGGCCTCGGCTTCTCGCCGCTCGCGGCGTCCGGCCTGTCGCTGATCGCCAACACCGCCCCGGTCGCCTATGGCGCGCTGGGCACGCCGATCCAGGGCCTCGCCTCGGTCACCGGTCTCGACCCCTACATCCTCGGTGCGATGGTCGGCCGGCAGCTGCCGGTGTTCTCGCTGATCGTGCCGTTCTGGGTGATCTGGGCGTTCGCGGGCTGGAAGGGCATGAAGGACATCTGGCCGGCGATCCTGGTCACCGGCGTCTCCTTCGCGGTGCCGCAGTTCCTGATCTCGAACTACATCAATCCGTGGATCGTCGACATCGGCGCCTCGCTGATCTCGATGGGCGCGCTGATCCTGTTCCTGAAGGTCTGGCAGCCGAGGCAGCTGTGGCTGTCGCCGGCGTTGCGCGGGCGTGACGAATCGGCGGCCACTATGACGGCGGCGAAGCCACTGGACCGCACGCCGCTGACGCAAGCCGAGCTCTGGGGCGCGCTGCTGCCCTGGATCATCGTCTGCGTGATCATGCTGATCTGGGGCAACGGCGCCTTCAAGGCCTGGGCGAACTCGATCTTCACCTGGAACTATCCGGTGCCCGAGCTCGACAAGCTGATCAACAAGATGCCGCCGGTGGCTGCGAAGCCGACACCGGAAGGCGCGGTGTTCTCGTTCACCTACCTGACCTTCACCGGCACCGGCATGCTGATCGCCGCGATCATTTCCGGCTTCCTGATGGGTGTCGGACCGGGCAAGCTGATCGCGGAATATGGCCGTACCATCCGTCTGTGCGCGATCTCGCTGATCACGATTTCGGCGATGCTGGCGATCGGCACGCTGACCCGGCTGTCCGGCGTCGACGCAACGCTCGGCCTCGCCTTCGCTGCGACCGGCGTGCTCTATCCGTTCTTCGGCACCTTGCTCGGCTGGTTGGGCGTGGCGCTGACGGGATCGGATACGGCCTCGAACGTGCTGTTCGGAAACCTGCAGAAGATCACCTCCGAGCAGCTCGGCCTGTCGCCTGTCCTGATGGCGGCTGCCAACTCATCCGGTGGTGTCATGGGCAAGATGATCGATGCGCAGTCGATCGTGGTCGCCTCGACCGCCACCAACTGGTACGGCCACGAGAGCTCGATCCTGCGCTACGTCTTCCTGCATTCGATCGTGCTGGCCTGTCTGGTCGGCCTGTTCGTCACCTTGCAGGCCTACGTCTATCCGTTCACGGCGATGGTGCTGAAGTAGCAACACCGGCAGCGACAAAAGCCCCGCGCCGCAGCTGCGGCGCGGGGTTTGCTATGTTTGGAACACATTTGTGCGGGAGCCGTGGCGGCGGGGATCACGGTCGTCGCCTGGAAGGCGCAACCCTGCGTGTGATTGGTCTGAAGAGGAACGATGCAAGTGTTGAAGCGTGGCTGCGCCGTGGCGATGATGGCGTTGTCGATGTCGGGCCTGCCGCTTGCCGGCGCGTCGGCGGAGGAGTTTCCCTTCGGAATGGAGATGACGCTCGATGCGTTACCAATGCCCGGCTCGAAGCGCGTGCCGGATCTCGACATCGGCGACAACGGCGAGACGGTGCTGGAGCTCTGGTGCAAGGGCGGCAAGGGGCAGTTCTCGGTCGCCGGCAACACCATCGTGTTCATCGCCAGCAAGATCGAGGATCGCAACTGCCCGGCGGCGCGCGCCCAGGCCGACGACGAACTGATCGCGGCGCTGAGCGCGGCGACGAACTGGAAGCGTCAGGGCGACCTGATCATCTTCATCGGACCGAAGACGCTGCGCTTCCGGCTCAACACCAATTGAGCCGAGACGGCCGTTTCCAAGTCCTGGTCACATCGATATCGACATGGAGATCCCCGCTGTCACCCTCCCCCTCCAGGGGAGGGGCGGCTCACATGCGCTTCGCGCATATGAGCCGGGGTGGGGTGTTCTCTCCACTTGCACCGGTTTCCGCGGCTCACCCCACCCCGCTCGCCCGCTTTGCGCGCGATCGATCCTCCCCCTCCAGGGGAGGGTGACAGCGCGGCGCCTGCCGTCATGGCTCGCTTTACTTCCAGACGGAGTTGTCCGCATCCCAGCGCTTGGCCTTGAAGGCCTTCGCCAGCTCGTCGATGGCGCCGCCATCATCCCGCGTGTCGCCTTCCTCGTCGCCCGAGGATTCGTCCGACAGGATCAGCTTGGCGCTCGATGCCTCATCGATGGTGGTCGTCGTCGGGCTGCTGATCCAGAGCATCAGCGCGTCCGCGCCGCCCGGCTTGTCCGCCGAGACGAGGCCGGTGACCTCGATGACGTCGGTCAGCTCGAGCGCCGGCATCAGCTGGCTCGGCCGCTTCAACGTCAGCTTCAGCTTGCCGCTGACCGGATTCCACGCCGCACTCGTCGGCTTGGCATTGTAGGTCTTGGCCAGCACGTCGGAGATGGCGCCCGCCAGCTTGTCCTTGTTGATCTTGTCACCGTCGCGCCAGTCGGCCGCCGCAAAGCGGATGGTGCGGTCCATCTCGACCGTGCCGGCGGTCCAGCCGGCGGTGACGACGCCGTTCATGGTCCGCGCCTTCGCGATCAGTGCGCCGGCTCGTTCGGGGTCGACGGTCATGCTGATGGTCTGCTCGCCCGCGCGCAGTGCGTCGCAGCTCACGATGAGGCTCGACAGCGAAACTTCGACGTTCTCGCCCTTCAGGCTCTTGAGGAAGTCGGTCACCGCGTCGAGCTTGAGCCGGACCGAGACCGCCTCGGGCGAGACGTCGGTGAAGTCCTTCGGCTGGGCGCTGATGCCGTCGTCGCTCGACTGGCTCTCCTGGAACTCTTTCTCGCTGACGTCGGAATTGTCGGTCGACGCCACCTCGGTGACGGTCTTGCCGATCGCGATCTGTCCGCGGAACTCGAACGTGTCGCCGGTCGGCTTGCGATTCAGCTTCACCGTGACCGGCTCCTTGGCGCCGTTGCTCTGGGTCGCGCCGGTCAAGGTCTGGCCATTGACGGTGAGGCTCACCACGAAACGGTCCTTGCGGTCCGAATTCTTCGCGACGGGATAGCAGACGTCGAGCGTGGCCGCGGTGACGGTCTTGCCTTGGCGCGTCTCCTTCAGGATCACGTCGGCATTGCCGTCCATCAGGCCGTCGATCGCGGTGAAATAACGTGTCTCGCTGGTGGGGGCGGCCTTCGTCCCGCTCTTGCTCTGGGCCCAACCGAGTTCCGGCGCGGCCGCTGCAATCACGGCCAGCGCAAGCAAAATCGCGCGCATCTGAAAATCCTTGTGGGGGCAGAATCGGCCTTAAGCTGTAGCGCCGATTTGCGATCGCTGCACCCCCGGGCGCGGACACTCGGCCAAAAAGAAGGCCGCCCGGAGGCGGCCTTCCTGAACGTCTCGGTGAGGCAAGGGGGGCTCAGAAGCCCATGCCGCCCATTCCACCCATGCCGCCGCCGGCCGGCATCGCGGGAGCTGCGTCCTTCGGCAGCTCGGCGACCATGGCCTCGGTGGTGACCAGGAGGCCGGCGACCGACGAGGCGTCCTGCAGCGCGGTGCGGACCACCTTGGCCGGGTCGATGATGCCCTTGGCGACCATGTCGACATAGTCCTCGGTCTGGGCGTCGAAGCCGAAGGTCTCGGACTTCTCGTCCAGGATCTTGCCGACCACGATCGAGCCCTCGACGCCGGCGTTCTCGGAGATCTGGCGGATCGGAGCCTCGAGCGCCTTCAGCACGATGTTGATGCCGGCCTGGACGTCCGAATTGGCGTTGGTGATGCGGCCGACCGCCTTCTTGGCGCGCAGCAGCGCCACGCCGCCGCCGGGGACGATGCCTTCCTGCACCGCAGCGCGGGTCGCGTTGAGGGCGTCCTCGACGCGGTCCTTCTTCTCCTTGACCTCGATCTCGGTCGCACCGCCGACGCGGATCACCGCGACGCCGCCGGCGAGCTTGGCCAGACGCTCCTGCAGCTTCTCGCGGTCGTAGTCCGAGGTGGTCTCCTCGATCTGCGCCTTGATCTGGCCGACGCGCGCCTCGATGTCGGCCTTCTTGCCGGCGCCGTTGACGATCGTGGTGTTCTCCTTGTCGATCACGACCTTCTTGGCGCGGCCGAGCATCTTGATCGTGACGTTCTCGAGCTTCATGCCGAGGTCTTCCGAGATCAGCTGACCGCCGGTCAGGATCGCGATGTCCTCGAGCATGGCCTTGCGGCGATCACCGAAGCCCGGCGCCTTGACAGCGGCAACCTTGAGGCCGCCGCGCAGGCGGTTGACGACCAGCGTCGCCAGCGCCTCGCCCTCGACGTCCTCGGCGATGATCAGCAGCGGACGGCCCGACTGCACCACGGCTTCGAGCACCGGCAGCATGGCCTGCAGGCCGGACAGCTTCTTCTCGTGCAAGAGCACGTAGACGTCGTCGAGCTCGGCGGTCATCTTCTCGGCGTTGGTGACGAAGTACGGCGAGAGATAGCCGCGGTCGAACTTCATGCCTTCGACGATGTCGACCTCGGTATCGAGCGACTTGTTCTCCTCGACCGTGATGACGCCCTCGTTGCCGACCTTCTGCATCGCCTGGGCGATCATCTTGCCGATCGCGGCGTCGCCATTGGCGGAGATGGTGCCGACCTGGGCGACCTCGGAGGACGAGGCGACAGGCTTGGCGCGCTTCTCGATGTCCTTGATCACGGCGGCGACCGCGATGTCGATGCCGCGCTTGAGATCCATCGGGTTCATGCCGGCGGCAACCGCCTTGGCGCCCTCGCGCACGATGGCCTGGGCCAGCACGGTCGCGGTGGTGGTGCCGTCACCGGCGGTGTCGTTGGTCTTGGAGGCGACCTCGCGCAGCATCTGCGCGCCCATGTTCTCGAACTTGTCCTCCAGCTCGATCTCCTTGGCGACGGTGACGCCGTCCTTGGTGATGCGCGGAGCGCCGAAGCTCTTCTCGATGACGACGTTGCGGCCCTTCGGGCCGAGCGTCACCTTGACGGCGTTGGCGAGAATGTCGACGCCGCGCAGCATGCGGTCGCGTGCGTCGCCGGCGAATTTGACGTCCTTGGCTGCCATTTCAAAATTCTCCTGGAGTAGACCTCGACGGCGAGGGGCGTGATCGCCCGTCTGTCGCCGGAACGAGGTTGCAGAGCATTTTCGCCCGGGGCGGCTGATCGCCGCCCCCGGCAGGTCGGAATCAGGCGACGACGCCCATGATGTCGGACTCCTTCATGATCAGGAGCTCCTCGCCGTCCAGCTTGACCTCGGTTCCGGACCACTTGCCGAACAGCACGCGGTCGCCGACCTTGACGTCGATCGGGATCAGCTTGCCGCTCTCATCACGGCCGCCCGGGCCGACGGCGACGACTTCGCCCTGCGAGGGCTTTTCCTTGGCGCTGTCGGGAATGATGATGCCGCCCTTGGTCTTCTCTTCGGCGTCGATGCGCTTAACCACGACGCGGTCGTGCAGGGGACGAAACTTCGATTTGGCCATGACGGATCCCTTTTGGGGTGCTTGGATAAGTTGTTGCTGTCGGAGGAAATCTGAATGCGGCCACATTTGACGCCCACTTGGCGCCAACTGGCTCGCAGCCTTAGCAATCGCGCCCTCCGAGTGCTAAAGACCGCTCGGGGAAATATGGCTTGCGGCTGTTCCTGTCAAGCAACGGCCGGCAGTTAAGCCGTTCTTGAGGCTGTTAGGGGATGTTGTCCCGGGCCAGACATGTTAGTGGAGCGGCGTCGTCATCCGACGTCATTGCTCTGACGAGCGTTTTGGGTTTGGTTGCCGGACGGGGCAGCTACGATCTTGTTCCTAAGGGGATGCCATGACGAGTTCACGGTGCGCGCGGCCGGTTGCCAATCTCGCGATCGCGTCGGCGCTCACGATGCTTCTGGGAGCGTGCACGGGCTTCAGCCTGTCGCCGTCGCCCCCCATGCAGACCGAGGCGCCGGTCGAGCCCGAGGTTCCGGCGACGATCCGCCCCGAGGATCTCGTCGGCAAATGGGGCCTCGCCGCTTACAACAACCCCAACGACCGTCCGCGCACCGAGAAGATGGCGTTGGCGCAGTGCAAACAGCCCTATGTCATCGGGGCGGGCACGTCCGGCGGTGTCGTGATGCATCTGGCCGACCAGGCGACTCCCCAGGAACTGCGCCTGAAGGGGTCGGCCAGCGGCAAGAACTACATCGGCCCGGCCGGACCGCCTGGCGGCGAGCAGGACCGCGAGGTCGTCTCCTTTGACGGCCGTGTGCTGATCACCCGCTTCGTCGACAAGGATGCGGCGACCCGTTACCAGACGATGGTCTACGTCCGCTGCGGACCGCGCGCCTGAGATCCGGGCGAACATTCTGCAAAGGTCGAGAGTCGAACGAAAAACGCCGGCGATAGCGCCGGCGTTCCTGTAGGGTGACGTTGCCTAGAGCGGTCGCTGGGAATGGCCGACGAGGTCAGTTGAACATCGCGTCGATGTCGTCCTGCGAAGCGTGGCCGACGTCACCTTCCGCCTTCGGGCCGTTCAGCAGCCGGGCGTCGCCCTCGCGGTGGTCGACGATCGGCGGCGTATGCGCCTTGATGGCGTCGACGCCGCCCCAGATGTCCATCATCACCACGATGTGGTGCTCGATGAACTTCATCGTGGTCATGACCTTGTTGATGCGCTGGCCGGTCAGGTCCTGGAAGTTGCAGGCCTCGAAGATCGAGACCACCCGCTCCTGGATCTCTTCGCTCAGGATCTTCTGTTGGTCGGCCGAGTCCACCTTGGACAGCGCGCTGGCGGCCTGGTCGATCGCCTCCGCGGCTTCCAGGATTTGCTGGGTCGCCTGCTCGGTGCCGCCGACGACCGCGCCGAGCTCGCCGTTGACCTTGGCCATCTCCTCGCCGTTGAAGCTCTTGGCATGGAGGGTCGCGATCTCGCCCTTGGTGCGGTTGATCGCGTCGTGGATCAGGTCGAGCTCGACCTTGAGCTTTTCGCACTGCTCGATCTGGGCACGATAGGTCTCGAGCAGCGCGCGCGCTTCGGCGACCTCGCGTGCGGCGGACTCTTCGATGGCGGCGTTCGCCGTGTTGCTGCCGCCGCTGCGGATTGCATTGGCCATCTGGGAGCGGATCGCGCGGAGCTCGTCCATGATTTCCTTGTGGTTGGGGCCGATCTCGCCGCCCACGAATTCAGGCTCCGGCATATGGCCGACGATTGCTTCTTCGATACGGAAACGCTTGCGAACAGCCATGATAGTATCCCTGACCTTTTGCTCGGATCAGTTCTACGCAAAGGCTATTTAACATCGCGTTCACGCCAGGAACCGCCGTTGAGCAACGCTGACGTGCATCGTGCGTCAACGATTAACCATGCTCCGCCGGCCTTCACGCAAAATAAACGCTAGCGATCAAAACCGCCGCGGTGTGCCGCGATGGTGAATCCCGGCGCCTCCTGCGTTTACCAAAGCGATCGGGTTTTGCTCTTTATTGACGATACGCGGCGGCGCATTTGCCTCGCGCGATGAACAGTCTTCAGACGAAACAGTACAGAGTACGTCGATGTTCAAATCAGTATCCGCAGCGCTGCTGGCCGGCGCATGCGTTTTCCATGCAGGTCTGGGCCGCGCCGCAGCCCAGGGGTTTCAGCAGCCGACCGTGATCTATAGCGGCCCGCCGCAGCAGTCCGCGCCGGTGCGCACCGCCTATGTTGAACGCTCGCGCATGGGTGGCGGCTTCATCGAATTCCTGTTCGGGGATCAGCAAGGCGGCCGCGGCGCGCCTCCGCCGGGACAGCCGATGTACCAGCAGCAGCCGTCCTACTACGAGCCGCAGCGGCTGGCGCCGGGCATGGTCCCGCAGCAGGGAGTGCCGGATGAGGAGGCCTATGAGCAGACGCAGCGGCCACTCGATCCGAAATACGAGAAACAGATCGTTGACTATGACGGCAAAGAACGGCCGGGCACGATCGTCATCGATACGCCGAACAAGTTCCTCTATCTGGTCCAGGGCGAGGGCAGGGCGCTCCGCTATGGCATCGGCGTCGGCCGCCCCGGCTTCACCTG
The DNA here is from genome assembly GCF_032484535.1 of Bradyrhizobium sp. SZCCHNS3016. Classification (NCBI taxonomy): domain Bacteria; kingdom Pseudomonadati; phylum Pseudomonadota; class Alphaproteobacteria; order Hyphomicrobiales; family Nitrobacteraceae; genus Bradyrhizobium; species Bradyrhizobium sp. SZCCHNS3016. The sequence goes on from NZ_JAUETE010000001.1 coordinate 151,058, forward strand.
GTCGGGCGTGAAGACGATCTCGGCCAAGCGCGAATGGCCGGACTGGACGCCGCCGCCGGAAATGCTCGCGCGCCGGCCCGACCTGCCGCGGCACATGGAGGGCGGGCCGCAGAACCCGCTCGGCGCACGCGCGATGTATCTCGGCTCGTCGCTGTATCGGATCCACGGCTCGAACGAGCCATGGACGATCGGCACCAACGTCTCGTCAGGATGTATCCGGATGCGCAACGAGGACGTCATCGACCTCTATGGCCGCGTGAACGTCGGTGCCCGGGTCATCGTGCTCTGACGACGGCCGCTGCGCGACATCAGCAACAGAAAAAGGCCGCCCGTGGGGGCGGCCTTTGCATTCTTGAGTTGGCTGCGACCCGGGAGCTTCACGCGTAGTCGCTGCCACCGTCGTCGTCGCCATAGCCGTCATCGGCATCGAAGTCGGCCGCGTCGCTGTCATTGCCGCTGTCGTCATGGCTCGCCTGGTCGAACAGGCCGGCCCGGCCGCCGTCGCCGCCCGGGCGGCCGATGTCCTCGAGACCGGCGTCGCGCGCCAGCGAGCCGCCGGACTGGTCGCCGCTCCACGGGCTGGCACCGCCGCCCCGCTCCTCGATGATCGTGGTGTCACCGAACGCCTGATGCGACCCGCCGCCCATCATCGAGCGGATGCCGCCGAGCAGCAGCGAGCCGCCGACCATGCCGGCCGCTGCGGCCGCCGCCGTGCCGAGGAACGAGCCGCCTCCACCGCCGAACATGCCGCCGCGCGGCTGGCCGAAGCCGCCCTGGTCATAGGAGCTGGGCTGGCCGGGATAGCCGGGCTGGCCCTGGTAGCCCGGGGGTATCGCCTGGCCGCTGTTCCAGACCGGGCGGCTCTGCGAGGGCGGCGGCACGTTGGGGACCGAACCGCGGCTGCCCGAGCCGAAGATGCTGTCGCGCATCGAATCGAGGAAGCCGCCGGACTGGCCCTGCGGGGCCTGGGCGTGCTGCAGCTCCTCGATGCGGGCGTTGGCGCGCTTCAGGGCTTCGTCCTGCACCAGCACCGTCTGCACCAGCGCATAGACGGCATTGGGAGCCCGCTGCAGCGCCTGGGCGATGGCGGCGGCAGCCTCCGGATCACGCGGTGCACTCTCCAACGTGGCAAGCCGGTCGAACAGATCGTCGATGAGTTGGCGTTCTTGCGGTGTCATGTCGTTCTCCTGCCGCTTGCCTTGTTCCGGCCAAGCGCGGCCAAGATTTAGGGGGACTTTGTGGCCCGGCCAGCCGGGGCGCGGATTAAATTTCCGTATGCGACAAAGCGTCTTTGCACTTGCGAGGCGTTTCGGAAGCCGAAGGCGGACGGCATGCCTGCCTCCCTCCCACTTCGAACGCCGCCGCGCCGGGTTTTGTTCGCCGGGGCACGCGAAACATCCATCAGCCGAGCGTCACCTTGCGGCGCTCCAACAGGCCCGGAAAATGCTCGCCGGCAAGATAGGCGTGCTCATGCTCGCGCTGCACCGTCAGCGGATCGAGCTCGATGAGGACGTCATCGACGAAACCGGGGTGGCACATCACCAGCCCATGCTCGGGCAACTCGTCGAGGAAGCCATCCATCAAAGCTCCGAAGTCGGAGGCCTTGGTGAAGTCGTAGGCGCCCGCGAAGCCGGGATTGAAGGCGATCTCGGCCCGCCTGGCCTGACGGCGGAATTGCGCGCTGAGCACATCCAGCAGCAGCGCCTTCGGCGCCGTCAGCCGCTGCATCAGGGGCAGATTGCGGCCGCCCTGGCGCACCCAGGCCGTGGGCGCAGTTTCCTTGACGGCGGCGAGAAAGCCCTCGCGCACCTGCGGATAGAGCTGGGCATGCTGGTGGCCGTCGACGAAATCGGGGGCGCGACCGAACAAATCGCCGAACGCTGCAAGTTGAACCAGGACCTCGGCACGGATCATCTCGGGATCGAGCCGGCGGGTCAGTCCGGCGCGCAGCAGCTTCGGGAAGGGCAGGAACATGCCGCCTTCCGAGGGACGGAAATGCATCGTCAGGGGCCGGAACGGCGCGGTCAGCGTGACGTGCAGGCCGATGGCGCAACGCGGGCTGTCGGACGCGACCTTGGTCAGCTCCGTCACCTCGTCGCGCCCGATCGCGGCGCCCACGGTCATCACCGAGGTTGCGTTCAGCCGACCGCGCGCGATCAGGTCTCGGATGGCGCTGTTAACCCCGGGACTGATGCCATAGTCATCGGCGCACAGCCAGATGCGCCGGCGCGGCGTCGCGTTCATTCGGCGGCGTTCCTCTCGGCGCCGTCGCTCCGCGCATCGAGCGCTGCACGCTTCTCGCTGTGCTCGGCGACGAAGTAGATCGGACGCGCTTTCAGCTCGGACAGGATCTTGCCGATATACTCGCCCATGATGCCGATCATGATCAGCTGCACGCCGCCGATCGTCATCAGGCCGACCATCAGCGAAGGATAGCCGGGCACCGACTTGCCGGTAGCTAAAGTCTCCCACAGGATCGAGAGGCCGAACAGAAAGGCCGCCGAGGCGAGCAGGATTCCGAGCAGACTGGCGAACCGCAGCGGGGCGACCGAGAACGAGGTCAGGCCTTCGATCGACAGGCCGAGCAGGCTGGTCAGGTTGAAGGCCGTCACGCCATGGGCACGCGCGGCAGGCTCGTAGTCGACGCGGATCTGGCGGAAGCCGATCCAGCTCGCCAGTCCTTTGAAGAAGCGGTTGCGCTCCGGCAACTGCCGCAGCGCCGCCACCGCGCGCGGCGAGAGCAGGCGGAAGTCGCCGGCGTCCTCGGGAATCTTTTGGCGCGCCCCCCAGTTGATGAGCGCGTAGAAGCCGTGCACGGCGACGCGGCGCAGGAACGGCTCGTTGTCGCGATGCGCCTTGGCGGTATAGACGACGTCATAGCCGTCCTTGATCCAGTGCGTGACGAGCTGCTCGACCAGGGCCGGCGGATGCTGGCCATCGCCGTCCATGAACAGCACGGCGCCGCGCCGGGCATGATCGAGGCCGGCCATCAGCGCGGCCTCCTTGCCGAAATTGCGCGACAGCGAGACGACCTGGATGTCGAGCGCATCGGCCTGCAAGGTGCGCGCAATCGCGAGCGTGTTGTCGCGGCTGCCGTCGTCGACATAGACCAGCTCGCAGGCGAGGCCGAAGCGCTGGCGCAGCGTACGGGCGAGATTGTTCAGCCGCTCGTGCAGCGCCGTCAGTCCCGCGCCCTCGTTGTAGACGGGGATAACGATCGACAATCCCTGCGACGCGGCGTCGGCCGCAGTCGTGGTCAGATCCGACACGTCAGTTCCCAGCATTGCTCAGCGTCCTCGTTCTGCTACCAACATATGGTAGCTGCGCTCGCCTGTCGCTACGATGAACGGCGATTTATGATCGCAGGAAGGCCTCGAGGCGAGCAAACAGCGGATTTTCGCGGTCGAGCACATAGTCGAGCGAGGCGACCGAGACGGTCTCGGCGCCATGCGCGCGCAGAAAGCTGCCGAGCGCGTAGATCTGCGCCGGCGGGCAGTGCAGGGTGAGCATGCCGGACGAGGTCGGGCCGCCGAACGGCGCCACGACGCCGAAGCAGTTGTGCGCCTCGGTCAGCATTGTTGCGTCGCACCCTTTGAAGCGGGTGCGGACCTCGCGGTATTTGCTGGCGCGGGCGCGGGCATGGATGTGGTCGAGAATGATCCGGGCGCTCTCGCGCGGCCCCTCCGACCAGTCGGCGTCGCGGGAGGCGACCAGGTTGGCCTGGCTGCGCAGGATCACGCCGTCGTCCAGCACCTTCAGCCCGTTGGCCACCAGCGTCGAGCCGGTGCTGGTGATGTCGACGATCAGCTCGGCAGCGCCGACCGCCGGCGCGCCCTCGGTGGCGCCGGCGCTCTCGACGATGCGGTAATCGACGATGCCATGGGCGGCGAAGAAGCTGCGCGTCAGGTTGATGTACTTGGTAGCGACGCGCATCCGGCGATTGTGCTGGGCGCGAAATCCGGTGGTGACGTCATCGAGATCGGCCATGGTGCGGACGTCGATCCAGGCCTGCGGCACGGCGACGACGACGTTGGCGCCGCCGAAGCCGAGCGTATCGATCAGCAGCACGCGCTTGTCGGCATCCGTGATGCTCTCGCGAACCAGGTCCTCGCCGGTGACGCCGAGATGCACGGTGCCGCGCGCCAGTTGCGAAGCGATCTCACTCGCAGACAGATAGGCGATCTCGACATTGTCGAGACCTGCGATGGTGCCGCGATAGTCGCGCGCGCCGCCGGGCTTGGACAGGTTCAGTCCGGCGCGGCCGAAGAAGGCCTCGGCATTCTCCTGCAGACGCCCCTTGGAGGGAACGGCGAGGACGAGGGGGCCGCTCATGATGCTCTCCCGCGCGAGGACTTGCCCACGGCGCTGCTCTGGGCCAGGCGCTCGATCCAGATCGAGAAGCCGACGGCCGGAATCGACTCGGCGGCGCCAAGCTGGCTCAGCAGGCCGTCATAGCGGCCGCCGGCGACCAGTGGCTCGTCGCCATTGCCCGGATGATGCAGCTCGAACTCGAAACCGGTGTAGTAGTCGAGGCCGCGGCCGAACGACGTGGCGAAGCGCACCTTGGTGATGTCGATGCCGCGTTGGGCCATGAAGCCGGCGCGGGCCTCGAACGTGTCGATCGCCGCTGAAATGTCGAGCTTGGCGTCGGCGGCGAGCGCGCGAAGCTGCTGGACAGCCTCGGTCGGGCTCCCGCTGATTGCGAGGAAGCGCTTGATACGGTCCAGCGCGTCACGCGGCAGCGCGCCGCTCTTGAGGGTGGACTGCTCGAGGAAGCGGTCGGCGATCTCCGCCACCGTGCGGCCGCCGACCGCCGTTGCGCCGGCAATCGACATCAGGTCGGTGACCAGGGCGAGCGCCGCCTTGCGGTCGGAGCCGGCCAAGGCGGCGAGCACCCCTTCATACTCGTTGCGCGGGGCCACCGAGGCGATCGCCAGCCGCTCGAGGTCCTGCGCCAGGGTGCGCTTGCGGTTGAAGTCCTTGATCAGCCGCCGCCGCCATACCGGATAGAGATCGAGGGCGTCGATCAAGGCCGTGAACAGCGCGACGTCGCCGGTGCGGATATCCACCGCGGCAAGGCCGGCGGTGGCGGTCGCCTCGATCGCCAGCGCCAGCATTTCGGCATCCGCGGCGGGCCGATCCTGACGGCCGAACGATTCGATGCCGGCCTGCAGGAACTCGCTCGGACGGCCCTCGCGGTAACGAAATACTGGACCGAGATAGCTGAAGCCAGCCGGATGCCCGGCGCGGGCCGAGGCGAGGTAGTCACGGGCGACGGGAATGGTCAGGTCGGGGCGCAAGCAGAGCTCTTCGCCGGCGGCGTCACCGGTCAGATAGAGGCTCTTGCGGATGTCCTCCCCGGAGAGATCGAGAAACGGCTCGGCCGGCTGCAGGATCGCCGGTTCGGCCCGCTCATAGCCGGCCTGGGCGAAGGATTGCAGCAGCATGTCCGCCCACGCGGCGGGTCCGGTTGGAGCGGGTCCGGTCATGTCGATCGAGTTCCAAAGTGGAGTGAGCGCCTCTGGAGGCCGCGGCTGCCCCTTAGCATGGCCGTTTGACGGTTTCGACTGCGAATGGCCGCGGCAAGCCACAATTGGCCGGATGCCTTAACCGCGGGGGCCGGTCCAGTCCCCGAGCGTCGCCTGGATCACGGCGAGGGCGGCAACGCCGGCCGTATCCGCGCGCAGGATGCGCGGGCCCAGCGCGAGCCTGATCACGTGCGGCTGGCGGAGCAGCAGCGCCCGCTCGTCGTCGGCAAAACCGCCCTCCGGTCCGATCAGCAGGTCGATGCCGGCCGGGTCCTTGCCGCCGCGCAGCGCCTGCAGCGGATCGGCCAGTTCGGCGGCCTCGTCGCAGAACACCAGCAGCCGCTCAGGTTGCCGCTGCGCGAGGAAGCGCTCCAGCGGCACCGGGTCCTTGACTTCGGCGAGACTGAGGATGCCGCATTGTTCGGCGGCCTCGACCACGTTGGCGCGCATACGCTCGCCATTCACGCGCGACACCTGGGTGTGACGGGTGATGACCGGCTCCAGGCGCGAGGCGCCCATCTCGACCGCCTTCTGCACCATGTAGTCCAGCCTCGCGTGCTTGAGCGGCGCGAAGACGTAGGCGATGTCCGGCAGGTGATCCTGGGGCCGGCTCTGCTGCTGGATCGTCAGGGCATCTGGCCGCTTGCGGCCCTCGATCACGGCCCGCCATTCGCCGTCGCGGCCGTTGAAGACCAAGACGTGATCGCCGGTGCCGAGACGCAGGACGTTGCCGAGATAGTTGCCCTGATTGCGGTCGAGCGCGACCGTGCCTCCCTCCTGCAAGGGGGCGTCGACGAACAGGCGCGGGGCGGTGAAGTCGTATGCGGGCATGGAGCGAAGCGGTGCCGATGATGGAATGTTGCTTAACCAGACCGCGCGCCGGCCGCAAAGCCGGCGGGGCCGTCACGGGGTGTTGTATCGGGTATTGGCGATGGCGCCTTTCGGCCGTGCTGTCGACAGATTTTACCGGTTCGATCCCGCTGTCGTCCCTTCGGGGACGGGCATCCGATGATTCCGAGAGCCTTGAAGCGGAGAACGGCCTTGATCTTGAGACCTTCGACTTGGGCGCTTGCGATTTGGGCGCTCGCCGCGATCGTCCCGGTAATGGTCGCTGCGCCGTCCCGGGCCGATGACAAGGCGGCGCCGCCCCAACGGGCGGCCCCCGCGGTTCCGGGCGGTGTCGGTGCGGCCGGCTTTCGCCCGCCCGAAACCTGCCTGAAGGAGTTCACCCCGCTGCGGGACGAGACCGCGCGCCGGGCCAAGCTGCTCAAGGCGGCGACCGAGCGGCGCTTTGCGCCCGGCGAGGCCTGCCAACTGGTGCATGACTACGAGCTCGCCCAGACCAAGATGATCGACTATGCGGTCGCCCATGCCTCGCTCTGCGGCATCCCGCCCAAGATCACCGATCAGCTGAAGGCGAATCACGAAAACACCCTGGCCGTGATGCGCAAGGTCTGCACGGCGACGTGAACCGTCCCGCCGACCGCCGAACTGGCAACTCCGGCCTGACCAGGTGGGCGAGGGCGCGGAGTGAACGGATTTTGGGCCCCGACGTTCGGGAAGGGCCTCGTTTTGGGCCTCCGCGCCGGTTGGAACCCGGCTGCGTCCCTCCGCCGCGGCTGTGATCAACTCCGCGGTTGTGCTGGACGGGCGAGAATCGTAAAAGCCCCGGATCGGATCGTGCTTTCATCCGGAAGTGTTGAGGATTCTTGGTCTTACCGGAGAACCAGCCTTGATCGTCCGCCAGTCTTTCATGCCGCTCGCCATTGCCACCCTGGTGCTCTCCACAGGGCAGCTCTTCGCGCAGAGCTCCTTTCCCGCGCCGATGCCTGGCCAGGCCCAGACCAGCAACTCGCCGTTTCCGCCCATCAACGGCGCGGCACCGACCCGAGCCGCAGCCCCGGCAAGTCCGTTCCCCAGTCCAGGCGCCTCGGCGTTCGGCGGCGGTGGTGGCTTCCAGCCGGCCCCGATGGGAGCCGCGCCGCAGGGTGGCCCGCCGGAGAGCTGCATGAAGGAGTTCATTCCGCTGCGCGAGGAAGCCGAGCGTCGCGGCAAGCTGATCAAGGCCGCGAGCGACCGCAAGGCCTCGCCTGACGAGGCCTGCAAGCTGATCGCAAATTTCGGCAAGGCCGAAGTGAAGATGATCAAATATGTCGAGGCGCATTCGGCGAGCTGCGGCATTCCTCAGCAGATCGCCGATCAGCTGAAGGCCGGTCACAAGAACACCGACGCGCTGGAAAAGAAGGTTTGTGCCGTGGCGGCGCAGATGCAGTCGGGGGCCGGAAGGCCCTCCGCTCCGAGCCTGAGCGACGTCCTGGGCTCGTCGGCCGCGTTGCCTGAGGCCAACACGACCAAGAAGGGCGGATCCGCCTTCGATACCATGACCGGCAACGTTCTCACCCGATGAGCGACACGGCCGTCCGCGTTGCTGACGCGACCGGCAATTGGGTCGATACGCTGGCGCCGGTCTGGAGCCGGCCCTACCTGCGTCTCGCCCGCTTCGATCGCCCGATCGGATCGTGGCTGCTGCTGATGCCGTGCTGGTGGTCGGCCGCTCTGGCTGCTGGGATCGCCGGGAATCTATCCATGTTGCCGGCGTGGATCGGGCTCTATTTCGTCGGCGCGTTCGTCATGCGTGGCGCCGGCTGCACCTGGAACGACATCACCGACCGCGATCTCGACGCCAAGGTGGAGCGCACACGTTCGCGACCGATTCCCGCCGGTCAGGTCGGCGTGAAGCAGGCGCTCGCCTTCCTGGTGGCGCAGGCCCTGATCGGTTTGGTGGTGCTGCTGCAGTTCAACCGGTTCGCGATCGCCACCGGCATCGCCTCGCTGCTGATCGTCGCGATCTATCCGTTCATGAAGCGTGTCACCTGGTGGCCGCAGGTCGTGCTGGGTCTCGCCTTCTCGTGGGGCGCGCTGATGGGATTTGCGGTCGCGTTCGGCCGCATCGATGCCACCGCGCTGCTGCTCTACGCCGGGTCGATCTCGTGGGTGATCGCCTATGACACGATCTACGCGCATCAGGATGCCGAGGATGACGCGCTGATCGGCATCAAGTCGACCGCGCGCCTGTTTGCCGACCGCACGCATCTGGCGCTGGTCATCTTCTACAGTCTGGCCGTCATCCTGATTGGGGCCGCGTTCGCGACCGCCCACGTGCATGTCGCGGCGTGGCTCGGGCTGGCGTGTTTTGCCGCCCATCTCGGCTGGCAGATCCGGCGTCTGGATATCGCCGATCCGGCGCTGTGCCTGCGGGTGTTCAAGTCGAACCGCGATGCCGGACTGCTGCTGTTCGCAGGGCTGTTGGTCGATGCCGTGCTGCGCGCAACCTGATCAGTTGCGCGCGACGATCTCGCGCTCGCCGCGATGGATCGAGGCTGGATTGAGCTGGTAGCCGACACGGCGTCGCATCAGGAAGCGCGGGCGGCGCGAGCGGATCGCGTTGCGGCGGCGGCGGCGCGGCGTGGCCTCCCGGCGCGTGTCCTGCAACTGGGGCAGCGCGAAGGTCTCGCTCCACATCGCCCAGGCGGCAACGATCTCGTTCTGGTCGTCGCTGACGCAGAGCGGGATGGTCAGGGAAGGGTCGCGGTGAACGAGCACCAGCATCACCTGGGTGTCGTCGATCTCGCGCACGCCGATGCCGAGGAAATCGCTGACGCGGAGGTTCAGGGCCATGCGCATGCCGCTGACGGCACGACGCAGGACCACGCGCTCCCGGTGCAATTCGATCTGCCGGATTCCGCCATCGGCACGGGTATCGTGCGCGCTGTACGAGACGGGCAGGGAAAGAGGGTCGAGCCGCAGGGCGCGGCCCGACCCAGCGGAATGGCTTCCGCCTGTTGCTGTTTGACGCCTCACGGCTTGGTCTCCCCGCCGGGATTATGCTCCCGGTCGATGCGTGTGACCTTGCCACGCGGATCGCCCGTATCGGCTTAACAAGCCTGGTTAATCAGATCTCACGCGTGATCCTCCTACCGTCATGATTGACAAGCGCTTGCCCCGCATGATTGACGAGACCTTGCCGATTTGCCGACAATCCGATGTGCCGTCTGCCGTCCTGCTTGAAGTCGGCGTGAACAGGCCACATTTCCTTTGGATTGAGCCGTCTTCGCCGCCCACCTGACATCGATCGGATCGTGTTCGTGACCTCTTCCTCAGCCTCATCGTCGACATCAGCCCAATCAGATCTGCTCGACCAATCTGCCCTGCGAACGCTCGCCGAGCGGCTGGTTGAAGCCGCGAGGAAGGCCGGCGCCGATGCCGCCGACGCCATCGCGGTGCGCGGCATCTCGCAAGGCGTCGAGGTCCGTGACGGGCGGGTCGAGGAATCCGAGCGCTCGGAAGGCGACGATGTCGGCCTGCGCGTTCTCGTCGGCAAGCGCCAGGCCGTGGTGTCGACCAACGACGTCAGCGGGGACGGCGTGGCGCGGCTGGCCGAGCGGGCCGTGGCGATGGCGCGGGTGGCGCCTGACGACCAATATGTCGGCCTCGCCGATCCGGCGCTGTTGGCGCGCGACATTCCCGAGCTCGACCTGCTCGATCCGCAGATTCCCTCGACCGCAGAGCTGGAGCGCCGTGCCCAGGAGGCGGAGGCTGCCGCGCTCGGTGTAAAGGGCGTGACGAAGTCCGGTGGTGCGTCGGCCTCGACCGGCATCGGCGGCATGGTGCTGGTGACGAGCGACGGTTTTCACGGCGCCTATCTGCGCTCGAGCCAAAGCATCTCGACGACCGCCATTTCCGGCGAAGGCACCGGGATGGAGCGCGACTACGACTACACGGCGGCTCCGCACGGCGCCGACCTGCTGGCGCCCGCGGCCGTCGGGCGCAGCGCTGGCGAACGCGCGGTGGCGCGCGCCAATCCGCGCAAGGTTGCCACGTGCCAGGTGCCGGTCGTGTTCGATCCCCGCGTGTCGGGCTCGCTGGTCGGACATCTGGTCGGTGCCATCAACGGCGCCTCGATCGCGCGCAAGACCAGCTTCCTCAAGGACAAGCTCGGCGCGCAACTGTTCGCCAAAGGCATCCGCATCATCGATGATCCGCTGCGCAAGCGTGGGCTGCGGTCGCAGCCGTTCGACGCCGAGGGCGTGAAGGTGAAGCAGACCGCGCTGGTCGACGATGGCGTGCTGACGACGTGGCTGCTGGATTCGGGCACCGCGCGCGAGCTCGGCATGGTGACGACCGGCCACGCCCATCGCGGCGTGTCGTCGTCGCCTTCGCCCGGTCCGTTCAATCTGCATCTCGAAGCCGGCGTCGTGACAGCGAAGGAGCTGATCTCGGACATCAAGCAGGGCTTCTACGTTACGGACCTGATCGGCTCGGGCGTCAACGGCGTCACCGGTGACTACAGCCGTGGCGCGTCCGGCTTCTGGATCGAGAATGGCGAGATCGGCTATGCCGTGAGCGAGGTGACGATCGCCGGGCATCTGTTCGAGATCTTCAAGTCGATGACGCCTGCCAGCGATCTGGAATTCCGCTATGGCGTCAATGCGCCGACGGTGCGCATCGAAGGATTGACGCTTGGCGGACGATGAGATCGAGAAACCGGACGAGACCAGCCTCGCGGCAGACGCCAGGCTCCTGAAGGAGGCGGTGCGCGAAGCCGGCGAGCTCGCACGTTCGATGTTCGGAACGGAGTTGCGCAAATGGACCAAGGGTGCGTCGTCGCCCGTCTCCGAAGCCGACATGGCGGTCAATGCGCTGCTTGAGCTCAGGCTGCGATCGGCAACGCCGGATTACGGCTGGCTGTCCGAAGAGAGCGCGGATGATCGGGCGAGACTCGGTCGGTCGCGGGTCTGGATCGTCGATCCGATCGATGGCACGCGGTCCTATCTCGGCGGCCGCCACGACTGGTGCGTGAGCGTCGCGCTGGTCGAGCACGGTGCGCCGATACTCGCCGCGGTGCATGTCCCGGTCAGCGAGGAGTTCTTCTTTGCCGCACGCGGCAGCGGCACCACGTTGAACGACGAGCCGGTTCAGGCCTCGACCGGACGCGTGCTCGACTTCGCGCGGGTGGCCGGTCCAAAACCGTTGGTTGAGCGGTTGGCTCCGAGTTCTGCGCGGATTGAACTCCATCCGCGAATCGGATCATTGGCGCTGCGCCTGTGCCGTGTCGCGCATGGCGGGCTCGATGCCGCTTTTGCAGGCGGGCAAAGCCGCGATTGGGATCTTGCGGCGGCTCATTTGATCGTGCAGGAAGCGGGGGGTAAAATGACCGCGTTGTCCGGCGAGGCGATCCTCTATAATCGTCCGGAGGTGGTGCACGGGATGCTGGTGGCAGCGGGCCGCGACCGACATGCCGACATCGTCGCGCAGTATCGCAGGTTACCGCCGGACTGAACGCCCTTGGATCGCACCCTCCACGTCGCCTGCAAGGCGTTGACTAGGAAACAATACCGATGACAGATAGCGCCTCGCAGCAGCTCCTTCACCTCGTGATCGGCGGCGAGCTCATCAATCTCGACAAGAACGAATTCAAGGATCTCGACAAGGTCGATATCGTTGGCGTCTATCCGAACTACGCGGCGGCCCACGCCGCCTGGCGAGCCAAGGCGCAGATGACGGTCGACAACGCCCACATGCGCTATTTCATCGTTCACCTGCACCGGCTGCTCGATCCCGGTCAGGATGCGAAGTAAGACGCAAAGCTCGCGACTTGAAACACCTGATCCGCAATACGCTGCGTAGCGGCTGGTTCCAGCGCGCCGTCGGGTTCCTCGCGGCCGAGTACCTGCGCCTTGTGTGGTTGACCAATCGCTTCACCTATGAGCCGCCCGAGGTCTACGACATCGTCGAGCCGCAGATGCCGGCGATCTTCGCGTTCTGGCACGGCCAGCATCTGCTGACACCCTTCATCAAGAACAAGCCGAGCTATCGCGCCAAGGTGCTGATCTCCCGCCATCGCGACGGCGAGTTCAACGCGATCGCCGCAGAGCGGCTCGGCATCGGAACCATCCGCGGCTCCGGCGATCATGGCTCCTCCTTCCACCGGAAAGGCGGGGTGGGGGCGTTCAAGGAGATGGTGCGGGCGCTCGAAGACAACTATAATGTTGCATCGACCGCCGATGTGCCGAAGCGTGCGCGGATTGCGGGGCTGGGCATCATCATGCTCGCGCGCGAATCAGGACGTCCGATCATGCCGTTCGCAATGGTCACGAGCCGCTTCATCCGCCTGAAGAACTGGGACAGCACCACCATCAATTTGCCATTCGGCCGCGGCGCATTGGTGGGAATCAAGGAAATCAACGTGCCGCGCGATGCCGACGCCGCGATGATGGAAGAGGCGCGTCTCGACCTTGAGGCGACGCTGAACGAGTGCATGCGCCGCGCCTATGAGATCGTCGGCCGTCCCGAGGCCTGTCCTCCGCCGGTTGCGTCGGGAGCATCGAGTGCCTAGCCCGCTGCCGATGGCCCTGCGTGTCTACCGCGGGTTGTCCTCGGCGGCGGTGCCGTTTGCGCCGGCACTGATCAGACAGCGGCTCAAGCATGGCAAGGAGGATCCCGAGCGGACCGACGAGCGGCGCGGCCTGAGCCACGACACGCGCCCGCTGGGTCCGCTGGTCTGGATTCACGGTGCCAGCGTCGGCGAAGTGCTGGCGGCGGCGGCGCTGATCGAGCGGCTGCGTGAGCTCAACATCCGCATCCTCATCACGTCCGGCACCGTGACGTCGGCCACCATCGTGGCCAAGCGCTTCCCGCCCGACGTGATCCACCAATACGTGCCCTATGACACGCCGCGCTTCGTGGAGCGCTTTCTCGATCATTGGCGTCCCTCGCTCGGGCTGTTCATCGAGTCGGACCTCTGGCCGAATCTCATTCTCGCCGGCGCCTCGCGGCGGGTGCCGATGGTGGTGATCAACGGCCGCATGTCGCCGCGCTCGTTCCCGCGCTGGCGCCGCATGTCCGGCACCATCTCCGCCCTGCTGGGACGCTTCGATCTCTTCCTCACGCAGTCGCAGGCGGATGCCGACCGGTTCTCCGCGCTCGGCGCGCGCAACGTCATCACCACCGGCAATCTCAAGCTCGACGTGCCGGCGCCGCCCGCCGATCCGGCGAAGCTCGATCGGCTCACGGCGATGACGCGCGGCCGTCCGGTCGTCGTCGCCGCCTCCACGCATCCCGGCGAGGACGAGATCCTGATCGCGGCCCACAAGGCCTTGTCGGCTACCTATCCGTCGCTGCTCACCGTGGTCGTGCCGCGCCATCCGCATCGTGGCCCGGCCGTCGCCGAACTCGTCGCAAGCGCCGGCCTGCAGGGCGCCTTGCGTTCGCGCGAGGAACAGCCGCTCGCTGGCACCGACATCTACGTCGCCGACACGATGGGCGAGCTCGGCCTGTTCTACCGGCTGGCGCCGGTCGTGTTCATGGGCGGGTCGCTGGTCGAGCATGGCGGCCAGAATCCGATCGAGGCCGTCAAGCTCGGCGCGGCCATCGTGCACGGACCCCACGTGTTCAACTTCACCGACGTCTATGAGTCGCTGGACAAAGCCGGGGGAGCCAGGCTCGCCCACGATCAGGAGGCGCTGATCCGCCAACTCCGGCAGCTGCTCGCTGATCCCGCAGCCGGCAACAGCCTGGTTGCGGCAGGAACGCGCGTGGTCGATCAGCTCGGTGGCGCGCTGGAGCGGACGCTGTCGGCGCTGGAGCCGTATCTGTTGCAGGTCAGGCTCGAAATGGGGGCAGCCGGCGATGCGTGAGCCGGCCTTCTGGCATCGGCCGCCGTCCTGGCAATCGCGTCTGCTGTTCCCGCTCTCGAAACTCTACGGCGCCGTTGCCGCACGCCGGATGGCACAAGGCGGCGTCGATGCCGGCCTGCCGGTGATCTGCGTCGGCAATTTCCATGTCGGCGGAGCCGGCAAGACGCCGACCGTGCTGGCGCTGACCGATATGCTGCGTGACCTCGGCGAGCAGCCGGTGGTGCTGAGCCGTGGCTATGGCGGCCGGCTGCACGGGCCCGTCGTCGTCGATCCAGCTGTCCATGAGGCTGCCGATGTCGGTGACGAGCCGCTGATGATGGCGGCGCGAGTGCCGGTCGTCGTGGCGCGCAACCGCGCCGACGGCATCGGTCTCGTCAAGGCGCAGGGCGCCTCCGTCATCCTGATGGACGATGGCTTCCAGAATCCGTCGATCACCAAGGATCTCGCGTTGATCGTGATCGACGGCGCGCGCGGCCTCGGCAATTCCGAGGTGTTTCCCGCGGGCCCGTTGCGCGCGCCGCTGCCACCGCAGCTGGCGCGCACCGACGCGTTGGTCGTGATCGGTAGCGGCCGAGCCAGCGAGGCTGTCGCCTCACATCTGTTGGCGGCCGGCAAGCCGGTGTTTTCAGCCGCGTTGCAGCCCGATGCCCAGACCGTCGCGGCGTTGCAGGGCAGGCCGCTGCTGGCGTTCGCCGGGATCGGCGATCCCGCCCGATTCTTCCGCACCCTTCGCGGCGCCGGTCTCGACGTCAGGCGCGAGCGTGCCTTTCCGGATCACCACCCATTCACGACGGGTGACGTCATAGCCCTTGCCAACGAAGCCAGGCGTGATGGATTTGCCCTGGTGACCACGGAAAAAGATCTCGTGCGGTTCCGCGGCCACGAGGCCGCGCCCGATGTCATGGCATTCCCGGTGACACTGCATTTCGGCGATCTCGCCGCGTTGCGCGCGCTGGTTGTGCAGCGGCTGTCAGCGAAGCGGAACGGTCAGCCGCTGGCTTTCAATGCGCCGGGATAGTGCCGCTGCAGCACGGCGCTCGGCAGGGCGTAGGCTTCCTGCAGATCGACGCTCCAATATTTCAGCTCGTCCAGCGGAATCCGCACATCGGTGACCGCGCAGCGCACATAGCTTCCCGGTGAGATCACGCGGAAATCGCCATCCAGATACTGCACCTGCGCCTCGCCCTGGCCCGAGGGACCAAACTTGTTGAGCACGTCCGCGATCTCCAATTTCTTGACGTGAAGTCCCCCTACGCAGGCGCAGCGCGCACACGACAGGCCGAATTTCGATGATTTCCTAGCATAGATGGGGGACGCTGTCCCCCCGCGCAAACCCACTGATTTGTGATGCTTCTGCTCGAAACTCCGTGCTAGCTAGGTTTCAATATCCGCCGCTTGTCCCGCCCGGCTGGTTTGATGCGCTCCCTCGTCGCCATCGTCGTCTCAATGCTCTGCGCCATGGCGTTTTCGGCCTTGGCTGAGCCGTTGCCGGCGCCCATCGCGGTCGAGATCCCCTCGGGAAGCTATGTGCTGCGCGCCCAGCTCTACCGGCCGAAGGGAGCCGGCCCATTTCCGGTCGTGGTTGCGCTGCACGGCTGCGGCGGGCTTTCCGGCCGCTCCGAGCCGGTGCTGCCGCGCTATCGCGACTGGGCCGAGGAACTGGTCAAGGACGGCAAGGCCGTCCTGCTGCCGGACAGCTACGGCTCGCGCGGACTGGGGCCGCAATGCCGCGTCAAGGAGCGTCGTATCAGCGGCCGGCGCGAGCGTGTCGCCGACATCGTGATCGCGCAGAAATGGCTGGCCGAGCAAGCCTGGGCGATGCCCGACCGGGTCAGCCTCGTCGGCTGGGCCAGCGGCGCGAGCGCGCTGTTGTGGGCGGTGCGCCCGCAATTGCCCGAGCATGTCTCGCCGGATTTCCGCTCGGCGGTGGCGTTCTATCCGGATTGCCGCGCCTCGTCCGGCCTCGGCTGGAGCACGCGCGTTCCGACATTGGTGCTGATCGGCGGCCTGGACGACGTCTATTCGCCGCCGGCGTGCCGGCAGATGATCGATGGCGCGCGCGGCCGCAGCGCGCTGACCCGCATCGTCATCTATCCCGGCGCCTATCACGATTTCGATCGTGTGAACCTGCCGCTGCATCAGGTCGCAGGGTCGGACGCCGGGGCGCCCGAGCGCGGCCATGTCGGCTCGGATCCCGAGGCGCGTGCCGATGCGCAGAAGCTCGTGGCCGATTGGCTCGCGCGCTGAGGACCACTCAGAACAGGCTGCCCTGATCGGCGGGATCGGGCGTGCGCTTCGGCGCCGAAGGCTTGCCCTCACGCGGGGCTTTTGGCGATGCTGGCGCCGCGGCTGGAAGCGGGCGGTCCGCGCCCGCCGTGGCCGCGACCTTGCCGTCCGCAAATTCGATCGAGAGTGCGGCGCCCGGACCGATGCTCGCCGCATGGTGCAACGGATGGCCGGCCTCGTCGCGCACCAGCGCAAATCCACGCGCCAGCACGCTGCGATAGGACAGCGCGGTGAGGAGCTTTTCGTTCTGTCCCACGCGGGCCGTCAGGCGCTGGAGCTGAGTCTGCAACGCGCGCCGGGCCCGCTCGGCAAGACGTTCGGTTCGGTCGCGCTCGCGACCGATGGCCTGGCGCTTGGCCTGCGCATAGGCCTGGCGCGAGGCCTTGAAGCGGGCGTCGAGCGCCTCGAATCGCTCGCGCCGCCGGTGCAACTGGCCGCGCGACGACAGCGACAGCCGCTCGGACGACGCGATGAGACGATGGCGCGATTGCGCGATCTGCGCGTGCAGCACGCGCAGAGTGAGCTTGGCGCTCGCCGCCGCGAATTGGCGAAAGTGCACATGCGTGTTGGTCTTGAGCGCGCGCGGCAGGCTGGCGGCCGCCGAATCCAGCCGCTGCCGGGGAATGGCCAGCAGATCGCTAGGGCCGGGCAGGGCGCGCGCGGCGGCGCGCAGCTCGTTGCGGCGGCTCTCCTGGCCGCGCTGCCAGCAGACGCTGACACGGCGCGCGAGGCTTGCGACCTCCTGCATCAGTTCGCTGCGCACCGGCACCGCCATTTCCGCGGCTGCCGTCGGCGTCGGCGCACGTTTGTCGGCGGCGAAATCGATCAAGGTCACGTCGGTCTCGTGGCCGACCGCCGAGATCAGCGGGATCATGCTCTCGGCCGCGGCGCGGACCACGATCTCCTCGTTGAACGACCACAGGTCCTCCAGCGAGCCGCCGCCGCGCGCGACGATCAGCACGTCGGGCCGCGGGATCGGGCCATCCTGCGGCAAATCGTTGAAGCCGCGGATCGCGGCGGCAACCTGCTCGGCCGAGCCTTCGCCCTGCACCTTCACGGGCCAGACCAGCACGCGGCGAGGAAAGCGGTCCTCGAGCCGGTGCAGGATGTCGCGGATGACTGCCCCGGTCGGCGAGGTGACGACGCCGATCACCTCGGGCAGCCACGGCAGCAGTTGCTTGCGTGCGGGATCGAACAGTCCTTCGGCGCCGAGCTTCCGCTTGCGCTCCTCCATCAGCGCCATCAGCGCGCCGATCCCGGCCGGCTCCAGCGCCTCGACGACGATCTGGTACTTCGACGAATTCGGGTAGGTGGTGAGCTTGCCGGTGGCGATCACCTCGAGCCCTTCCTGGGGCTTGAAGCGCATGCGGCCATGCACGCCCTTCCAGATCACCGCCTCGATCTTGGCGCTCTCGTCCTTGAGCGCGAAATAGCAATGCCCCGAGGAATGCGGCCCGCGAAAGCCGGTGATTTCGCCGCGCACCCGGACATGGCCGAACTGGTCCTCGACCGTGCGCTTCAGCGCCGAGGACAGCTCGGTGACGGTGAATTCGGGCGCGTTGGGCAAGGCTTCCGCAGGCGGCATCGCTGTTTGATTCGGTTCGGGGAGCAGTTGCCAAGGTAGGGGCTTTCCGCGTTCGCCGCCAATCAAGCCGTTGCCTTTTCGATAACTCTGTAATACAGAGTTCTCTAAATAGATAGGAGATGGAGAGGGGTATGCGGGCAAGCATCAAGATCGTGCGTCGGCTCATCGGTTGGGGCTTTGGCCTCGCCGGGGCCCTTGCCCTTCTTCTGGGCGGGATGATCGCGACGCCGTTGGTGCGCCCGCCCGAGCTGAAATCGATCTCGGAGACCGTCGGGCGTGTCGATCGGAGCACCATGCCAGCCCTACAGCGCTTCAGCGCCCGGGACGGCACGGAGCTCGCCTACCGCCACTATCCGGCGCGGGCGACGCCGATCGGCAAGGTTGCCATCCTCGTGCACGGCTCCTCCGGCTCGAGCGTCGCCGTGCATGCGCTGGCGGATGGGCTCGCCGCCCGGGGCATCGACACGTTCGCGCCCGACATTCGCGGCCATGGCGGCTCAGGCACCCGCGGCGACATCGGCTATCTCGGCCAGCTCGATGACGATTTGGCCGATCTCGTCGCAGAGGTCAGGAGGACCGCGCCGTCCCAGCCGATCGTGCTGCTCGGCCATTCGGCCGGCGGCGGCTTCGCGCTGCGCGCCGCGAGCGCGCCGATTCAGGACCTGTTCGCGCGCACCGTGCTGCTGTCGCCCTATCTCGGCTATGACGCGCCCACCAACCGGGAGAACTCGGGCGGTTGGGCCAGTCCCGACATTCCGCGCATCCTCGCGCTCGGCGTGCTCGATCGCGTCGGCCTGAGATGCTGCGAGGCGCTGCCCGCGCTGGCCTTTGCTGTCAGGCCGAACTCGGAGAAGTTCGTGGCCTCGACCTACAGCTACCGGCTGTTCCGCAATTTCGCGACCCGTGGCTACAAGGCCGATTTCGCTGCGGCCAAGCACCCGGTGACCGTCATCGCCGGCGCCGACGACGAGCTGATGCGCGCCGACAAATATGCCGGCGCGGTGCAGGCCGTCGCGCCCGGTGTTGACGTGAAGCTGATCGCGGGCGTCAATCACATGGAGATCGTGTCGGCGCCGCAGGCGGTAAGCGCGATCGCCGAGGACGTGGCGACGCGCTAGGGGTTCAAGCCGCATGATCGACAGCCTGGAAGCCGCGCGGGCGCTCAGCGACATCGAGGATGTCACGAAGCGCGTGCGGCAGTCGCAGATCTATCGGCTGTCGAGCCTGATGATGATCCTCTGGGGCGTCCTCGTCTTTGCCGGCAATCTCGTGACCTATCTGGCGCCTTACCACGCCGACAAGGCCTGGCTGTCGGTCTATGTCCTCGGTCTGGCCGGCTCGGTGGTGTTGGGCGCGACGGAGAAGGCGCGTTCCGGCGTCCGCAGCTTCGATCTCCGGGCGCTGCTCGCCTTCGTCATGTTCTTTGCGTTCGGCTTCTTCGTCGAAGCGATTGGCCATTTCGGACCGCGTGAAATGGGCGCGTTCTGGCCGGTCTATTTCATGCTGTTCTACGGCCTTGCCGGATTGTGGTTCGGCGCGGCCTTCACGGTGTTCGGCCTGTGCGTCACCGCGTTGACCCTGGTCGGCTACCTCTTCATCGGCGCGGCTTTCCCGTTGTGGATGGCGTTCGTCAATGGCGGCGGCCTGGTTCTCGGCGGCTTGTGGATGCGGCGGAGCTGACGGTTTGGCGGAGCTCGACGAGATCATCCACCAGCCGCTGCGGCTGAAGATCATGGCGGCGCTGAATGCCCTGCCTGCCGGGGCCGGGCTGGAATTCGTCCGGCTGAAGAAGCTGACCGGCGCCACCGACGGCAATCTCGGCGCCCATATCGACACGCTGGCGCGCGCCGGCTACGTCGCCGTGGACAAGGCCTTCGTCGGCAAGAAGCCGCAGACCACGGTGACGGCGACCGCGGCCGGCCGGGCGGCGTTCGCCCGCCACGTCGCCAGCCTGCAGGAGATCATCGCCGGCGCCGCCGTCAAGCCGTCCGAGCCATGATTTGACTCTGTAGCGACGGCCGGGCAATTGGGGCGTCCAAATTGGCCCACCCCTGCGACGGCATCCACGATGAACATTCTGCTCCTTGGTTCCGGCGGCCGCGAGCACGCGCTCGCCTGGAAGATTGCCGGCTCGCCGCTGCTCACCAAGCTGTGGTGCGCGCCCGGCAATGCCGGGATCGCCAAGGAGGCCGAATGTGTCGCGCTCGACGTCGCCGATCATGTGGCGGTAATCGCCTTCTGCCGGGCGAACAAGGTGGATCTGGTGGTGGTCGGCCCCGAGACGCCGCTCGCCGCCGGCATCGTCGACGATCTCGAGGCTGCTGGCATCAAGGCGTTCGGCCCGTCCAGGCTCGCCGCCAAGCTCGAGGGCTCCAAGGGATACACCAAGGATCTCTGCGCCGAATACGAGATCCCGACCGGCGCCTACTGCCGCTTCGACAATGCCCCCGAGGCGCTCGCCTATGTCCGCGAGCACGGCGCTCCGATCGTCGTCAAGGCAGACGGGCTCGCGGCCGGCAAGGGTGTCGTCGTGGCCAAGACGGTTGCCGAGGCCGAGGACGCCATCAAGATGATGTTCGAGGGCGGCTTCGGCGTCGCTGGCGCCGAGGTCGTCATCGAGGAGTTTCTCGAAGGTCGGGAGGTGTCGTTCTTCGCGCTGTGCGACGGTGAGACCGCGATTCCGCTGGCCTCCGCCCAGGATCACAAGCGGGTGTTCGATCACGACCAGGGACCGAACACCGGCGGCATGGGGGCGTATTCGCCGACGCCGTTCGTCACGCAGGAGATTCATGACAGGATCATGAATCAGATCATTCAGCCGACCATCGCCGGCATGAACGCGCGTGGCACACCGTTCAAGGGCATTCTCTATGCCGGCCTGATGCTGACCGCCCAGGGGCCGAAGCTGTTCGAATACAATGTGCGCTTCGGCGATCCGGAATGTCAGGTGCTGATGCTGCGGATGATGTCGGATCTCGTGCCCGCCATGCTGGCCGCCTGCGACGGACAGTTGAAGAATTTCGACCTGCGCTGGTTTCCCGACGCCGCCGTCACCGTGGTCATGGCCGCGAGTGGCTATCCCGGCGACTACGCCAAAGGCGGTGTCATCGAGGGGCTCGACGACGCCGCGCGGATCGAGGGCGTGGAGATCTTCCACGCCGGCACGGTGGCGAAGGACGGCGCCATTCTCGCCAATGGCGGACGCGTCCTCAACGTCTGCGCGTCGGGAAAGAGCGTCACCGAGGCTCAGGCGCGGGCCTATCAGGCCGTCGACCGCATCAAATGGACCGACGGCTTCTGCCGGCGCGACATTGCCTGGCAGGCGGTGGCGCAGGAAAGCGCTCAGGGCTGAGCATCGTGATCGCCGCCTTCGGCCCCACAAGGCTATTTTTCCCGCGAGAATTGTGGCAGTTCCATAGACTCATGCCGTGATGGGATGAATCAGTTCCGCCGTGGAACGGAGGGGCCATGGAATGCGCGCGGTGCGGCAGGCAGAATCAGCCAGGGAGAGCCTCGTGCGACCGGTGCGGCGAGCCGCTCGGCCTCAGATGTGAGGCTTGCAACCAGACCAACAGCCCGTCGAATCGCTTCTGCGGCCAATGCGGTGCGCCGTTGCCCGGCCGGCCGGCTCCGCCCGACCAGGCGGCGCAGCGCGTCCTGAGGACGCTGAGCAGCAAGGGCGGAGAACGCAAGCGTCTCACCATCCTGTTCGCCGACATCCGCGATTCCACTCAGCTGATCGATAGCCTCGGCGATCCCGAGCTCGCGATGCAGCGGCTCGACCCGGTGCTCAACCTCATGAAGGAGGCGGTTCACCGCTATGATGGCGTCGTCAACAAGACGCAGGGCGACGGCGTCATGGCCCTGTTCGGAGCGCCGGTGCCGCATGAGGATCATGCGGTTCGCGGCTGCCTCGGCGCGCTGGCGATGCAGGACTCCATCGCGCGCCTCGCCGACCCGCATTTGCAGGTCCGGGTCGGACTGCACACCGGCGAGGTGATCGTCCAGGTCGTCGAGAACAGCATGTACCAGACCTACGACGCGGCCGGCGCCAACGTCCATCTGGCCAATCGTCTGGAGCACATGGCCGAGCCCGGGACCATCCTGATCAGCAAGGAAACCTACACCGGCGCCAGGCAGTTCGTCGAAGCCGAGCCGCTCGGCACCCACACGCTGCGCGGCATTGCCTCGCCGGTGTCGATCTACAAGCTGATCGGCCGCCTCAGTGCGCCGGCGAGCGACGTCTTCCGTAGCGGCCAGCGCCTGTTGCCGCTGATCGGGCGCAACGCTCAGCTCGCCGTGCTCGAACGCGAGCTCGACGACGTCCCGGCGGCGCGCGGCGCTGTCGTCGGTATTGTGGGTGAGGCCGGCATCGGCAAGAGCCGGCTGTGCTTCGAGTTCGCCGAGCACTGTCGCCGCCAGGGCATTCGCGTCTACGAGGCGCGCGTGCTGGCGCATGGCCGCGCCACCCCGTTCCAGCCGGTGCTCGAATTGCTGCGCGACTTCTTCGGCATCCGGCCGAAGGAGCCGGTGGAGGTGTCGCGCCAGCGCGTGGTCGACCGGCTCGAAGCCATTGCCATGCCCGACACGGCGCTGGTCCTGCTCTTGGACTTCATGAACCTCGCCGATCCGTCACGTCCGGCGCTCCGGCTCGATCCCGGCGTGTTCAAGACCCGTCTCCTGAACGTGTTCAAGACGCTGTTCCGCGCCGCGCCGGCTGATGGCGCCATGGTGATCATGATCGAGGATCTGCATTGGATCGACGAGGCCAGCGAGGAGTTCGTCGAGGCGCTCGCGGAGGCCACGATCGGCACCAAGACGCTGCTGGTCGTGAACTACAGGCCGGGTTTCGCCGCCTCCTTCATGCAGCAGGTCCCATTTCACGAACTGCACATCGTCCCGCTGGCCTCCGAGGAGGCAAGCGAGCTGCTGCGCGGGGTGTTCGGTGACGATCCTTCGCTGGAGGTGCTGGCGCGCGATATCGTCGAGCGCGCTCAGGGCAATCCGTTCTTCCTCGAGGAATTGGCGAGCGCGGTCTCCGAGAGCGGCGGGTTCGAGGGTGAGCGCGGCGCCTATCGGCTGAAGGGCGGGATCGGCCCGATTCCGCTGCCGCCGACGGTGCATGCCGTGGTAGCGGCCCGCATCGACCGTCTGAGCGAGACCGCCAAGAGCGTCCTGGAAACAGCGGCTGTGATCGGCCGCTCGGTCGCGCTCGCCGTGCTCAAGCCGGTCGTCGGGCTCAGCGAGGCGGACCTGTTCGACGCGCTCGCACAACTGAGACATGCCGATCTTCTCTATGATCTGCCGCCGTTCGACATGGGCGTGCTCGCCTTCCGCCATCCGCTGATCCAGGAGGTGGCCTATGCCATGCAGCTGCGCTCGCGCCTGAGCGGCGTGCACGTGGCCGTGGCCAAGGCGATCGAGGCGCTGGATTGGGGCACGCAGGACGAGTTCGCCGCCCTGATCGCCTCGCATTACGAATTCGCCGGCCAGACCATGCAGGCCGTCGAGCATCTGCAGCGCGCGGCGCGCTGGATCGGCCGCACCAACACGGCGGAGGCGCTGCGGCTTTGGAAAAAGATCCGCTCCATGCTGCAGACGCTGCCGCCGTCAGAGCACGTCGATCGCCTGCGCGCCCTGGCCAGCGGCCAGATCCTCAACTGCGGATGGCGCGAGGGCATCTCGGCCGAGGAGGTGAGGCCTTTCGCTGAGGAGGCGCTGCGCTATGCCCGCTCCTCCGACAAGATGCATGAGCCGATCCTGCTCGGCGCTTACGGCCGCGTCCTCGCATCGACGGGCGCGGCCGACGACTACGTTAACCTCGTGCAGAACGCGGTCAAGCTGACCTCGGAGGAGGGGGATGTCGGCCGCTACGCGACTGTCAACGCCATGCTGGCGCAGGCACTTCTTATGTCAGGCAGGGCACGAGAAGCGCTGGCGGCGGCCGACACGGCCCAAGAGGCGATCGCCAGCCAAGGTGGTTTTGACAGTAATGTGACCCTGGGTCTGACGCCAAATCAGATCCTGGGGTTCGATGTCGAATACTGGATCAAATGCCTCAAGACGCGAATCCTGGTGCAGCTCGGCCGTTTCGCCGAACTTGAAATCCAGCTTTTCGAACTGTTGAACACCCCTCCCGAACAGTTGGCTCCCGTCATACGCTTTATCCCACACTTCGCTGCAATCGAGTTTGCGCGATGCCAAGATCGTGCTGAGGCCGCAGCCCTGCACTCGGCCGAACTGTTTCAGATCTCTGAAGCGTCGGGGATGCCGTATATTCGTGTGCAGGCGTTGGCGGGGGCTGGTCTTGCCCGGGCGGCCGCAGGCGATTTCACTCACGCTGCGTATGATCTCCGGGAGGCGATCGAGTACTCGAGGCGCGCCAGAGCAGGCCTCGAGTTCGAGGCGCGCATGATGAGTGATCTGGCTGACGTCCTGTATCGCGCAGGAGACCTGCGTGGCGCGTTCGATGTTGCTGAGGAAGCCAGCGTCATCGCCCGGCGCAGGACTGATCGGATCGGCGAACTCCATGCCGTGCTGCTGCAATGTTTGGTCAGCGCGACCGATTCCGACTTGCGCAACGACGCAGCAGCTTTCGTCTCGCTGCTCGACGCCGAGCGCCTGCTGGACGTCTCCGGTGCCGAGATCTACAGACCCATGTTGATAGCGTGCCGATCGTCCCTTGAAGGTACTAGATGACCCGTGCAGTATGCCCGCTTTCCATGAAGCGTTATTAGGAGGGCTGGGCACATGGGGATGATGATTAAAGACAGTACGACACTCGATATTTTGGTGCAGTTGAATAGGCGTTTCGAGGCCGAAGCATTGCCGGAGATGGTCGAGCTGCAGCGCGAGTTCGGAGTTTTTTCCCTGCAGCATGGTTTGCAGCAGTCTTTCGCCTTGCTGGGAATCGTGCCGCAGGATTGGACTGAGCGTCGCCGCTGGTACCGCTTCTTGGAACACCTCAGGACCTATCCGTCGGATCATGATGGCGTGAATGGTCACGACCGTGTCATCCGTGCTTTCAAGGACGACCTCGAATCCGAGAAGCCCTTGCCTGTTTCGATCGTCTGCCATTCGGCAGCGGACGATCCTCGGGTGACGGTTACGCAAGGCCGTCCGGTCGTTTTCTCGCTCGAAACGCACGTGATCGTTTCGATACCGACCACTCCTGGGCGGGAGGCGCGTCAGAATCTGGCCGAGGTTGCGCGCACCAGGCGTGTTCAGAAGCGCGGCAAGAAGAAATGAGTGGGACCTCGGGCAGCGTCGTCGGACACGAGGCTCCTTCTGGTGAAGCCATCTGCTCCGACGTCGATGCCTACTACACAGCGTGCGTCGCGCGTCATGGCGCGACGCCGCGCGGCGTCGACTGGTCGTGCGAAGCGACGCAGGGCCTGCGCTTCGTGCAGCTGATGAAGCTCTGCGATGCGTCTGCGCCGTTCAGCCTCAACGACATCGGCTGCGGCTATGGCGCGCTGGTGCCGTTCCTGGCTGCGCGCTATCCGGCGTGCGAGATCGACTATCTCGGCATCGATCTGTCGCGCGCCATGATCAGCCGCGCCCGTCGGCGCTTTGCCGGCCCGCAGCGACGTTTCATCGTGGCGGCGGAAAGCCCGCGCATCGCCGACTATTCGGTCGCCTCCGGCATCATGAACGTCAATGTCGGCTATTCGCGCGACGCCTGGGAAGGCTACATCAAGGCCATGTTGCAGCGCATGTTCGCGACCAGCCGGCGCGGCTTTGCCGTCAATTTCATGCGAGCTGCCGCGGACGAGGAGCAGGAAGGCGATCCTGCCAAGGCGCGCCTGTATCGCACGACGCCGGACGTTTGGGCCACCCACTGCGAGCAGGAGTTTGCGGCGGCCGTCGAGGTCATCGGCAACTACGGCATGAAGGAGTTCACGCTCCTGGTGCGCCGCTTGCCTCGATGCCGCTCCGTCGCAAGCGGGGCCCTCGCACTGATGTCGGCTATTCCGTCGCTATCCTCGCAGACAGATCGCCGCAGCGCCGCCATCGAGCGCGCTGTGGACGTGCTGATCTCCTCGCGAGGTCACGCTGATCCAACGCGGCTGGAACGCGCCTGCGCGCGGCTGCGCCAGCGCGCGCCGCTGCATTGGGTCGAACGCTCGGGCGTTCGTCCGTTCTGGGCTGTCACGCGCTACGCCGACATTGTCTCGATCGAGACACGGAGCAATGAGTTTGCCGCGGGCCCGCGCACCTATCTTGCCAGCGAGACCTCCGAGGCCGTGCTGCAGCGTGTCACCGGTAAGCCGCAACTCGTGCGCGGCCTGACCGAGATGGATCCGCCGGATCATGGCGTTTATCGCGGCATCATCCAGGGCGCCTTTGCGCCGTCGGCCTTGCGCGAGATGGAGACATGGCTGTCGCAATGGGCTGCCGAGATCATCGACCGGGTTGCGGCGCGCGGGGCCAGTTGCGACTTCGCAGGCGACGTGGCGCTGCCCTTCACCTTCCGGGTGATCGGCCGCATGCTGGGCACGCCGGAGGCCGACGATGCCCGGCTTGCGTGGCTGGCCCAGGCCTTCGTGGGCGCCGAGGATCCGAAGCGCCGTCTGGCCGAGTCGCCGGGCGATACGATGCGGACGGCCATGCTGGCGCTGCGCGATTATTTCGAAGCCGTCGTGGCCGATCGGCGCGCCCAGCCGCGCGACGATCTCGCCAGCCTGATTGCGCATGCCGCGCCGCATGGCGCAGCGATGCCGCATTACGAGCTGATCTCCTACTTCATCCTGCTGGTCACGGCGGGCCACGATACGACGGCGCTCGCATTGGCCGGCGGCCTGGCGGCGCTGCTTGCAGCGCCCGAGCAGATGGCGCGGCTGCGGGCCGAGCCGGAGCTGCTCGATCCGGCGATCGAGGAAATGCTGCGCTGGACCTCGCCGGTGCGGCACTTCATGCGCACCGCGGTCTGCGACACCGAGGTCGCGGGGCAGCGCATTCGCGAAGGCGATGCGCTGGCCTTGTTCTTCCATTCGGCCAATCGCGACGAGGCCGTGTTCGAGGATGCCGGCGCGTTCCGGATCGATCGCAGTCCGAACCCGCACATCGCCTTCGGCCGTGGCCCGCACATCTGCATGGGACTGCAGCTGGCGCGGATGCAGATGCGGGTGCTATTTGCGGAACTGCTGCGCCGGACCGAGCGGATCGAACTGGCCGGGCGGGTGCGCCGGGTGCGGTCGCCCTTCATGAGCGGCGTCTCCAGCCTCCCTGTTCGCATGAGCTTTCGCGCGCTGCGCAACGAGGCGGCTGCATAGGCTGACCGAGCCTCATCGCCGCGCCTTGAAGAACTCCTTGAGCATCTGCGCCGCCTGTTGCTCGCCCACAGCCGAATAGACCTCCGGCGCGTGATGGCAGGTCGGCGCAGTGAAGAAGCGCACACCCGACTCGACCGCGCCGCCCTTCGGATCGGCCGCCCCGTAATACAGCCGTCGGATGCGCGCGAAGGAGATCGCGCCAGCGCACATCGTGCACGGCTCGAGCGTGACATAGAGGTCGCACTCGACCAGCCGCTCGCTGCCGACGACCTGGGCCGCCTGCCGCAGCGCCAGGATCTCGGCATGTGCGGTCGGGTCGCGGTCGGTCAAAGTGCGGTTGGCGGCGGTGGCGATGACCGCGTTGTTCCGCACCACGACGCAGCCGATCGGCACCTCGCCGGAAAGTGCGGCCGATTCGGCCGCTTTCAGCGCCAAATCCATGAAAGAAGGGCCGTTCATGGCTCGTCACGCCCGCCCAAGTCTGCTACTGGATCGCCCTTCAGCACAACCGGACCCCGATTTCCTGCGTGACATGCGCTGCTTCAGAAGCGCGCGGTTCACGCCTCGTCCTGCACCTCGAAGTGAGACCTTCATGCCCCGCACCACCGACAAAGACAACGATTCCCGCGGCCGCCGCGGCGGCGCCCCGCGGGGGCGGTCCGAGGGCGGCAAGGGACGCTCGGGCGCCGCGCGCGGGCCGGAGAAGAAGTTCGCCAAGCGCGGCTTCGGCGACAAGGAAGCGGGGGGCCGGGGCAAGCGCTCCTTCGACGAGGGCCGTGCGCCGCGCCGCCGCGACGAGGGCGATGCGCCGCGCAAATCCTTTGGCGACAAGCCACGGTTCAACCGCGATGAGCGGCCGCGTGGCGATCGGCCCTATGCCGCTCGCCCGGCGCGGGACGGCGATGGCGAGAAGCGCGCCTTCAAGCCGCGGGGTGACCGGCCCAAATTCGATCGGGACGAGCGGGGCAGCGAGAAGCGTCCCTACACGCCGCGCACTGGTCGCGACGAGGCTCGTCCTGCCGGGCGATCGTCCGAGCGCAAGTTCGGCGAGCGCAAGCCCTACGCCGCGCGCGAGCGTGACGGTGACAAGCGGCCCTATACGCCGCGCGGCGAAGGCGCGCGTGATCGCGGCGATCGGCCGCGCACCGAGCGCAGCTTCGGCGACCGTCCGCAGCGCAGCGGCGATCGGCCGGAGCGCAAGTTCGGCGGCGAAAGGAAGTTTTCCCGCGGTGCTGATGGCGATCGTGGAGAGCGCAAGTTCGGGGCCGGACCGCGTGGTCCGCGCAAGGAATTTGGTGATCGTCCGGCCCGTGGCGAGAGCAAGCCGTGGCAGAAGCGCGGCGCGGAGGGAGATCGTCCGGAGCGCAGTGCGCGTCCGTCGCGAGAAGGCGGGCGCAGCTTTGACCGGCCGCGCACCGAGCGCAGCCGTGAGGATCGTCCCAAGTTCGACAAGCCGAAGTTCGACAGGCCGAAATTCGATCGTCCGCGTGATCGCGGCGACGACCGCGGCTTCGACAAGCCGCGTCGCCATCCCGAGGGCCGCACCGACTGGCAGGAGCATCCGCGCAGCGAGCGCCGCGGCGGCGATTTCGGCGATCGGCCGCGCCGGGAGAATGAAGACGACAGCAAGGTCTTCGCCAAGCGTCCGGCGTTCGGCGGCCGCGGCGCCTATCGCGAACGCAAGCCCGAGACCGACAAGCGCAGTGCCCGCGCTGCGGCCGAACCGGCCGCGCCGAAGAAGGCGGGCGAGCGCATCGCCAAGGTGCTGGCCCGCGCCGGCCTCGCCTCGCGCCGCGACGCCGAGGAGATGGTCACGCAGGGCCGCGTGACGGTGAACGGCCGCGTCATCAACTCGCCCGCGCTCGACGTCACCGAGAATGACGTCATCCAGGTCGACGGCGCGCCGCTGCCGGAGCGCGAGCGCACCCGGCTGTTCCTCTATCACAAGCCGCGCGGGCTGATGACGACGCACAGCGACCCGGAGGGTCGCCCGACGGTATTCGACAATCTGCCCGAGGGCCTGCCGCGGCTGATCTCGATCGGCCGGCTCGACTTCAACACCGAGGGCCTGCTGCTGCTCACCAACGACGGCGGCCTGGCGCGCGTGCTCGAATTGCCGGACACCGGCTGGACGCGGCGCTATCGCGTCCGCGCCCATGGCGAGATCACGCAGGCGCAGCTCGATCAGCTCGCCGCAGGCGTCGAGGTCGACGGCGTCAAATACGGACCGATCGAAGCCACGCTCGAACGCGACCAGGGTGCGAACGTCTGGCTCGTGGTTGCGATCCGCGAGGGCAAGAACCGCGAGGTGCGCAACGTGCTCGCTCATCTCGGCCTCGAGGTGAACCGCCTGATCCGCGTCTCCTACGGCCCATTCCAGCTTTTGGAGCTGCCCGAGGGCGAGGTGCAGGAGGTCAAGACGCGAGTTCTGCGCGAGCAGCTCGGCGAGAAGGTCATCGCGCAATCGGGCGCCGATCTCGGTCCGGCCGGCAAGGGCAATCGCGAGCCGTTGCCGGATCCGAAGCCCAAGCCGAAGCGCGAGGTGGTCGCCGATCGCAAGGGCCGCCGCGTGCTGGTCCAGCGTACCGGCAGCGACGAGGCGCGCGAGCGCCACGAGGCCGAGGCGCGCTTTCCCGGCCCGCCGCGGCGGCCCAAGCGCGGCTATCACGGCAAGCGCGATATCACGCCGCAGGACGAGTAGGGCGTTGCGATGCGTGTCGTCGGTGGACGGCTGAGAGGCCGCAACATCGCTTCGCCTGCGTCGCGCGAGATTCGGCCGACGCAGGATCGGCTGCGCGAGGCGCTGTTCAACATCCTCGTCCACGCCTACGACGATCCGATCGACGGCGCGCGCGTGCTCGACTTGTTCGCTGGCACCGGCGCGCTCGGCATCGAGGCTGTCTCGCGCGGCGCGGCGTTCACGCTGTTCGTCGACAACGGCGCCGAGGCAAGGGCGCTGCTGCGCAACAATGTCGAGGCGCTCGGCCTCGGCGGTGTCACCAAGGTCTACCGCCGCGATGCCACCAATCTCGGTCCTGCGCATCCGGTCGAGCCGTTCTCGCTGGTGTTCCTCGACCCGCCCTATGGCAAGGGTCTGGCCGAGAAGGCGCTGGCCGCGTTGCGCGACGGCGGCTGGCTGACGCCATCGGCGCTGCTGGTCGTCGAGGAAGCCAAGGCCGCGTTCAAGGTGCCTGAAGGCTTCACCGAACTCGAACGCCGCGCCTATGACGACACCGAGTTCGTATTTTTGCGCAGCGCGTGATCCTTGCTCACTGTCGCCCCTGCGAACGCAGGGGCTCATAACCACAGGATCGGGTTGGGACGCGCGACGCTCGCGACGGCGTACTCGCACGCCACTTCTGCTGCGGCGTATGGGTCCCGGGTCGGCGCCGCCGGACAACGCTGCGCGTTGCCGGTGGCTTGCCCGGGACGACAGCCAGTTTGTCGCTCTCGTCGTGCTCCAATTCGTGGCCGCTATCTCCTCCCGAACAGCTTCTCGACGTCGGCGAGCTTGAGCTCGACGTAGGTCGGGCGGCCGTGGTTGCATTGGCCGGAGTTGGGCGTGTCCTCCATCTCGCGGAGCAGCGCGTTCATTTCCTCCGGCTTGAGGCGGCGGCCGGCGCGGACGGAGCCGTGGCAGGCCATGGTGGCGGCGACGTGCATCAGGCGGCGTTCGAGCGGCAGCGCCTCGCCCCATTCCTCCATATGCTCGGCGAGATCGCGCAGCAGCGCGGATGCATTGATCTTGCCGAGCAGCGACGGTGTCTCGCGCACGGCAACGGCGCCGGGGCCGAAGGATTCAATCGCGAGCCCGAATGAGGCGAGCTCGTCGGAGCGCGCGAGCAGCGCCTCGACGGTCGCCTCGTCCAGCTCGACGATGTCGGGGATCAGCAGGATCTGCCGCTGCACGCCATGCGCGGCGAGCGAGGCCTTCAATCGCTCATAGACGATGCGCTCATGCGCGGCGTGCTGGTCGACGATGACGAGGCCGTCGCGGGTCTGCGCCACGATGTAGGTGTCGTGGATCTGCGTACGCGCGGCGCCGAGCGGACGATCGAGCAGGTCGGGCGCGGCCGGCTGCTCATGCAGCCGTATGTCCGCTCTCGGCGCGCCGACGTCGAATGCGGATTGCGTCGACTCGGCGAGACCAAATGATGTGGCAGCGGGCGAGGGCGCGGCTGATGGGAACGAGCCGCCGAAGTGCGGCATCACAGGCGCCGACGGCGAGCGTTGCCAATCCCAATTTGCAGGCCGCGGCTGCGGCGCGAACGCCGGGCGGAACGCGGCGATGGTCGCGCCACCGTCATTGGCTGCGGTGCGGCGGCCCTCGCGGGCGAGGCCTTCCTTCAGCGCGTGAATGATCAGCGCGCGCACGAGGCCGGCATTGCGGAAGCGCACCTCGGTCTTGGCCGGATGCACGTTGGCGTCGACCTCGCGCGGGTCGAGCGTCACGAACAGCGCTACGACGGGATGGCGGTCGCGCGGCAGATAGTCGGCATAGGCAGCACGCACCGCGCCGAGGATCAGCTTGTCGCGTACCGGGCGGCCGTTGACGAACAGATACTGCCCGAGCGCATTGGCCCGCGTCAGCGCCGGCGCCGCGGCGAAGCCTTCGATCATCACATGATCGCGCTCACTGCGCACGGCGATCGCATGGCTACGGAAGTCGGCGCCGAGAATGTCGCCAAGCCGCGTCAGCTGGCCCGGCGCGCCGGGCAGCGCGGCCGCCCAGGTCACCGGCGCGCGCTCCTCCCCGGCCAGCGTAAACGCAATATCGGGCCGCGCCATCGCCAGCCGCCGCACCACCTCGCGGATCGCCTCGGCCTCGGTGCGGTCGGTCTTGAGGAACTTCAGCCGGGCCGGCGTGGCGTGGAACAGATCGGCGACCTCGACGCGGGTGCCCTGGTTGAGCGCGGCCGGCACGATCGGAGACTTGTCGCCGCAGTCGACCGCGAGCGCCCAGGCATGCGGCTCGCTCTTGTGCCGCGTCGTGATCGACAGCCGTGCCACCGAGCCGATCGAGGGCAGCGCCTCGCCGCGGAACCCGAGGGTGCGGATCTGCAGCAGGTCCTCGTCGTCGAGCTTCGAGGTCGCGTGGCGCTCGACCGCGAGCGCAAGATCGGCCGCCGTCATACCGCCACCGTCGTCGGTGATCGCGATCTTTCGCCGGCCGCCGCCATCGGTGAAGATGTCGATGCGGCTCGCGCCGGCATCGATCGCATTCTCGACCAGCTCCTTGACCACGCTCGCCGGCCGCTCGACCACCTCGCCGGCGGCGATGCGGTTGACGATCTGTTCGGGAAGCTGGCGGACGGGCATGGTGCGGCTCGGAACGTTGATGCGACGCCGCTGTCGCGGCGCCACTTGTGTTGCCGGGAGAATAGCGTTTTTCACGCAGTGCGGCAGACGAATGCGGCGTTCTCCAACGGGATTGTGAGGCGGGCGGGGCCAGTATATCGTTTCGCAAAAATAACGATCAGCCGGAGGAAGCCCATGTGCCATCTGTTCGCACACCAGCCTCAGCGCGACTATGCATCGCAGACCCGCTCGTTGCGGATCGGCGGCCATAGCACCTCGATCCGGCTCGAAATGGCGTTCTGGGACACGCTCGAGGAGATCGCCGCCAAGGAGGGCATGAGCCTCGCCAAGTTCGTGACCACGCTGTACGCCGAGGTGCTCGATCATCACGGCGAGGTGAAGAATTTTGCGTCGCTGTTGAGGTGCTCCTGTCTGATCTACCGGGCCAAGGCGACCGCGGCGCTGCCGGATTTTCCCGCGGCCGCGATCATGGACGCGGCGGAGTAGCCAAGAATTCGCTGCCTCGTCTCCCTCCCCCGCTTGCGGGGGAGGGCGGGTGGGGGCGCCACTGCGGCGGTCTTTCCGGAGCGTTCCCCCACCCGGATCGCATCTGCGATGCGATCCGACCTCCCCCGCAAGCGGGGGGAGGCGCTGACCGATTGCGCGGCGAGTGCGTGCACAACACCGCTGCCAGCCAATCAGATCTCCTTCTTCTGCATCGCTCCCGCAATGTAGTCGGCCTGCCGGATCGCCAGTGCCACGATGGTCAGCGTCGGATTGCACGCCGCGCCCGTGGTGAACTGGCTGCCGTCGGAGACGAACAGGTTCTTGATGTCGTGCGTCTGGCCGAACTTGTTGACGACGCCGTCCTTGGCCTTCTCGCTCATCCGGTTGGTGCCGAGATTGTGGGTCGAGGGGTAGG
The DNA here is from genome assembly GCF_032484535.1 of Bradyrhizobium sp. SZCCHNS3016. Lineage (NCBI taxonomy): Bacteria > Pseudomonadati > Pseudomonadota > Alphaproteobacteria > Hyphomicrobiales > Nitrobacteraceae > Bradyrhizobium > Bradyrhizobium sp. SZCCHNS3016. The sequence goes on from NZ_JAUETE010000001.1 coordinate 184,648, forward strand.
GCGTAGTCGGATAGGTCACGGTGGCGCCGACCGCCTCGTAGATCGCCGAGCCCTGCTTGTAGGCGTGGGCGCGCATCGCGACGTCGTTCGGATGATCGTCGAAATGCACTGACGCCACCGGCATGCCGAACTTGTCCTTGGCGACTGGATCGAGCGTGATGCGGTTGGTCTCCTGCGGCATGTCCTCGCCGACCAGCCACATGCCGGCCATGCGCGGATAGGTCTCCATCGCCGCCGTGAAGCTGCGGCCCCAGGCGCCGGGATTGAGGAACGCCGCCATGAACGGCAGGCCGAGCGACAAGGTCTCCATCTCGTAGCCGCCGACGAAGCCGCGCTTCGGATTGAACGCCGCCTCGTCGCGGACGATGCCGGCCATCGTGGTGCCGCGATACATGTGCACCGGGTTCTCGAACGTCGCATAGACGCTGCCGGTCATGTGCCGCATGTAGTTGCGGCCGACTTGGCCGGAGGAGTTGGCAAGGCCGTCCGGGAACATGTTCGAGGCGCTGTTGAGCAGCAGCCGCGGGCTCTCGATCGAGTTGCCGGCGACGGCGACGATACGGGCCTTCTGCAACTGCATCTTGCCCTGGCTGTCGGCATAGACCACGCCGGTGACCTTGCCCGAGGCGTCATGCTCGATCTTGATCGCCATGCTGCCCGGCCGCACCTCGAGATTGCCGGTGGCCTCGCCCTTCGGGATCTCGGTGTACAAGGTCGACCATTTCGCACCGGACTTGCAGCCCTGGAAGCAGAAGCCGATCTGCTGGCAGGCGCCGCGGCCGTCGCGCGGCTGCGAGTTGATCGCCATGTTGCCGGTGTGCACGGTCTTGTAGCCGATCTTCCGGGCACCGGCCTCGAGCACCTTGAAATTGTTGTTGCCGGGCAGGCCGGGAATGTCGTTGGTGCGGGTGACGCCCATCTTGAACTCGGCCTTGGCGTACCACGGCTCCATCTCGGCCAAGGTCACCGGCCAGTCCAAGAGGCTCGTGCCGGGCACGCCGCCATAGGTGGTGCGCGCCTTGAACTCGTGCTCGTCGAAGCGCAGCGAGGCGCCGGCCCAGTGCACGGTGGAGCCGCCGACCGCCTTGACGATCCAGGCCGGCAGGTTGGCAAAGTCCTTTGCCACCCGCCAGGTGCCGGACGTGGTGCGCATGTCGGTCCAGGCGAGCTGGGTGAAGCTCTCCCATTCGTCGTTGATGAAGTCGGGAATCTCGTAGCGATTGCCGGCTTCGAGAATGACGACCTTGATGCCCTTCTGTGCGAGCTCGTTGCCGAGCGTGCCGCCGCCGGCGCCCGAGCCGATGATGACGATGACGCTCGAATCGTTCTGATCGAATTTTGCCATGGTGGTTTCCTCCGTGTTCTCTGTTGTTCGCCGGCGTCAGGCTTTCGGCAGCCAGTCGATGTCGGAGAAGCCACGGTTGATGTAGCCGCCATGCTCGGCGGAGGAGCCCTCGTAGCCGAATTTCGGCCAGAGCTCCTTCTGATTGTAGAGCGAGACGACGAGGTCGCCGCGGACGGTCTTGAAGAAGGTCGTCTGCTCGATGCCCTGCAGCAGCGCGACACGGTCGATCTCCCATGGCACCTGCGCATACGGCACCTTGTGGCGGTCGCGCGCGTCTTGGTCGAGCCGGGCGACGCCGTCATTGATCATCGCCTTCACGGCGGCGTCCTCCGCCGCCTTGCCGTCCCACGGCTTGACCGCGGTGATGTAGTAGCGGTCGGCGAGGAAGTCGTGCGGGTAGATGTCGCGCGCGACCTTCACCAGCGTCTTCAGGGTCGCCGGCGTCAGCGCCTTGGCGTCCTCGGCCCAGGCGTCGGTGACGCCGAGGCCCGTCGCGGAGGCGACGGCCGCGGCCGGCACGGTCGCGGCCGCGCCCTTGAGAAAGACGCGGCGGTCGTATTTGTTGCGGCGATCGACTTCTCTCATGGGTATCCTCCGTGTGATTTTGTTGATGTACGGTCGTAGTTCAGCGGCTCAGCCGAAGCGGCCGCCGCGCTGGATCACCTCGATCTTGTAGCCGTCGGGATCAGTGACGAAGAAGAAGCGCGCGAGCGTCGCACCATTGTGCTTGAAATCGCGCAAGGGGCCTGGCGCCAGGTTCTCGCGCTCGAAGCGGGCATGCTCGGCATCGAGATCGTCGACCACGACAGCGAGATGGCCGTAGCCGTCGCCGAGCGTATAGGGCTCCTTGCGGTCGAAATTGACGGTCAGCTCGACCTCGAACGGCGACGACGGGTGGCGCAGATAGATCAGCGCGAAGCCGTCGAAGCGCAGGTTGTCGGCGATCTCCAAGCCAAAGGCGCGCGTGTAGAAGTCGAGCGCCTTGGCCTCGTCGAGCACGCGGATCATGGAATGAACGGGCTTTGCCATCTCAATTGTCCTTCAAATAGGTGATGATCGCGGCGCGCAATTCGGGCTTGGCCTGGCGATAGGCCATCACGGCGCCGGGGATCAGCTCTTGCGGATTGGTCAGCCAGGCGTCGAGCTTGGCTTCGTCCCAACTGAAGTCGGCCTTGGCGAAGCCGGCCGAGTAGCGGAAGCCGTCGATCGATCCGGCGCGGCGGCCGACGATCTTCGATAGCGGCGGTCCCTGTCGCATCGGTTCGCCGCTGCTCAGCGTGTGGCAGACGCCGCATTGCTGCTTGAACAGGGTGGCGCCGTCGGCCGGCTTGGGTGCGGGCAGCGCCATCTGCGCCGAGGCGATCGTGGTGCTCAGCACCGCGCCAACGAATGACCCGCACAGAAGAGGCGCATATCGCGCCGCACGCCGTCCCGACATCGGTCCTCGCTCTCGATTTTTTCTGAGCGTAGGTCGCGGCCGGAGCGTCGTGGTAGTAGCCGGCTGTTTCAGCGAGAACAAAGCATGCGCAGGTGTTTGCGGTGCGCAAGGTGCGTCAGCAATGCAGACTCATCGTCATGGGGCGTCGTGCGGTGTGGTCGGGACGGGCGTGGTGCGAACTCATCTTCTGCATCAGCACCAGCGTCATTCCGGGGCAAGGCCGCAGGCCTTGAACCCGGAATCGCGCGTTTGGCTGGCGCTCATTCCCACCCATCTCGGGATTCCGGGTTCAATCGCCGATGCGCGGCGGCGCATCGACGATTGCCCCGGAATGACGGTGGGTGTGATGCAGTCCAACTAATCGTCGAAGCGGCGCGTGCCGCGTCCCGCCTTGACGTCGCTGCGAAGCTTCTTGCCTTCGAGCCGGCGCTGCTTGGAGCCGAAGGTCGGCTTGGTCGGGCGCCGCACCTTCGGCCTGATCATCGCCTCCTTCAACAGTGCCACCAGGCGGTCGATCGCATCGGCCTTGTTGCGCTCCTGGGTGCGAAAGCGCTCGGCCTGGATCACGATCACGCCGTTCTTGGTCATGCGCTGGCCGGCCAGCCGCGCCAGCCGTGCCGCGGCATCCTCGGGCAGTGTGATCCGGGTCGTGTCGAAGCGCAGCTGCGCCGAGGTCGACAGCTTGTTGACGTTCTGGCCGCCGGGCCCGGAGGCGCGGACGAACGAGATCTCGATGTCGTTCTCGTCGATGGCAAGGTCGCGGGAGATCCGCAGCATGGGGCACCAGGTGGAATCGAGGCTTTCGCGCGCACCATAGCGGGTTTAGGGCCGGTGTGCGCGGGTTCGCACCATTGCGTCGCGGGTTGGCCAGGGGCCGGTGCGAGAACCTCCACTGTCATCCCGGCGAACGCCGGGATCCATAACCCAGGGAGAAGTTTGAGGCAGGCTGGTCGTTGACACCTCCCGTATCACGTCGGCCGCGGAGTGTGGGTCCCGGATCGGCGCAGCGCCGCGCTGGCGCGCGTCGCCGCTTGTCCGGGACGACAGCGGTGGGGATGGCGGATTCACGGCTCAAACAGCAGGTGTCGATCAGCTCAGTCATGACGCTGCGTTCTCGCGGCATCTCATGCCCGAGCCCTGCGATCAGTTCGTCCCTCTTGAAAGTGCAGAGGGCGCGGGGAATGCCGGGCGCTGGCCGCACCCATGGCCCGCCTGCGAAAAAAATGCAGGCGGCAGGTACCACAGGTTCAGCCGAGACATCCCGGCATTCCCCGCGCGGTGGTCTTCACGCTTATACGCAGTCTCCCTGGTGCGCCGGGCTTGTTGGCCACCATGATCCACGCGGCGCGTTAGCGCCGTCGCGAACGTGACACCAGCATCGGGGTGTCAGGACGCTGCGACTTCACGTCCGCAAGCGATCGTTCGTCCGCGCCCTCGCAAGAAGACGCTGCGATCTCTCGCGGCCACCGCTCCCCGCCTCGCGTGTCGTGACGATCGCGCGCAACGCCCCTCCGCAGTGAGGCGGGATGGCGGAGAAGAACATGATTTCCGAAAAATAGCAAGATAATTATTATTATCGGAAGTCGACGCGCGATCCTCCGCTGTCGTCCCGGGCAAGCCGTCAGCGACGCGAAGCGTGGCTGACGGCGCCGACCTGGGACCCATACGCCGCAGCCGACGTGAGGCGGGAGGTGTCAATGACCTGCCTGCCTCAAACATCTCCCTGGAGTATGGGTCCCGGCTCAAGGCCGGGACGACACCATTTTTGTGGAGACAGCGATGGTCAGCGACCTCGAAGCGTCGTGCGACGAGAGTGCCGCGCCCGCTCAGTTCGTCTTCGTCACTGGCGCCGTGGCCGGCGCCTGGGACGGCTCGGCGGCGGCCTGGGGCGTGCGGCCGACGACCGCCGTCAGCAGGCCCTGGCTCCAGAGCTGCTTCGCCGCCTTCTTGGCGTCATCGAGCGTCACGGCCTTGACGATCTCGCTGCGCTTCTCGATGTAGTCGATCGGCATCTTGTCGAGCTGATATTGCAGCATCGCCTGGGCGAGCTTGGAGGAGGTGTCGAGCGCCAGCATCTGCGAGCCGTTGATGTAGGACTTGGCCTCGTCGAGCTCCTGCTGGGTCGGGCCTTCCTCGGCCATGCGGCGGATCTCGCCCTCGACCGCGGCGATGGTCTCGCTGGCGCGGTCGAAGCGGGTGGCGGTGTTGCCGATGAACAGCGCGGAGTGATCCATCCACAGCAGCGCGTCATAGACGGAGTAGGCGAGGCCGCGCTTCTCGCGCACCTCCTTGTAGAGCCGCGACGACAGGCCGCCGCCGCCGAGGATGTGGTTGACCACATAGGCCGCCATGAAGTTCGGGTCGTGGCGGCGGATGCCGGGGCCGCCGAAGGTGATGACGGTCTGCGGCACGTCGAGCGAGACGAGCACGCGCTGCGGCGGCTTGGTGGCGATGACGTCAGGCACCGGCGTCAGGGTCGCTTTCGCCGGCAGTGCGCCGAAGGTCTGGTCCAGCAGCTTGCCGAGCGTCGCCGGATCGACGTCGCCGACGACGGCGACCTTCAGCGTGTCCTTGGCGAGAACGCGGCCGGTGTAGTCCTTGAGATCGTCGACGGTGATCGTCGGCACGCTGTCCAGCGTGCCGTTGGCCGGACGGCCGTAGGGGTGGTTGGGGAAGGCGAGCTCGAGGAACTTGCGGCCTGCCAGCGAGCTCGGGTTGGTGGTCTCGCGGCGCAGGCCGGAGATCACCTGCGAGCGGATGCGCTCGACATCGGCACTGTCGAAATGCGGCGAGGTCAGCGCGGTGCGCAGCAGCTCGAACGCCTCGTCCTTGTTGTCGCGCAGCATGCGCAGCGAGCCGCGGAATTGATCGCGCGATACCTGGAAGCTGAGCTCGATGGCGCGGCGGTCGAGCCGCTCGTGGAAGGTCTTGGAGTCGAGATCGCCGGAGCCTTCGTCGAGCAGGTCGGCGACGAGATTGCCGACGCCGGGCTTGCCAATGGGATCCTGTGAGGCGCCGCCCTGGAAGGCGTATTCCATCGCGATCAGTGGCACGGTCGCGTCCTGCACGAACCAGGCCTCGATGCCGCCGGGCGAGACCAAGCGCTGGATCTTGGTTGCGGCCTGTGCAGCCGACGTGACGGCGAGCGCTGCGGCAGCGACGGCGAGCGTGCAGGCGAAGCGGCGCGCGAAGGTCATTGTGTTCATCACGACCGCTTCTCCTCGCGCTTGGCCGCATTGTCCTTGATCAGATAGCCCGTCACGGAGCGCTTCTTGTCGAGCCACTTCTGCGCCGCTGTGCGCACCTGCTCGGCGGTCACGGCGCGAATGCGATCGGGCCAGCTCCGGATGTCCTCGATGCTCAGCCCCGTGGTGAGGCCGCCGCCATACCAGCGTGCCATCGTGGCCTGGTTGTCCTGGGCGTAGATCGCCTCCGCGATCAGCTGCGTCTTGACCCGTTCGAGATCCTCGGCGCGAACCGGGTTCTGCGCCAGCTCGGCGATCACGCTGTCGACCACCGCCTCGACCTGGGCGAACTCCACGCCGGGTCTCGGCGCGGCCGCGACCGAGAACTGGCTCGGATCCAGCGAGGTGCCCTGATAGGACGCGCTGGCGCTGATCGCGAGCGGCTTGTCGATGACGAGCGCGCGGTAGAGATAGGAGTTGCTGCCGTTGCCCATCAGCTGGGCCAGCACGTCGAGCGCGGCGGATTCACCGGGCGCGGCCGTCGTCGCCGACGGCACCAGGTAGAAGCGGCGCATCGAGGGCTGCTCGACATGTGGGTCGGCCAGCGTGACCGTGCGCGGCGCCACCGGCTGCGGCTCCTGCGGCCGCAGGCGGCGCGCGGGAATGTCGGCCTGCGCGGGGATCTTGGCGAAGGTCTGCTCGACCAGCGGACGTACTTCCTTGGCGTCGGTGTCGCCGGCGATGATGAGGATCGCATTGTTGGGCGCGTAGAAGCGGCGATAGAACGCCAGCGCATCCTCGCGGCTGAGCTTTTCGATCTCCGGCTTCCAGCCGATCACCGGGCGGCCATAGGGATGATTGACGTAGAGCGCCGCCATGACCTGCTCGTTGAGCCGGGCTTCCGGAGAGTTGGCGACGCGCATGTTGTATTCTTCGAGCACGACGTCGCGCTCGGGCAGCACGTTCTCGTCCTTCAGCACGAGGCCGGTCATGCGGTCGGCCTCGAACTCCATCATCTTGGGCAGTTGGTCGCGCGGCACGCGCTGGAAGTAGCCGGTGTAGTCGACCGAGGTGAAGGCGTTCTCGTTGCCGCCGATCTTGAGTACGGTCTTGGAGAACTCGCCGGCCGGATGCTTCTCGGTGCCCTTGAACATCAGATGCTCGAGGAAATGGGCGAGGCCTGATTTACCGGGCGTCTCGTCGGCGGAGCCGACCTTGTACCAGATCATCTGCGTCACCACGGGGGTGCGGTGATCCTGGATCACGACGACCTGCAGGCCGTTGGGGAGGGTGAAGCTGGCAGGGGGCTCGGAGGCGAACGTCGTTTGCGCCGAAGCGCCGGCCGTGAACGCAATGATGGAGACGAGCGCGGCGGCGACGGGAATGAACCGGTGCGAGGACATCATGATCCTTCTGAGGGCCCGCGGGGAGGGGCGATCGGGTTTGAGCGCAGCATGCTACATCGCGCCGGACGGAGCCCGGCGTCACAAAGCGGCGATGGCATGGTGCCGCCGCGAGACATTAAATTTCACTAATGCCCGGCAAACGCGGCAAGTCCGGGACTCCGGCGGCTGGCCGCCGTCACCGTTCCTTGCCGGTCATGATGTCCATCTGCTTGCCGCCGAGCGGCTCTTGCGGGCCGGTCCCGTAGGCATAGCCCGGCGACGGCGTCTGATAGCCCGGCGGCGGCTGAGTCAGGCTTTCGCGCTGCGGCTCGCTGGTGAACGGCTTGGTCTCGCTGTCATTGCCCTTGAACAGGCCGAACAGGGTACCTTTGAAGCCGAGCTGGGACGGGCTCATCATCGGATTGTTGCTGACGCCCGGCTGAACCGGCTCGGTCTGCTTCGCCGCCGCCGTCCGGCCCATCTTCATCTCGGCCGGGGTCAGCGGGCGGGCCGCATTGACCGGATCCTTGTTTTCCTTCTTGCGCGCGGCGGCGGCGGCACGGCGCTGCTGCTCGTCGGGGTCCTTCGGCCAGTTCGGGGCATTGGCCTGGGTCGCGGCAGCCGGCGGCGGCAGATCGAGCTTGGGCGGCACGACGAGCGGCGAGCGCTCGCGATAATTGATGGTCGGCGTCTCCATGTTGGTGCCGCCGAGGCCGCGCATCAGGTTGTCGATGATCTTCTCTTCGAAGGTCTTGTCGTCTTCCTCGTCCTCCTGGGCACGGGCGACGCCCGCGGCCATGATGACGCCGATGCAAAGCGCAGCCGCCGACAGGCGCAGAGTGCGAAAGGCCGCGTAGGTCATGATCCGGCCGCTGACTTCGGTCTTGCGCATGGCTTTCCCTGTCCTCGCTTGTCCAGTGCTCGTGCTCCGACGAACCGGCCGCGAACCCACCGATTGCGATCCTCGATTCGACGGGGGCCGTCCAGGCATCGCGCCGATCTCGAAAACGTGAAGATCATCAGGCTCTTGACCCTGGATCGGCACCGGCCGGTATCGACCCGGATCAGGGCGCTTTTGCGGCGGGAGCCCCGAAGAAGGAGTCATACAGCAGGCCCGCCACCCCGGCAACGATGGCCACGTCGGCCATGTTGAAGATGTACCAGTTGTAAACCGTGCCGCCGATCTGGATGTGGAACAACGCGAAATCGACCACCGCGCCATAGGCCAGCCGGTCGATGCCGTTGCCGATGGCGCCGCCGATGATCAGGCCGAGCGCCGCCGTCGCCAGCTTGCTTTCCGCGCGCGCCATCCAGATGGCGAGGGCGACCACCGCGACGGCCTTCACCGCCATCAGTCCATATTGCGCCAGCGCGCTCTCGCTCTGCAGCCAGCCGAAGCTGATGCCGATGTTCCAGGCGAGGTAGAGGTCGAAGAATGGGGTGATCCTGACCGTGCCGCGGTTGGGCAGGTCGAACACGTACAGCAGCCACAGCTTGGAGGCCTGGTCGACGACCAGGGTGGCGAAACCGGCGATGAGGCCGAGGCGGAGGCGGGAGGTCATTGCGTGTTGGCGATCATGCCGGGCCACTCGCGGCAAACACCGCTGTCGTCCCGGCGAAGGCCGGGACCCATACCGCGGATGGCCAATTGTTGAAAAAGGCTCTGGGTCATCTGTCTTTGTCTACAAAGGGCGCCGGTGGCTATGGTCCCCGCGTTCGCGGGGACGACAGTTGTGGGTGTCGTACCAGCGAGCCTCACACGCCGACCCCGAGCGCCTTCCACTCGCGCAGCGCCTGCGCGTCGCGCGGGGAGACGTCGGGGTACTCCTTGTCGTCGCCGACGCTCTCCAGGATCTTCCAGGAGCGGGCGCACTTCTTGCCCACGGCCTTTTCGACGACGACCGCGACCCCTGGCACCGCATCGAGCCGGAACGCATCGGCCGGTGCGTCGCCTTCGCGGACCTCGTAGTTCGAGGTGATGCAGACCTCGGCGAGGTCGGTATCGAACAAGGTGCCGAGCAGCGCGCGATCGGCCACATAGATGATCGGCGACGCTTCGAGCGAGGAGCCGATGGTCTTGGCGGCACGCGCGAGCTCCAGCGCCCCGGTGACGACGCGGCGGATGTTGCGGATGGTCTCCCACTTCGCCGCCAGATGATCGTCGCGGTACTGGTCCATCGCCTCCGGGAACAGCGTCAGATGCACCGACGGCTCGGCGTCGGGGCGGTACATCCGCCACGCCTCGTCTGTGGTGAAGGACAGCACCGGCGCCAGCCATTTCAGGATGGCGTCGCAGATCAGGTCGATCGCGGTCAGCGCCGCCTTGCGCGCCACCGACGACGGCGGATCGCAATACAGCGTGTCCTTGCGGATGTCGAAATAGAACGCCGACAGCTCCGTGTTCATGAACGCAGCCAGGCTCGCGATCACGGTCTTGTAGTCGAACGCGGCATAGGCGCGGCTGATGACCTCGGCCTGCTGCGACAGCTGATGCAGCATCAGCCGCTCCAGCTCCGGCATGTCGGCGAAGGCGACGGCATCGCTGCGCTTGTAATGATACAACGTGCCGAGCATCCAGCGGATGCTGTTGCGCAGCTTGCGGTAGGTCTCGATGGTGTTCTTCAGGATCTCCGGGCCGATGCGCTGGTCGTCGGCGTAGTCGGTGGCGCACACCCACAGCCGCAGGATGTCCGCGCCGGAATCCTTGATCACCTTCTGCGGCTCGACGGTGTTGCCGAGTGACTTCGACATCTTGCGGCCGTTCTCGTCGAGCGTGAAGCCGTGCGTCAGCACCACGTCATACGGCGCGCGGCCGCGGGTGCCGCAGCTCTCCAGCAGTGAGGAGTGGAACCAGCCGCGGTGCTGGTCACTGCCTTCGAGATACATCACGGTGTCACGGCCGCCATCGACCTTGCGCTTGATGCCGGCGAGGCCGGGGAAGTGCACGGGGTCTTCGAGCACAAAGGCGTGGGTGGAGCCGGAGTCGAACCAGACGTCGCAGATGTCGTCGACCTTCTTCCAGTCCTCATTGGCGCGCGAGCCCAGGAAGCGCTCGCGCGCGCCGTCGGCGTACCAGGCGTCGGCGCCTTCCTTGGCGAAGGCATCAGTGATGCGATTGTTGACCGTCTCGTCCTGCAGGATCTCGGCGGAGCCGTCGCCGGTCTCGCGCACGAACACCGCGATCGGCACGCCCCAGGCGCGCTGGCGCGAGATCACCCAGTCCGGACGGTTGGCGATCATGCCGTTGATGCGGTTTTGGCCGGCGGCCGGCACCCATTGCGTGACGCTGATCGCGCGCAGGGCTCGGGCGCGCAACGTGTCGCCGGACTTGGCCTTGCCGTCATCGGCAATGTCCTTGTCCATCGCGATGAACCATTGCGGCGTGTTGCGGAAGATCACCGGCTTCTTGGAGCGCCAGGAATGCGGATACTGATGCTTGAGCCGGCCGCGCGCGAGCAGCATGCCCGCGTCCGTCAGCGCCTTGATGACCGCCTCGTTGGCGTCGCCCTTCTCGCCCTTGTCGTTGATGACGCGCTTGCCGGTGAAGCCCGGCGCGTGGTCGGTCAGCGCGCCGTTCTCATCGACGGTGTAGGGGATCGTGGTGGCGATGCCGCGGCCGTCGAGCTCGCGGGCATTGGCCATCCAGACGTCGAAGTCCTCGCGACCGTGGCCGGGCGCGGTGTGCACGAAGCCGGTGCCGGTGTCGTCGGTGACGTGGTCGCCGGGCAGGAGCGGCACGGTGAAGCCGTAGCCGCCGGCGAGACCTTTCAGTGGATGCGCGCATTCGACGGCATCGAGCGTATCGCCGGGGATGTCGCGCACCTTTTCATACGACGTGACGCGCGCCTGCTTGAACACGCCATCGGCAAGCGCATCGGCGAGGATCAGGAGATCGCCGGTCTTGGCCCAATTGTCGGCGGGCGCATCCGTGACCTTGTAGAGACCGTAGGCGATCTTCGGCGAGAACGAGATGGCGCGGTTGCCGGGCAGGGTCCAGGGCGTGGTGGTCCAGATCACGACCGAGGCGCCCGCGAGCGCGCCATGCGCCGGCGAGGTCACCGGAAACTTCACCCACACCGTGTCGGACTGATAGTCCTCGTACTCGACCTCTGCCTCGGCGAGCGCAGTCTTCTCGACCACGCTCCACATCACCGGCTTGGAGCCGCGATACAGCGTGCCGTTGGCGGCGAACTTCATCAGCTCGCGCGCGATCTGCGCTTCGGCCGGATAGGTCATGGTGGCGTAGGGATGGTCCCAGTCGCCGATGACGCCGAGACGCTTGAACTCCTCGCGCTGCACGTTGAGCCAATGATCGGCATAGGCGCGGCACTCGCGGCGGAAGGCGACCATGGCGGCGGAGTCGCGGAAGTCGGGCTTGGTCTTGCCCTTCTTGCGGTAGTTCTCCTCCTCGATCTTCCACTCGATCGGCAGGCCGTGGCAGTCCCAGCCGGGCACGTAGTTGGAATCGTGGCCGAGCATCTGCTGGCTCTTGGTCACGACGTCCTTGAGGATCTTGTTTAGCGCGTGCCCGATATGGATGTTGCCGTTGGCGTAGGGCGGGCCGTCATGCAGGACGAATTTCGGCCGCCCCTTGGCGGTGTCGCGCAGCTTGCCGTAGAGGTCGATGTCACCCCAGTATTTCAGGATCTCCGGCTCGCGCTGCGGCAGGCCGGCGCGCATCGGGAAGTCCGTCTGCGGCAGATAGAGGGTTTTGGAATAGTCCTTGGCGTCGGATTTTTGGGCGTCGGGCTTTTGCGGCTTTTCGGACATCGTGATCTGGCTGGCTGAGAGATGAGGCGCTGAGACGCGATTTCGATCGCGGGCGGCGGAACGAGCAGAGACATCCCGGTCTTGCGCCGAGCTCAAAGCTCAGGCGGAAGCCGGGCCGCTAATGCCGATGATGCGCCGTATCAACATGGGGCTCCCTCATAGCAGGGGGCCTGCGAAATCGCAAAGCGATCCTGCGGCAGCAACGCTGCGGGATCGTTGTTCAGCGTCATTCCGGGTTCAGCCCTGGCGGGCTGCCCCGGAATGACGTCACCGATGGAGCAGGAGGATCAGCCGATCTCGCCAAGCCGGGGGAAGAGACCAGGATGGGCCGCCAGCAGGGCGCGGGCTATGGCGCTGTCGTCGTCCATCTGCCGGATCAGGGCCTCGATGGAGCCGAATTTGGCCTCCTCGCGGATGAAGCCGATGAAGGCGACGTCCAGGACCTCGCCATAGAGGCTGCCATGGAAGTCGAACAGGAAGGTCTCGAGCAGCGGAGCACCATTGTCGAAGGTCGGCCGGCGGCCGAAATTGGCGACGCCGTCGATCAGCACCCGGCTCGCGCCGCGGCCGCGGCCGACCCGGACGGCATAGATGCCGTGCCGAAGCCCGCAATCACGGTCGAGCCGCATGTTGGCGGTGGGGTAGCCGAGGTCGCGGCCGCGCTTCTCGCCGTGGATGACCTCGGAGCTCACGAACCAGGGACCGCCGAGCATCGCGGTCGCCTCGCTGACCTGGCCCTCCGCCAGCGCTTCGCGGATCGCGGTGGAGGACACCGGCCGCTCGTCGATGTCGACATGGGCCTGGATGTCGACCTCGATGCCGAGCTTGGGGGCCTCGTTGGCGAGCAGGCTGGGCGAGCCGACGCGGCCCTTGCCGAAATGAAAGTCGTAGCCGACCGCGATTCCGGCGATCCCGAGCCGCCCGATCAGGTCATGGTGAATGAAATCCTGCGCCGAGGTCTGGGCGCGGCCCTTGTCGAAGGCCATGACCACGGCGCCGGCAAGGCCGGTTCCGGCCAGGAGCCGCAGCTTGGCGGTCTCGTCGGTCAGGCGGAACTGCGGGGTATTGGGGCTGAAGAAGCGCCGCGGATGCGGCTCGAAGGTCAGCGCCAGCGCCGGCCGCCCCTTGGCCTTGCCCATGTCGATCGCCGCCTCGATCACGGCCCGGTGACCGAGATGGACGCCGTCGAAATTGCCCATCGCCACCACCGCGCCCCTGAGGATGTCCGACGGCGGGGTGGAATCGCGGATGATCTTGAAATCGGGCATGTGACGGAAATATCTCGCGGATTTCGGTGGGCCGCCGTCTGGCGGCGTTGCCCTCGACCGTGGGCGGCCGGCTCCGCGAAGTCAAGCCGAAGGGGTTCCTCCGCTCATGCAGCGCAGCAATAGCGACATGCAGACGCAGCGCAGTTAACGCGCTGTTTAACGGCTGATGCTACTGCTCGGAGCGGATGGCGGGGTCGGTTACGACCCGTGCCGCAACAGCGTTTTTGTAACAGTCTGCGCGTTGTGTTCGCGTCTGGGGGAGTCAAGATGGCGGTTGATTTGACGATGCCGGTGCTCGTCGTCGACGATTACAGCACCATGATCCGTATCATCAGGAATCTTCTCAAGCAGATCGGGTTCGAGGACATCGACGATGCCAGCGACGGCTCGATGGCGCTGAACAAGATGCGCGCCAAGAAATACGGCCTCGTGATCTCGGACTGGAACATGGAGCCGATGACCGGCTACGACCTGCTCCGCGAGGTCCGTGCCGATCCGAACCTGGCGACCACGCCGTTCATCATGATCACGGCGGAATCCAAGACCGAGAACGTGATCGCGGCCAAGAAGGCCGGCGTGAACAACTATATCGTCAAGCCGTTCAATGCCGCGACGCTGAAGACCAAGATCGAGGCGGTGTTCCCGGACATGGCGACGGCCTGAAGCCCGCCTGATCCACTCCCACAGGACAGACGCCCGGCACTCGGCCGGGCGTTTTTCGTTTCAGGATCCGTTCACCACTTCAATTCGCGCATCAGCGCGCGGGGCGGGTGGCCGAACAGCTCCTTGACCGAGGCCGGGTCGAGCTGCTCGACGCCGGCGAACTCCTCGGAATGGATGCCGCGGGTCACGAACAGGCAGTCGATGCCAAAGCCGTGCGCGCCGGCGAGATCGGTGCGCACGGAATCGCCGATCGCGAGCACCTCCTCGCGCGCCACCGGCCGGCCGCCGTGCTGCTCGGCCAGCATCATGGCGCGCTCGTAGATCGGTCGATGCGGCTTGCCGTAGAAGATCACCTCGCCGCCGAGCTCGCGGTAGAGCTCGGCGATGGCGCCGGCGCAATAGATCAGCCGGTCGCCGCGCTCGACCACGATGTCCGGATTGGCGCAGATCAGCGGCAGCCTGCGCTCGCGGGCGCGCAGCAGCATCGGCCGGTAGTCCTCGGCGGTCTCGGTCTCGTCGTCGTAGAGGCCGGTGCAGATGATGTAGGAGGCTTCCTCCAGCGGCGACAGCGCCAGGTCGAGACCGCGATGGATGGAGTTGTCGCGCTCGGGGCCGAGCCAGAACACCTTGCCGCCGGGATGATCGGCCACGTAGTGGCGGGTCAAATCGCCGGAGGAGACGATGGCGCTGTAGACCTCGTCGGCGACGCCGAGCTTGCGCAACTGGCGCTGGACCGAATCGGCCGGACGCGGTGCGTTGGTGATCAGGATCACCGTACCGCCCTGGCGGCGAAAGTGGTGCAGCGCGTCGCAGGCGTCGGGGAAGGACTCCAACCCGTTATGGACCACGCCCCAGATGTCGCTCAGCAAAACCTGCTTGCGGCCGACAAGATCGCGCAGCCGCTCTTCGAAGCGGAGAACGGTCATGGCAGGCGGCTGATCTCAGATGGTGCCGGCGACACGGCGGGCGAGGGCAGCATTGCCGCTGCGCGTCGGAGCGTTGGTGTGTGACACGTCGAGAGAGGTGGTGCCGGCGGCATTGGGGTCCTGAATCTTGATGTCCTGCCCGCCCGATGGGCCGGCGGCGGCATCGCCGGTAGCAGATGCGCCCTCCGGTCGCAATGGGCGGGGCGGCGCGAACAGGAAGCCCTGGCCGAAGCGGACGTCGTAGTCGAGCAGGTCGACGACGCTGTTCTCGCCTTCGATCCGCTCGGCGATCAGGTCGATGCCGAAGCGGCCCAGCAGATCGGAGAGATCGGTTGGATGAATGTCCGAGGCCGAGCTCTGCTTGGGGTCGAGCAGCAGCGCGGCCGGAACCTTGATGAAGCGGACACCGCGATCAGCGAGCTCGCGCGGCTCGAACCGGAGGTCGGCGACGTGGTCGATCGAGAAGCGGTAACCGCGCTGCGCCAGGGCCGCGAGGTGCTCGGTCTCGGTCGGGCCCAGGCTGCGAAAGGTCGACTGCTTGAATTCGAGCACGAAGGACGGCGCCAGGGCGCGATTGGCTTCGAGGAAATCGAGGCATTGTGAAAAGTTTGCAGGGCTGCTCAGGGTGGCCGAGGAGATGTTGCAGAAGATGCCGACGTCCTTGTTGCGAACCATCAGGCGGCGAAGCACCTGGACGCAGCGAAGCAGGACCATGTGGTCGATGCGCCCGACCAGGCCGGCGGCTTCCGCGATGCCGATGAAGTCCTCGGCCGCGACCACTTGGTCGCGCTCGTCGCGTAGCCTGGTTACGGCCTCGTAGAAGCGCACCTTGCGCTGCGGCAGCGTTACCAGCGGCTGCAGATAGATGTCGAGGCGGTTGTCCTCGATCGCACCTTTGACCGCGGCGAGGATCTGCGGCTGGCTGCGCGGCACGGCGGGGGCAACCGGCGCCGACGGAGCTGGCGTCGTGATCTTGGAGGCTGCTGGCACGGCAGCGACCGCCGGGGCCTGCGGTTTGGAGGTCTCGGCCACCTTCTGCTCGACGCCGCTCGACGGCAGCGCGTTCATCTCGAGCGCGCCGCTGGAGGAAGCGGCCGCCGGGAGCGGACGATCGGCGTCGCGAACCGTGCTGGCCCCAGCTCCCGGTGGTGTTGCCGGCGGGATGGCCGCGATCAGGTCCTCGTGCTGGGCCACGGTGACGGCGAGCTGCTTCATCAGTCCGCCGAGCTCATTGATCTCGCCGATCACACCCTGCAGGCGATCCACGCTGACCGAGTTCGACGACACGATGCGTCCCTCGACCGCCGACAGGCGCCGGCCGAACTCGGCGACCTGGCGCGCGAGGTCGGCGGTGCCGCGTGACAGATCGGCGATCTGGCTGCCGACATCGGTGCGGTCGCGCAGTCGCATCGACACGGCGTTGTAGAGAATCAGGAAGGTCAGTGCGGTGAGCGCGACGATCGCCGATTCCGAGCCACTGATACCGGCCACCGAATACAGGATCAGGCCGAGCGAGGCCGCGACCAGAACCATACAAACGGCAATGAAAATCGTGGAGATACGGATCATGCTGCGCGACGCTCCCAACCGAACGCAACCTTAGCACTTCTGTTGATTCGCGAGGATAGTGGGCGGGATTCAAATACCGGGAGACGCCGATGATTTCTCGTCTGCGTGTCATTTACGCAAGTTCAGCTCGGCAAGCGGAGTGTCATCGTAGTGTCGCGGGTCCGTAGAACGCCGGAGTACGCGCCGTGCGGATTCCAGACATCTTTAGACATGCTCGCGACGCCCTTCGGCTGATCGGCGCATGTAGGCGCTCCAGGAGCGGCAGCGATCCCGACGCGGATCAGCTCAACTGAGCCGGTTATGCTTCGATGTCCGTCGAACCGCGCCTGTCGCTGTCCGGGCAGGTTCACTTGCTGCGGTGACGCCTGCGCAGGGCGGCCACGCCGAGCAGCAGTGCCGCAACGGCGACACCGACGGGCACGTTGACCCGTCCGAGTGCGCCCGCAACTCCGCTCGCGTGATTCGGCGACGTCGATGACGGCGCCAAGGGGATGGTGTCGGGATCGATCTCGTCCGCATCGGGTTCCTGGGCCACCGGCGCGGCGATCGCCACGCGCAGCCGGCTGGAGAGCGAAGGATAATGCGGCGACGGGCTGCGGAGCTTCACCGCGGCGATGATCGCGCAGATCACCGCCAGCGCGACCAGGATGCCGCCGACCACCGCGAACGCGGTGAACAGGCCGTAGGTCATTTCCACCCAGCGGAACAGCGCCGTCAGCCCAACAATGCAGGCGGCGATCAGGAAGACGCCAGCAGTGGCGAACATCCCGGCCGCGACGGCGTAGGACGTCACGGTGCCGGTGGCCTGCCGCGCGCGATCACGTATGTAGGATTGGGTCGCGCGCTTCACGCGGTTGAGCCTCTGCTCGAGTCCCAAGCGCAACAGCTCTCCTGGCGGTGCAAGCATGCGCGTCCTCCGACAATCCGTTCGCCGCGCAAACCGCCGGCTCGCGACATGAACGTGGAGGATTTGCGAAGGTTCCCTGCGGGAAGGCGGGTGCAGATCGGGCGCCGTTGCTTCTCCCTGCGGCGCAACGTCGAGATCGTCCTTAAGCTAGGACAGCGTGAATGTCATGGCTGCCTGCCTCTGGTCCTCTTGGGGCTTTTGTCGCGCGTGTCGTCTTTGCCGCTCGCGCAACTCTCTCCGCTCCCTCCCCCCTTGTGGGGGAGGGCCGGGGAGGGGGGGTAGGCCGCGGGCTTGATTGGCAAGGGCCTGGCGGATCGCCTCAACGACGCCTTCGAGGTTCGACGTCACTTGCGCGCTGGTAAACCGAAGGACTTCAAATCCTTCGGTTGCAAGGAACTCGTCGCGCTTGGCATCTTTTGCTTGGCGCTGAGCGAAATCGTGTGACTCGCCGTCGAGCTCGATCACGAGCTTTGCCGAGAAGCAGAAAAAGTCCGCGATATAGTTTTGAATTGGTACCTGACGGCGAAAATTCACGCCGTCCATTCGGTTCGCCTTGATATACCGCCATAGCAGCGTCTCGGCACGCGTCATCGCTTGGCGAAGTTGCTTCGCTCTGTTGCGATGGCGGTCGCTCACGACTGCGTGCGGCATCCTAGGCTACCCCCCTCCCTACCCCTCCCCCACAAGGGGGGAGGGAACGGATAGTTCGGCGACTATGGAAGCATAGCAAATGCTCCGCTGGGGCGAGGCGCCCGCAGATAAAAATGGCGGCTCTTTGAGCCGCCATTTTGCTTGCTGCCGTTTTATCGTCCCGCGGCCTACGCCACGGCCTTGATGACCTTGCCGACCTTCTCGATGATCTCGCCGACCTGATCCTCGCTGACGATCAGCGGCGGGGTCAGCGCCAGCGTGTCGCCGGCGATGCGCAGCATCAGGTCGTTGTCGTGGAAAGCGGTCTCCATCGCCGAGTAGCCGCGCTTGCCGGCCGCGTCCGGCAGCGAGGCGAGATCGATGCCCGCAGTGAGACCGACGGTGCGGATGTCGAGCACGTTGGGCAGGCCCTTCAGCGACATCACCGCGTCGGCGAACTTCGGCTCGATCGCACGGGCGTGCTCGAACAGCTTGTCGTCGCGATAGATGTCGAGCGTGGCGAGGCCGGCCGCGCAGGCGATCGGATGCGCCGAGTAGGTGTAGCCGTGGGTGAACTCCACCATGTGCTCGGGGCCGCTCATGAAGGCGTCATGGATGGTGTCACGCACCAGCACGCCGCCCATCGGAGCCGCGCCGTTGGTGACGCCCTTGGCGAAGGTGAGCAGGTCAGGCGTCACGCCGTAGCGCTCGGCGGCGAAGGCGTAGCCGAGGCGGCCGAAGCCGGTGATGACCTCGTCGAAGATCAGCAGGATGCCGTGCTTCTGGGTGATCTCGCGCAGGCGCTTGAGATAGCCCTTCGGCGCCGGGATCACGCCGGTCGAGCCGGCCATCGGCTCGACGATCACGGCGGCGATGGTATTGGCGCCGTGCAGGTTGACGAGATTTTCGAGCTCATCGGCGAAGTGCGCGCCGTATTCCGGTTCGCCCTTGGTGAAGGCCTGCTTCTCGCGGTCATAGGTGGCCGGGATGTGGTCGACGCCGGTCAGCAAGGTGCCGAACAGCTTGCGGTTGTTGACGATGCCGCCGACCGAGGTGCCGCCGAAGCCGACGCCGTGATAGCCGCGGACGCGGCCGATCAGGCGGGTGCGGCTGCCCTGGCCGTTGATCTGGTGGTAGGCCAGCGCCATCTTCAGCGCGGTGTCGGCCGCCTCCGAGCCGGAGTTGCAGAAGAACACGTGATCGAGGCCGGCGGGCGCGAGGTCGGCGATGCGGTTCGCCAACTCGAAGGCCTGGGGAATGCCGAACTGGAACGGCGGCGCATAGTCGAGCGCCGCGGCCTGCTGGCCGATCGCCTCGGCGATCTGGGTTCGGCCGTGGCCGGCATTGCAGCACCACATGCCGGCGGCGGCGTCGATGATCTTGCGACCATCGACGGTGATGTAGTGCATGTCCTTGGCACCGGCGAGCAGGCGCGGGTTCTTCTTGAAGGCGCGGTTCGCGGTGAACGGCATCCAATGCGCGGCAAGATCATTCGGAACGGTGACGGCGGGGCGGGGGCTCTTGTCCAGCATGGGGACCTCTCGGACGGTTGTGCGACGGCGGCAGCATGATCCGGAAAGGTGGCGAACCGGTGCCAGAAAAGCTTGCCGAAACGGATCGTGCTTGATGGGCCTGAATGCGTACGCCGACGTTGTCAGCCGCTGATCCAGGCCTGTTGCAAGTTATCAGCTTCGCGCGCAGACGGAAATGTCAAAGGTCCGGCGTTCCTGCTGCCCTGGTGAGCGGATTCTGCACAGCAGCAGCAGATTGTGCCGCATATTGGAAGTCGCCGCGTCATTTCGCGCCAACCGCGCGGGTGCGCCTCAGGCAGCCGCGTCTCAGACGAGATCGCGCGCGGTGATCCAGAACACCTCGCCCTCGGAGTCCTCAGTGTCGAGCCAGAGCAGCGGCAGGTCGGGATACGCCGCCTCGATCTGCGGACGGTCGCGGCCGACCTCGCACAACAGCCCGCCCTCGGCGGTCAGGTGGTCGCGCGCCTGGCCGAGGATGCGATGGATGATGTCGAGGCCATCAGCGCCGCCATCGAAGGCCAGCGCCGGCTCGGCGCGGCATTCCCGCGGCAAGCCGGCCATGCCCTCGGCATCGACATAGGGCGGATTGGTGATGATCAGGTCGTAGCGGCGCTGGCTGAGGGGGGCGAACAGGTCGCCGCGGTGCAGCGAGATGCGCTCGCCGAGGTCGTAGGCGGCGACGTTCTTCGCCGCGACGGCGAGCGCGTCCTTGGAGATGTCGACGGCGTCGATGACTGCATTCGGGAAGTGGCGGCTCGCGAGGATCGCGAGGCAGCCGGAGCCGGTGCAGAGGTCGAGCACGCTGTCGACCGCCAGGGGATCGTCGATCAGCGAGGTGCCGTCGCCCTCGGCGCCACCGAAATGCGTCTCCAGCAGCTCGCCGATGAACGAGCGCGGCACGATGACGCGCTCGTCGACATAGAACGGCAGGCCGCGCATATAGACCTTGTTGACCAGATACGCCGCCGGCTTGCGCGTGGTGATTCGGGCGGTGATCAGGTCGAGGATTTGCCTGCCCTCGGCGGCGGTGACCCGGGCCGTGACGAAGGTCTCGAACTGATCGGGGCGCAGATGCAGCGCCTCGCCGATCAGGAAGGCGGCCTCGGACACCGGATCGGTGGTGCCGTGCGCGAACACCAGATCGGCGTTCTGGAAGCAGCTCACGGCGTAGCGCAGGTAGTCGAGCAGGCTCACCAGCTCGCCCGCATTGACCTTCGGCAGCCTCAGTGCCGCCGCCTTGCGCGGCGCTGCCGTCTTGACCGTCTTCGCCATCACCTTGTCCAGCGCGCTGCGGCGGCGTCATCGTGGCTCCTGGCCTCGACCCAGCTGCCGCCGTCCTCGGTTTCCTCGCGCTTCCAGAATGGCGCGTTGGTCTTGAGATAATCCATCAGGAACTCCGCGGCCTCGAACGCCGCCTGGCGGTGGCTCGACGCGGTCACCACCAGCACGATGTTCTCGCCCGGCCGGATCCGGCCGAATCGGTGAATCACGGTCAGACCCTGCAGCGGCCAGCGCGTCATCGCCTGTTCGGCATGGCGCATGATCTCCGCTTCCGCCATCCCGGGATAGTGCTCGAGCGTCAGCGCGCTGATCGGCGTGTCATGGTCGTTGCCGCGGCACAGGCCGGAGAAGCTGACGACGGCGCCGATGTCGGTGCGGCCATGGCTGAGCGCCGCGATCTCGGCGGCGGTGTCGAAATCCTCGTGCTGCACGCGGACGGTGACGATCGCGGTCATGATGCCGTGTCCTGGTCTGCCGGTCCGGCGCTCGGCCTCAGCCGCCGGTCATCGGCGGGAAGAACGCGATCTCGCGGGCGCCGGCGATGGCCGCATCCGGCTGCACATGGGTCTGGTCGATGGCGGTGCGGATCACCTTGGGCTTTTCGAACGCATAGGCGTAGTCCTCGCCCTGCGCGCTGAGCCAGGCGATCAGCTCGCTGACCGTGCGGACATCCGCCGGCGGCTCGATGGTCTCCTCGGCCTTGCCGATGCGCTCGCGCACCCAGGCGAAATACTTCACCTTCATCGCGAATCTTCCTCGATGAGGTGGTGGATGCCGGCACGGAAATAGTCATAGCCGGTGTAGATCGTGAAGATCGCCGAAGCCCACAGCAGCACGATCCCGGTCATGGTCACCACCGGTACCACCATGTCACCGGCCTCGCCGGCGAGCAGGAAGCCGATCGCGATCAGCTGCATGGTGGTCTTCCACTTCGCGAGTTTGGTCACCGGCACGCTGACGCGCAGCGCCGCGAGATATTCGCGCAGGCCCGAGACCAGGATCTCGCGGCACAGGATCACGATCGCGGCCCACAGGGTCCAGCCATGGATGCTGTTGTCGGCGGCCAGCATCAGCAGACACGAGGCGACCAGCAGCTTGTCGGCGATCGGGTCGAGCATGCGGCCGAACGCCGATTGCTGGTTCCAGATGCGGGCGTAGTAGCCGTCGAGATAGTCGGTGACGCCGGCGGCGATGAACACGGCGACCGCAACCCAGCGCAGCCACAGCGGATAGTCCATGATCGACTGCGCGTAGATGCAGCCGACCACGACCGGTATCGCGGCGATCCGCGTATAGGTCAGGATGTTCGGCAGGGACGTCGACGTCTTGCTGGGCACGCGTGTGGTCGCAATATTCATCCGGTGTACCAATACTGATGCCGTGCGAACGTCAACCTTCGAGCCGAGCCGCCCGGACAGGATGACGCAGATATGACGCAAATCGCAACAAAGCCTTGCGGAGATAGGAACTCTCGCGCGCGAGGCAACGCGAGCCGCAACGCTTCATTAAGCAACCGGACGCGGTCGCGCCAGTGCCCAGATCGGCGGCCGCGACGCGTGGCCGCGACCTTATTGCAGTGCGGTGACAGCCGGGCGAATGCTTGAGCGGAAGCCTCAGATGGCCTCCGCGCCATGCACCGCGCACCAATGCGCCTGGCGTTCCGCGAACACGCGGTCGCGGACATAGGCCAGCGTCTCCTCATCGAACGTCTCGATCACCTCAAGACTGAACGCGTCAGGGCCGTGGGCGGTCCACGCCGCCTGCAGCCCGCCGCGGCGGTGGCCGCCCTGGCGCAGGGTGAACCACAGCCGGTTCTGGATCTTGTCGAGATCCGGCGCGCAGCCGATCCAGCGCTCCCCGGTGGCGGCGCAGGTGACGGCAAAGATGCCGGCAGGGCTCTTGCGCTCCTTGTAGGCGGCGACGGCCACCTTGCGCTGGTCGGGGGTCATGACGGGCTCCTGATTATCACCCGGGCGTATATCGGATATTTCTATCCGGGTAAAATACTTTCTGCGTGCTGGCATCGCCGTCGGGAGGCGGCGGGCCCGGCCGCTCCGTCATTCCAGGGCGCGCGTACCGCGAGCCCGGAATCCATAACCACGATTGTCTGGATGATGCGGGGGTGAGCGCCACAACGGGTCCGGTCCCCACGCCGCCTGTGAGTATGGATTCCGGGCTCGCTGCGGGCTCCCCCGAAATGAACGGGCCGAGAGAGCCGGGCTTGCGCCGGATCGGGAGGTCGCAGCCTCAACCCGCGTTGCTGTGAAAATATTCGAAAATCTTCCGCGCGCTCTCGGCGCTCACGCCGGGCACCTTGCCGAGGTCGGCGATCGAGGCGCGCTCGATCTCCTTTAGCGTGCCGAAATGGTGCAGCAGCGCGCGCTTGCGCGACGGACCGATGCCGGGGATCTCCTGCAGGCCGGCCTCGCGGATGTCCTTCTTGCGCAGCTTGCGATGTGAGCCGATGACGAAGCGATGTGCCTCGTCGCGCAGCCGCTGGATGAAATACAGCACGGGGTCGCGTGGCTCGAGCTTGATCGCCTCCCGCTCCGGGATGAACAGCGTCTCGCGGCCGGCGTCGCGATCGGGGCCCTTGGCGACCGACATCAGCGCGACGTTGGTGACGCCAAGCTCGGTGAAGATCTCGCGGACGGCATTGAGCTGGCCGCGGCCGCCGTCGATGATGACGAGGTCGGGCCATTGCGGCACGTCGTCCTCCTTGGCCGCGCGTGCGACATCCTTCTCCGACGGCGACACCAGCCGCTTGAAGCGGCGCTGCAGCACCTCCTTCATCATGGCGTAGTCGTCGCCGGGCGTCAGCCCTTCCGACTTGATGTTGAACTTGCGGTACTGGTTCTTCATGAAGCCGTCGGGGCCGGCGACGATCATCGCGCCGACCGCGTTGGTGCCCTGGATGTGGCTGTTGTCGTAGACCTCGATGCGCTTCGGGACCTGCGGCAGGCCGAGCGTTGTGGTCATCGCCTCCAGCAGCCGGCTTTGCGTTGCGGTGTCGGCGAGCTTGCGGCCCAGCGCCTCGCGCGCATTGGTCAGCGCATGGGTGACCAGGTCCTTCTTCTCGCCGCGCTTCGGGCAGGACACCTCGACCTTGTGGCCGGCCTTGACGCACAGCGCCTCGGCGAGCAACTCGGCTTCCTCGATCTCGTGCGACAGCAGGATCAGCTTCGGAGGCGGCTTGTCGTCGTAGAACTGCGTGATGAACGCCGACAGCACCTCCTCCGGCAGATAGCTCTTCTCCGCGCGCGGGAAGTAGGCGCGGTTGCCCCAGTTCTGGCCGGTGCGGAAGAAGAACACCTCGACGCAGGAATAGCCGCCCTCCTGGTGGATGGCGAACACGTCGGCTTCCTCGACGGTGCGCGGGTTGATGCCCTGCTGCGAGGAGATCGCCGACAGCGCCGCGAGGCGGTCGCGATAGACAGCGGCAGTCTCGAACTCGAGCTCGCCAGACGCCTTCTCCATTTCGGTCGCCAGCAGCGCCTTCACGGCCTGACTGCGTCCGGACAGGAAGTCGGTCGCCTCGCGCACGAGCTCGGTGTAGCCGGGGAAGTCGATCTCCTGGGTGCAGGGACCCGCGCAGCGGCGGATCTGGTGCAACAGGCAGGGGCGGGTGCGGCTCTCGAAGAACGAATCGGTGCAGGAGCGGATCAGGAAGGCGCGCTGCAGCGCTGTGATGGTGCGGTTGACGGCGCCGGCCGAGGCGAACGGTCCGAAATAACGCCCGGGTCGCGACTGCGCGCCGCGGTGCTTGAGGATCTGCGGCGCCCAATGGTCGCCGGTGATCAGGATGTAGGGGAACGACTTGTCGTCGCGCAGCTGCACGTTGAAGCGCGGCTTGAGCTGCTTGATCAGGTTGGCTTCGAGCAGCAGCGCCTCGGTCTCCGTGGTGGTGGAGACGATCTCGACAGTCACGGTGGCGGCGATCATGCGCAGGATGCGCGCCGGCAGCGGCGCGTTGGCGCGGGCGTAGGACGACAGCCGCTTTTTGACGTTCTTGGCCTTGCCGACATACAGCACGTCATGGGCTGCGTTGAGCATGCGGTAGACGCCGGGCGAGGTCGGCGCCAGCCGCACCGCGTTCTCGATCGCGGCATGGCCGATCGCCAGCGGGCCCTCGCCGACCGCCTCCAGGCTCTCCTCGGCCAGCTCCGGCAGCCGGCCGTCATCGTCCTCGTCCGCAGCCGGGGCGGCGGGATCGAGGTCGGGCGTGTCGATGGCCTCGGGGGGCAGGTCGGCAGAGGCGCCACGCCGGCTCGGGGGCGTCGGCGCCTTGGATGGGTCGGAGCTGTGGGTGGTCATGTCCAACAAATTAAGCGCTGCCGCGCCGCCTCGCCAGCTTGCGATGGCGCCATGCACAGGGCAGGGCGGTAACGCTTCGTTAAGCACGTTAATGGCCGGGTAACCCGGCTTAACAACGGCTTAACCTAAAACTCTCGATAAATGCTCACGAAAGAAGCGAGAGTTCCGTAACCACGTCGGCCCGCGCAGCACAGTCGCGCGGCGCATGCTCCGGGTGGTGACGGCGAGTTGCGTGGAGTGAGCGATGAACAGGTTCTTGGTCGGTGCTGCCGCCGCGGCGGGCTTGGGCGCGGCGGCTCTCGGATCGGTCTCGGCGCAGGCGGCCGATCTCGGCTATGGGCGCGGCGCGCCCTATACCGTGAACCAGCCCCTCAACGCCTATAGCTGGGCCGGCCCCTATCTCGGCGGCACGCTGGGCTACGAATGGGGCACCGTCGGCAACAATCCGACCAAGCCGTCCGGTCTCACCGGCGGCCTGACCGCGGGATACAATTGGCAGAACGGCCCATGGGTGTTCGGCGCCGAGGGCGACATCAACCTGACCGGCGCCAACGACACCTTCGCGCCGTGGAAGTTCTCGAACCCGTGGTTCGGCACATTGCGCGGCCGCGCCGGCTACGCCTTCAACAACATCCTGTTCTACGGCACCGGCGGCCTCGCCTTTGGCGGCCTGCGCGCCGAGACCTTCGGTCTTTCGGAATCGCACACCACGGTGGGCTGGACGCTCGGTGCCGGCACCGAGTTCGGCCTGGCGCAGAACTGGACCGCCAAGATCGAGTATCTCTACGTCGATCTCGACAGCAGCAATTTCGTGATCACGGGGGCGAAGAACGACTATCGGTTTGGAGTTGTGCGCGCAGGCATCAACTTCCACTTCTGATGGCAACGAGGGAATAGGAAGAAGAAACGTCGAACGACAACCTCCCGGCCGCTCGCGCGGCCGGGATTTTTTCGTCGTAGTCCCTTTTGTCGTAGCGCTCCGTGCAATCTGGAGGCATGCATCATCGCGCGCGGCCTGCACGTACGAGCCGGCAATGCTGTGCATGCGAGCCGGCGGCGCTGCCGGCAGCTTCCAAACGAACGAATGAGATGCCGTCGAGGCGCCCGCGGCTGCAGTCTCACGCTGGTGCGTGAACCGTCGCCTGGCGGGCTCGCCCTAAGACGACAGGACCAGGTTCACCGCCTTCGGGCCCTTGCCCTTCTTGTCCGGCTCGACCTCGAAGCTGATCCGTTGTCCCTCGGTCAGATCCTTCAGGCCCGCGCGCTCCACCGCCGTGATGTGCACGAACACGTCGCGTCCACCGTCGTCCGGCTTGATGAAGCCGTAGCCGCGCTCACCATTGAAGAACTTGACCGTCCCAGTCATGGCCATCGGGAAACTCCTCCCCCGCAATGCTTCCTCCACTGCGCGCTCTGCGCAGCGTCCGACCGGACATCACTTTGATCGGAAAGCGTTGGCCACCTTAACGCCCAGCGCTCGCCACGCCGGATCGTCTGGATCTTGTTAGGCCTTGATCACCCCGCCGCAACCATTCGCGGAAGCGGAACGTAAAGCCAGTCTTACAATCAGACACAATAATACGGTTCCGCGCCGATTGACTACGGCTTTTCGACCAGTCGCCGTTTCAAGCTTTGGGGAATTCGATCCGGAAGCGCGCCGCGCCGCCCTGGCCGAGCGGCTTCTGCAGTTCCTGCAGGATGAGCTTCAACTCGTCATGCAATGTCCAGGGCGGGTTGACGATCAGCAGCCCGGTCGAGGTCAGCGCCTCGCCTTCGATCTGCGGCGCAACACTGAACTCGATCCGCAGCACCTTGCCCGGTGGCTTGGCCGCGGCCGCGAGCGCCGCGACGCGATCGGTCAGCTCTTCCGTCGCACGCCGGCTCTTGGCGGGATACCAGAGCACGTAGATACCGGTGGTCCACTTTGCGAAGGCCGCAGCGAAGCGGTCCGCGAGCCGCTCGAACTCATCCTTGGCCTCGAACGCCGGATCGATCAGCACCACGCCCCGGCGCTCGTTCGGCGGCACGAAGGCGGGCAGGGCGACCCAGCCGTCGAGATCGACGACGCGGGCCTGGGTGTCGCGGCGCAACTGATCGATCAGCTGCTTGCGGGGGATCGGTGCGAGCTCGCAAAGGGTCATGCGGTCCTGCGGCCGCAGCAGCGCCCGGGCGATCAGCGGCGAGCCGGGATAGGCAACCAGCTCGGCCTTCGGATTGAACGATCTGATGATGTCGAGATAGGGCGACAAGAGTGCATAGGCCTGCTCGGAGAAGCGCGCCTGCAGCACGCGAGCGATGCCGGTGAGGAACTCGCCACTGCGGATGGCCTCATCGCCGGTGAGATCGTACAGGCCTGCGCCGGCATGGGTGTCGATCACCCGGAACGCAGCGGGCTTCTCCTGGAGGTAGACCAGGATGCGCGTCAGCACGATGTGCTTGATGACGTCGGCAAAGCCGCCGGCGTGAAAGGCGTGTCGGTAGTTCATGCGGCACGAGTTACGCCGTTCCGCGTCAAAAGGGTACCCCGTCGATGCGCCGGATGGATCCAGAGAGCATCGGATCAGCGCCGCGCCGAGAGGCGCCGCAGGCCGACGCACTGCGGTCGCCCAATTCGGCAGTCGCTAGCCGCCGCGGACCGGCGGCATGTTGACCTCGTCGCGCCGGCAGGCCTGGCGGTCTATCTCGTCGCAGTTGCGAAACTCCAGATCCTTCGACAGGCAGATCCGGACCTCGCTCAGCCTGGTGCGGTTGCAGGTGACGGCAATGCCCGATGTCGTGAGCTTGGGGTTGGCCTTGATGAAGGCCTCCTCGACCGCCCCCGGCGCCACCGTCTTGGCCTCCGCAAGATCGAGGAATTCCGGCGGGATCTTGATGGCGGCGCGGGCCTTGCGGATGATTTCGAAGTAGGCCTTCGCGGACAGGCCGGCGCAGGTGCCGTGCTTGTCCCACTCGTTGTAGATCAGGCCCGGCGCCGGCATCAGGTCGAGCATCGAGGTCATGATGTTGCGCGGCAGGCGCGGCGCCGGCTGCTCGCAATATTCGGGGTAGCCGTTCTCGTATTGCGGCCACAGCCCGTGCACGACGAACGAGTAAGGTCGGCCGCCGCACTGCTGGGACCGGTTGCCGCGGCCGCCGCGCTCCTCGGCTTCGGCACAGTACGAGGGCGACCACGACAACGAGAGAACGTAGAAGTCGAACGCGCCCGGCGCATTCTGGCGGCGGTCCTGCGCCTCGGCGGCGCCAGCCGTGAGCACACCGAGCAAGAGGGCAAAGCAGGCGATCGTTCTGGACAACAGGACGGCAGGTCGGCGCAGGCAATCGAACATGGCGAACTCCCCGGACAATGCCAGGAGCCTAGCAGCGCGCTGGAACATTTCAAGAACAAAAATGGCTGCCCCGAGGCAGCCATTCGTCAGCCGGCCGCCCGCGCGAGCGGCCGATGGTCCGACAAAGTCGAATCAGGGCTTGGCGGCGCGGCAGGCCGGATTGAAGGCCCAGTTGCGATCGAGGCCGACGACGCAGAACTCGACGCCCTGGTCATAGCCGGCGAAGCCGCCATCCTCGATGATCGAGAAGTTGACGGTGCGCGCCTTGCCGTCACTGATCATCACGCTGCCGGTGCAGAAGCGGCGCGGAATATTGTCGGACTGCCAGGGGCGGAAGGCGATCTCATGAACATTGGCGACGCCGGTGATCGTCAGCGAGGAATTCCAGAAGGTGCTCTCCTTGTCCTGGAACCGCGAGACGATGGTCGGAATGGCCGCCTCGCAAGGCGCGACCCGGCCTTCATATTTCGGGCCGGACAGCCAGAAGTTCATCTCGAGCGGATTGGCGGCCTGAGCCGGGGCGGTGGCGACAATGGCGGCAAGCAGCGCGCCACAAGCGGCGCCGAACATCTTGAAAGGTGAGCTGAAGTCGCGCATGGGCCGTCCGCAAGGCTGATCCGGGAGCGTGGACCGTGCCGCGGCGGCCACAGGAGGTCAAGTGCAACGCGGCAACACTCCACGATTAGTCCTGTTAACGCGAGGCTGGTGTTCTTTTCTTGACCGCACAGGACCTTTAGGATGGCACGCCAGATCGAGGAGAATGCAATGCGGACGCTGAAGGCCGGATTCGTGAAGACTGCAGGCCTCGTGGCCGTTGGGATGCTGCTGGCTGCCGCATCGGCCCACGCCGACGTGGTGCCGCCCTTCAAGGGCAACGACACCGGCGGCATCATCGCCTACCAGCTGGCCCAGCGCACGGATGCGCGTCAGCTCGCGGTCGATCATTGCGCCTCCTACGGCAAGGTCGCGAAGTTCCGCGCCGTCGATGCGCGCTACGGCGGCTACGTCTCGTTCGCCTGCCGCTGGGTGCCCTATGGCTCGGCGCAGCGGCCGCTGCGGACGCTGTACTAACGCCACGATTCGGCGTCATCGGTCCGCCGGTCGCCATCAAGCCCGGAACCGAACCATGACACGCCTGCGCTTCACCTTCGGATTGCTTTGCTGTGGCGTGCTGTGCGGCGCCGCAGGCACCGCACAGGCGGTCGAGCTGCCGGTGCGCAAGGCGGGCCTGTGGGAATTGAAGATGGTCAGGTCCGGCGGCCAGCTGCCGGAGATGACCATGCAGCACTGCACCGACGAGACCACCGACAGGGACATGAACAACATGGCCTCGCCGATGGCGCAGCAGGTCTGCTCCAAGCAGGACATCCAGAAGACCGCAACCGGCTATGTCAGTGATGCCGTCTGCAGCTTCGGCGGCATGAACACGACCTCGCATGCCGACATCACCGGTGACTTCAACTCTGCCTACACGGTGAAGACCACCTCGCGCATCCAGGGCGGTGCCGCCGGAGCCGCCAAGGAAACCGCGGTGACCATCGAGGCGAAGTGGCTCGGCGCCTGCAAGCCCGACCAGAAGCCCGGCGACATCGTCATGCCCGGTGGCGTGAAGATGAACATCAAGGACATGAACAAGCTGAAGAACCTCATTCCGGGCGCCAAGCAGTAGGCGGGCGGCCGTTGCGTTTGGCGGCACGAGCGCAGAGACATGGATCGTCGCTCATTCGCGGACGCAAAGCACGATCTTCCCGATGTGTCGGCTCGTCTCCATTCGGGTGTGCGCATCGGCCGCCTCAGACAAGCGATAGGTGCTGTCGATGTGCGGCCGAATGGCCGTCCCGAGAAGGGGCCCGACGCGTTGCCGCAGGTCGGCCGCGATGCGTCGTTTGAGGTCCAGTGCCGTCGAACGCAGGAATGCGCCGGTGATGCTGGCCCGGCGCGCCATCAGGCCCCGCAGCGGCACCGCCAACTCGTTCCCATGTCCGGCTGAGAGCAGGGCGATCCGTCCGCCCGTTGCGAGCGCCGCAAGGTCCTGCGCGATGTGAGCGCCTGCGGAGGTGTCGAGGATGCAGTCGACACCGCGCGTCCCCGTCGCCGCGCGGATCTGCTCGGCGAGATCAGGATCGGCGTAGTCGAACACGGCGCTGCAGCCGAGCCTGAGCGCCGCGGCGCGCTTCTCTGCGGTGCCGGCGGTGGCAATGACGGGATGACCCAGCGCGCGCAGGAGCTGGATCGCGATCGTGCCGACGCCGCTGCTGCCGCCATGAATCAAGGCGGTCTCGCCGGGCGCCATGCGCATCAGCTCGAAGAAATTGAACCAGGTCGTGAACAGCGCTTCGGGCAGGGCGGCGCCTTGGATCCAGTCGAGGCCGCTCGGCAAGTCCAGGGCAAGATGCTGATCGGTGGCGACGTATTGCGCGTATGAGCCGCCGTCGGTCAGTGCGATCACCGCTTTACCCAGCCGTTCCCGGGGAACGTTGGTGCCGCAGGCCACGATGCGCCCCGAGGCTTCCAACCCCGGCACGGGATTGGGCTCCCGCGACGGCCCGGCAGCGCGCTGGTTGCAGTCATGACGGTTGATGCCGGCGGCTGCGACCTCGATCAGCACATCGTCTGGTCCGAGGCGCGGGACCGGCCAGTCCTGTCGCTCCGACAGGACCTCCGGGCCGCCCGCGGCGGTGATGATGACGGCGCGCTGATCGTCCGGAATCATGCTTGGTCGCTCATGTGCTCACTTACCGACCAGGCTGCACTTGCTGCGGTCGAGCGGGCGAAACGCCTGATCGGGGGCGATCTTCGTCACCAGCTTGACGAAGTCCCAGGGGCCCTTCGATTCGGCGGGGGTCTTGACCTGGACCAGATACAGTTCGTGCACCATGCGCTGGTCGTCGCGGATCTGGCCGTGGTCCGCATAGGCGTCCGAGACCGGCGTCGCCTTCATCCTCGCCATCACGCTTGCGCCGTCGTCGCTGTCGGCATTCTTCACCGCCTGCAGATAGTGCCGCACGGCCGAATAGACCCCGGCCTGTATCTGTGACGGCATCGCCTTCCGGCGCGCGTAGAACGCGTCGGAGAAGCGGCGCGCGGCGGGAGAGGCATCCTCGAAGAAGCTGGTGACGATGAGATCGCCCTGCGTCGCCTTGAGGCCGATGGCTTCAATGTCCACGTTCTGGAACGACATCGGCACGATCTTCATGCCCTGGGCCGCAAGCCCGAATTCCTCGGCCTGCTTGATGGCTGTGGCATTGTCGCCGGCAACGTTGAGCGCCAGGATCTTGGCGCGGGAGGCCTGGGCCTGCAGCAGGAAGGAGCCGTAGTCCGGCGTGCCGAGCTGCGCCTTGACGCTGCCGGCGACCTTGCCGCCGAGCTCGGCGATGCGGGCGCGCGCGGTCGCCTCGACCGAATGGCCGAACGCGTAGTCGCCGGTAATGAAGAACCACGGCTCCTTGCTGGTCTGCATGATGCCCGACACGACGGCTGTCGCGGTCGAATAGGCGTCGTGCGTCCATTGCACCGAGGTCGGGGCGCAGGCCTCGTCGGTCAGCTGGTTGGCGCCGGCCCCCGAGATGAGGAAGATCTTGCCGTTGCTACGCACCAGCTCCTGGACCCCAAGGGCCGCGCCGGAGCTGCCGCCGTCGGCGATCGCCTGCACACCGTCCTGCTCGAACCAGCGCCGGGCGATCGCGACCGCGATATCCGGCTTGTTCTGATGGTCGGCCTGAATGATTTCGATCGGCCTGCCGTTGATCTTGCCGCCAAATTCCTCTGCAGCCATCCGTGCCGCGTCCACCGAGCCGGGCCCCATCGCGGTCGCGAAAATGCCCGTCATGTCGGTGAGCACACCGATACGGATGGCACTCCCTTTGATTTCGGCCTGCGCGGATGAGCCTGCAAGCAGCAGCAGGCCAGCGATGCTGGATCTGAGACAGCGCGACATGATGATCCTCCCCGGATTTGAAGACTTGGTTTTTTGTCGTGTTTGATTGGTGCGCCTCGCGGTTCTCCGCGAGGCGGAGACGTCAGGCTGCCGGTTCGGCAGCCACGGGATTGCGCAGCACGCCGATGCCCGAAATGTCGACCTCGACCGTATCGCCGGGCTTCATGAACAGAGGCGGGGTGCGCTTGAAGCCGACGCCTCCCGGAGTGCCGGTGACGATCACGTCCCCTGGCAGCAAGGTCATGATCGTCGAGCAATAGACGATCAGATCGGGGACATCGGTGATGAGGAGATCCGTGGTGGTCCGCTGCACGGTCTCGCCATTGAGGCGGGTCTGCAGCGTCAGTTTCGACGGGTCGGGAATTTCATCAGCCGTGACCAGCCAGGGGCCGAACGCGCCGGAGCGGTCGAAGGTCTTGCCCGACAGGAATTGCGATGTATGGCGCTGCCAGTCGCGGATGCTGCCTTCATTGTAGCAGGAATAGCCGGCGATGTGCGTGAGCGCGTCCTCGCGCCGGACATGCCGGCCGGCTTTCCCGATCACGAGCGCAAGCTCGCCCTCGTAGTCGAAATGTTCGGAGACACCAGGGCGAATGACCGGCTGCAGATGGCCGACTTGGCTGGTGGGAAAGCGCGCAAACAGCGCAGGTTTCTCGGTGACGGCCCGCCCGGTCTCGGCGACGTGGTCGCGATAGTTCAGGCCAACGCAGATGATCTTGCCGGGATCGGGGATGACGGGCGCGAAGGCGATCGCACTGAGCGGATAGTCGGGCTGTTCGGAGGTGAGCAGCGCGGCGGCTTGGCCGAGCGCATCCGCCTCGAGCAGCGCGCGCAGGCTCTTCGACGGCAGGCGCCGGCCGAGGTCGACCACACCGTCTCCCTTCACCGCGCCGTATCCGGGACGCCCGTCAATGACAAAGGAAACCAGCTTCATACGTGAACCCTCTCAGCAAAACGGAAACGATCAGGCGGCGCTCGGCCGCGGCGCGAGGACGGCGAGGCCGGACAACAGCGCGGCGAGATCCTCACTCTTCTGCACGGCACCCAGGATGTAGCGGTCCGGGCGCATCAGCACGGCGGCGAAGCCGTGCTCGTCGAGCCAACCGTCGAGGCCGCCAGCCTCCTCGCCGGAAATGATGGCGACGTCAGCGACCGCCGAGCTAGCATGTTCCTGCTCGATGACCGCGGCACCAAGGCCAGACCGGCACAACAGCGCAAAGCGATAGCCGACGCGGTCGTCGCTGCGGCCGAGATCACGGCTGCGGAATTGCGGCGCTAGCTTTCCCGTCATGCTGCGATCGCCGCCGGCAAGGCCCGGGCCGAGCAGTGGCTTCTGCACGTCGAGCTTGAGCTGGCCGTCGCCCTGTGCCGTGCCGGTCGCGAGCGCCGCCTCGACCGCCCTGGTGTTGATGAGTCCGCCCAGCCGTATCGCGAGCTCGATGAATTCGCGCACGTGGGGCGCGCGCTCGCTCTGATAGGTGTCGAGGAGATCAGGCGTTGCCTTGCCGGCAATCACATGGGCCAGCTTCCATGCGAGGTTGGCTGCGTCGCGAATGCCGGCACACATGCCCTGACCGAGGAAAGGCGGGGTCTGATGCGCGGAATCGCCTGCGAGCAGGAACCGTCCACCGCGCCATTGCTGGGCGACCGCGGAGTGGAATGTGTAGACGGCGGCGCGTTCGATCTCGGCCTCTGCGGGCTGGAGCCAGGGCGAGAGCAGCTCCCACACGCGAGCCGGTTGGGTGATCTCGACCGCGTCCTCGTCAGGACGAACCGTGATCTCCCACCGGCGCCGGTTGCCGGTGCCGCGAATATAGGTTGCGGGACGCTGCGGGTTGCAGTGCTGGACGCTGAAATCGCCGAGATCGGGCCGCTCCTCCCTCAGCAGCACGTCGCAGACGAGCCAGCGCTCGTGAAAGCCGAGATCGTCCAGCGCCGAGCCGATGAAGCGGCGCACCAGCGAACGTGCACCGTCGCAGCCGATGACATAGGCGCAGGAGATGTCGACGAGCCGGCCGGTACCGAGGTCTTCATAGCGAACGCGCGCACCGTTGTGGTCCTGCTCGAGCGCGAAGACGTCACAGCGCGTGCGCAGCTCGACATGAGGCCAGCGCTCGAGTCCCTTGTTGAGCACGTTTTCGAGATCGGGCTGGTGGAATCGGTAGCTCAGATTCCAGCCCATCGAGGTCAGCTCGGGGGTGCGCGGCCAGTCGAGCAGCAGCCGTCCCTCGGCATCGACGAAGCGCATGCCGGGACTCAATGTAAGGTGGGGCAGGATGGCGTCGGCAAGGCCGATGGTCTGGAACACGCGCATGCATTCGTCGTCGAAATGCACCGCGCGCGGCAAATGATAGGCCTTGGCTTCGCGCTCCAGGATCAGGGTGCGGATGCCGCACAGGCCGAGCAGGTTGGCGAGCGTCGAGCCCACGGGCCCGCGACCGACGATGACGACGTCGAAGCTTCCGGAATGTGCAGCCATGTTGCTCATGGCCGCATCTGTTCCGCAACCGCCTCGCACCTTCAAGGCGCGGTCGCAAACTGTCCGCGCAGCGGACGCTCAGGCCTGGACGGGGATCGCGGCCGCGGCGTCGCGCAATGGGGCCGCGTACTGAGCGACAGCCTCCTCGAGGGTCATGGCGGAGCGGATCCAGATGATCGAAATGCAGCCGAACACGACGTCGCCCCGCACGATCGGCACCGCGATCGACGATGTCTTCGGATTGAATTCGCCCTCGTTGCGGATTGCATAGCCGCGCTGAGCCGTTTCCGTCACCATGCGCTGCAGCCGCTCGGGCGCCAGGAAGGAAACGTCCTCTGCATTCTCGATGCGTCGCAGGTGGTTGATGATGATGTCCCGCTCTGCGGGCGGGCAAGCGGCCAGATAGGCCCGGCCGGCCGAGGTCTGCAGCATCGGCAGGCGCTTGCCGATCATGCTGCGGTCGATCGAGAGCGGGCTGCGCGCATGCGTAGTCTCCTGGATGACCATCGCGCCGTTCTCATAAGTCGACAGATCGACCGGCCAGATCAGGCTGCGGCTGAGCTCGGCGAGATAGGGCGCGGCGACCTGGCAGATGAAGATGCCGGGATCATAGCCGTCGCCGAGGCTCAATGCGTGGCGCGTCACCCGGAAGCGGTCGTCGCTGGCGCTGCGCGCGACATAGCCGAGTTCCTCGAGTGTTTCGAGCAACCGATAGACCGTGGGCCGCGGTAGATCGAGCTGGCGCGCCACGTCGCCGGCGCGAATGCCCCCGGACCGATTGACCGCGCGCAGCACGTCGAGCCCCCGCTTGAAGGCGCGGACACCCTCCGCAGGACGGGCTTGCGGAGATCGCGTCCGTTGCTTGGACACTTGGAAAATCCTCCCTGTTCTTCGTTTCCGTCCGCCGATACCGTCTTGAGAACGCGAGCCGGATGCAGGGGCGGCAGTCTACTGCAGGACCGCGCGGAGCTGATACGAAATTCCGCCCGCACCTTTCGGGAGAAAACAAGATGGAAATAACGGCGCTCGGTTACATCGGCATCAAGTCGTCCCAAGCGGAGCAGTGGGGACGCATGGCGACCGAGCTCCTCGGGATGCAGCGCGTGGATCGCGCGGCCAGCGTGCGGGCCTATCGGATGGATGATCGCAAGCAGCGGCTGATCGTCGATGGCAGCGGCGATGGCGGGCTCGCCGTCATGGGCTGGGAGGTCGGCGACGCCGCGGCGCTCGCGCGCCTCGCGAGCCGTCTCGACGACAACGGCGTGAAGGTGGCCCGCGGTTCGCAGGCACTGGTCGACGAGCGTCATGTCACCGAGCTGATCTGCTTTCAGGATCCCGCCGGCAACACGATCGAGGTGTTCTGGGGTGCAGCCGTCGCCTCGGATCCCTTCAGGCCGGGACGTCCGATCTCCGGCTTTCGCACCGGGCCGCTCGGCATGGGACACGTCGTGCTCAACGTCGAGGACGTCGAGCCGCTGCTGCGGTTCTATCGCGACCTGCTCGGCTTCAAGGTGTCCGACTTCGGCCTGACGCCGTACAAGCTCTATTTCTTCCACGTCAACGGCCGCCACCACAGCTTCGCGATGGTCGGCTCCGGTCGCCGCACACTGCATCACTTCATGGTGGAACTCGGCAGTCTCGATGACGTCGGCCAGGGCTACGACCTGGCACAGCTCGACGACGGGCGCGTAGCCTACACGCTCGGCCGTCACACCAACGACCACATGACCTCGTTCTACGTCAACACGCCCTCCGGCTTCTTCATCGAATATGGCTGGGGCGGTCGGGTGATCGATCCCGCGACCTGGCAGCCGCATGAGACCTTTGACGGCCCGTCGCTGTGGGGGCACGAGCGATTGTACCTGCCGGATGAGCAGCGCAAGCGCCTGCGCGATATGCGGCTGTCCGCGGCTGCACGCGGCGTTCGCGTGCCGGATCCTCGCGTTCCGGCACTGAACTGCGCCTGGCTCGACGCCGTGGTCGCGCAGGAATGAGCTAAGCAGCGCGCTAAACCGGAATGCGCACGCTCGCCCGCAACCCGCCCATCGGGCTGTCGCCGAGGGTGATGTCGCCGCCATGGGAGCGGGCGATGTCGCGGGCGATGGCGAGGCCGAGGCCGGTGCCGCCCTCGTCCTGGTTGCGCGCGTCGTCGAGGCGCAGGAACGGCTTGAACACCTCCTCGCGCATGTCGGCCGGGATGCCCGGGCCGTCATCGTCGACGGTGATGGTGAGGTAGCGGTGGTCGCGATGGCCGGTGATGGCGATCGCATCGGCATGGCGGGCGGCGTTGGAGACGAGATTGCCGAGGCAGCGCTTCAGCGCCTGCGGCTTCACGGTGACCACAGGCAGGCCGTGGAACGAGACCGTGGCGGAATGGCCGTTGCGCTCGGCGTCGCCGCGCAGCTCCTCGAGCGCGTTGGAGATGTCGGTCGGCTGCGCGATCTCGCCATTGTCGCCGCGCGCAAACGCGAGATAGTCCTCCAGCATGTGCGACATCTCGTCGACGTCCTTGCGCATGGCGTCGATCTCGGGACTGTCGCCGAGCAGCGCCAGCTCCAGCTTGAAGCGCGTCAGGATGGTGCGCAGATCGTGGCTGACGCCGGCCAGCATCGCCGTGCGCTGCTCCAGCGTGCGCTCGATGCGCGCCTTCATCTCCAGGAATGCGTGCGCCGCGCGTCGCACCTCGCGCGCACCGCGCGGCCGGAAGTTCGGCACCTCGCGGCCCTTGCCGAAACTCTCGGCGGCATCTGCAAGGCGCAGGATCGGCTTGATCTGGTTGCGCAGGAACAGCACCGAGACGATCAGCAGGATCGAGGAGGTGCCGACCATCCAGAACAGGAAGATATCGGTGTTCGACGCGTAGGCCGCGCCACGCTGCGCGAACACGCGCATCACGGCGTCATCGAGCGCGATGCGAATCTCGACCAGATTGGAGCGGCCGACGGTGTCGATCCAGAACGGACGGCTGATCTGGCGGCCGATCTGGCTCGACAGCGACTGGTCGAGCAGGTTGAAGAACGGTTTTGGCCCCGGCGGCGGCATATCGCCGGCGGGCAGGAAGTCGACCACCAGGTTGAGCCGCTGTTGCGCGATCCGGCGCAGCATGGTGCGGTCCTTGTCCTGCGGATAGCCCTTGTAGATGTCGATCAGCGCGGCGACGTCCTGCACAACTGCGGCGGAGAGGCGTCGCGTCACCGTGTTCCAGTGCCGCTCCATGAACACGCCCGCGACCACCGTCTGCAGGATCACCATCGGCACGATCATGATCAAGAGCGCGCGGGCATAGAGGCCGGTCGGCATCCAGCCCTTGAACGCGTTGCCGACCAGGCTGTTGGCGCGCGACACCCGCCGCGAGGCGGTGCGGATCAGGGTGAGGCCGGTGTCGAGCGTGCTCATGATAATCCTAACGCTCGCCGTTTCCGTCATTGCGAGGAGTCCCCGGGTCTCGCCCGCGGCGAGCCCGAGGGCAGGCTCCGCGACGAAGCAATCCAGAATCGTCGCGGGACTCTGGATTGCTTCGCTTCGCTCGCAATGACGCGGAGATGCCAGGTCGTTTCAGGTCTTGCGGTGAGGAAGCTAGCTCAGATGCTTTCAAGGCAACGTGGTCGGAATGGCCGGGCATATCAACCGCTCATCTCAACCCGACGTCATCAGCCGGTAGCCGATGCCGCGCACGGCCTGCAGGAACAGCGGGTTGGCCGGATCGCTCTCGAGCTTGCGGCGCAGGCGGTTGATCTGGACGTCGACGGCGCGCTCGTTGACGGTGCCGTTGCCGGTCAGCGCGCCGCGCGGCACGGTCTCGCCGCGGGCATTGGCGAGGATGCGCAGCATCTCGCGCTCGCGGTCGGTGAGGTGGACGATCTCCTCGCCCTGCTTCAGCTCGCCGCGCGCCAGATGATAGACGAACGGGCCGAACGCGATCTGCTCGACGACTTCTTCCGCCGGAGGCGGCGCGGCGCGCTTGAGGATGTTGCCGATGCGCAGCGCAAGCTCTCTCGGTTCGAAAGGCTTTGCGACGTAGTCGTCGGCGCCGAGCTGCAGGCCCTCGATGCGGCTGTCGGGCTCAGCGCGCGCGGTCAGCATCACGATCGGCACCGACGATTGCGTGCGGATGAAGCGGGCGAGGTCGAAGCCGCTTTCGCCGGGCATCATCACGTCGAGGATCAGGAGATCGAAATGCAGTCCCGTCAGCTTGGCGCGGGCATCGCTCGCGCTCGCCGCGGTGGTGACGCGATAGCCTTCGCCGCGCAGGAAGCGCGACAGCAGGTCGCGGATGCGGCGGTCGTCGTCGACGAGCAAGAGATGCGGCGCGTCGTCGGCCGGCGTCTGCTGATGATGCGGGGCGATGGCGGCGATCGTCACGGTCACTCCTTGGCAGCGGCGACAGGCGTCTTGAAGATGGCTTCCAGCACCTTGTCCGGATCGTCGCGATCGATCATCGCGCGCAGGAACTGCCGGACCTTCTCGGCGCCGGCCGGTCCGATCTGCTCCAGCGCGCGATCGATGCGCCGCGTCTGCAGCCCGGCCAGCTTGGCGACCAGCGCCTCGCCCTTCGGCGTGGCGAAAAGAAGGCGCTGGCGGCGGTCGTTGTTGCCGGTCTTCTGCACGATGTAGCCCTCGTCGAGCAGCTGCTTGAGCACGCGGCCGAGCGACTGCTTGGTGATGCGGAGAACGTCGAGCAGATCGGCGACCTTCAGGCCGGGATAGCGTGTGACGAAATGCATCACGCGGTGATGCGCGCGGCCGAAGCCGAACGCCTCCAGCTCATGGTCGGCATCGCCGACGAAGTCGCGGTAGGCGAAGAACAAAAGCTCGATGATGTCCCAGCGCAGCGGCTCGCCGGCCGTCGCGGAGGGCTCAGCCGCGCGCAGCTCGGGGCTCAACGTCGGAGACGAGAAATTTATGTCAGCCATATTGACGTTTCTGCGGTTCAATGTTACAAAACAATCGTCCGCTACGAAATTTTAGATCGTTTCATCGGCGGGCGATGGGTCTCCAGGCGTGTCTGAACGGGCCGAAGGCAACCCCGACGGGCATCCCTGGGCGACGTATCGAACAACCGTGTGATGTCGAGCGGCATTTCGGCAAACCATACTGGACTTCCGCCGGGCGCAAAAGCATGTCCTGTGGTGGCATGCTTGCCCGGTGACCGGCTCAAAAGCCGGTCGCGGCAGGTCCGAAATTCAAAAAGCCGACTGGCCCGATCGGACGGGTCGGCGCCAGAACTCGCGAATGGCGATCAAGCGGGGGAAGC
Source organism: Bradyrhizobium sp. SZCCHNS3016 (assembly GCF_032484535.1). NCBI lineage: Bacteria > Pseudomonadati > Pseudomonadota > Alphaproteobacteria > Hyphomicrobiales > Nitrobacteraceae > Bradyrhizobium > Bradyrhizobium sp. SZCCHNS3016. The sequence goes on from NZ_JAUETE010000001.1 coordinate 224,857, forward strand.
AAGGACATGACTTTGACATTCGACATCAAGCCGACGACGAACCCGACCTCCGACCAGGAGCGTGCTGCCAAGCTCGCCAACCCGGGCTTCGGCCGGGTGTTCACCGATCACATGGCCGTGGTCCAGTACAGCCAGGACAAGGGCTGGCACAGCGCGCGGGTCGAATCCCGCGCCAACTTCCCGCTCGATCCGGCCGCGGCCGTCCTGCATTACGCGCAGGAGATCTTCGAGGGCCTGAAGGCCTACAAGCGTGACGACGGCGGCGTGAACCTGTTCCGCCCCGATGCCAACGCGAAGCGGTTCTGGAACTCGGCCGAGCGCATGGCGATGGCGCAACTGCCGCCGGAGGTTTTCATCGAGGCGGTCGAGCAGCTCGTCCGCATCGACCGCGCCTGGATCCCGGGCGGCGAGGGCAGCCTGTATCTGCGCCCGTTCATGATCGCCAACGAGGTGTTCCTCGGCGTCAAGCCGTCGGCGGAATACATCTTCGCGGTCATCGCCTCGCCGGTCGGCTCCTATTTCAAGGGCGGGCCGGCGCCGGTCTCGATCTGGGTCTCGGAGAACTACACGCGGGCTGCGGTCGGCGGCACCGGCGGCGTCAAATGCGGCGGCAACTATGCCGCGAGCCTCAAGGCGCAGGCCGAGGCGATCGCGCATGGCTGCGACCAGGTCGTGTTCCTCGATGCGATCGAGCGCCGCTATGTCGAGGAGCTCGGCGGCATGAACGTGTTCTTCGTGTTCGACGATGGCTCGCTGTCGACGCCGCCGCTCGGCACCATCCTGCCCGGCATCACCCGCGATTCCATCATCAAGCTGGCGCGTGATGCCGGCCGCGAGGTGCGCGAGGAGGCGTATTCGATCGACCAGTGGCGGACGGACGCCAAGAGCGGCAAGCTGAAGGAAGCGTTCGCCTGCGGCACCGCCGCGGTGATCTCGCCGATCGGCAAGGTGTGCTCGGCGACCGGCGACGTCCTGATCAACGGCGGCGAGGCCGGCCCAGTCGCCATGGGCCTGCGCAAGCAGCTGGTCGACATCCAGTACGGCCGCAGCCCCGATCCGCATCAGTGGATCCGGGATGTGAAGTGAGGGGCCGGGCTCCCTTGCGCTTGCAGGTTCTGGGCACAGTCTAGCCGCGATGACGGTTTGCTCCCTCCCCCGCTTGCGGGGGAGGGCTGGGAAGGGGGAAGCCCCGTAAAGACTGCCGCTGGGGCGCCCCCACCCCAACCCTCCCCCGCAAGCGGGGGAGGGGCGCACTGAATGCGCGGCGCAAGCTTGGCTCTTACTGAAATGCTGGAAACGGTACCACGCGCCAGCGTGTGATCGGCCTTCGGGTTGCCGCCCCGGGCCCCGGCTGCTACCAACCAAGCAACGCATTCCATCCCGTAGGGTGGGCAAAGGGCCGCGTAGCGGACCGTGCCCACCACTTCGGCGTTTATCAGCCATGGTGGGCCCGCTGCGCTTGGCCCACCCTACGTTCCGGTCCCCATGTCCGACAAACCGAAGAAACCCCAGAAGCTGAAGGCGCGGCTGCCGCGCGGGCTCGAGGATCGCGGCCCCGCGGCGATAGCCGCCACGCGCGAGATGGTCGAGAAGATCCGCGCCGTCTATGAGCGCTACGGCTTCGAGCCGGTGGAGACGCCGGCGTTCGAATACACCGACGCGCTCGGCAAGTTCCTGCCCGACCAGGATCGTCCGAACGAGGGAGTCTTTTCGTTCCAGGACGATGACGAGCAGTGGATCTCGCTGCGCTACGACCTCACCGCGCCGCTGGCGCGCTATGTCGGTGAACGCTACGGCACCGATGGCCTGGTGCTGCCCTATCGCAGCTACCGCTCGGGCTATGTGTTCCGCAATGAGAAGCCCGGCCCGGGCCGCTTCCGCCAGTTCATGCAGTTCGACGCCGACACGGTCGGCTCCGCGTCGCCGGCGGCGGACGCCGAGATGTGCATGATGGCGGCCGACACGATGGAGGCGCTCGGGATTCCGCGTGGCTCGTATGTGGTGAAGGTGAATAACCGGAAGGTGCTCGACGGTGTGATGGAGGCGATCGGCGTTGGTGGCGAGGAGCACGTAGGGCGTCGGCTCACCGTACTCAGAGCGATCGACAAGGCCGACAAGTTTCCGGTGTCTGAAATAAAGAAGCTGCTCGGCGAGGGCCGCTGGGATGGCGGTGAAGTCGGTAAGGGCGATTTCACTAAGGGCGCGGGTCTGACTGAAAGCCAGATCGACTCCTTGCTGGCCTTCTTTGAGATGAAGGTCGCGGAGCCGCAAATCCAAAGCGAGGAACAGGATTTGCAGTTCAACGCTCAGGTTTTGGAGAGCGTAGCTCAGCAGACGTTGTTCATGTCCTCGCCGGCCTATGCCGAAGGGATCAACGAGCTCACCGAGATCGCCAAGCTGTGCAGCACGGCCGGCTATGGCTATAGCCGCGTTCGGGTTGAACCGTCCGTCGTCCGCGGCCTCGAATACTACACCGGCCCTGTTTACGAAGTTGAGCTCCTGCTCGAGACCAAGGACGAGAAGGGCCGTCCCGTGCGCTTCGGCTCGGTCGGCGGCGGTGGCCGTTATGACGGTCTCGTCTCGCGCTTCCGCGGCGAACCGGTGCCGGCGACCGGATTCTCGATCGGCGTTTCTCGTTTGCAGGCCGCGCTGACCTTGCTCGGCAAGCTCGATACGCGCCCTGCCTTTGGCCCCGTCGTCGTCACCGTGTTCGACCGCGACCGCGTCGCCGACTATCAGAAGATGGTGTCGACCTTGCGCAATCACGGCATCCGCGCCGAACTCTATCTCGGCAACCCGAAGAACATGGGCAACCAGCTCAAATATGCCGACCGCCGCAACGCGCCCTGCGTCATCATCCAGGGCAGTGACGAGAAGGCACGCGGCGAGGTGCAGATCAAGGACCTGATCGAGGGCGCCAAGGCGGCGGCCGCAATCGCCTCCAACCAGGAATGGCGCGAGAGCCGCCCGGCGCAGTTCTCCTGCAAGGAGGACGAGCTCGTCGCCGGCGTCCGCGAGGTGCTCGCGCGTCATGACGTGAGCTGGGCGTAGGGGATTCGTCATACGCGGGCTTGACCCGCGTATCCATCCTTCAAACGATGGCCGCAGATTTCAAGAGATGGATTGCCGGGGCAAGCCCGGCAATGACGCGGCTGGGATAACTAACAGGAGCAACGAATGCCCGAGATCACCGTGAGCATGGCCGCCGGCCGCACCGACGAGCAGAAGGCCAACATGATGCGCGACATCACCAAGGCCCTGGTGACGCATCTCGGCGTCGATCCGGAAGCGGTGGTGATCCAGATCAACGAGGCACCGCTGACGCACAAGATGAAGGGCGGCAAGACCTTCGTCGAACGCCTGGCCGAGCAGAAGAAGTAGTTGGCCGTCGTCCTGGCGAAAGCGAGGCTATGACATCTGTCTCGACGATCACCGCCGTCGTCCCGGCGAACGCCGGGACCCATACCCCCAGGGAGCGGTTCGAGGCACGCTGGTCATTGGCCCTTTGCCCATCACGACCGCCACGGCGTATGGATCCCGGATCGGCGCGCGCGTGCCGCGCGCTTGTCCGGGACGACAGCGGAGTTTGGAGCAGCCATGGACGCACGTGAGTTCATCAAGCCGGGCATGCGCGCCGAGCGTTTGCTCGTCGTGCCGCCGGAGCGCACCGTCGGGCATTTCGTGCCGCATATGCCGATGGTCTATGCGACGCCGATGATGATCCTGGAGATGGAGATGACGTCGGGCGACGCCATCAACCCGGCGCTGCCGCCGGGCTGGGTCACGGTCGGCACCGAGGTCAACGTCCGCCATCTCGCGGCGTCGCCGGTCGGCGCCACCATTCGCACGGTCGCCGAGGTGATCGAGGTCGAGCGCCGCGTCATCCGCTTCTCGGTCGAGGCCTATCATGGCGAGGTGAAGATCGGCGACGGCCGCCACGGCCGCGGCCTCATCAATGTCGAGCAGTTCAAGAAGCGCTTCGGCGTGACGTAGCCGCCCAGCCCTAGACCGACTGGCCCGTCTTCAACAGCGAGCAGCCGGAGATCTTGAGGCTGCCGTCGGGCTGGGTCTGCAGCGTGTACAGCGCCTCCCACGCCTCGCCTTCGGCATCGACGATGTGGACGCGCTGCGCGATGCTGCCGTCCTCGACCTGCGCGGCGCCGAATTCGAAGCTGCGATGGCGATAGACCGGCGGATAGCCGCTCTTGACCATGCTCATGAAGATCTCGACGCTCGGAAACAGCGCCTGGATCTCCGGCGCGGCCTGGGCATAGGCGGTCGCGCCGTCGTCGCGCGCCAGGGCCTGCTCTTGGGCGCGAATCACGCTCTGCGCCGCGCTGGCGTCGGCCGCGGCGGCGGGGCGGGCCAGCAGCGCCAGCAGCAGGACGAGCGGCACCAGAATGCGCATGTCGTGTCCTCCATCGGCGGTTCGGATCGATCTATCATGCGCCACGCGCCGCCCGTGACAAGCCTGCCGTGGCGCGTCAATGTCGCCGACCGGCGGCGATCGACCGGCTGGATTGTGTCGACATCCTCACGTCTTCGCGAGCCATGCGGCCGACGCGGTGCCGGTCGCGATGGGACCGGCTTGATCTGGTCCGACCCGGCGCGAATCATGCATGCAGGGCGGCGAACCACACAGGGGCAGCATGACCGATTTTTCCAGGACCCGAGCACTCTTCACGATCCCTGAAGGCGTCATCTATCTCGACGGCAACTCGCTCGGCGCGCTGCCGTCAGCGGTGCCGGCGCGCGTCAACAGCATGATCGAGGCGGAGTGGGGACAGGAGCTGATCCGTGGCTGGAATAGTGCGGGATGGATGGTGCAGCCGCGCCGCGTCGGCGATCGCATCGCGCGGCTGATCGGGGCCGCGCCCGGCACGGTCGTGATGGGCGATACGCTCTCGATCAAGGTGTATCAGGCGCTCGCCGCGGCGCTGTCGCTCAATCCGGGCCGCCGCGTGATCCTGTCCGACAGCGGCAACTTCCCGTCCGATCTCTACATGGCGCAGGGCCTGGTCCGCATGCTCGGCGACCGCGCGACGCTCAAGGTGGTCGCGCCCGAGCAGGTCGAGGACGCGATCGACGACAGCGTCGCCGTGCTGATGCTGACCGAGGTGGATTACCGCACCGGCCGCATGCACGACATGGCCGCGCTGACGACAAAGGCGCACGCGGCTGGCGCGCTCACGGTGTGGGACCTCGCGCATTCCGCCGGCGCCGTGCCGGTCGACCTCGCCGGCGCCGAGGCCGACTTCGCGGTCGGCTGCACCTACAAATATCTCAATGGCGGGCCCGGCGCGCCGGCCTTCATCTATGTCGCGCCGCGCCATGCCGACATCGCGCCGCCGGCGCTGTCCGGTTGGATGGGGCACGAGGCGCCGTTCGCCTTCGATCTCGACTACCGCCCCGGCGGCGGCATCGAACGCATGCGCATCGGCACGCCGCCGATCATCGCGCTGGCCGCGCTCGATGCCGCGCTCGACGCCTGGGACGGCGTGTCGATGCAGGACGTGCGCGCGGCCTCGATCGCGCTGTCGGAATTGTTCATCGCCGAGGTCGAGAAACGCTGTCCGTCGCTGACCTTGGCGTCGCCGCGCGATCCGTCGCGGCGCGGCAGCCAGGTGTCGTTCCGCCATCCCGACGGCTATGCGATCATGCGGGCGCTGATCGCGCGCGGCGTGATCGGCGACTTCCGCGCGCCGGACACGCTGCGCTTCGGCTTCACGCCGCTCTATCTCGGCGAGGCCGAGGTGCGCGGCGCCGTCGACATCCTCGCGGAGGTCCTCGACAACAAGCTGTGGGACAGACCCGAATATCGCCAGAAGGAACTCGTGACGTGAGCAACGGTCCCTACGATCCCGCCACCGAAGGTGCGCGGATGAACTTCAAGGGACGGATGTCCTATGGCGACTATCTGATGCTGGATCGCCTGCTCGACGCCCAGGCGCCGCTCTCGACCGCGCATGACGAGCTGCTGTTCATCATCCAGCACCAGACCTCCGAATTGTGGATGAAGCTTGCGATCCACGAGATCAAGGCCGCGATGGCGGCGATCGCCAAAGACGACGTGCAGCCGGCATTCAAGATGCTGACGCGGGTGTCGCGCATCTTCGAGCAGCTCAACGGTGCGTGGGACGTGCTGCGCACGATGACCCCGAGCGAATACACGCTGTTCCGCGACAAGCTCGGCGAGTCCTCGGGCTTCCAGTCGTTCCAGTATCGCTCGATCGAATTCCTGCTCGGCAACCGCAATCTGGCGATGCTGCGCCCGCATGCGCATCACCCCAAGCTGACCGCCGAGCTGGAAGCGATCCTGGCGAAGCCGAGCCTCTACGACGAAGCGCTGCGGCTGCTGGCGCGGCGCGGCTTCTTCATCGGCGCCGACGGGCAGCGCAGCGACTGGCGCGGCACGCGCAGCGAAAGCGCGGAGGTGACGGCGGCCTGGACCAGCGTCTACCGCGATCCGCAGCGCCATTGGGAGCTGTACGAGCTCGCCGAGAAGCTGGTCGACTTCGAGGATTACTTCCGCCGCTGGCGCTTCAACCACGTCACCACGGTGGAGCGCATCATCGGCTTCAAGACCGGCACCGGCGGCACCAGCGGCGTCAATTACTTGCGCAAGATGCTGGAGATCGTGCTGTTCCCCGAGCTCTGGAAGCTGCGCACTGGGCTGTAAGCCCGCGCGCACATCAATCGATCAGGAGATCCTCATGCTCTATGCCGTCAAGGACTGGGACAATGCCTATGCCAACGGCCCGAACATCGCCGGTGGCGAGCGCTGGCCCGGCCTGTGGGTCGCGCCGGCGGAAGCCTATCGCACGACATTGGCGGGGAGGGGCCGGGCGAAGCTCGACATCGCCTATGGCGCGCATGACCGGCAGCGGCTCGACCTGTTCCTGCCCGAGGGTACGCCGAAGGGCCTCGTCGTGTTCGTGCATGGCGGCTACTGGATGCGGCTCGACAAGAGCTTCTGGTCGCATCTCGCGCAAGGCTCCATCGCGCGCGGCCATGCCGTGGCGATGCCGTCCTACCGGTTCTGTCCCGAGGTCGGCATCGCCGACATCTCGGCCGACGTGGCGCAGGCGATCGCGCGGGCGATGGACGAGGTCGCGGGGCCGGTGGCGCTGACCGGGCATTCCGCCGGCGGCCATCTCGTCAGCCGCATGATCTGCCGCGGCGCGCCGCTGCCGCCGGAGCGACAGGCGCGGATCAGCAACGTTGTTTCGCTCTCCGGCCTGCACGATCTGCGCCCGCTGCAGCGGACCGCGATGAACGACACGCTTCATATCGATGACGCCACCGCGCAGCGCGAGAGCCCGGCGCTGCTGGTGCCGGTCGATGCTGCGCGTGTCACCGCCTGGGTCGGCGGCGCGGAGCGCAGCGAATTCCGCCGCCAGGCCCAGCTGCTCGCCAACATCTGGACCGGGCTCGGGGCCTCCACTGCCTATGTCGAGGCGCCGGACCGGCACCATTTCGACGTGATCGACGAGCTGGCGGATCCGGAGAGTGGGTTGGTGCAGGCGCTGGTGGGGTGATCTCCAGCAGCGCTTGCCCCGAACTCCGTTCATAAGTTCTGCGGTGACAGCGCCACGATCTCATCTCCCCTCCCCGCAAGGGGGAGGGGAGCGCACCGTCAGCGCGGTGATATCTCGAATCTAACGGATCGTTGCGTCAGCTCTCCGCCACCGCATCTCCCCACGCATGGAAGATCTCCGTGGCGCCGCTGTTCACGTCGCCCTCGCGCATCACGATGCTGGGGCAGGCGAACTTCATGGGCATGGTCTGCACCGGCGCCGGCACGGTCTCGAACTTCGCCGTGAGGGCGTCCATCACCTCCTCCGGCAGGCGCGTATCCGCGCCAACTACGTCACCCTCGCTGGCGTCGATGCGAGGCTGGTGGATCGCCGTGTCGAGATCCATGCCGAAGTCCATTACGAAGGAGAGCATCTGCGCCACGGCGGGCAGGATGCGGCGGCCGCCGGAGGCGCCGAGCGCGAGGCGCTTTCCGTCCGCGGCCTGCGCCACCACCGGCGTGTAGTTGGTGAGGCAGCGCTTGCCGGGCGCCAGCGAGTTCGTCGTGCCCGGCGTCGGATCGAACCACATGATGCCGTTGTTCATCATGACGCCGCTCTGCGGCGCCTGGAATTTCGAGCCGAAACCCGACAGCAGGGTCTGCGTCACCGCCGCCATGTTGCCGTCGCGGTCCACCACCGAATAGTGCGTGGTGCAGGCCGGTGCTAGATATTCGGCGCCGAGCGCGCGCTTGCCGGGCGCATCGCCCATGTCGTTGAGCCGTTCGCGATAGGCCGACTGCATCGCTTCGGCATAGGCGATGAAGGCGCTTGCATCAGGCGTCTTGCCCGAGGCCGTCACGCTCGCCTGCATCAGCCGCAAGGCGTGCGCGAGCGTCGGGCCGGCCGTCAGCTCCGGTGTCGCGAACACCGTGCCGCCGCGATAGGGAATGCGCAGCGGCTCGCGGTGATGTGCCTCGAACGCGGCGAGGTCATCCACCGAAAGCGCGCCACCGGCGGCCTGGATGTCGCGGCTGAGCGAGCGCGCAATGTCGCCCCGGTAGAAGTCGCGCGCGCCGGCGCTGGCAAGATGTGCCAGCGTCGCCTTCAACTGCTCCTGCGGCAGCCGCGTCACCGCCTTCGCGCCCCATTGCGGATTCGGCGGCAAACCATCCTTCAGATAGGCCGCGGCGCTGCCGGGATAGCGGCGCAGGTCTGCGGCGCAGCTCGAGATCATCACGGTGGTCCACCAGTCCACCAGCAGGCCCTCGGCGGCGAGCTTCACGCTCGGCGTGACGAGATCCTGCCACGGCAGCCGCGCGTAGCGGCGATGCGCCGCCTCCATGCCCGCGACGACGCCGGGCACTGCGATCGCGCCGGGGCCGTGCAGATTGCGGTCGTTCTTGACGCGGGGCCAGGGGAAGATGTCGGCTGCTACGCTGCCGTCGTTGGCCAGCGGATAGTCCGTGACATCAAGGCTGTCGGGGGCGCGCATACCGTAGTCGATCACCTCGACGTGGTTGTCCCTGGCGCGGTACAGCAGCATGGCGCCGCCGCCGCCGAGGCCGCTCATCCACGGCTCGAGCACGCCGAGCGCAAAGCCGGTCGCCACCACGGCGTCGACGCAGTCGCCGCCCGCGGCGAGCACCTCGGCACCGACCTCGGCGGCGCGCCGTGACTGTGCCGCGACGATGCCGCCCTTGCTGGTCACCGCCGGCTTGCGGATCTGCTGACGATTGGAAAACTGGTACGGCATGGCACTCCCCCGATCCTGCCTGATTGTCCGGCGAATTGACACCGCCAAGCCTCGGCACACAATCGGCAACAGCGGGACGCTCCCCAGCCCGGATCGAATGACGGTTGCCTGCGTTGAGGAGATGTTTACCAATGGGTATTATGGTCTTCGGCAGACCAGATCGATCTCGATCAGCGCGTCATAGGCGAGACCGGTGACGCCGACGCAGGTGCGGGCCGGCAGCCGGCCCGGTGGGAAGAATGAACGGTAAGTTTCATTCATTGCCGCGTAATCGCGCCTGAACTCGGTCAGGTAAATCCGAGACATCACAATATGTTCGAGACCAAGGTTGAGACCTTGGAGGATGTACTTCAAGTTCTGCATCACCGCCTTCGTCTGCTCCACGATGCCGTCGGGCAGCACGCCCGGCAGCTCCGGTGAATCCGGCATCTGGCCGGTGACGAACACGAAGCCGTCGGTCTCGACCGCGTGACTGAACGGCGCCACGGGTTTCGTCGCGCCGGAGATCATGTGGAACTGCATGGTCGGATTCCTCTGCGAGTGAATGTGTAGGGTGGGCAAAACGGCGCCGCAGGCGACGCGTGCCCATTATCATCAGCGGATGCGCCGCGGTGGGCACGGCGCGACGTACATCATGATCGATGTCGCAGGTTCGCGGGCGCGCCTTTGCCCACCCTACGACTTAGCATGAACTCAGCCCGCATCCTCGAACAGCCGCTTGCTGAGGATCGCGTGCACGCCCCAATTGCCGTCGACGACCTGCGTGACGCCGAAGTCCACCGCCGCCGACATCAGCGCGACCGCCTCGTCCTCGCTAAGGCCTTTGATGTGCATCAGGAAGCGGCGCATCTTACGGAAGGCATCCTTCATCGCGAGGTCGAGCGAGGAGGTCGCGTAGACCTCGCTCTGGCCCTGCGCGCCGAACTCGGCGAGATAGTTCGGGTGGCTGAAGCCGGTCAGCACCCAGTCGGTCTCGGTTTCGATCAGGGGATAGCTGAGATCCGCAAAAGGCTGTCCGGCGAGTTGCGTCTTCTTGTGGAGGATGACCTGGAAGGTGCCGGTCATCGAGCATTCGATCGCGGTGCCGCCGAGTTCGCCGTCGCCCTGCGTGGCGTGGGGATCGCCGACCGATAGCAGCGCGCCGGGAACGGAGACGGGGAGATACACGGTCGCGCCCTTGCCGAGCCGCCAATTGTCGAGATTGCCGCCGAAATAGGACGGCGGAATCGAATCGACGAAGTCGGCCTCGCGTGGCGCCACCGCGATCACGCCGAAATGCGGCCGCAGGGGAATGCGGATGTTGTCGAGCACGCCGTGGCGGCGCTTGATGCTGCCGGGCGCCACCGGCACGCCGGGATAGTCGTAGGTCGCGTGCATCACGCCGGCCGGATCGGTCTGCGGCTCCCAGCGATAGGAATAGAGCGCGCGCGCATGCGGCTCGGAATCGTCGGCAAAGATTTCGTAGATCGTGACGGCTTCGCGCGGCGCGGGCGGAGCGATCAGCTCATTGTAGTGATAGCCCCACCATGCCGCCACGCTGGAGCCGAACACGCGGCCTTCATATCCGCGGCTGCGGCTCGGCCGCGGCACGATGTCGAGGATCCGTACTTCGAGCACGTCGCCCGGCTGCGCGTCCTTGATCGCGACCGGGCCGGTGCAGATGTGGACGCCAAAGCCTTCGCCGGCGCCGCGGCCGAACACGCTGGCGTCCATCGGGCCGGCGCCACGGCGGTCGACGTTCTTCTTCGCCTTGGTCCAGCCGAACACGCTGAGCGCAGCGGCATCGCCTGAGATCATCAGCTCCGGATCATCGGAGGCATGCTGGGTCAGCGTCTCCACCGTGATCGTGTCGCCGGATGCGATTTCGATCTGCGGCGGCAGCGAGCGGCTGAAATAGCCCCAATGCACGCGCTCGGCCGACACCGCCAGATGATGGTGATGCCGCCGCGCGTCCTGGTCGTTGGCCGGCGCGGGCAGAGTGATATCGCTCCTGGCCGCCGCCGGCCTCTCGCAGACGCGCTGCTGCGCCAGCGCATCTTGCGGCCAGCCGCGCTGACCGCGCGGGGCCGCCGACGTCATCGCCTGCTCCGCCTTCTGCTGCCGGAACTCGCGCGGCGACAGGCCGAAGCGGGCGCGGAAGCTGCGGCTGAAATGCGCTGAATCGGCGAAGCCGTAGCGATAGGCGATCTCGGAGATCGAATGGTTGGCTTCGGCTGGATTGGACAGGTCGGTCCAGGCCCTCTGCAGCCGCCGTTCCCTCACGTAGTGACTGAAATTGTCGCCGGCACCTTCGAACAGTTTTTGCAGATAGCGCTCTGAGATGCCTTCGGCCTGGGCCACCCGCGCCGGCGTCAGCTCGGCATCGTCGAGCCGCCGCTCGATGGTCTGGCAGATCCGGTGCAGGATCGCAGCCTGCGTCGCGCTGCTGCCGGCCTCCGTTGTCGGCACTGCTTGTTGATGGGCCAGCGTCAGCAGCAGATCGACCAGGCTCTGCGCGACCGTGCTCCATTCGGCATCGCTCAGCGTTTCGAGCGCCCGCGCGGTGGCCTCGATGGTGCGACAGACCACGTCGGCAAGACCGCTCGGCGCGATCACCTGGGGGGCGGCCAATTTCAGCTTGCCGCTGATGCGGCCATGCAGGGCGTCTGATGTCACCGATAGCACGATGGCGCGCAGATCGCGCTGGAACGCGATGTTCCAGTCGCCGACGCGCGGCAATAGCATCAGATGTCCCGCGGGGACGATGCGATGGCTGTCGCCGCTGCGGAGCACAGCGCCGTCGTCGATCGCGAGCAACGCAATCGGCAGGTCCTCATGGGCTTGCGGAACCGCGGTGACCACCTGCGAGCCCGCCGACAGCCGCGACAGCGCGATGCCCGGCGCATGGCGATGGGAGGCCGTCGCGTGGCCATCATGGAACGGCGTCTTTGCCGCGGGCTGCAGCCCGATGGCGTTCAACACGTCGCGCCACGCTTCGGGGCGCTCGTCCCTCGCATAGGATTCGCTGGTGAACGGACGGAAACTCATGGCACGCCCCGGGTCGGGGAATGCGAAGCAACCCCCGTGCCAGATGAGTTTGACGGTCTGTGGTGTGCTGGTGTTGCTCAGTCGTTGGCTCCGAAACTCGTTGCGGTAGGCGCTGTCGCCGCGAATGCAGCCTGTTCCCCTCCCCCTTGTGGGGGGCTGGGGAGGGGGCCCACAACGGCGGTCTCGCCGCGTGGCGCCCCCCTCCCCAGCCCCCCACAAGGGGGGAGGGAGCATACCGTCCGGGAGGCGAAAGTTTGCACCACGTCGACATCACTCACACCGGAACACGTTCTTCCGGATCGTGCCGTGGACGCCCCAATTGGCATCCACCACCTGGGTGACGCCAAAGTCGGCACCGACCGACATCAGCGAGATCGCCTCGTCCTCGCTGAGATGATGCACCGTCATCAGGAATCGCCGCAGCTTGCGGAAGGCGTCGCGCATCGCGCGGTCGAGGCTGGAATGGTTGGCGATTTCGGTCTGCGCGTTGGCGCCGAGCTCGGCGAGATAGTTCGGATAGGTGAAGCCGTAGACGGACCATGCCTGGTCGGTCTCCAGCAGCGGATGGGTCAGTCCTTCGAGCTGGGTGCCGCCGAGGTCGCTCTTCTTGTGGAGGATGAACTCGAAGTCGCCGGTCAGCGAGGTCTCGATCGCGGTGCCGCCGAGCTCGCTATCGCCCTGCGCGGCATGGGGATCGCCGACCGAGAAATACGCGCCGGGCACGGCGACCGGATAATACATCCGCGCGCCCTTGCCGATGCGCCAGTCGTCGATGTTGCCGCCGGTGTAGCTCGGCGGAATCGAGGAGACGTAGTCGGCCTCCGACGGCGCCAGCCCCATGGTGCCGAAATGCAGCCGCGCCGGCACCTTGATGTTCGGCAAAATGTTCTCGCGCTTCCTGATCGTGCTGTGGTCGACCGGCACGCCGGGATAGTCGATGGTCGGATGCACGATGCCGTCGGGATCGGTCTGCGGCGTCCAGACGTAGTTGTAGACCGCCTTGGCGAACGGCTCGCCCGATGTGTCGAGCTCGAAGATGGTGATGACCTCGCGCGGCTTCGGTTCCTCGATCAGGTCGTGATAGTGGAAGCCCCAATTGGCGGCGGCGTTGGAGCCGAAGCACTTGCCGGCATGGCAGCCGCACCGGCTCGGCCGCGGCTTGATGTCGAGGATGCGCACCTCCAGAACGTCGCCTGGCTCGGCCCCCTCGATCGCAACCGGGCCGGTCAGCAGATGCACGCCGACGCCCTCGCCGGAGCCGCGGATGAACGGCCCTTCGGTCGGCCCCGAGCCGCGCCGCGCCACCGCCTTGTGCTCTCTGGTCCACTTGAACACGCTCTCGGCGTCGGGATCGTCCTTGATCATGCGCTCATAGTCGTCGTTCGCATGATGGGTCAGCGTCTCGATCGTGGCGCGGTCGCCGGAGCGCAAGGTGAGAGCCGGTGTCACCACCTTGGAAAAATACCCCCAATGGATGGTCTTCGGGGATACCGGCAGCAGATGGTGCTTCATGCAAGGGCCTCATGAAAGATCGGACGCGAGATCGTTGATGTTGACGTGAAGGATGAACTCATGCGACCGCATCCTTCGGCCGCTCTGCCTCCATCACCGAGAGGAAGCGCGCGGTCAGCGGGTGGCGCGGGTTGGTCAGCACCTCATGGGCCGGTCCCTCTTCGAGGATGACGCCACCATTGAGGAAGGCGACCCGGTCGGCGACCTCGTCGGCGAAGCGGACCTGATGCGTCGAGATGATCATGGTCAGACCGTCGTCGACGGCGAGGCGGCGGATCACCTCCAGCACCTCGTTGACCAACTCGGGATCGAGCGCGGAGGTCGGCTCGTCCAACAGCAGCACGCTCGGGTTCGGCGCCAGCGCGCGGGCGATGGCGACGCGCTGCTGCTGGCCGCCGGAGAGATGCCGCGGCAGCGCATCGGCGCGATGCGACAGGCCGACGCGGTCGAGCAACTCGGCCGCGCGGCGGTCGGCCTCGAACCGGCCCAGGCCGTGCACCCAGCGCAGGGGACCTGCGACGTTCTCCTTCGCCGTGAGATGCCCAAACAGGTTGAACTGCTGGAACACCATGCCGACGCCGACATTGGCGCGCTCGTTGGCGACCGCGCGCGGCGTCAGCCTGCGCCCCTGCTCGTCGAAGCCAAGCTTGCGGCCGCCGACGCGGATCTCGCCGGCGTCCCAGTTCTCCAGATGATTGATGCAGCGGAGCAAGGTGCTCTTGCCGGAGCCGGAGGGGCCGAGCAGCGCGATCACCTCGCCGATGCGCACCGTGAGATCGAGCCCGTCCAGCACTCTGTTGCCGTCATAGGCCTTGCGCAGCTCCTTGACCTCGACCGCGACGTTGTTGCGGGCGATGGTCGCGGCGCGCCGGGCGCGGTCCTCGACCGTCAGCGCGAGCGGCGGCGTTTCCTTCAGTTCGGCGGGCTCCGGCGGCGCGGCCTCGACGGTAGGTGCGGTATTCGCAAGGTCCAGCTTTGCCACCGGATCGACGCGGCGCCATGGCAGGTAGTCCGCCAGCTTGCGTTGTTTGGCCGTGCGGTCGAGATCGAGCAGCCATTCCAGCGCGAGCTGGATGACGCTGATCGCGCCGGTCAGCAGGAGATAGATGAGACCCGAGGCGAAGAAGATGGAGAAGAAGTCGAAGGTGGAGGAGGCGAGCTGCGTCGAGCGCAAGGTCAATTCCTGTACGGCGATGACGGAGGCGAGCGAGGAGTTCTTCAGCGCGCTCACCGCCTCGTTGCCGAAGGCCGGGATCATCGTGCGGATCGCCTGCGGCGCGATGATCCGGCGCATCAGCACTGATGGCGTCATGCCGAGCGCCTGGCCCGCCAGGAGCTGGCCGCGATCGACGCCGAGCACGCCGGAGCGCAGCATCTCGGCGATGAACGGCGCCTCGTTGCAGGCGAGCGCGAGGCCCGCCGCCAGCACCGCCGGCAGCTTGATGCCGATATGCGGCAGCGCGTCGTAGGCGAACACCATCTGCAGGATCAGTGGCGTGCCGCGGAAGATCACAGTATAGCCGCGCGCAATCGCGGCCAGCAGCCAGAACCGGCTGAGCTGCATGCCGGCGAGGATGAGGCCGAGGACCAGTCCGCCGATCAGGCCGAGCGCGGTGACCTGCAGCGTGAGCTCGATGCCCATGAGCAGATACGGCATGCTGAGATAGTGCAGGAAGAGGGACATCGGTGATTGCAGCCTGATGAGTGCCGTAGGGTGGGCAAAGGCGCGAAGCGCCGTGCCCACCGTGGTGTTTCGGAACAGCGTTGGTGGGCACGCTGCGCTTTGCCTACCCTACGAAGTTGGCTCACGCGTGTGTCGCCGAGGGAGCTGGTGCACTCCCTCCCCCCTTGTGGGGGAGGGTTGGGGGGGAGGCGCCCAGCAAAGACTGTCATTTGTGGACCCCCACCCCCAACCCCTCCCCGCAAGGGGGAGGGGAGTGGACCGTCTTTGTGGCTGCAGCTGTGATTCCAGCGCGGCCGCACCGCTGTTAGTCCGCTGTCAGGATGTCCGGCTCCTTGAAGTTCGCCGGATCGAGCTGCCACTTCTTCAGCAGCGCCTGATGGATGCCTTCCTTCTGCACCTCGATCAGCGCCGCCATGACGGCGTCGCGGAACTTCGGCTTGTCCTTCGGCACGGCGATGCCGACCGAATAGGGGATGGTCACCGCGATCGCCTTCTCCAGCTTGTCCGGATAGGCCTTCACCGCCTGATCGACCGTGTTGACGTCGTTGACATAGGTGTCGGCGCGACCGGCGAGGATGGCCTGGATGCAATTGGCGTTGTTGTCGTAGAGCTGCAGCGTCGGCTCCGGCTTGCCTTCGGCCTTGCACTTCGGCGCGAGGTCCTGGATCAGCGGCACCTCGACATAGCCGGTGTTCTCGGCAGCCGCCGCGCCGCACATCGTCATGTTGATCCCGTTGATGCCCTTCGGATTGCCCTTCGCGACCAGCACGCCGTCGAACACCTTGGAGTAGGTGATGAAGTCGGCGGCCTTGGCGCGCTCCTTGGTGGCATAGATGTCGGAGATGACGATGTCGGCCTGGCCGCTCGCCAGCGTCGTCAGCAGCGCGGCGAACGTCACCGGCTTGTAGGTCAGCTTGAAGCCGAGGCAGTCGCCGATGGCTTCGCCGAGGTCGATGTCGAAGCCGACATATTTGCTCGGATCCTTCGGGTCGATCGATTCGTAGCCCGGTGTGTGCGGATTGATGGCGTTGACGAGCGTCTTGCCCTTCCAGTCCGGATATTTCTCCTTGAGCGCCGCGCACCCTGCGGGTGTCGCCGCCCGTGCGTCGATCGGCGCGAGAAGTCCCGTCGCAATGATGGCGCCGAGCGCGGCAAGCCACGCGCGCCGCGCTCCGGTGAATAGCCTCGTCTGCATGTTGCCAGCTCCTTCGAACGATGTGTCGCGCTGGTCCGGCGGTGCATTGGTGCCGTCGCCCCGGTCCAAGCTCGACGGCAAGCTTAGGTGCGAGCCTGCGCGGATGACTTGTCCGTAGGCGCACAAAATATTGGATCGGGCCGGAGCAAGAATTGAGCACGCGTTGCTCAAATCCGCGCCGCCGCGACGGACCGGCGCGCACGCGTCAAGTCCGCCTGCGCGGTCCTCGAAGATTCCGAAAGTTGAATATCGGTCACGCCGGCGACGGGGCAGGGGCGCACGGCGCTAGCGCCAAGATGGAGGCGGCGCCACGTCACGCGTCAGGATCGCGGCGTCGCTGCGTCGCTCCGCCCATGCGTATGTGCATTGCGATAACTCGTGTCGCAGGCTTGGCGGCAGCGGAGCTGCCGACTACGATGCCGCCGCACAAGTTGCTGATCTGTTTGTTGAGGTGTCTGCAATGCTGTTCCGTTTTACGGGACAACCATCACTCGGCCAATTCGCAGTGCGGACACTGATCGTCGTCGCCTACGCAATCATCTTCGCGCCCGTGATCATGATCGTGGTGACCAGCTTCTTCGCGCAGGAGATCGTGAGCTTCCCGCCGCCTGGCCTGTCGCTGAAGTGGTACGCCAACGCGCTGAGCAAGCCCGAATTCCTGCGCGGCCTCGTGACGAGCTTCCAGGTCGCGCTGCTCGCGACCGCGATCGGCGTGCCCGTCGGCACCGCGGCTGCGCTCGCCATTGTGCGCGGCGAGTTCCGCGGCCGGCAGGCGCTGAGCTCGTTCCTATTGGCGCCGCTGGCGGTGCCCGGCGTGGTCGCCGGCTCCGGCCTCTACATGTTCTACGTGCTCGCCGAGGATCTGCTCGACCGCGACATCAAGGCGACGACGGAAGGGCTCGTGGCCGCGCATACGCTGCTCGCGATTCCCTGGACGGTGCGGCTCGTTGTCGCCAGCCTGCAGGGGCTCGACCGAGCCGCCGAGGAGGCGGCCGCCAATCTTGGTGCGAGCCCGTTCACGGTGTTCCGTCGCATCACCCTGCCGATGATGCGCTCAGGGATCGTCGCGGCCGCGATGTTCTCCTTCATCCAGAGTTTTGAAAATCTCGATCTGTCGATGCTGCTGGTCGGTCCCGGCCGCATTACGCTGCCTGTTGCCATGCTGAACTATCTCGAATTCCGCATCGATCCGACGCTCGCCGCCGTCGCCACCGTGCAGATCGCGCTGGTCGGACTGCTGATGGTGGTGACCGACCGCTTCGTCAAACTGTCGCGGGTGGTCTGATGGCGCAGCTCACGCTCGAGAAGCTGACCAAGCGCTTCGGCACCTCCATCGGCGTGGAAGGATTGGATCTCTCGGTCAACGAGGGCGAGCTGGTCGCGCTGCTCGGGCCCTCCGGCTGCGGCAAGACGACGACCTTGCGCATGGTCGCGGGCTTCCTGCCGCCGACCAGTGGCCGCGTGCTGTTCGACCGCGAGGACGTGACCCATCTGCCGGCCTACAAGCGATCGACCGGCATGGTGTTCCAGTCCTACGCGCTGTTTCCGCACATGAGCGCGGCTGACAATGTCGGCTTCGGCCTGGAGATGCGCGGCCTCAACGCGGTCGAGCGAAAGATCAAGATCGCCGACGCGCTCAAGCTGGTGCGGCTGTCGCATCTCGCCGATCGGCTGCCGCGGCAGTTGTCCGGCGGGCAGCAGCAGCGCGTCGCGCTGGCGCGCGCGCTGGTGATCAATCCGCGCATCTTCCTGCTCGACGAGCCCTTGTCGAATCTCGACGCCAAGCTGCGCGCCGAGGTGCGGCTCGAGATCCGCGCGCTGCAGCAGCGGCTCGGCCTGACCACTCTGATGGTGACGCATGACCGCGAGGAGGCGCTGACCATGGCCGACCGCCTCGTGGTGATGGAGGGCGGCCGCGTCCGCCAGATCGGCACGCCGCAGGAGCTGTACGACTCGCCGAAGGATGCGTTCGTCGCCGACTTCGTCGGCCGCTGCAACATCGTGGCGGGCCGGCGGGCGAACGAGAGCCAGTTCCGCACCAACGGCGGCCTGCTGCTGCCGGTCGATGTCGCCAGCGGCGAGCGCGACGATGCCGATGCTTTCGCGCTGCGACCTGAACGCATTGCAGTGGTGGCCGGTGAGTCCGGCGAGGTGCGCGGCCGCGTGCTGGCGATCACCTATATGGGCGCGCAGAGCGAATATGTGGTGGCGATCGGCGACGAGACGCTGGTGGCCGTCAGGCCAACGCCCGACGCGAGCGAGCCGCTGGCAACACTCAAACCGAACGATCCAGTGTCCCTGGAATGGGACCGCAAGGTCCCGCGTCTCGTGCCGCAGACAGCTTCGTAAACACCATCCATTCACAGCAAGAGGTTCTCCCATGATTTCGCGACGTCACTTTCTCTCCGCCAGCGCCGGCGTCGCCGCGCTGGCGTCCGGCATGCCCTCTGCGCGCGCCGAGGGCGGACAGGTCGTGGTCGGCACCTGGGGCGGCGACTACGGCCAGTTGCTCTCCGATATCATCGACAAGCCGATCATGACGCCCAGGGGTTTTGAGATCGTGCAGGACGTCGCCAATGCCGATCCGCGCAAGACCAAGCTGCTGGCCGAGCGACAGAGCCGGCGCGGCTCGATGGACGTCGCCTGCCTGTCCGACAACGACGCCTACATCGTGTCGCAATCGGATGTGTTCGAGAAGGTCGATGCGGCGCAGGTGAAGCGGCTGGACAAGGTGTTCCCGGAGCTCCGGAGCGAGATCGCGATCCCGCACATCTATTCGGCGCAGGTGATCCTCTACAACACCAACCAGGTGAAGACGCCGCCGCAATCCTTCGCGGATCTGTGGGATCCGAAATGGCGTGGCCGCATCGGCCTCGCCGACATCCTCTATCCCAACAACACGCTGGCGGCGGCGCTCGCCGGCGGCGGCGGCGTCAGCAATCTCGATCCGGCCGAGAAGAAGCTGATGGAATGGCGCTCGCTCGACGTGAAGATCTATCCGTCCAACGAGGCGCTGGCGGCGGCGCTGAAGTCGGAGGAGGTGTGGCTGACCACGATGTGGCTCGCCCGCGGCTTCATGTGGAAGAAGTCCGGCATCCCGCTCGCCCATGTCGTGCCGAAGGAGGGCACGCCGGCGATCGTGTTCCAGGCCTCGGTGCCGAAGAACGCCAAGAACAAGGCCGGCGGCTTCGCCTATCTCGACGCGATGCTGGACGCCAAGGCGCAAGGCGGCTTCGCCGACAAGATGGGCTACGTCCCGACCGTCACCGACGCCGTGCTGCCGGAGGACCTCGCCAAGCAGGTCAGCCTGACCGAGGCTGAGCGCGCCCGCCTGCTGAAGCCGGACTATGCCTATGCCGCAGGGCGCTCGCAGCGCACGCTCGACTTCTGGAACAAGGAGTTCAAGGCGTAAGCCTTGAACTCCCGCTCCTGCGGCGCAGGCCGCAGGAGCATGCGGCTGATGCGCCGCTCATCTGCAATCGGAGCTCGCGCGATGGCGCTGCTGGTCGTTCCTGCCTGTCTGCTGGTCCTGGCGCTGCTGGTCGGGCCGATGATCCTGATGTTCCGGATCTCGCTCAACCAGTTCAGCCCGACCCAACTGATGATGCAGGCGCTGTCGCCGGACAACTACATCAAGGCCGCGACCGATCCGTACTATCAGCAGATCATCCTGGCCACGCTGGGCATCGCGCTGCTGTGCACCTTGCTCACGCTGATCCTGGCGTTTCCGGCGGCGTATTGGCTCGGCCGCATGGAGAGCCGCTGGAAGAGCCTGGTCGTGATCGCGACGCTGTTTCCGCTCCTGGTCGGCAATGTCGTGCGCTCGGCCGGCTGGATGGCGCTGTTCGCGCGCGACGGGCTCGTGAATACGAGCCTGATGAAGCTTGGCCTGATCTCCGCGCCGCTCGAGATCATGTACACGACCAAGGCCGTGATCATCGGCATCATCGCCGTGGTGCTGCCCTACATGATCCTGACGCTCTCGGCGGTCATCGAAAGCATTCCCCGCGACCTGGAATATGCCGCCGCCAATCTCGGCGCCTCGGGCGCGCGGGTGTTCTGGCGGGTGATACTGCCGCTGTCCGGCCCCGGCGTGGCCGCCGGCTCGATCCTGGTCTTCGTTCTGTGCATGAACACCTATGCAACGGCGGTGCTTCTCGGCGGCCCCCGATTCAAGATGATGGCGCCAGCGGTATACGACCAGTTCGTGCGCGGCAACAACTGGCCGATGGGGGCTGCGCTCGCCTTCATGCTGCTCGCGGTGACCATGGCCTTCACGGTGTTCGGCAGCGTGGCGTTCGCACGGCGGTACAGGACGGGGTAGGGCGTGGTCGACGACGATTCGTAGGGTGGGCAAAGGCGTTCCGAGCGATGCGACGCATCGCTTGGAACGACGTGCCCACCGTAACAACGGCGGTCTCGCCGTGAAATGGTGGGCACGGCGCGGTCGGGTCGCGTCTGTGCAAATGTGGCGGAGGGGCGCGCCTTTGCCCACCCTACGCTTTTACAATGAGGAAACGCGGGAATGACGGACCAAGCCACGATGCTGCCGGGCGATGAGCTCGCCTTCATCAGGAACAAGGGCGCCGCGCCGATCGTGCCGAAGGCCACGTCGCGCGATCGCGGCATCGGGCCGTTCAAACGGCTGGCGCTGCGCAGCGCCATTGTGATCGACGGCACCGGCGCGCCGCCAATCGGGCCGGTCGACATCATCGTCGAGGACGGCCGCATCGTCAGCATCAAGAAGGTCGTTGGCTACGGCTATGCCGGCAACGCCGGCGAGCCCGCCGATCACGAGATCGACTGCCGCGGCAAATGGGTGACGCCGGGCTTCGTCGACTGCCACGCCCATGCCGGCGTCGCCTATCACTCCGCCAATGGCTGGGTGCCACCGGTCGACTATGTCTACAAGCTCTGGCTGGCGCATGGCGTCACCACGGTGCGCGAGATGGGCTCGATGAACGGCCTGTCCTGGATGCTCGACCAGAAGCAGCGCGCCGCCGACAACAGCATCGCCTCGCCGCGGCTGCTCGCCTATGCCTATTTCCCGGCCGTCAACGACATGGTCAAGACCATCTACACGCCGGAGCAGGGGCGGACTTGGCTACGTCAGGTCAAGGAGCGCGGCGCCGACGGCATCAAGTTCTTCGGCGCGCCGCCGGCAATCATGGAGGCCGCGCTCGACGAGTGCAAGACGCTGGGCTTGCGCACCGGCTGCCATCACGCCCAGATGGCGGTGTCGCGCATGAACGCCCTGACCACGGCGCGCTGGGGCCTCACCAGCGCAGAGCATTATTACGGCCTGCCGGAGGCGCTGTTCGAGGATCGCGTGATCCAGAACTTCCCGCTCGACTACAACTACACCGACGAATATTTCCGCTTCTCGGTGTCGGGCCAGATGTTCAGGCAGGGCGCCGAGCCCGGCTCGGCCAAGTGGAACGAGGTGCTGGAGCAGTTCCTGGAGATCGGCTTCACCTTCGTGCCGACGTTTACGATCTACGACGCCAACCGCGACCTGATGCGGGCGCGCCAGGCCTATTGGCACAAGGAGTACACCTGGAAGTCGATGTGGGACTACTTCACGCCGCAGCGCGGCGGCCACGGCTCGTACTGGTATCGCTGGTCGACCCAGAACGAGATCGAGTGGAAGGAGAACTACCGGCTCTGGATGGCGTTCATCAACGAATACAAGAACCGCGGCGGCCGGGTCTGCACCGGCTCGGATTCCGGCTTCATCTACCAGATCTTCGGCTTCGGCTATGTCCGCGAGCTCGAGCTGTTGCAGGAGGCCGGCTTCCATCCGCTCGAGGTGATCCGCTCGGCGACCTCGCAGGGCGCGGCGCTGTGCGGCCTCGAGAACGAGATCGGTACCATCGACATCGGCATGCGCGCCGACATCCTTGTGCACGACCACAATCCGCTGACCGATTTCAAGTTGCTCTACGGCACCGGCGCGATGCGCTTCAACGACGCCACCAACGCGGTTGAGTGGCATCGCGGCCTGAAATACACGATCAAGGACGGCATCATCTACGATACCGAGGAATTGCTGGCCGACGTCCGCGAGCTGGTGAAGGCGAGCTGGGAGAGCGACGTGCCGGAGAAATACGCCGCCAAGGATAAAGACAAGGACGCCGCGGCGCCATGAGCGCCGGGGCAATCGACTTCTTCGTCCTGACCGGCTTCCTAGGCTCGGGGAAGACGTCGCTGCTGCGCGACGTGCTGAGCGCGGAGACCGGCTCGGACACCGCCGTGATCGTCAACGAGGCCGGCGAAATCGGGCTGGACGGCGTGCTGCTGCGCGAGAGCGGCGACGACGTGCCGATGGCGATGCTGTCGAATGGCTGCGTCTGCTGCCAGGTCGGCAGTGATCTCGCCTTCGCCATCGACCGCCTGATCATGGCGCCGCGCCCCGCCGGCCTGCTGCCCCTGCGCCGGATCATCCTGGAGACGTCGGGCCTGGCGATGCCCGGCCCGGTGCTGCGCCAGCTCGCGACGCTGGCCGAGCACCGCATGCGCGTCGCGGTCGTCGCAACCTATGACCTGACGCGAGGGCTCGCCGTCGCGACATTCGAGGAAGCTGCGGCGCAATGGGCGGCGGCGCATCGCATCGTCGCGACCAAGGCTGATCTTGCGCCGCAGGCGCTGACCGAGGCGCCGGTTGCGATCGCGCAGCTCAACCCGGTGGCGGAAGCCGTTGCCGGCGCTGATCGCGCAGCCATCGTCTCGGCCGCCTTCGCACCCCTCGTAGCCGCGTTGCCGCTACGCGAGGTCGCCCGCGATCTGGCAACCGCGCATCCGCGCCTCGCGCTCTGCCTCGTCCGCCCGCGCGCTGAGATCGCCTATGCCGATCTCGCCGGTTGGCTCGACAATGTGGCCGGCGCGCTCGGCGAGCGGCTGCTGCGCATCAAGGGCCTCGTGAAGGTCCAGGAGGCGCCGCGCCCGCTGCTGGTCGAAAGCGTCGGCACGGTGTTCGCGCCGCCGCGGCAATTGACGGCCGAAAAACTGCCGGCGCCCTTCATCGTCGTGATCGCGCGCGACATTGTCCGCAATGAGCTCGAACAGGTCGAGCCGTCGGGCCTGTTCGCGTTCTCCTGGCGCGAACCCGCGAGCGCGGCGGCCGGGCCGCGCGGCATCCGTGCCGAGTGGGTGACGTAGGCCGCGAAGGTAGGATTGTCTCTGCTGCGCTAGGGGGCGGACTCGTTACGCTTCCACCGTCATTCCGGGGCAATCGTCAATGCGAAGGCGCGATGCGGCTGCGCGTTGGCGATTGAACCCGGAATCTCGAAATTGTTGAGAGTGGATGCAAGACAACATCGAGGTTCCGGGTTCAAGGCCTCTCGGCCTTGCCCCGGAATGACGGTGGTTGTGACGCAGAAGGTCAACTTCCCCCGATCGTGCTCAGACTGCGTGACGGATAGCGCAGAGCCACGTCGAACGGGTTGAGCTTGCCGGCTAGCGCCTGCGCCTCGCCCTGCAGGATCTTGACCACATGCGGCAGGCGATCGGCGTTCAGCCGTTCGGCCAGCGTGCCGACACTGAGCGCCGCGACGGCCCGGCCCTGCGCATCCAGCACGGGCACGCCGACGCCGGCCATGCCGGGAATGAGCCCGGTGCTGGTGTTGACCCAGGCCTGCGCGCGCGCCTGCGCCAGCGCACTGCGCAGCGAGGCTTCGTCGAGGAAGCCGCGATCGAGCAGGCGCGGGATGTTGAAGCGGATCACCGCCTCCCGCTCGTCCTCGGGCAGGTTGGCGAGAATGGCGAGACTGCCCTGGCCGAGTCCGAGCGGCACCTTGCCGCCGATGTCGCCGGTGAAGGAGCGGATCGGAAACGGACCCTCGACGCGGTCGAGGCAGACCGCATCGAAGCCGTTGCGCACCAGCAGGAAGATCGTGTCGCTCAGGGTTGCGGACAGCCGCAGCAGCGCCGGGCGGGCGGCGTCGCGTAGCCCGCTGGCCTGGCCGGCGCGTGCGGCCAGCACGTAGAAGTCGAGCGCGAGGCGATAGCGCTTGCCAGCGGCCTGCTCGGCGAAACCCTCCGCGGCGAGGTCCTGCAGCATGCGGTGCGCGGTCGGCTGGCTGCAGCCCGCGACCTCGGCGATGTCCTTCAGCCGCAGCCCGTCGGGGTCGCCCTCGGCGAGAATGCGCAGCAGCTTCAGGGCCCGGCGAAGGCTGGAGGCGTTATCGGTGTCGGATGCGGTCATCTGATTAAGTGAATGATGGGAGTCAATTTGAAGCTCAGATTTCATATATCAGAATTCTGAAGAGATAAATTCAGGATATCGGAATTCACGATTGACCATCTGGTTCGCTCCCCGGCATGAAAGAGCCCCAGGGCGGCAATCCCTGCCGATGGCGAAGGGAGCCTCCCGCGCGAGGACGCATGGGTTTCCTGACGCTGGACGGTCTGACGAGGCTCTACGGCGATGTCGCTGCGGTCAGCGATGTCAGTCTCAGCGTCGCCAAGGGCGAGTTCATCTCGCTGCTCGGTCCGTCCGGCTGCGGCAAGACCACGACGCTTCAGATGATCGCCGGCCTCGTCGAACCGACGTCGGGGCGCATCACGCTCGATGGTCGCGACATCACCCATGAGAAGCCGGACCGCCGCGGCCTCGGCATCGTGTTCCAGAGCTACGCGCTGTTTCCGCACATGACGGTGGCGCAGAACGTCTCCTTCGGGCTCGAGATGCGCAAGGTCGCGCGAGCCGAGCGCGAGGCGCGCGTCACCCAGGCGCTGGCGCTGGTGCAGCTCGCATCGCTCGCCGACCGCTATCCGCGCCAGCTCTCCGGTGGCCAGCGTCAGCGCGTGGCGGTGGCGCGCGCCCTCGTCATCGATCCGCCGGTGCTGCTGCTCGATGAGCCCCTGTCCAATCTCGACGCCAAGCTGCGCGAGGAGATGCAGTTCGAGCTGCGCGGCATCCAGCAGCGCATCGGCACCACCACGATCATGGTGACCCACGACCAGAGCGAGGCACTGTCGATGAGCGACCGCGTCGTGGTGATGGAGCACGGGCGCATCATGCAGGTCGATGCGCCCTATCGTCTCTATGAGAGCCCCGCGACGCCCTTCATCTCCTCCTTCGTCGGCAAGATGAACCGACTGTCCGGCATCTGGCGCAACAATGGCGTCGAGATCGGCGGCCATGCGCTGCTTCCTTGCGAGGGCGCTGGTCTCGCCGAGGGCGCGGCGGCCGTGCTGGCGATCCGGCCGGAGAAGATCGGTCTGGCCGCTCCCGGCGCCGGCGTGCTCGACGGCCGCATCAAAGCGCGTTTCTTCCTCGGCAGCGCCTGGTTCTTCACCGTGGAGACCCCGGCCGGGGTGATCGGCGTCTCCCTGCCCAATGCAGGCGAGGAGCCGGCGCGCGAGGGCGATCGGGTCGGGCTCGCCTGGAGCAGCGCCAGCGCACACGCGTCCAAGCCGGACGGAGCGTCACCGGCATGAGCAGCGGGCGCGCCAGTCCGACACCATGGCTGTTGGCGGCGCCGGGCGCGCTGCTGTTCGCCGCATTGGTCGTCGTGCCGCTCGCGCTCACGCTGATCCTGTCGTTCCACGCCTATGACGCCGCGACCGGCGTCAAGGACGAGACCACGCTGACGCACTACATCGCCATCCTCTCCGACAGCTACTTCCTCAATATCTTCTGGCGCACCCTGCGGCTTGCGGCGCTGACGACCTTGGTCTGCGCAGCGATCGGCGCGCCCGAGGCCTACATCCTGGCGCGCATGCGCGAGCCCTGGCGCTCGGCGTTCCTGCTCGCGATCATCGGCCCGCTGCTGGTCTCGGTCGTGGTGCGTGCCTTCGGCTGGAGCATGCTGCTCGGCCCCACCGGCCTCGTGAACGAGGCTTTCCGCGCGGTTGGCCTCGGCACTGTCAGGATCCTCTACACCGAGACGGCCATCGTCATCGCGCTCGTGCATGTGATGCTGCCCTTCATGGTGATTCCGGTCTGGACCTCGCTGCAGAAGCTCGATCCGATGGTCGAGGCCGCCGCCTGGACGCTCGGCGCCTCGCGCCTCACGGCGCTGCGCCGCGTAGTGCTGCCGCAGGTGACGATGGGGCTGCTGTCGGGGTGCCTCGTCGTGTTCGGACTATCAGCGTCCGCGTTCGCAATCCCCGCGCTGCTCGGCGGCCGTCGGCTGAAGATGGCGGCGACGCTGGTCTATGATGAGTACATGCACGAGCTGAACTGGCCGCTCGGCGCGGCCATCGCGATCCTGGTGCTCGTCATCAATCTCGTCATCATGCTTGTCTACCAGCGCTTGGTCGAGGCGCGCGCCAGGCGGACGCTGGGGTGAGCGGCATGCGCCACAATGGTCTCATAGCGCTTGTCTTTCACGCGCTCGTCGTCGGCTTCGTGCTGGCGCCGCTCGTCGTGATCTGCCTGGTCGCGTTCACGCCCGCCAACACCTTGACCCTGCCGACGACGCAAGTCTCGCTGCGCTGGTTCGCGGCCGTGTTCGCGCATCCGGATTTCGTCGCCTCCTTTCTCAACAGCCTGTGGGTCGCAGCGACAGCCGCGACGATCGCGGTCGTGCTCGCGGTCGCCGCCGGCCTCGCGCTCGATCGCTATGACTTCCGCGGCCGTGCGGCGCTGAACGCACTGTTCCTGTCGCCCTTGATGATCCCGCATCTCGTGCTCGGCGTCGCGCTGCTCAGATTGTTCGCGCTCGTCGGTGCCACCGGCAGCCTGCTCTGGCTCACCGCAGGCCACATCGTCGTGGTCACGCCCTATGTGCTCCGGCTGGTGCTGGCGGCACTGTCCGGCCTCGACCGCAGCGCCGAGCAGGCGGCCGTGACCTTGGGCGCCTCGCGCTGGATCGTATTCCGCCGCATCACCGTGCCGATGATCCTGCCCGGCATCACCGGCGGCTGGCTGCTCGCCTTCATCAACTCCTTCGACGAGCTCACGATGTCCATCTTCATCACCTCGCCTGCCACGGTTACCCTGCCGGTGCGCATGTACATGTATGCGACCGAGTCCATCGATCCGATGATGGCTGCGGTATCGGCACTGATGATCGCGGTGACGGCGGCGGCGATGCTGCTGCTCGACCGCATCTTCGGTCTCGACAAGATCCTCGTCGGGCAGGGCTGACACCATGCCGCTGCTGCATCGCCTGGTCCGCAACGACAGCGCCGTCATCTCCTTCACGATCGATGGCGTGCCCTGCGACGGCCGCGCCGGCGACACCGTTCTGACGGCGGTGCTCTGTCACGTCGAATGGCTGCGCCACAGCGAGTTCTCCGCCGCGCCGCGCGCCGGCTTCTGCCAGATGGGCGCCTGCCAGGACTGCTGGGTGCAGCTCGCAAGCGGCGAGCGGCTGCGCGCCTGCACGACGCCGCTCATCGCGGGCATGCACATCGTCACGCAGCGGGGACGCAGCCATGGCTGAGCGCGCGCCGCCCCTGATCGTCGGCGCCGGTCCGGCCGGCATCCGCGCCGCGATGACATTGGTCGCCGCCGGCCTGCGGCCGGTCGTGATCGACGAGGGCCAGGCCTGTGGCGGCCAGATCTATCGCCAGCCGCTGAGCCCCGACGGCCGCGATGACCGCGCGCGCTACGGCTCGGAGGCTCCGAAGGCCGCGCGGCTGCATCACGACTTTGCGGCGCTCGGCGCCGGCATCGACTATCGACCGGATCAGCTGCTGTGGAATCTGCGCGACGGCGCGGCCGACATCTTGCGTGGGGGTATCAGCCAGCGAGTCAGCTATGACGGGCTCATCCTCGCGACCGGCGCGACCGATCGCGTGCTGCCGATCCCCGGCTGGACCCTGCCCGGCGTGTTCACGCTCGGCGGCGCGCAGATCGCGCTCAAGGCGCAGGGCTGCGCGATCGGCCGGCGCGTGGTGTTCGCCGGCTCCGGCCCGCTGCTCTATCTGGTGGCCTGGCAATACATGAAGGCCGGCGTCGACGTCGCTGCCGTGCTCGACGCGGCGCCCTTGTCTGCGAAGCTCAATCTGCTGCGCGCGTTGCCGCTCGCGCCGGGCATCGTGCTGCGTGGGTTGCGCATGGCGGTGGAGTTGACGCTGCGCGGCACCCGCGTGCAGTTCGGCGTCTCCCGGCTCCGGATCGAGGGCGAGGGCAGGGCGGCGCGCATCGTCTATCGGGCCGGTGGGCGCGAACACGCGGTCACCTGCGACGGCGTCGGCTACGGACTCGGTCTGCGCTCGGAGACTCAGGCTGCTGATCTCGCAGGCTGCGCCTTTCGCTTCGATGCGCGCGACCGCGCGCATCGTCCGGTTCGCGACGTCAGTGGCCGCAGCAGCATCGCGGGCGTGTACCTCGCCGGCGACGGCGCCGGCATTGCCGGCGCCGATGCCGCTGAAGCCGCCGGCGAGCGGGCCGCGCTGGCATTGTTGGAGGATCGCGGCCAGCCGCATGATTCCATGCGCGCCGCCGCCCTCGAACATGCGCTTGCGAGGATCGAGCGGCAGCGCGACGTGCTCGAAGCCGCCTTTCCCTATCCATCGCATTGGGCGGGCGACATCGCCGATGACACGCTGCTGTGCCGCTGCGAGGAGATCGATGCCGGCGAGGCGCGGCGCGCGATCAGGGATTTCTCGCTCACCGAGATCAATCGTCTGAAGGCGGTGACGCGCATCGGCATGGGCCGCTGCCAGGGCCGCATGTGCGGCGCGGTCGCCGCGGAGCTCTTAGCTGCGCAGACGCGCCGCGACATCGGCGCTGTCGGCCGGCTGCGCGCGCAGGCGCCGATCAAGCCGATCCCGCTGGCCGTGAGCCTATCCCTCGACGAGAGGCAGCATGACCCGGCGCATTGACTGCGATGTCGCGATCGTCGGCGGCGGGCTGGTCGGCAGCTCCGCCGCGCTGGCGCTGCGCGCCATGGGTTTCTCCGTCACGCTGCTCGACAAGGGCTTCTGTGGCGCGCAGGCGAGCGGCGTGAACTATGGCGGCGTGCGCCGCCAGGGACGCCCGCCCGAGCAACTGCCGCTGTCGCAGCGCGCGCATGCCATCTGGCCGCGGCTCGCGCAGCTCATCGGCATCGACGGGGAGTTCCTGCGCTCGGGCCATCTCAAGCTCGCGCGCAACGCCGAGGACATGGCGAGCCTGGAGCGCTACGCCGCCGAGGTCGCGCCGTTCGGGCTCGCTCTCGAGCTGATCGGCCACAATCGACTGCGCGAGCGCTTCGGCATCGCGGGCGGCGTCGTCGGCGGCTCGTTCTGCCCCGGCGACGGCCACGCCAATCCCCGGCTGGTCGCCACCGCCTTCGCCGCAGCGGCGCGTCGCGCCGGCGCCGAGGTGCTGGAGAACACGGAGGTCACGGGCGCCACCAGGACGTTCGAGGGCTTCGTGGTCGAGGCCGGCGACGTTGCCATCAAGACACGTACGGTCATCAACAGCGCCGGCGCCTGGGCCGACGGCTTGGCGCGCGCGTTCGACGAGCCGGTGCCGCTGGAGCGCACCTATCCATCGATGATCGTGACCGAGCCGCTTGATCCATTTCTCGGCGTCAATATCGGCATCGAAGGCGGCGGCATCTATGCGCGGCAGGTGGCGCGCGGCAATGTCGTGGTCGGCGGCGAGCGCGCTGCGCCACTCGACGATCCCGACTACTCGCGCCCGCGCAGTGACGGCGTGCTTGCGATCATGCAGCGCGCCAGCGCGCTGTTCGGCCCGCTCCGCCATGCCCAGGCGATCCGCTTCTGGGGCGGCACCGAGGCGACCATGCCCGACCGCAATCCGGTGATCGGGCCGAGCGCGACGACGCCGGGACTGATCCACGCCTTCGGCTTCTCCGGCGCCGGCTTCCAGATCGCGCCGGGTGTCGGCGAGGTGCTGGCCGAGCTGGTGCGCGACGGCGAGACCTCGACGCCGATCGCCCCTTTCGCCATCGCCCGTTTCTCACCCGCATCGCAGCCGGGCGATGCATCTCAAGCAGCAATGACGACAGGATCGAAGGAGACCTCGCCATGATCGATGCTCGCGCCACGCTCGGCTCAGCCCTCGCGCTCGTGCTGGCCACATCAACCGCGCACGCCGAAACCAAGACGCTCTATGTCGGCATGAACGGCGGCAATTTCGAGCGCACCTACACGCAGGCGGTGTTTCCGGAGTTCGAGAAGGCGAACGACGTCAAGATCGTCGTCGTGCCCGGCACCTCCTCGGAGATCCTCGCCAAGGCAATCGCGGCCAAGGACAGGCCGCAGATGCATGTGATGTTTCTCGACGACGGCGTGATGATCCGCGCCGCCGGCCTCGGCCTGTGCGAGAAGCTGAAGCCGAGCGACGGCTTGGCGCAGCTCGAGCCGTTCGCGCGTCTCAAGGACGACATCGCCGCCGGCATCGACATCGGCATGACTGGCCTTGCCTACAACAAGAAGCTGTTCGACGAGAAGGGCTGGGCGGTGCCGACCTCCTGGCTCGATCTCGCCGATCCCAAATTCAAGGACAAGGTCGTGTTCCAGTCGGCCTCGGTCTCGACCTTCGGCCTGCACGCCTTCCTGATGTTCAACCGCATCAAGGGCGGCAGCGAGGCCAATGTCGAGCCTGGATTCAAGGCGTTTCCCGACACGATCGGCAAGAACGTGCTCGAATACATCCCGAACTCGGCCAAGATCTCAGAGATGGTGCAGACCGGCGAAGCCGCGATCTTCCCGCTGACGCCGACTGCGGTGTCGACATTGAAGGAGAAGGGCATTCCAGTGGAGTATGCCCAGCCGAAGGAAGGCTCGGTCGTGCTGATGGTCGCCGAATGCGTCATCGCCAACAACTCCGAAGCCGAGCTGGCGCAGAAGCTCGCCGCCTATCTGCTGTCGCCGGAAGCGCAGGCCAAGGCGCTGGCGGCCGGCAACATCGTGCCGTCCAACACGGAAGCGAAGGCGACGACACCAGCGGCTGAGCAGAAGCTCGCAACGTTTCACAGCTTCATGAAGAGCGCGATCACGCTCGACTGGGACGTCATCAATGCCAAGCGCCCGGAATGGAATACGCGCTGGAACAGGATGATCGAGCGTTGAGACACGTCGAATCGTAGGGCGGGCAAGCCGTTCCGAGCGATGCAACGCATCGCCCGGAACGACGTGCCCATCGTGCCAACGACGATCTTGCTTTCAAGGGTGGGCGCGGCGTGGTCGGGCAGCGCGTATGCCACGTGCAGGACGGGCGCGCTTTCCCACTTTGTGCAATCGCAGCAAATGACGCGATGGGCCAGGTTCGAACATTCTCATTGCTCATTTTACGCCGAGTGGGCTTGGCACCTTACCGAAGACGAGAAAGATACTCGGCCACCGCACGGCGGTCCTGCTCGCGCCATATCGACGCGATAGGTTCCATGACCGGGCTGCGACGTGCGCCGCTGGCGAACGCATCGAGCTGCCGCACCAGATAGTCAGCGTGCTGACCGTAGAGTCTCGGCGCGTTCGCGGCGCCTCCCATCATCCCCATGTGGCCGCCCATCATGCCGCCGCCAGAGCCGCCGTCGCCGTGACAGGCGGCGCAAGGCGGCGCCCCGGGCGAGCCATAGCGGAAGATGCGGGCCCCGATCTCGGCCAGCTTGGGTTCGCCGCCCGTATCCGGCTTCACGGACTGAAATAGGCCGCAAGCTCGCGTATCTGCGCCTCGGTCAGGCTTGCAGCGGGCCCGGACATGATGTCCGAGCGGCGCTCTCCGTTCCTGAACGCACGCAGTTGCTGACGGATGTAGGACGCGCGTTGCCCGGCCAGCTTCGGATGTTGCGGATCGGCGCTGTTGTCGTCGATCCCATGGCATGACGCACAATGGGTCTCGGCGAGCGCGCGGCCTAAAGACGCGGACGGTGGCGATGCGGGTCGCTGGGCCGATGCGGTCCACGTTGCAGCGCCGAATACTAGGATGCCGAAACTGCCGAAGATTGCGCGAAGCCAGCTCATGCATCTCTTCACGATCATGATAGCCTCCAAGGTATGATCGCGCTATCACAAGCCCTTGAGATTGATGTCGGTCAACATCGCCGGCACGCATTGGCTCAAAGTGCGATTGATCCAATTCAACGGAGGCCGACATGCGTCGTTCTCTAACCGGTGCCGTAGCGATCACGGCGATCATCGCGGTTCCCACATTCATGCAGGCGCAGCCTTATTACGGCGGCGGCATGATGGGCTCGGGCATGATGGGTTACGGTCCGGGCTATTACGCCGGCGACCGTAACATCACCACCGACTAGGTGACGACCTATCTCCAGCAGATGATCCGCGACCAGAACCTGACGATGAGCGAGGTCAAGGAGAAGGACGCCGATACGATCACGGCCGACATCGTCACCAAGCAGGGCAACCAGCTGGTGCAACGCCTCGATTTCAACCGCCACAACGACTTAATTCAACCGGAGCAGTGACGATGATGGGCTACGGGCCGAACTGGGGAATGATGGGCGGCTGGGGCGGCTACGGTCCGCTTCACTTCGTGATTTGGATTGTCGCTCTGATCGCCATCGTGGCGATGGTCGTCTGGATCCTGCGTTCGTTTGCCGGGTCCGGGATGCACTATGCACCTCCGCGCCGCTCGCCCGGCCTCGATGTGCTGGAGGAGCGCTACGCCCGCGGCGAGATCAATCGCGACGAATATCTTCAGAAGAAGGGCGACATTGACGGCTGATTTTGATCGGCAGGTCAGTGCTAATGACCGCTGAGGCCATTTTCGACGGCTTCGGGAGGGATTGTTGGTTGGCTGACGTCCACTTCTGCCGCAAGGGCCGAACCCAGGACCGGCCGAAGAGTTGCGTTCGTCCAGACCACCGTGATTCAAGCCCCCAAATGCGGGCTCGAATCATACGTTACGAACTCGCGGACTATGAATGGACCGCCGCAAGGCCGATGCTGCCCAACAAGCCGTTGACTGATCAGGGAGCATGCCATGAGGAAGGGCGCATGGGCCGACATCCCGCCGAAAGCAACCGCAGCGGTCCGATCTGCTTCAGTCCCTATCTCCACCGCGCTCGCAATCGAGTCGAGCGCTTCTTCAATGCGATCGAACAATGTCGTCGGGCGGCAACGCGCCATGACAGGCTTGCTGCCAACTACCTTGCCTTCGTTCAACTCGCGTCAATCAGGCCATGGCTGCGCCTTGACGGGTCAACGAACTAATCCGCCGGATAGCTCGTCGCATAGGCCTCCGTCAGCGTCTCATCGAGCCGCCGTCCAGCGCTGAAACCTGACAGCGTCGCGGGACGGGTGACGCCCGGCAGCAATCGGCCATCGGGCTCCGGCGGCCCGACCAGGGTGTGCACCGGAATGCGCTCGGCGTAGATCGGAAGCGCATAATCCTCCTCATCATCGATGACGCCCGCGGCGCGGATCTTCGCCGATGCCCTTTCGATGTCCATGGTTACGACTGACGTGGCCTTGATCTCCTGCTCCGTGGTTGGGCGCAGGCTTGCAGTGCGGCCGGGAAACAGGCGATCGACCATCATCACCAGCGCGCGCGCCTTCTCGGCCTGATCCTCGATCAGCCGGGCATGCCCGAACGCCATCACCGAGCGGTAGTCGGCGGAGTGATGGAAGGCGCTGCGCGCCAGCACCAGGCCGTCGAGATGGGTGACGGTGAGACAGGCCGGCTGTCCCTCGGACAGGCTGCGCAGCATGCGGCTGGCGCTCGATCCATGCCAATACAGCGTCGTTCCCTCGCGCCAATACAGCGTCGGCGTGCAATAGGGCTGGCCGTCGATGACATAGGAGACGTGGCACAGCGTTGCGGAGTCGAGCAGGGCATGGACGGTCGCATGATCGTAGTGGGCGCGCTGATGCCGCCGCTTGACCCGGTTGGTGTCGTCGACGGGATAGCTCGGCATCTGTTGCTCGGACATCGTCAGTCTCCTGTTTCCGTCGACGTCATGCCATGGCAAAGTGGTTGCCGGGAGTTCCACATCGATGCGAAAGCAAGCAACCACTTCGCGGCGCCGCGACGACGTGCTGGCGCTGCCGATCCACCTCGACCGTGCCATCCGCAGCCAGTCGCAGCAGGTGCACGGTGCGCTGCGGACCGGCATCGTCGATGGCCTGCTCGTGCCCGGCCTTCGTCTGCCTTCGACGCGAGGGCTTGCCGAGCAGCTCGGCGTCCGCCGCAACGCGATCGTCACAGCCTATGAGGCGCTGCTGTCGGATGGCCTGGTCGAGGCGCGCCACGGCGCCGGCACCTATGTCGCCGCCCGGCTGCCCGCACCGCAGGTCGCCGCGCCGGTCGCCGAGCTGGATGTTCGCATTCCGCCGCGTCGGCCGTTCGCGCTCGGCTACACGCTGGTCGATCCCGTGCTCTTGAGGCGACTCGCCGCAGCCAGCCGGCGCCGCATCGCCCACGCTGCGCCCGATGGGCTCGGCTATGGCGATCCGCGCGGCAGCCTGCATCTGCGCACCCAGGTCGCGCACTACCTTGCCGCCAATCGTGGCGTACGCTGCGACCCGAGCTGCATCCTGATCGTGAGCGGCACCCAGCATGGCCTGCGGCTGTGCATCGACGCGTTGCTTGCGCCGGGCGATCCCGTCTGGTTCGAGGATCCCGGCTATGTCGCCTCGCGCCACACATTGAGCACGACCGGCGCGAAGCTGGTCCCGGTGCCCGTCGATGATGAAGGCATCATGGTGAGCTCGGGCGAGGCGGCGTACACGGCGGCCAAGGCCGCCTACGTGACGCCATCGCATCAGTTTCCGACCGGCGTTGCGATGAGCATGGCGCGGCGCATCGCGCTGCTCGACTGGGCGCGCAGGGCGGACGCCTACATCTTCGAGGACGACTACGACAGCGAATACCGCTTTGCCGGCCCGCCGCTGACGGCGCTGGCCGGAATCGGCGGTGAGCGCGTGATCTATCTCGGCACCTTCGGCAAGACGCTGTTCGCGGGACTGCGGCTCGGCTACCTCGTGGTGCCGCCGGCGCTGGTCGCGCGGGTCGTCGCAGCGCGCGCGGCGCAGGACCGGTTTCCGCCGGCCTTCATGCAGGACGCTCTGGCCGACCTGATGGCCGACGGCGTGCTCGCGGCCCACATGCGGCGGCTGCGCCCGCGCTACCGCCAGGCGCGCGATGTCGTCGCCGAAGCGCTCGCCAGGCATGGCAAGGGAAGCCTGCAACTGGCCGCGCCGTCGCAAGGGTTGCATCTGCTGGCGACCTTGCCGCCCGCAGCGCCGAAGGGCGCAGCGACACTGATCCGCGACCGGGCCGGCATCGAATGCCGGCTGTTGTCGGATGCGCGGATCGTGCAGCGCGCCCCCGACGGATTCATCCTGGGCTATTCGGGCTTTGCGGCGAAGGATCTCGCCGATGCCGCCAGGCGGCTCGGTCGCGCCACACAGGACATCCTGGGCGCTGCCGCGCGCCCGCGCTGAGCATCATCGATGCTGCATGTGTGGCCGAGCCGGCACGCCGGGCAAATCAACATTGCCATGAGCGCCTGCGAATCCGCGCAGAGGCTCCGTAGGCGGGTTGCGCGCAACAGGACGGCCGGGATTTTGTTCAATTGGTTCAACGTGCTCTTGATGACCGATCGCGCGCCTGCATTTTCTTCTTTCGTTTTTTCGAAAATCATGCTTTGGTGGCGCATCCCGCCTCACCGCAGAGGGGCGTAGCGCGCGATCGTCACGACACGCGAGGTGGGGAGCGATGGCCGCGATGTTGCCGCAGCATGCTTATCGAGCGTGCGGACGAACGGCAATGCGCGGACGTGAAGTCGCAGCGTCCTGATACCCCGATGCTGGTATCCAGCATGACGCGCGTAAGCGCGTTGTGCGACATGGTGGCCAACAAGCCCGGCGCACCAGGGAGACTGCGTATAAGCGTGAAGACCATCGCGCAGGGAATGCCGGGTTGAACCGGCTTTGCCTGTGGTACCTGCCGCCTGCGTTTTTTTTCGCAGGCGGGCCATGGGTGGGGCCTTCACCCGGCATTCCCTGCGCCCTTTGCACTTCTGGGGGCGAGACGGATCGCAAGCCTCGGGCATCATCTGCCGCGAGAATGCGCCCTCATGTTCATGGCTGTGCGAGATGTGGTTTGGAACAGATGCGCGTCAGGCGGCCCGGACGGGCATTGTCGCACCCGCGGCGCGTTCATTCGTAGGGATTGTGCTCGGCGTTCGTCATCGTCTGGCGCACCCGGCGCAAGGTGATGGGTGTGCCGTCGGAGACGAACTGCAGCTCATAGGCGCGGCCGCTGTCGTCCTTGGCGGAGCAGGTCACGCTCGTGACCTTGAGCATCGCGAAATTGCCGACCTGACGGCACACGCCGGCCGAGCTCTTCGTCGCCGGCACCGGAATGCCATCGACCTTCGGACGATGCTTGGAATTCAGCAGCATGCGGTCGATCGGCAGCTCGTAGACGTTCTGAATCGACCTGCGGCCATTGACGCCGGAGAATGCGATGATGTGGCTCTCGTCGGCCGGATCGTCGAGCGCGACGGTGAAATGAGCCCGCCCCTTCTCGCTGTGAAAGAACGCCACCGTCTTGCACGAAAATTCGCGGCCATCGACCTTCGCGGTGCGGCAGGAGCCGGACATCAGCGCATAGAGATCGATGTCTGGCTTGTTCTCAGACGTGCTGGCAGCCGTCATCGGCGCCTGGGCCAGACAGGACGAGCCGAGGCAGAGGCCGAGCGCGACGGCGACAATGCGAGGAAAATGCAGGGACATCCGCGGCGTCAGGCCCGATGGGAGAATCAGGAATTAAGGTTCGATCAACAGATGTGTCAACTTTGCGGCAAAATGAGGTCGGTGATCGCCGAACGCTATTTGCCAATCTGCACCTTCTGCTTCCACAACACCCAGGCACGATCCATGATCACCATGTTGATGCCATCGGCCTTGGCGGCCTCCTCGGCGCTGAGATACGTCACATCGGAGCCGAGCCCGAGTGCCTGGGCCTGAAGCTTCGCATTCACATCGGTGTAGTAGGCGCGGAACACGGCGGCCTGGACTGCAGGACCGACGGTGACGTCACCATGGCCGCGCATCAGCACCACGGACTTGTCGCCGAGCGCGGATGCGAGCGACCTGCCGATGGCGTTGTTGCGCACCAGCATGTCGGTCGCGCCGAACTCCTTGCCGATGTCCCACACCGGGGCGCCGTCGCCGAGAAAGGCCGCATTGTGATAGAGCGGCTTCAAGGGTGTACGGCTGACGCTGAAGGGGACGACGCCGGGCGAATGCGTGTGTACCACCGCGTTGACGTCCGGGCGGGCCTTGTAGATCTCGGCATGGATGAAGCGTTCGAGGAAGACGGCGCGGTTCTTCGCATCGACCGGTTCGCCGTTCTCGTCGAACTCCATGATGTCATTGGCCGTGACCTGCGCCGGCGCGATCGAGCGCGCCATCAGGAAGTGGCGCGGATTGGTGGGATGCCGCGCACTGACATGGCCGAAGGCATCGACGACGCCGAGATCGGCGAGCACGCGGCTGCCGGTCGCGATGTCCTCGAGCAGCTCGCGGGGAACGCCGGGGATGGAGTCTTCGGCGCGAGAGGGGGCGGCGGAGAGGAGGAGGGCTGCTACGGCAATCGCGGCGAAGCGGCTGAAGCTGGACATCTGGCTCTTCCTCCCGGCCTTCGTTGTCTAGGCTCGTTGCTTCAACATACGCGCCATTGCGAGCGAAGCGAAGCAATCCAGGGTCCCGCCCACCATCCTGGATTGCTTCGCTTCGCTCGCAATGACGGGGAGAGGTTTGAGCGAGGCAACTGGCATGGCAGGGTGAGCGCTCCCTCAGGTCACCGGCGCCGGATTGAACAGCGTCAGATCGTTGTGGATGCCCCAGCGATCCGACCACGGCTTGATGCGGCCGCTCGCGACGTCGAGGATCAGCTTGAACAGCTCCCACCCGGTCTCCTCGATGGTCATCTCGCCGGTGGCGATGCGGCCGGCGTCGAAG
This sequence comes from Bradyrhizobium sp. SZCCHNS3016, assembly GCF_032484535.1. Classification (NCBI taxonomy): domain Bacteria; kingdom Pseudomonadati; phylum Pseudomonadota; class Alphaproteobacteria; order Hyphomicrobiales; family Nitrobacteraceae; genus Bradyrhizobium; species Bradyrhizobium sp. SZCCHNS3016. Next base: position 263,385 of record NZ_JAUETE010000001.1, read on the forward strand.
TCGATCAGGTCCTTCCAGCGCCGCGCCAGTTCGCTGCGGGTCGCGACCTTGATCACGGGCGCGGCGGCGAGGCCGTAGGGTGTGCCGCGGCCGGTGGTGAACACCTGGAGCGTCATGCCGGAGGCGAGCTGCAGGGTGCCGCAGATGAAGTCGGAGGCGGGCGTGGCTGCGAACAGCATGCCCTTCTGCTTGGCCTTCTCGCCCGGCGCCAGCACGCCATGGATCGGACCGGAGCCGGACTTGACGATCGAGCCCAGGGATTTCTCGACGATATTGGCGAGCCCGCCCTTCTTGTTGCCCGGCGTCGTGTTGGCGCTGCGGTCGGCGCCGCCGCGGGCCAGATAAGAGTCGTACCAGTCCATCTCGCGGATCAGCGCGCGGCCGACGTCCTCGTTGATCGCGCGCCGGGTCAAGAGCTGGATGGCGTCGCGAACCTCCGTCACCTCCGAGAACATCACGGTCGCGCCGGCGCGCACCAGCAGGTCGGCGGCGAAGCCGACCGCAGGGTTGGCGGTGACGCCGGAGAACGCGTCGCTGCCGCCGCATTGCAGGCCGATCACGAGATCCGACGCCGGGCAGGTCTCGCGCGTGCGCTTGTTGAGCTGCGCGAGGCGCCGGTCGGCCTGGGTCATGATGGCGTCGACGATGGCGCCGAAGCCGTCGAAGGCCTCGTCCTGCATGCGGACGATCGAGTCTTCCGTGCCCTCCGGCAGCAGCCGTTCCGGCGCGAGCTTCTCGCAGCCGAGGCCGACGACCAGGATCTCGCCGCCGAAGTTCGGGTTCAGCGCCAGGTTCTGCAGGGTGCGGATCGGCACCACGGCATCGGGCGCCGTGATCGCGACACCGCAGCCATAGGAGTGGGTCAGCGCGACGACGTCATCGACATTCGGGTACTTCGGCAGCAGCTCGTTCTTGATGCGCTTGATCGCGAATTCCAGCGTGCCCTTGACGCATTGCACCGAGGTCGAGATGCCCAGCACGTTGCGGGTGCCGACCGAGCCGTCGCGATTGCGGAAGCCCTCGAACGTATAGCCGTCGAGCGGCGGCAGCGGCGCCGGTACGGCAGTGGAGATCTCCAGCTTGTCGAGGGCTGGGGCCTCGGGCATGTCGATGCGGGCCTCGTCGACCCATTCGCCGGCCGCGATCGCCGACTTCGCATAGCCGATGATCTCGCCGTAGCGGAGGATCGGCGCGCCCTCGGGAATGTCGACCAGCGCGGTCTTGTGCCCCTGCGGCACGAAGCTTTTCAGCGTGAGGCCATCTGGGAATCTGGTGCCGGCGGGCAGGCCGAAATCGTTGACCACGATCGCGACGTTGTCGCGCGCGTTGAGCTTGATGGTGCGGGGCTCCTGGTTCGCGACGACCTGCTGGTTCATGCTCGCTCCGTGCTGCTCCGTAAGGTGGGCAAAGCGAAGCGTGCCCACCGTCTTTCGTTCGTCTTCGAGCCGTCGGTGGGCACGGCGCTTCGCGCCTTTGCCCACCCTACAGGTCTTGGTTTCCGTCATTGCGAGCGAAGCGAAGCAATCCGGGGCCGAACAGGAGGTCTGGATTGCTTCGTCGCTTCGCGCCTCGCCATGACGACGCTCACGACGGGCGAGGTCTCACACCGGATAGGTGTAGGCCGTCTTCACCGTCGTGTAGAACTCGCGCGCGTAGGAGCCCTGCTCGCGGGCGCCGTAGCTCGAGCCCTTCCGGCCGCCGAACGGCACGTGATAGTCGACGCCGGCGGTCGGCAGGTTGACCATCACCATGCCGGCCTCGCTGTTGCGCTTGAAGTGCGAGGCGTATTTGAGGCTGGTGGTGCAGACGCCCGCCGCGAGACCGAACTCGGTGTCATTGGCGATTGCCAGCGCCTCGTCGTAGTTCTTCGCACGGATCACGCAGGCAACCGGCCCGAAGATCTCCTCCCGGGCGATGCGCATGGTGTTGGTGGCCTCGGTGAACAGCGCCGGCTGCATGTAGAAGCCGGGCGTTTCGCGGTTCAACAACTCGCCGCCCCAGGTCAGCTTGGCACCTTCGTCCTGTCCGATCTTGAGATAGCGCTGGTCCTGCTCGAGCTGATTGCCGTCGACCACTGGGCCGATATGGGTGCCCTGCTTGACGGCGTCATCGACCACGAGGCCCTTGAGGCGCTCGGTCATGGCGGCCACGAACTTGTCGTGGATGCCTTCGGTGACGATCAGGCGCGAGGACGCCGTGCAGCGTTGGCCGGTCGAGAAGTAGGAGCCGTTGACACAGGCTTCGACTGCGATCTTGACGTCGGCATCGTCGAGCACGACCATCGGATTCTTGCCGCCCATCTCGAGCTGGAACTTCTTCATCGGGTTCGACAGCACGCAGGCCTGCGCGATCTTGCGCCCCGTGCCGACCGAGCCGGTGAAGGAGATCGCGGCGACGTCCGGATGCTCGAGCAGGGTCTGGCCGACCACCGAGCCGGAGCCGACGACGAGGTTGAACACGCCGGCGGGAAGGCCGGAGCGCGCGATGATCTCGGAGAGAGCATGCGCCGAGCCCGGCACCAGCTCGGCCGGCTTGAACACCACCGTGTTGCCGTAGCAGAGCGCGGGCGCGATCTTCCAGGCGGGGATCGCGATCGGGAAATTCCAGGGCGTGATCATGCCGACGACGCCGACCGCCTCGCGCGTGATCTCGACATCGAGACCGGGCCTGACCGAGGCGCCCTTCTCGCCGGTCAGGCGCAGCGCCTCGCCGGCAAAGAACGCAAAGATCTGCCCCGCACGCGCCACCTCGCCGATGCCCTCCGGCAAGGTCTTGCCTTCCTCGCGCGCGAGCAGCCGGCCGAGCTCTTCCTTGCGCGACAGGATCTCCGCCGAGATCTTGTTCAGCGCGTCATAGCGCTCCTGCGGGGTCGAGCGCGACCAGGCAGGGAACGCGGCCTTGGCGGCGGCGATCGCCTTCTCGGTCTGGGCGCGGTCGGCCTTGGCATATTCGCCGACGACGTCGTTGGTGTTGGACGGGTTGATGTTGCGGGTCACCCCGCTGCCGTCGACCCACTCGCCGGCAATGAAATTCTTGAGGATCGCGTTCATGTTGTTCTCCAGACTTTTGCGCGATTGCTCGGACAATCTAACCGATCGCCTCCGTCATCGCACGAGACAGGGGCGCTTGTCGTCGAAGGTCCAGCCGGGGATCAGATACTGCATTGCGACGGCGTCGTCGCGTGCGCCGAGCCCGTGGCTCTTGTACAGCGCATTGGCCTTTTCGATGGCGCCGCGGTCAACCTCGATGCCGAGCCCGGGTTGCTCGGGCACGGCAATCCTGCCGCCCTTGATCTGCAGCGGCGCCTTGGTCAGCGCCTGGCCGTCCTGCCAGATCCAGTGGGTGTCGATCGCGGTGACCTTGCCCGGCGCGGCGGCGGCCACATGGGTGAACATCGCCAGCGAAATGTCGAAATGGTTGTTGGAGTGCGAACCCCAGGTCAGGCCATTGTCCTTGCAGGTCTGGGCGACGCGGACCGAGCCCTGCATGGTCCAGAAATGGGGATCGGCCAAGGGGATGTCGACCGCGCCGAGCCGCAGCGCATGGCTGAGCTGCCGCCAATCGGTGGCGATCATGTTGGTCGCGGTCGGCAGGCCCGTCTCGCGGCGGAACTCGGCCATGATCTCGCGCCCGGAGAAGCCGGCCTCGGCGCCGCAGGGGTCCTCGGCATAAGCAAGGATGCCGTGCATGTCCTTGCAGAGGCGAATGGCCTCATCGAGCGACCAGGCGCCGTTGGGGTCGAGCGTGACGCGCGCCTGCGGGAAGCGTTTCGCGATCGCGGTCACCGCCTCGATCTCGGCCTCGCCCTTGAGGACGCCGCCCTTCAACTTGAAGTCGGCGAAGCCGTAGGCGTCGTGCGTGGCCTCGGCGAGCCGCACCACGGCCTCGGGCGTCATCGCCTCGTGGTGGCGGAGCGTGAACCAGCCGTCCTTCTCGCCTTCGCCGGTGGCGTAGGGCAGGTCCGTCTTCCTGCGGTCGCCGACGAAGAACAGATAGCCGAGCGCCTCGACCGATGTGCGCTGCTGGCCTTCGCCGAGCAGCGCCGCGACGGGCAGAAGGAGATGTTGGCCGAGCAGGTCGAGCAGCGCGGATTCCACCGCCGTCACCGCGTGGATCATCACGCGCAGATCGAAGGTCTGCTTGCCGCGGCCGCCGGCGTCACGGTCGGCGAAGGCGGTGCGCATCGAGGCGAGGATGGTATTGCAGGCGCCGATGCTTTTGCCGACGATCAGGCTCTTCGCATCCTCCAGCGTCTGCCGGATCTTCTCGCCGCCGGGCACTTCGCCGACGCCGGTGTGGCCGGAATTGTCGGTGAGGATGACGAGGTTGCGGGTGAAGAACGGCCCATGCGCGCCGCTGAGATTGAGCAGCATGCTGTCACGGCCGGCGACCGGAATGACCTCCATGCCGGTGACGACCGGCGCGCCGGAGATGCCGGTCTTGGTGGCCTCGTGACTCATGTGCTCCTCCTCCTCGCTACCACCTCCGTCATTCCGGGGCAGCCCGTCAGGGCTGAACCCGGAATCCAGAGATTGGCTTGCGTCTCTTCTTGTCGATCAACTTCGAGATTCCGGGTTCAAGGCCTTGCGGCCTTGCCCCGGAATGACAGCCAATTACTCCGCCGCCTGCTGCGCCGAGACGGCGCCTGGCAGCGCCTTCACCAGCGCCGTCAGCTCCGCCATCTCCTCCGCGGTCAGATCGGTCAGCGGCAGGCGGACAGGGCCGGAATCGCGGCCGATCACCTTCATGCCGGCCTTGATGATCGAGACCGCGTAGCCCTTCTTGCGGTTGCGTATCGCGATCAGCGGCAAAATGAAATCCTTCAATCCGGCCTGGATGGTGGCGTGGTCGCGCTTGCGCACCGCGGCATAGAAGTTCGTCGCGAACTCCGGTACGAAGTTGAATACGGCCGAGGAGTAGGTCGTCACGCCCATGTCGAGATAGGGCAGCGCGAAGGTCTCCGCGGTCGGCAGGCCACCGATATAGGTCAGGCGGTCGCCCATCCTGGTGTAGACCCGGGTCATCAGCTCGATGTCGCCGATGCCGTCCTTGTAGCCGACCAGGTTCGGGCAGCGCTCGCACAGCCGCGCCAAAGTATCCGGCTGCAGGATGGCGTTGTCGCGGTTGTAGACGATCACGCCGATCTTCACCGACTTGCAGACCGCCTCGACGTGGGCGGCGAGGCCATCCTGCTCGGCATGGGTCAGATAGGGCGGCAGCAGCAACAGGCCGTCCGCGCCGGCCTTCTCGGCGCCAATGGCGATCTCGCGCGCGATCGCGGTGCCGTAGCCGGTACCCGCCAGCACGGGCACCCGGCCGCGGGTCTCGTGCACCGCGACCTCGACGACCTCAGGCACCTCCGCAGGGGTGAGCGAGAAGAACTCGCCCGTGCCGCCGGCGGCGAACAGGCCTGCGACCTCATGGCCGCACAGCCAGTCCATGTTGGCGCGATAGGTGGCTTCGTCGAACGAATAGTCGGCCTTGAACGGCGTCACGGGGAAGGAGAGCAGGCCGCTGCCGATCTTCGCAGCCATTTCCGTCGGGGTCATCTTGCTCATCGCGCGGGTCCTTCACGAATGTCCTTGGGAATGGGCGCGGCAGGCGCCGGCGCATTCCCCGGGCGATGTCGTAGGACCAAGTTCGATGCCGGTCCAAGCCAATGACGGTATCGATTGATGCAGATCAGATATCAATCTTCCGCCTGCTGCACGGCGAGATTGCCGGCCAGCTCGACCAGTGCCGGCAGCAGGGGATTGTCGTGATCGCGCCGCCAGACCAGGAACAGCTCGGCCGGCGTCGGGTTGCGCAGCTTCAGCGGCCGCAGCCGGACATCGGCGATCTTCAGGCTGGAGGCAGCTTCGGGCACGATCGCGAGCCCCAGTCCGGCGCGCACCATCGCCAGGATCGAGTGGATCTGGCTCAGGTGCTGCACGTAGCGCGGCAGCACCTCTGCGCGCATGAACTGCGACACCAGGAGATCGTGGAAATAGCGTGCCTCGGTCTGCGAATACATAATGAAGTTCTGGCCGTCGAAATCACGGATCGACACGGTCTCGGCCGAGGCCAGCCGATGCCGGCGCGGCAGCGCGGCGCAGAGCGGCTCGGCGACGACGCGGCGGGTGGCGAATTCGGGGCGCGCGATCGGCGGCCGCAGCAGGCCGGCGTCGATCTGGCCGGAGGCCAGCGCCTCGATCTGGTCGCCGGAGACCATTTCCTTCAGCGACAGATCGGCTTCTGGAAGCTCGCTGCGGCAGGCGGCGACCAGATCGGGCAGGAAGCTGTAAGCCGCGGCCGCGGTGAAGCCGATCTTGAGCGAGCCGCTCTTGCCGCTGGCAATGCGCTGCGCCACCTGGGCGGCGCTCTCGGCCATTTTCAGGATGCGCCGTGCCTCGGGCAAAAAGCTGCGCCCGGCCGGCGTCAGCTTCACCGAGCGGCTGGTGCGCTCCAGCAGCACCGCATCGATGATGTGCTCCAGCACCTGGATCTGCCGCGACAGCGGCGGCTGCGTCATGTTGAGCCGGATCGCGGCGCGGCCGAAATGCAGCTCCTCGGCCACGGTGACGAAGCAGCGCAGCTGGTTGAGGTCGAACATCGATGCCTCCTCGGCATGGATCGGGCGGTGGTGCGGGCTTGGTAGCATCGATTGGGTGCAGTGGGAATGTTGGCGGGATCGTCGGCCGCGGCTTGGCAGACGCGCCAAGCTCGGCGGTTCGCATCAGGCGGGGCCACTGCCTGCCGCGCCCGTCATGCGCGGAGCGAAGCGATGATGCAATCCCGGGTCGCCGGCCGCTGTGGTGCCCGCGCACATGTTGACATCTGCAATGCAATACGCGCGCGGCGTGCGCCGCGCATCGCCGGCCATGCCGAGGCCGAAGACCCCGGCTGCCACCTCGCCAATGCCGAGATCGGCCTGACCGTGCCGGCCAACCGCATCAGGACCTCACTCCATCGCGGAAGTGAATCAGGAAGCTCCGCTGTCCCAAACGTTCGGAACGAGATCTCCTTCTCCGTTGGGGCCAGCTACTGAGCCGCACGTTGCGGGCACGGCGCTGCAGCCGGCCGTCCATGGCGAGCGTCAGGTGCCCGCTCACTTGGCGGATGCGGCAGCGCGGGCATCCGCAATGGCCTGCTTGAAAGCCTGTGCATTGGGGACGCCGGGGATGCGGAAATGGCCGATGATGAAGGCCGGCGTGCCGCGGAAGCCGAGGCCCGTGGCCTGCTCGTGGTTGCGCGCAAGCACGGCGTCGATGTCGGCGCGCTTGGCCGCGAGGTCGGCCTTGGCGCGGGCGAGGTCGATTCCGGCGCCGCTGAGCGCCGCATCGACCTTGGCCTCCGACAGCTTCTCATTGAGCGAGATCAGCGCCTCATGGGCTTCGGCGAACTTGTCCTGATATCTCGCCGCCAGGGTGAGGCGTGCCGCGTAGATCGAGGCGCCGCCGAAGATCGGCCAATCCTTGAAGACGAGACGGACGTGACCGTCGTCGCGAACCACCTTGGCGAGCTCCGGGCTGATCTTGCGGCAATAGGGGCATTGATAGTCGAAATACTCGACGATCGTGATGTCGCCATCGGCGTTTCCGACAGCAGGGATGGCGGGATCGTGCAGGATGCGCGCTTCGCTCAGAATGTCGGTGTCGTCGTCCTCGGCGCGAGCCTGGAGCGGCAGGATGGCCGCGGTCAACAGCAGCAGTATGGCGATCGATGCGGTAAAGGCCTTCATGTTCATGACTTGTCGTTCTCCTGACGCGGGATGGTCGATGCGGTGTCGATGGCATCCAGCACGGTCTGCGGCGTCAGCAGTTCGGGGAGCAGGATGCCGTTGGGAGCTCCGGGGCCGTACACGATGTTGAACGGCAGGCCGTAGCGGCCGAAGGATCGGAGATAGGTCGCGATCGCGTCGCTGGGCGAGGTCCAGTCCGCCTTGACGGCAACGACACCCGACGCGAGTCGGCTGCGCACGGCCGTGCTGTCGAGCACGAGCTTCTCGTTGACCTTGCAGGTGACGCACCAGCTGGCGCCGATGTCGACGAAGACCGTATGGCCGGCACGCACCTGTGCCGCGATCTCGGCCGGAGCCAGCGGTTGCCAGGCGATCTCGGCCACCCGGTCCCCGCCGTCCGGTGCCTTGATGTAGGTCGCTGCCGTCAGCGCCAGACCTGTCGCGATGACGAGGCTGGCTCCAGCGATCGTTCGCCGCAACGGGAAACGGAGCGCCGCCATGATCAGCGCAGGGACGAGCAGCGCAGCGGCGAGGACGGCCGCAGTCGAGGGTCCACTGATGTCGGCGAGCACGATCAGCAGCCATAGCGCGGTCGCCGCCATCGCGAGCGCTGCAAGCGCGCGCAGCTTCAGCATCCAGCGGCCGGGCCGCGGGAAGAGTGCGGCAAGGCCCGGCGCCGCGGCGAGAGACAGATACGGCGCAGCCATGCCGAGCCCAAGCGTGGTGAACACCAGCAGGATCTGCGGCGCGGCCTGCGACAGCGCAAAAGCGACGGCGGTGCCGACGAATGGCGCCGAGCACGGCGTGGCCAGCAGCGTCATGACGAAGCCGTTGATGGCATGACCTGCCATCGTCCTGCGGCTCGCAGCGTTGCCGAGGCGGCCGACGATCGACCACGGCAGGTTGATCTCGAACAGGCCGAGCAGGTTGGCACCGAATGCCGCTAGCACGATGATCATCGCGATGAGGAAAGCGGGCTGCTGAAACTGCAGGCCCCAGCCGACTTCGGTGCCCGCGGCCTTGAGCGCGGACAGGATGATGGCAAGGGTCACGAACGAGGCGACGATGCCGGCCGCCGTCGCCAGGAATGCCCGACGCGGCGAGGGCGCGTGTGCGGGATCGTGATCGACCAGCGAAACGAGCTTCAGCGACAGCACCGGAAACACGCAGGGCATGAAGTTGAGGATGAAGCCGCCGAGCAGGGCCACGCCGAGAATGGCCCAGACCGATGCCGCCGAAGGACGGGGTGCCGGTGTGGCTGCTTTGGCCGCAGAAGCGTGGGCAGCTTGATCGACATCCACCGGAATCATGGCTTCTACCGATCGGTCGCCATCGACCAGGGTGACCCGCAGGCGTTGCACCGGACCGGCCCGATCGAGGCCTTGCACCGGCACGGCGATCCGTACGCCGCCGTCCGACATCGTGCTCACCTGGGGACGGCCGCCGGACACGGCGTCGTCCCCATCAAGGAAGACGTCGGGTGCGTGCAGTGGCGGCGTAGCATGCGCTTCGAGCAGCAGTTGCGGCTTTGGTTGCCGATCGATGCGCAGCGCCGTGATGGAAAGTCCGGGCGAACTCGCCCGCGGGACGCTCTGCCGCCATTCGTCGATCAGCGCCTGATCGTTCGGCCGACGCGAAACGGCGGGGATGTCGGCCTCGAGATCGGCCTCCTGCTGGGTGCAGATGACCGAGCAGACGAACAGCACGGCCTTCAGCGTGAGATGTGCGGGCGCCGCTCCATCCTCGAGCCGCACGCGCAACGGAAACAGCACGTGCTCGGCATAGCCGAACGTGTCGATATCCTGCTCGCTGAAGCGGCTCGGCGCCGGCCATTCGACGGTGACATCGGCGACGTTGCGCGAGCCGCTCCAGTCGAATTGCGGTGGTGCGCCGGCGTCGCCGGCCGAGCGCCAATAGGTGTGCCAGCCTGCATCCAGCCTGACATCCAGTCCCGCCCACGCCGTGGCCGGGCCGTCGTCTGCTCGCGTGATGTCGCCGACCAGCAGGCGCGTGTCGACGTTCGCCTGCGGCCGCAACTGACCGGCGGCGGCGGTCGTCGCCGCAAGATGGAGCAGGCCGAACAGCAATACGAGCCGGCCAAGATGACGGATGGACATGATGATCTCCCGCGCGCTGATCGCACATTGCGGTGGCCGTTGCGCCGCGCGATCCGGCGCAAGGCACGCCTAGAGACGGGCACCACGAGCCGATCCGCGTGACCCGCGATCGATGTTGGATATTCGTTCGCTCAAGTCACGGCGTTACGCTGCCCGTGAGCCGATGAGCACGGAACGGTCAGGCGTGGCGACAGGGAGGACGGTAGGGCGAGGACCCGTGGCATTGCGTCGTCAGCGCCTCGTCATAGGGGCGCCAGGACAGCGTCCGGGAGGCGGCAACCGGCTGTGCCGCAGGATTGTCGTTCGCCGGGACGGCGGTCAGACCAGCCGCGGCAAACGGACAGGTGTTGATCATGCCCGGAAGGACGGCCTTCCTGCACGGCTTGGGCGCGCTCGTGGTCGTTCGGGACCATTGAGGGGCACCGGCACCGGTGTCTGCCGTGGCAACCTCGAACGTTCCGAGCAGAGGCGCCAGACTCAAGACGAGCGCGATCAGCGCCGCCATCAGGCGGCGTGTCATCGCGGGCATCTCGAAATCAGCGCGCATCATCTTGGATCATCTGCTCCAGCTTGGACTGGTCGCGCAGACGGGCCGCTCTTGGCAACTGACATCTTCGTGACGCCGCGAACTTGCGGCCCAGGTCGGCATCGCGTGAGCAAAGCGAGTGGTTCTCAAAGTACGTTGATCGGTACCTTCAGGAATGTCTTTCCCGTCGCGTCCGCGGGAGGCAGATGTCCGGCGCGGATATTGACCTGAAGCGATGGAATGATCAGGCGCGGCATGCCGAGCGTCTTGTCGCGGGCCTCGCGAAGCGCAACGAACTCGTCCTCGGTCATCCCGTCTCGCGCGTGGATGTTGTGGAGCCGCTCCTCGCCGACGGTCGTTTCCCAGCGCACCGCGCGGCCGTTGGGGGCATAGTCGTGACACATGAACAGCCGGGTCTCGCGCGGCAGCGTTTCAAGGATCTTCCGGATCGAGCGAAACAGCGTGCGCGCGTTGCCGCCTGGAAAGTCGGCCCGCGCCGTTCCCCCGTCGGGCATGAACAGGGTGTCGCCGACGAAAGCTGCATCGCCCATCACGTGCGTGGCACAGGCGGGCGTGTGACCGGGCGTGTGCATCACGAGGGCCGTCATCTGTCCCACCTGATAGGTGTCGCCATCCTTGAACAGTCGGTCGAATTGGCTGCCGTCGCGGCGAAACTCCGTGCCCTCGTTGAAGACCTTGCCGAAGGTCTCCTGCACGGTCAGGATATGCTCGCCGATGCCGATCTTGCCGCCGAGCTTGTCCTGGATGTAGGGCGCAGCGGAGAGATGATCGGCATGCGCATGCGTTTCGATCAGCCACTCTGGCCGGAGGCCGTTGATCTTCACGTAGTCGATCAGCATGTCGGCGGAGCGGGTGCTGATGCGGCCGGCCGCGTAGTCGATGTCGAGGACGGGATCGACGATCGCGCAGGACGGCGATGACGGGTCCTTCACTACGTAGCTGATCGTGCTGGTGTCGGGATCGAAAAATCCGGCCACCTTCGGCTGCACGCGGAGATCGATTGGATAGGACATGGCTGCTGCTCCACGATTTGGCTCCGGGGCGGCATCGCCGCCCACGCCGCGTTTGTCGTCCTGCGCGGTCTAAGGCATCGGACTGGATTTCGTTCCGCAGGTATTGATGCCGAGCATCGCGTAGGGCGGGCACCAGCCGATCAGTGCGGTGCCGAGCGGGATCAGGCCCAGAAGGCCCCACAAGGTCTGCGGCCCTACGACCGTGAGACTGAGGATCGCCAGTCCGACGATGATCCTGAGCAGCCGGTCGATCTTGCCAATGTTCTGTGTCATGTCGCGCTCCCCTTTGGCTTGCGATGATGCCAACGATAGAGCGGGATACGGCGCGCGTATGTAACTAAGTCACCAAGAGACGCCGGTTCCTAATCATGCTGGGCCAGCTGGACAAGCGCCGGTCTGTCGGTGATCTCGACGATTCCGCGAGCCATTCGCAACCAGCCGCGCCTCGCGAATTCATTGAGCTGGCGGCTGATGACCTCGCGTGCGCTGCCGAGCTCGTTGGCGAGCTCCTGATGCGTCGCAGCGATCTGCTGCTTTGCCCCGGCGAACTCGAGAAGCTTCTGCGCGAGCCTCACATCGATCCGCTCGAACGCGACCTCCTCTATGATGCGGAAGAGATTGGTGACGCGGCGGCTGAACGCGGTGAAGACGAACTGACGGAATTCGCGCGAGCTGGCGATCAGCCGGTCAAACAGCGCGCGCGGGATCGCCACGGCGCGGATCCGGGTCTCCGCGATGCCCTCGGCCTGGTATTCCTCGTAACCCATCAGGCAGGCCGTGGTCAGCGCGCAGCTTTCGCCTGCCTGGACGCGGTAGAGCACGATCTCGCGGCCGGACTCGGACGTCTGCTGCACCCGGATGGTCCCGTCCAGCAGCAGCAGGAAGGAGTCCGGCGCCTGGCCGGGGCCGAAAATCCGGCTGCCTTCCGGAAGCTCGACAATGAGGCTGGCCTCGCGCAACTGCGCGAAGGTCTCCTCCGGCAGTTGTCGCAACGGCGGGAAAGCGCTCGTCCAGTCCTGCTCCGACGACATCACGACATCCGGCTGCGCCACATCGGCGTCGTCCAGACTTGCCACAGGATCGCGCGTGGGTCGAGGGAGGGGACATGCCAGATCGGCGCTCGCGCATCCCGCGGCCGTCACAGCCGTTCAGATGACGCCCGCAAAGCGCATCAGGATGCCCGCGATGCACGAGGCGGCGAGCACGACGAGCATTCCCACGTTGAAGCGGAAAATGGCCGTAGCGGCCGCAACCGACAGGACAACGGCCGGCAGGTCGATGCTCATCGGCCGGGGCGCGTCGAATGACAGTCCAAATCCCTGGATCGGAAAGGTCTCGCGGAAGAGGGTGTGCAGCGCGAACCAGATCGACAGATTGAGAATCACGCCCACGACGGCGGCGGTGATGGCCGAGAGCGCGCCGCCGAGCGCCTTGTTTCCCCGCAAGGCCTCGATGTAGGGCGCGCCGACGAAGATCCAGAGAAAGCAGGGCGCGAACGTCACCCACGTCGCCAGCAGTCCGCCCAGCGTGCCGGCGAGCATGGGAGACAGTCCGCTGGCCCCGCGGAACGCGGCCATGAAGCCCACGAACTGGACGACCATGATCAGGGGACCGGGAGTCGTCTCCGCCATGCCGAGGCCGTCGAGCATCTCGCGCGGAGCAACCCAGTGATAGTACTCCGCAGCCTGTTGCGCGACGTAGGCGAGCACGGCGTAGGCGCCGCCGAACGTCACCATCGCCATCTTGCTGAAGAAGATCGCGATCTGGCCGAAGACGTCGTTCGGCCCTAGCAGGATCAGCAGTGCGAAGACGGGGACGAGCCAGATCGCGAGCCAGACGGCGGCCACGCGCAGCGCGCGCGAAGCGTTCGGACGGACGTGATCCGGCACGGCCTCGCCGAGCATGCTGTCGATCGCGCCGGCGCTCTTGCCGCCGTGCGCGAGGGCTGCGAACTCCGGCCGGCCGAGGCGGGCACCGACGAAGCCGATGACTCCGGCGGCAATGACGATGATCGGAAACGGCGCCCCGAAGAAGAAGATCGCGACGAAGGCTGCGGTCGCCAGTCCGATCATGATCCGATTGCGCAGCGCACGCTTGCCGACGCGGACGACGGCCTGGATCACGATCGCCAGCACGGCCGCCTTGAGGCCGAAGAACAAGGCTTCGACGACGCCGACATTGCCATAGGCTGCATAGATGTAGCTGAGGCCCATGATGGCGAAGATGCCGGGCAGAACGAAGAGCGTTCCTGCGACGATGCCGCCCGTGGTCCGGTGCAGCAGCCAGCCGATATAGGTCGCAAGCTGTTGCGCCTCCGGGCCGGGCAACAGCATGCAGTAGTTCAGGGCGTGCAGGAAGCGGCTCTCCGAGATCCAGTTCTTCTCCTCGACGAGGATGCGATGCATGACCGCGATCTGACCGGCGGGGCCGCCGAAGCTCAGCACGGCCACGCGGATCCAGACGAGAAGCGCCTCATTGAAGGAGATGCCGTGGGCGTGCTCCGCCGCGACCGGCTTCCGGGATGCTGCGACGTCCGTCATGACTTCACCTTGCTGGTCGGCCAGTTGTGCGCCTCCTTCGTGGCGTCGCGGCACCAGCGGTAGAAGGCATCATAGAGCAGCAGGCCGGCGCTCAGCTGCTCCAGATCGTCGTCATACATTCGCGACAGGCCGAGTGAAGCGGCAAGGAGGCCAGGAGCCTCGGGCGAGAGATCAAGTCGCGCCGTATCCGCGGCACGCACCAGCGTGGCGAGTCGTTCCAAGGGTGGTGTCCGCAGACCGAGCTCCTCGACCATGACGTCGAAGGTGCAAAGCTCGCCGCGGTGGCTCCAGAAGACATTCTCGATGTCGAAGGGAGTGGCTTGGAAACGCTCGGCGACGGCTTCGACTTCGGCCGGCGTCACGAACAGGAAGACCGCGGCGGGGTCGACGAAGCGACGGATCAGCCATGGACAGGCGATGCGGTCGATCTTGGGGCGTGATCGCGTGACCCAGACGGTGCGGCCGCGGTCATCCCTGCTCGGAATTCTGTCGGCTGGCACGGTCGGGAGTTGGGACTCCTTCCAGCCGACGTGCCCGCCCTCGAGGACCTCGGCTGCGACGTTGCTGCACCGGAGCCAGGCCGCGGTGCCTTCGCTCAGCTTCTTGCCTTTCTGGCAGATCACGACAACCGATTGGCCGGTGAAGTTCGGTGCCCATTGCTGGACGTCGAGATGGGAGCGCCGTACCGCGCCGGGGATGAGGCGTGGGTCGGCGGCGAAATCCTCGTCGACACGCACGTCGACGAGCCGTGGCGAAGTCGCCGTGCCGATCAGTCGAGACAATTTTTCGGATGATATCGAGGTGTATGATGATGACATGCTGCGCCCTTGGTGACCAGGACGCGATTCTTGGGCATGTCGCCTCGCGGGGAGATCGCACATCCCCGTAAGCGAAATAAAGCGCTGGATGGGTCCGCTGTCAACCCGCCGCATTGGCCGGGAATGATCGATGTAGGGCCGGGGCGGATCTTAGTCGCTCCGCCGGAGGTGATGCGCTGACCCCTCCCTGTCCGGCTGGATCCCGGATCGCGGGCCTTACGTGATGAATTCGTGCAGACCCAGCCACCCCGTATAGACCCCGACGAGCACGATCAGAGCCGCCGAGACGTAGGGCGCACGGCGGGCGAAGCGACTGAGCCCGCTCCAGTGCCGCTCGACGTGCCGCAGGCTAAGGGCCGCCACAACGCCAACCGAGACCATCGTGATCGCCAGACCGATGCCGAAGCACAGCACCAGAATGAAGCCGAGGGCGAACTGCTTCAATTGGATGCAGAGCAGCAAGACGGTGATGGCGGCGGGGCAGGGGATCAACCCGCCTGTGAGACCGAAGGCGACGATCTGCGCGGTCGTGACCGTGCGTCCTGCAAAGCGCTTTCGAATGTCGTCCGCATGGGCGCGTGCGTGGGCATCGTCCTCATCGCCGAGATCCATGTGATCGTGCCCATGTTCCTCGAACAGGATCTCGGCAGTGTCACCCGCAAGCGCAAGCCGTACCTTGAACGCGTGCGGCTCGGGAATCTCCTCGATGCTCTCCAGGTAATCGCTTGCGGCGCGGAAGCTGAAGCTCTGCGCGTCGCCGTCGCCGCGAATGGTCGTGAGCTGGAGTTCGCCGGCCGGAGGGAGCGCGCCGGACTCGGTCCGGACTCGCCAGCGTGGCGGCACGCCGTCTTCGAAGATCTCGAGCAACAACGTACGTCCGGTCAGCACGACGGATGTCGGCGCGTCGTGATGATGATGACCGTGATGTTCATTCTTATCCCGCCACGTGCGCCAGACCATCCACACGGCGATGCCGATGATGACGACGGCCGAGATCAGTTGCAGATAGGCTTCGCTCCGCGCCCCGGAGAGTTCCTGGCCAAAGTGAAGCCCGGCCAGCGCGATCACCCACACGATCGCGGTGTGGGAGAGGGTTGCCGACAGGCCGAGCAGCACGGCCTGAAAAACGGTTCCTCGGATCGCGACAATGAACGCAGCCATCACGGTCTTGGAGTGACCCGGCTCGAGCCCGTGCAGCGCACCCAGAACGATGGCGCTGGGGACGAACAGCCAGGCGTTCGCGCTGCCTTGTTGCAGAAGTTGAGACAGGTCGGTCATGCGAGTGTCATTTCAGATAGGTTCGAACCACTTCGATGAGGTCCGCGGCGCCCTTGGCCTTGTCAGGATCCTTTTCATGCGCCGGATCGACGACATGGTGGCGGATGTGATCCTCCAGCAGCTCGGTGGTCAGTCCTGCGATTGCGCCCCTGACCGACGCGACCAGCATGAGGACGTCGGCGCAGCCCAGCTCCGCGTCCAGCGCCCGTTCCACGGCATCGATCTGTCCTTTGATGCGCCGGACGCGCGCAAGCAGCTTCGACTTGTGTTTGATCGTGTGCGACATTGCCATAAGATAGGGGGGTACCCTATATAGGTCAACAGGACTCCGTGACCCCGACCGGTCGTTCGCCCATGGCAGGCGCGCTTCTCGAGCCAGCCCGGCTCGACATGGGCGACGTGTGTCCGCCGGTCGACGCATGATCGGGCCGCCCAGCCCGCCTCAGATCAGCAAGGGCAGCTGTGCGTCCGCCCCGGCGTCATTCTGCTGCTGCAAGGATGACAGCGAAACGCCGAGGAGCCGCACCGGCTTGGGCAACGGCATCTCGCTCTGCAGGAGCGCAACGGACAACCGCGCCAGATCCTCGCGACTTCCGACCGCGTGGGCGACGGACCTGCTGCGCGTCATGATGTCGAAGTCGGCGAACTTGACCTTCAGCGTGACCGTCCGGCCTCGGTTGCCGCTGGTTTCACAATGCTGCCAGACCTTGTCGATCAGGGGCTGCAGCTCCGCCAGCATCGGCTCGAATTCCGTCAGGTCCGTCGAGAAGGTGTTTTCGGCGCCGACGGATTTTCGGATGCGATTGGCTCGGACCGGGCGATTGTCGATTCCGCGCGAGATCCAATAGTAGTGGTTGCCTGCTTTGCCGAAGTGCTGCTGGAGGAAGGGCAGGGTCTGATTGCGGATGTCGAGGCCGGTATGAATTCCGAGCGCGTTGAATTTCGCAGCGGTCGCCGGGCCAATGCCGTGAAACCTGCCGACCGGCAGCCCCTCCACGAAGGTTGGACCCATCTCCGGAGAAATGACGTATTGGCCATTGGGCTTGCGATGGTCCGAGGCCAGCTTTGCGAGGAACTTATTGTAGGAGATTCCCGCGGAGGCATTGAGTCCAGTTTCGGCCTTGATCCTGGCCCGGATCTGCAAGGCGATGTCGCGCGCCAGCGGAATGCCTTGAAGGTTTTCGGTGACGTCCAGATAGGCCTCGTCCAGCGACAGAGGTTCGATGATCGGCGTGTGCTCGGCGAAGATGGCGCGGATCTGCTGGCTGATGGTCTTGTAGACCTCGAAGCGCGGCTTGACGAAGATCAGGTCCGGGCACTGGCGTTTTGCCGTCACCGACGGCATGGCCGAGCGCACGCCGAACGCCCGAGCCTCATAGCTCGCGGCTGCCACGACGCCGCGCTCGCGCGATCCGCCGACGGCCACGGGTTTGCCGCGCAGCTCGGGATTGTCCCGCTGCTCGACCGACGCATAGAATGCATCCATGTCGATGTGGATGATCTTGCGAATGGCCGGCGGCGCGGCATCCTGTTTCGGACCGGAGCTTGGCATCGCCAAGCTCTATCAGAGCGTGGCGATGAAGTCTGCCCGGCCCGAGCGCTGCCTGCGACGTCCCTTTGACGGCGGCGTTGCGATGAGATCTGCCCGTCAGGCCCTCAAACGGCGGCTACGGAAAAGCGCTCAGAAAAGGATGGCCTACGGTGATTGAAACGAAGCAGCGCAGCCGGGATCCGTTGTCAAAACGGGTCTCGACGCCGCGAGCGAATTTTGCCTGAGCCCGGCTGTGATGTTCGAGCTCACGTTTCTGGGGACCTCGGCGAGCGTTCCGTCCGCGGACCGCAATCATCCCGGCCTTCTGGTTCGAGCAGGCCGGCGTCGCATTCTCGTCGATTGCGGCGAGGGGATCCAGCGTCAGTTGCTCCGCGGTGGGGCAGGCTTTCGGCGGCTCGATCGGATCCTGCTCACCCACGGCCATTTCGACCATGTCCTCGGTATTCCCGGACTGTTTTCCACCCTGCGGCTGCGCAGGAGCGCTGACATCATGCGCGTCCACGGCAGCCCCGGCACGCTCGATGTGGTGGTCCGAATGCTCGCGGGGCTGTGGGGCGAGGGCCGCGCGCCGATCCCGCTTGAGTTCGTACCGCTCAGGCGCGGCGAGGTTCTCGAAGCCGGTGAGTTCACGATCAACTGCTTTCCCGTCCGGCACCGCGACACCGACGGCTTCGGCTTCGAATTTGTGAGTCGAGCGCGCCGCCATCTGCTGCCAGAGCGTCTGGCAGCGCTCGCCGTGCCCGATGGGCCCGTGCGGAAGGCCTTGGCGGAGGGCCGGCCGGTCACGCTGGAGGATGGCCGAACCATCGATCCCGAGGATGTTCTGGGGCCTCCGCAGGGACCGAAGAAGCTCGTCATCGTCGGCGATGCGGAAACGACCGAGGGTCTGCACGAGCACGTCCGCGACGCGGACATGCTCGTGATCGAGGCGACCTTCCTCCGGCGCGATTCTGCCATGGCTCGCGACTACGGCCACCTGACGGCCGCGGAGGCCGCCGGCCTCGCGGCGTCCAGCAACGTCAGGCAGCTCGTCCTGAACCACATCTCCGGCCGCTATCCCGACGAGGAGATCCTCGCCGAGGCGCGGGAGATCTTTCCTGACAGCCGTGTCGCGATCGATTTCGACCGGATGGTGGTCTAGCGGCTCGTTCGGGCACGTCTGCTACGTCGCACCTGAGCCGCTCTGCAAACGGCTCTGGGCGAACGCGATGTACCAGTCGAGGCAACCGGGATTGGCCATCGCATCGCGGTTGATGACCTTGTCGAGGGGCTGCCCGAGCAGGAGCTTCTTGATCGGGAGCTCCTGCTTCTTGCCGGACAGCGTGCGCGGGATCTCGGCAACCGCGAAGATGTCGTCAGGCACGAAGCGTCGCGACAGGCTGCCTTCCACCGCCATGTTGATCTTCCGCTTCATCGCCGCATCGAGCGCGACGCCGTCGCGCAGGACCACGAACAGCGGCATGTAGCTGTCTCGGCCGAGATATTCGAGATCGACGACCAGCGAATCGAGGATCTCCGGCAGCGCTTCGATGGCCGAGTACAATTCGCTCGTCCCCATGCGCAGCCCGTGGCGATTGATGGTCGCATCGCTACGACCATAGATCACGCAGGAGCCGTCCGGATCGACCTTGAGCCAGTCGCCGTGCCGCCAGACCGGCCCGCCCTCGCGCGTCTCGAAGGCGTCGAAATAGCTTGCGAGATAGCGCGCATCGCCGTCGTCGTTCCAGAACCGCAGCGGCATCGACGGCATCGGCGCGGTGCAGACGAGCTCTCCGACTTCGCCGATGACGGCCTTGCCCTGGTCGTTGAAGGCCTCGACCGCTGCACCGAGGACGCGGCACTGCATCGTTCCGGGCACCTGCGGCAATTCGCGATTGCCGCCGATGAAGGCGCCGGCGAAGTCGGTGCCGCCCGAAATATTGGCCCACCACATTTGCGCCTGCGCCCGGCTGCCATTGACCTGCGACAGCGCCGCGAACCGCTGATCGAACCAGGCCTGCGTGTCGGCGCTGAGCGGCGAGCCGGTGGACCCGAGGCAACGCAGATGGGACAGATCGCCCGCGTCGGCCAGGTTGATGTCCGCCTTGACGCAGTTCGCGAAGAACGCCGCGCCCGCGCCGAAGAAGGTGGATTTTGAATTCGCCACGAATCGCCACAGCGTGGTCCAGTCCGGACGATCCTTCGGTCCGGCGGGGCTGCCGTCGAAGATGCAGCACGTGGTCCCGTTCAGAAGCGCGCCGACCTGGTTGTTCCACATGATCCAGCCGGTCGAGCTATACCAGTGATAGCGCTCGCCGAACGAATTTGGCTGATACGAGCAGCCGATGTCGTTGTGCAGCCCGAGGAGGGCGAGTGTGACGATGATGATTCCGCCGTGACCATGCACGATCGGCTTCGGCAGCCCGGTGGTGCCGCTCGAATAGACGATCCAGAGCGGATGATCGAACGGAAGCCACTCCGGTTCGAAGGCATCGATGCCAGGGCTTGTTCTTGCCAGAATGTCCGAGAGACGAACCCCGTCGCTCACCTGCGCGCCGGCATCGTCACTGTGCAGGATGACGTGACCGAGTGTCGGCAACGACCGGCGCAGCTCCTCGACGACACCGCGGCGATCGTGCCGGCGGCCGGCATAGGTGACCGCATCGCAGGCGATCAGCACCTTGGGTTCGATCTGCTTGAACCGGTCGATCACGGCGGGCGCGGCCATGTCGGGCGCGCAAACGCTCCAGATCGCGCCAATGCTCGCCGAAGCGAGAAACGCGATGATGGCTTCGGGTATATTGGGCAGATAGGCGGCGACCCTGTCGCCGGGCGCCACGCCTTGCTCGCGCAGATGCAGCGCCAGGGCGGCTGCCTTTCGCCGAAGCTCGGGCCAGGTCGTCTCCGTGAGCCTGCCGTCCTCGTGACTGCTGATGATCGCAGGCAGGCCCGCCGCATCGGCGGCGTCGACGTGACGAAAGACCTGCTGGGCGTAGTTGACCGAAGCGCCCGGAAACCAGACCGCTCCCGGCATCGTGCGCTTGCCGAGGACGGTCGAAAACGCGGTCGGCGACTGCAGGTCATGATAGTCCCAGATGCTGCGCCAGAATCCGTCGAGGTCGCGGATGGACCATTGCCGCATCGGCTCGAAGTTCTCGAAGTGGAGGCCGCGATTGTCCCTCAGCCATTGCCGATAGAGAGCCATTTGCGGGACGTAGGGAGCTATCATCATTCGTTCCGGCTTGTTTGCGTGGTACGGCCAGGAGACGCCAAGAGGCGCTCATTTCGACTTCTGCTTCCGCCGCTTGTAGAGCGCGTTGAAGCCCCCGGCCATGAAGGTCACGAACCGCTCGCGGACCGCGGCGAAATCGTCGGACTTGCACAGGCCGCCGGACAGGCGGTCGATCCGGCCGGTCCGTGACAGGATCAGCGAGTAGGCGCCGGAGGTGAACTGGAAGCTCCAGAACAGGTCCTCAGGCCTGGCGTCGGGCAACGCCTTCTGCAGCAGCCCGATGAGACGCAGCACCAGCGGATCGAGATAGGTGTCCATCATCTCCACGCCATAGCCCGGCGCGTTGGCGACCTGCGCGAAGAT
The DNA here is from genome assembly GCF_032484535.1 of Bradyrhizobium sp. SZCCHNS3016. NCBI lineage: Bacteria > Pseudomonadati > Pseudomonadota > Alphaproteobacteria > Hyphomicrobiales > Nitrobacteraceae > Bradyrhizobium > Bradyrhizobium sp. SZCCHNS3016. The sequence continues at coordinate 284,544 of NZ_JAUETE010000001.1, forward strand.
GCGGCCGAAGTGTCGCCAGTTGTCCTCTTCGTTGACGTAGACGTCGAACGCGCCGTCATAATAGGCACGCAGCGCGCCTTCAACGGTCGGACGATCTCCGACCTTGGCCTCGTAGGCATCCAGCCCGGCCGTGCGCACCGTGACAGCGTATTCCATGCGGCGTTCGAACACGGCATCGAACAACGCCCTCTTGCCCTCGAAGTAGTAATGGATCAGCGCAGGATGGATGCCCATCTTCTCCGCCACATCCTTGATCGTCACGCCGAAATAGCCGAGCTGCGCGAACAGCTCCTCGCTGGTGTCGAGGATCAGCTTCACCGTCGTCGCGCGCTGTTCCGCGCGCGTGCGGCGCCCCTCGGGTTTCGGCTGTGCTGGCATGCTCTCCATGGTCCCTGATCGGCGCACACAGGAACGGCACCGTTGGTGTTTTGACGATGAGGGGGTGGGCGCGCCCGGTCAAGCAAGACTTCGGCGTTCCAACAATTTCATTTAGTGCTAAATTAATGAACTTGACCGGAGGTCGACCGGACGGTAGGTGTCGCAGCGTGACGAAAGTGATCGCAGAGCAGGTGGGCAGCGCGGGCTGCCCCTCTCGACGTGCGCTGACGTCATCAACAATCGGCTGGCGATCGATCAGCCGCTCACGGGAGGACACATGACAACGATCGAGTCGACGGCGGCTGCCGTGCTGATGCTCGGCGTGGCCCTTTCAGCCCCGGCGTTCGCGCAGAAGAAATACGACGTCGGCGCGACCGACACCGAGATCAAGATCGGCCAGACCAATCCACTCAGCGGGCCGGCTTCCGCTTTCGGTGCCATCGGCAAGGCGGAGGCGGCCTATATCCGCATGATCAACGAGCAGGGCGGCGTCAACGGTCGCAAGATCAACCTCATTCAATACGATGACGCCTATAGCCCGCCGAAGACCGTCGAGCAGGTGCGCAAGCTGGTTGAAAGCGACGAGGTGCTGACCACGTTCCAGATCATCGGCACGCCGCCGAATGCCGCGGTCCAGAAATATCTGAACAGCAAGGGCGTTCCGCAGCTTCTAGCGGGAAGCGGAGCGTCCCGCTTCACCGATCCCAAGAACTTTCCGTGGACGATCTCCGCCAACCCGAACTACCAGTCGGAAGCGCACATCTACGCAAGATACATTCTGGAGAACTATCCGAACGCGAAGATCGGCATCCTCTATCAGAACGACGACCTCGGCAAAGACTACGTCAAGGGCCTGAAGGACGGGCTCGGCGCCAAGGCCGGCATGATCGTGAAGGAGCTGTCCTACGAGCTGTCCGACCCGACGGTCGATTCCCAGTTGGTGACGCTGAAGGCATCGGGCGCCGACCTCTTCTACAACATGTCGACGCCGAAATTCGCGGCGCAATCGATCAGGAAGGCGGCCGAGCTCGGCTGGAAGCCCGTCCACATCTTGGAGGTCAACGCGACGGCGGTCGGTCAGGTGCTCGTGCCTGGGGGGCTCGAGAATGCCAGGGACATCATCTCGGTCGCCTACGGCAAGGATCCGCTCGATCCGCAATGGGCCGATGACGAGGGCATGAAACGCTACAAGGCGTTCATGGCGAAATACGCGCCCGGCGAGGACGCCAGCAGCGGCTTTGCGACCTATGGCTACTCGACGGCCGCTCTGCTCGTCCACATTCTCAGGCAATGCGGCGACGAGCTGACGCGCGCCAACATCATGAAGCAGGCGACCAACATCGAGGGCTTCGTTCCCGATCTCGGGCTGCCGGGAATGTCGGTGACGACGACTCCCGATGACTACCGCATCAGCAAGCAATTCCAGATGATGAAATTCGATGGTCAGCGCTGGATCATATCGGGGCCGATCCTGACCGACGACTTCAAGGCGGACTGAAGCTTCTCACCGGGCCACGGCCTGATCGGGCGCTGCTTATGCGCCCGGCCATCCCGCGGCCTCTGCTTTGCCGTCACGGTGCCGCGGCGAAGGCCGGTGGCCGAAAGCTGACCCCTGTCCATCGGAGCGCCGCTCATGACCAGTGAAGCCGTCTGCCGCCGTCGCGGCTTCGATCCTGCGGCGCTTGCGGCGATCGGCCCGGAACTCGCCGCATTCGTCGATCGCGGCGAGCTCGCCGGCATCGTGTCTCTCACCTCGCGCGGCGGCGAGATCGTTCATGCCGAGACGATCGGCTGGCGCGATGTCGAAACCAAGAGCCCGATGCGCCCGGATACGTTGTTCCGGATCGCGTCGATGACCAAGCCGATCACCTCGGTGGCGGCGATGATGCTGGTCGAGGAAGGCAGGATCGCCTTGGCGGACCCGATCTCCCGGTGGATTCCAGAGCTGGCCGATCTGCGGGTCCTGCGTGACGCCGCCGGCCCGCTCGACGATACCGTGCCCGCCCGGCGCGCGATCACCGTCGAGGATCTGCTCACGCACCGTTCGGGCATCGCCTATGCGTTCTTCTCGGAAGGCCCGCTCAAGCTAACCTATGAGCGCGCGCTCGGTGATCCCGCGATGAACCGGTCCACGCCCGACGAATGGCTCGCTGCGCTTGGCACGCTGCCGCTGGCGTATCAGCCCGGCGACCGCTTCCACTACGGTCATTCGACCGACGTGCTCGGCTTCCTGATCGGCCGGGTCGCAGGCAAGCCGCTTCGGCAGGTGCTGCAGGAGCGCATCTTCGCGCCGCTCGGCATGGCCGACAGCGGCTTCTGGTTGCCGCACGCCAAGCGAGATCGTCTGGCGAGCCTGTACGGATATGACGAGACGGCGGGGCGGCTCGCGAAGGTCGAGCCGGTCATGTATGACGAGCCGCCGGCCTATACGCCGGGCGGCGGCGGGTTGATCTCGTCCGCGCCCGATTATCATCGGTTCGCGCGCATGCTGCTGAGAGGAGGCGAACTGGACGGCGTCAGGTTGCTGCGGCCCGCAACCGTGGAGCTGATGCGGACCAATCGGCTGACCGATGGGCAGCGCCAGATTTCCTTCGCCGGCATGCCGCTGTGGCAGACCTCCGGATTTGGGCTCGGACTTGCGATCGCCGAGGATTCCATCGGCAATCCCTATGCCTGCGGCGCACCGGGCTCGATGACCTGGCCTGGCATCTTCGGCACCTGGTGGCAGGCCGATCCCGTCAATGACCTGATCATGATCTATCTGATCCAGCATCAAGTGCCGGTCTCGGCGGGGACAGGGGCCACGATTGCCACCGGGCGCGGCGCTGCCGGCCGCCGTGCTCTTCCCGTCTATCAGCGTGGAACCTACGCCGCGTTGTCCCACATTGTGGAACAAGCGACATGACCGGGGCAGCGCTTGTCACCCCCGCGTGTCGGGCGGATTCGTCCAGGATGTGGACGCCGACATTCCGCCGAATGAAACGTCCGATCAGCGGCGAGCCGCCTTTCCTCACATTGCCGGAGCGGCGACATGCGTTCATGTCATGCCGAGCTTGTCATCCGGCCGTTATTCTGCTCAGTGCTTCTTCAAATTGCGCGATCATGCGCATCGATCGACTGAAGTCGACAGCCCGCGAGGAAACAAGACTATGCGCAAGTTAACTTTGGCCATTGCCCTGATCGTCCCGATGCTCGGTCACGCCGCGCAAGCCGAGGACACCGTCAAGATCGGCTATATCGATCCGCTGTCCGGCGGCGGCGCCAGTATCGGCGAGGGGGGCCTGAAGACGTTCCAGTATCTGGCCGACGAGCTCAACGCCAAGGGCGGCATTCTCGGCCATAAGGTCGAGATCGTGCCGTTCGACAATAAGACCAATCCGCAAGAGAGCCTGGTCCAGGCCCAGAAGGCGATCGACGCCGGCGTCCGCTACATCACGCAAGGCAACGGATCGTCCGTCGGGCTCGCGCTGGAGGATTTCGTCAACAAGCACAACACGCGCAACCCCGGCAAGGAAGTGCTGTACTTCAACTATGCCGCCGTCGACCCGAGCATGACCAACGAGAAATGCAGCTACTGGCATTTCCGCTGGGACGCCAGCTCGGACATCAAGATGGAGGCGCTCACCAACTACATGAAGGACATCCCTTCCATCAAGAAGGTGTATCTGATCAATCAGGACTATTCGTTCGGCCAGTCGGTCCGCAGCGATGCGCGCAAGATGCTGGCGGCGAAGCGGCCCGATGTCCAGATCGTCGGCGACGAGCTGCATCCGCTGCTGAAGATCACGGACTTCTCGCCCTACATTGCCAAGATCAAGGCGTCCGGCGCCGACAGCGTCATCACCGGCAATTGGGGCCAGGACATCGCGCTGCTGCTCAAGGCCGCCGCCGATGCCGGCCTGAAGGTCAACTGGTACACCTATTATGCGGGCGGCGCCGGCGGCCCGACCGCCATCAAGCAGACGGGCCTGGATCATCAGGTCTTCCAACTGACCGAAGGCTTCGCCAATTCGGGCCATCAGGCCGCGATGGACTACGAGAAGGCGTTCCGCGCCAAGGTCAACATGTCGCTGTGGTACCCGCGCGCGGTCAACGAGATGCGCATGTTCAAGGCGGCGGCCGAGAAGGCCAACTCCATCGACCCGGTGAAGGTCGCGGCCGCGCTCGAGGACCTCAAGCTCGAGGTGCTGGATGGCGGCACCGGCTTCATGCGCAAGGATGATCACCAGTTCTTGCAGCCGATCTACGTCTCGTCCTTCGGCAAGCTCGCGGCGAACGAGACGTTCGACGAGGAGAACACCGGCTGGGGATGGCACCTGGTCTCCAGGGTCGATACGCCCCAGGCCATGGTGTCGACGACGTGCAAGATGGCGCGTCCGTAACGATCCGCGCCGGCTTCCCGCACGAGGTCAGCGTGCGGGAAGTGGCGCCGGCCGTGCGTCGGTCCGTCGGAGAATGAGCGGCAGGGCATTGAAGCCCGGGACATTCGCGAGTGCGCCGTGCTTGAACTCATCGTCATTTCGACCCTCAACGGCGTGCTGTTCGGCATGCTGCTGTTCCTGCTGTCGAGCGGGCTGACCGTCATCTTCAGCATGATGGGGGTGCTCAATTTTGCTCACGCCAGCTTCTACATGCTCGGCGCCTTCTTCGGCTTCCAGCTCACGAAGTGGGTCGGCTTCTGGCCGGCCCTGCTGCTCGCGCCGCTGCTGGTCGGGGCCATCGGCATGGCGGTCGAGCGCTATGGTCTGCGCAACACGCACAAGCATGGCCACGTCGCCGAGCTGCTGCTGACCTTCGGCCTCGCATTCGCCATCGAGGAGATCGTCTCGATGATCTGGGGCAGGACCCCGCTCGACTATCGCGTGCCGGCGCTGCTGGACTTTCCCGCGTTCACGATCTTCTCGACCAACTATCCGGCGTACAAGCTTTTCATGCTGGCGGTATCGGTGACGATCTTCGTGGTGCTCCTGATCGTGCTCAAGCGCACCCGGGTCGGCCTGATCGTGCAGGCGGCGTTGACCCATCCCCACATGGTGGGCCATCTCGGCCACAATGTCGGACGCGTGTTCATGGTGGTGTTCGGGGTCGGCAGCGCGCTGGCCGGCCTTGCCGGCGTCATCGCCGGTCCCGCCTTGGTCACGCAATCCGACATGGCCGCCGCACTCGGGCCGATCCTGTTCGTGGTGATCGTGTTCGGCGGCCTCGGCTCGCTGCCGGGCGCCTTCATCGCCTCGCTCGTGATCGGCCTGGTGCAGACCTTCGCCGTCGCGTTGAACGGCTCGCTGGCGAGCGCCTTCGGACCGCTCGATCCCTCCGCAGGGCCATCGGTGCTCACCGACATCTGGAACGTGACGATCGCGCAGGTCGCGCCGATCGTTCCCTACCTGCTGCTGGTGCTCGTCCTGATCGTGCGCCCCGTGGGCCTGATGGGGACTCGCGAATCATGACCGCAGCAGTCACCTCCGCGTCTCATCTCGCGGCAAAGCCCGCCGGCTCCCGTCTCCGCTTCTACGCCATCTGGCTGATCGGCGTGGCCGTGCTGATCGTGCTGCCGCTGCTGTTCAATTCGGGCGGATCGCTGACCTCGTTCAACCTGATCGGGATCGCGATCGTGTTCGCGCTCTCCTACAACGTCCTTCTCGGTCAGACCGGATTGCTGTCGTTCGGCCACGCGGTTCACTACGGCCTCGGCGGCTTCGCGGCCTGTCACATGATGAACGCGGTGGTGGCGCATGGCTGGCCGATTCCGCTGCCCTTCATTCCGCTGTTCGGCGGGCTGGGCGGCCTCGCCTTTGCGATCATCCTCGGCTGGGTCATGACCAAGCGCGCTGGCACGGTGTTTGCGATGATCTCGCTCGGCATCGGCGAGCTCGTGGCGTCGTCGTCGCTGATCCTGCGCTCGGTGTTCGGCGGCGAAGCCGGCATCACCACCGACCGCACCGCTCTGCCGCGCATGTTCGGCTGGACCTTCGGCCCGCAGCTGCAGGTCTATTACCTGATCGCGGCCTGGCTGGTGCTGTCGGCAATCGCGATGTATGCGCTGACCCGGACGCCCCTGGGGCGGATCAGCAATGCGGTGCGCGACAATCCCGAACGGGTCCAGTTCATCGGCTATGACCCGCACGTCGTCCGCTATCTCGCTTATTGTTTTGCCGGGTTCTTCGCTGGCATCGCGGGCGGACTCGCGGCGATCAGCTTCGAGATCGCGAATTCGGCCTATCTCGGTGCAATCCAGTCGGGCCTGGTGCTGTTCGCGACCTTCATCGGCGGGACGGCCTACTTCTTCGGCCCGATCCTCGGCGCGATCCTGGTGACCTATCTCCAGCTCGGGCTGACGAGCCTCACCAGCGTATGGCAGCTCTATTTCGGCATCATCTTCATCGGCATCGTCATGTTCTCACCCGGGGGCATTGCCGGTCTGCTGATGATGCACCGGCCGCTGGTCCGTGCCGGAACGCTCGGAATGGTGATCCCGTCCTATCTCGTGGCCATCGTGCCGACCGCGGCGCTCGCCTACGGCGTCATCCTGACCATCGAGACGGTCGCGCGCTATTCGGGTGGTGACGCCATCAACCTGTTCGGCATGGCGTTGAATCCGCAATCGCCGGCGACATGGGGCGTCGCCGCGATTCTGCTGGTCGCCGGCTTCGTCGTCGTGCGGTGGACGTGGCAGCGGATTGTCGGAGCCTGGGACAGGGCCGCCACCGTGGCGCGCGACCGGGGGTATCTGGCATGACCCCAGCGATCGAAGTTCGTGCCGTCGAAAAGCGCTTCGGCAATGTCGGCGTGATCCGCGACCTCAATCTCAGCGTCACCAAGGGCGAGCGCCACGCCATCATCGGCCCGAACGGCGCCGGCAAGTCCACGACGTTCAACCTGATCAGCGGACACATCAAGCCGACCTCCGGCGAGGTGAGGCTGAACGGCGAGGTCATCTCGGGCCTGCGGCCGTTCGAGATCAATCGGCGCGGCCTGTCGCGCTCGTTCCAGGTCACCAACGTGTTCGCCCGCATGACCGTGTGGGAGAACGTCCGGTGCGCCGTGCTGTGGGCGACCGGGCATCGCTACGCGTTCTGGAAGAACGTCGACAGTCTCCCGGAGGTGCGGGAGCGGACCGCCCAGATTCTCGACGACATCCATCTCACGCATCGGCGTGACATTCCCGCGGGATTGTTGACCTATGCTGAGCAGCGCGAGCTGGAGATCGGGGTCACCATTGCGAGCGGTGCGACGGTCGTCATGCTCGACGAGCCGACGGCCGGAATGAGCCACGCGGAAACCGAGCGCGCCGTGTCGTTGATCCGGCGGCTCACCGAGGGACGGACGCTGGTGATCGTCGAGCACGACATGAGCGTCGTGTTCGGCCTCGCCGATCGCATCTCGGTGCTGGTCTACGGCCACATCATCGCGTCGGGCACGCCGGAGGAGATCCGTCGCGACCCGAAGGTGAGGGAAGCCTATCTCGGCGAGGAGGCCCACTGATGCTCGAGGTCAGGAACCTCCACGCTTACTACGGCAAGAGCCATATTCTCCAGGGTGTCGACCTCGACGTCGCCGCGGGCGAAGTCGTGAGCCTGCTCGGCCGCAACGGCGTCGGCCGCTCGACCACCGTGAAGGCGATCATGGGCGAGGTCAGCCCGCAGGGGACGATCCGCTTCAAGGGCAGGGACATTGCCGGCCTGCCGAGCTACAAGATCGCGCGCCTTGGGCTCGGCTATGTGCCGGAACATCGCGACATCTTCCCGAGCCTCACCGTTCGGCAAAACCTCGTGCTCGGCATCAAGGACACGCGGCGGCCGGGGAAGTGGCGCCTTCAGGACATGCTCGACATGTTTCCCAATCTCGCCGCGCGCGCCGATACGCCGGCCGGCGTCTTGTCGGGCGGCGAGAAGCAGATGCTGACCACCTGCCGGACGCTGATGGGCGACCCCGACCTCATCATGATCGACGAGCCGACTGAAGGTCTGGCGCCGCTGATCGTGCAGCAGGTCGGCGATCTGATCGCCCGGATTGCGGAAGCTGGCGTCGCGATCCTGCTGGTCGAGCAGAAGCTCTCGATCGCCATGCGGATCTCGAAGCGCGTCTACGTCATGGGCCATGGCCGCGTCGTGTTCGAAGGAACGCCGGATCAGCTCAAGGCCAACACCGCGGTCCGGCAGGAGTGGCTTGAAGTGTGAGGTGCGCGGACTGCGGGCACGCGTTCGCCGATGCAGCTCGGGCAGATGTGCCACAGACATCCCGCCGTGCCCGAATCCATCAGTTCAGGTCTGAGGCGCTGGATGTCCCAACATGCCGCGCGGAAACGAGGCGTCGCGATCGCGCAGCCTCAGGGCAACGAGACGCGCGATGACGATCGACGACATCGCGATCGCGATGCCGGCGATCATGTCGACGAGGAAATGCCCGCCGCCGATCGGGGTCGAGAGCAACATCGCGCCATGGATCAAGACATTGAATGGTCGCAACCAGCGCAACGACCACAGCGCCCAGCCGTCGAGGACCGCGGCCGCCGCGTGAAAGCTCGGAAAGGTCACGATCCCCGCGAGATGGCTGGTATCCAACAGGCGCAGCGTCCCGTCGCGAACCAAGGGCACCTCGCGCGCCGTGTCGAAATAGGCTTGGGGAATGAGGTTTGCGTAGGCCGACGGTGGTAGCTCCAGAGCGTGGTACACGCCGAGTGCAGGAACAAACAAGGTGACGATGCATGTCAGCGCCAGCGTCAGGCTGATCGCGAGGTTGAACTCTGCAAACCGGCGATAGTGGCCCAACAAGGGAAGGGCCACGACGATGATGCAGATCGTCCAGGAAATGGATCGATAGCCGAATGCGAGGGTCAAGACGGCCCACGGACGGTCATTGACGAACGACAAGTACTCGCGAAAGTCGAAGCCAAGGGCGCGATCGAGGGCGAGCAGGTTGGCGTCCTGAAGCGGCAGATTGGCGGCCGTCGCAATGTAGGACAGTGACGCCAGCACGGTGGATGCCAGGGTGGTCTGGGCCATCCCGGTCAGGAATGAGAACATCCAGGGTTTGGCACGCTGGGCCGACCGTGCATTGGCGTAGCCGATGAGACCATAGGCGGCCGATGTCGACAGCACGACGACGTAGCCGATTGGTTCGATGCGAAAGTCCGTAAAGATCAGGCACAGTCCGAACAGCACCCAAAGTGCTGTCATGACAGCCCAGTTGAACCGGAACACGGCCCAGGCCGTCGCTGCATCCCCGCCTTCATGGCGCCGTCGTAGGACGCTCTTTGTCCACAGGAGCCAGCGGTGGCTGAGATCAGGCAATAGACCTCCGGCGGCGGTGTCCGACATTGTCGTCCGCTCTCACATTTCAATGGATTTTGACTTGTTTCCCGTCGGTGTCTTGTTACGGCCAATCAGGCCAAGAAATCAACCTCGGCGGGTAAAATACGGGGATACCGTGGGGAGATGCTTAACTGAACGTAGCCTGGAATCCTGTATCGGCTGTGCCGAGACCGCATTCACGTCCGGAAAACGAAGCCGCTTTCGCGTCGACACAGTCCTCGTGTAAAGGGTCTTCACCATTCATCATGGGAAGCCACCCGTGGTAGTGCTGTCGCATGCGCCGCAGCTCGCAGGCCGGCTTGCGGGAGGGCCGGTCGCGGTCGCTGTCCGTGCAGCCGTCTTCCGTCCGATCGCCCCGTCGCGATGTCGCGTGCGATCACAGTTTCTGGCGGCCGTAGATCAGGAGCATCAGTATGATCACGGCGCCGTAGATCAGCTGGCGGCCGGCCTCGCTGATCTGCATCACCGACAGGATCGATTGTAGCAGGGTGATCAGCACGACGCCGGCGACGGTGCCGAGATAGCTGCCGCGGCCGCCGAGAATGTGCGTGCCGCCGAGCACGACGGCGGCGATCGAGGGCAGCAAATAGGCGTCGCCCATCGACTGCGCCGCCTTCGAGGCATAGCCCGCGAGCAGCACGCCGCCGAAGGCGGAGAGGGCGCCCGACAGCGCGAACGCCAGCATGGTGATGCGGCGTGTATCGATCCCTGAGAGATAGGCGGCGCGCTCGCGGTTGCCGATGGCGTAGATGGCGCGGCCGAACGTGGTCCGCGACAGCAGCCAGATCGCTGCGCCGCCGATGATCGCCCAGACCAGCACCGCATTGGGAAGGCCGGGAACGATATTGCCGGTGGCGAGATAGCGCATCGCCTTGGAGGCGGAATCCTGCGGCGCGAAGCCGCCGGTGTAGGCGACCATCAGCCCTTGCGCGACCGCGTTGGTCGCCAAGGTGATGATCATCGAGGGGATGCGCAGATAGGCGACGCCGATGCCGTTCAACAGACCGATGGCGGCGCCGCAGAGAATGCCGCAGGGAATCGCGATGATGGCGCCGGTCGTGCCATGAGCGGCCGCCGCGCAGGCCATCATCGCACCGGTCGTGACGACCCACGGCACCGACAGATCGATCTGGCCGAGCAGGATCACCAGCATCATCCCGGTGGCGATCACGCCCAGGAAGCTCGCGACCTTCAACTGCTGCAGCAGATAGTCCGGCGACAGGAAGCTGCGCGAATAGAGGCTGCCCACGAGCAGCAACAGCAGGATGCAGCCGAAGGAGGCCGCCACCGCCGGATCGATCCGGCGCAGCATGGCGATCCCGCGATGGGCCGGTCGTGGTGCCGTTGCGTCGCTCATCCGAACCACTCCAGCCGATTGCGCACCCGCACCAGGCCGAACGCGCCGATCGAGACCGCGAGCATCAGCACGAGGCCCTGGAATAGCGGCTGCCACAGCGGATCGAAATCGAACACGAACAGGAGATCGCCGATGGTGCGGAACGCGAGGGCGCCGAAGATCGCCCCGATCGCGCTGCCGCGCCCGCCCATCAGCGACACGCCGCCGAGCACCACGGCCGCGATCGAGAACAGGGTGTAGGCGTTGCCGCTCGCATAGGCGGCCTCGCCGGTATACGAGAAGAACGTCAGGAACAGGCCACCGATCGCCGACAATAGGCCGGCCAAGGTGTAGGCGACAAACTTGGCCGCGCGGATCGGCGCGCCGGACATGTAGGCTGCGACCTCGGAGGAGCCGGTCGCGAACGCGGCGCGGCCGACGACCGAGCGGCTATAGGGCACCCAGATCAGCAGCGCCGTCACAGCCAGAACCACGAGACTCGTGGGCAGCACGCCGAACAGCCTGCCGGTCAGGGCATCCGCCAGCGTCTCGTTGACGGACCCGCCGGGATTGGGTCGCAGGAACAGCGCGAGCCCGTAATACATCGCGCCAGTGGCGATCGTGGTCACGATCGGTTGCAGACGCCCGAAGATCACGATCGCACCGTTGATCATGCCGCAGACGATGCCGGTGCCGAGCACGCCGGCCACGCCGAGCGCGGTCTCGGTGGCGGTGCCGACCACGATCCAGGATGCGAGGCAGTTGGTCAGGGTCAGGATCATGCCGACGGACAGATCGATGCCGGCGGTGATCACCACGATCGCCTGCGCCATCGCGACAAAGGCCAGCAACGTCGCCTTGTTGGCCGCGGTCTGCACCATGTTGGCGCTGAAGCCGGCCGGATGATTGGTCGCATAGAGCACGAACATCGCGACGAAGATCCCGATCGCGAGCAGGGTGCCGCGCTGTTCGGAGAGCCAGTACCGCCACTCGGTCATGCCAGACTCGCTTCCGCTCGCTCGCCCTCGTCGACGTTGAGCGCGCTGCTGACCAGCGCACGTTCGGTGATCTCGGCGCCCGCGAGCTCGCGCCTGATCGCGCCATCGTACATCACCAGCACGCGGTCGCAGCAGCCGATCAGCTCGTCATAGTCGGTCGAATAGAGCAGGATCGCGGCGCCCTCGTCGGCAAGCCGGCGCAGCAGCCGGTAGATCTCCTGCTTGGTGCCGACATCGATGCCGCGCGTCGGATCATTGAGCAGGATGATGCGCGGCTTGTTCATCAGCCATTTCGCGATCACGACCTTCTGCTGGTTGCCGCCGGAGAGCGCGCTGACGGCGAGATCGGGGGAGGCGGTCTTGATCTCGATCAGGCGGATCATCTCGTCGATCAGCGTCGATTGCCGCTGCCGGTCGATGATGCCGAATGTCGCGAACCGGTCGAAGGCGGCGGCCGACAGATTGTCGCGCACCGACATCGGCAGCATCAGTCCTTCGGTCTTGCGGTCCTCCGGAATGAGCGCGAGACCAATGCGCTCCGACTTGGCGGTGACGGGGCTGTCGATCGTCACCTTGTTGCCGTCGATCAGAATGTCGCCGCGACAGTCCCGCAGCACGCCGAACAGCGCCAGCAGCAGCTCGCGCTGGCCCTGGCCGTCGAGCCCGCCGAGACCGATGATCTCGCCGGCCTGCAGCGAGAACGAGATGTCCTTCAGCCGGTCGCCCCAACTGATGCTCCTGCATTGCAGCGCGGGCGGCCGGCCATCGATTTTCCGCGGCGGCTTTTCCGGGAAGGCATGCTTGTACTCACGGCCGATCATGAGCTCGATCACTTCGGCATCCGTTTTGGTGCCGGCCGGGAAGGTCGCAATGCGGCGGCCGTTGCGGAACACGCTGCATTCATCGGCAAGCTCGGCGATCTCGTGCATGCGGTGGGAGATGTAGAGCAGCGCCAGCCCCTCGCTGCGCAGGCGCTTCAGCACCTTGAACACCTTGGTCACGTCGGAAGCGGTCAACGCCGAGGTTGCCTCGTCGAGGATCAGGATCTTGGGCTGCCGCGACAGCGCTTTCGCGATCTCGACCATCTGCCGGCGCGACAGCGGCAGGTCCTTCACCAGCGCACGCGGATGAATGTCGCCGGCGCCGGCGCGGTGCAGCGCCTCCTCTGCAAGTCGACGCTGGGCTCGCCGATCGATCATTCCGAATCGCGTCGGCGGATGAGAGATCATGATGTTGTCCGCGACCGACAGGTCGGGAATCAGCGACAGCTCCTGGAAGATGCAGACGACGCCGGCATCGTTTGCCGCGGAAGGACCGGTGAAGGCGACCGCGCGTCCTTCAAGCGTCATCCGGCCTTCGTCCGGCGCGACCACGCCGACCATGAGCTTGATCAGCGTCGACTTGCCGGCGCCGTTCTCGCCGAGAATCGCGTGGATGCGGCCGGGATGGACCTCCAGGTCCGCACCGTCGAGAGCGATCACGCCGCCGTAGCGCTTGGACAGTCCTTCGGCGCGAAACAGCGGCTCGGCCGCGATCATGCTTGCTCCCTCAGTCGTTTGGGCAATAGGGACGGGCTGGCCGCGAGAGAACTCGCGGACCAGCGATCGCACCGGCCTATTGGTTCTCTTTCGACTGGCCCATGATCTCCTGCGCCGTGAAGTTGATGCCGCAGGTCGGGAAGGAGTTGCCGACGAAGAAGTTGTCGGACTGTGCCGGGAAGTAGTCCTGATCCTTCTTGAAGTTCGGATCTTCCACGACGGCGAGCGGCAGCTTGACCGATTGCGGCACCACCTTGCCTTCGAGGGCGGCGAGCGCGACCTTGATCGCGACCGCGACCTGCGCAGGGCCGGTGCCGGCGGAAGAGCATTTCAGGCCTTCGGACGCCCTGGCGGCGCAGAACTTGCGGAAGCCGTTTTCGGTCTCGCCACCGAACGGCACCATCTTGTGCTTGGCGTCGAGCATGGCCTGCACGATGCCGGTGTCGCCGCCCTGGCCGGAGATCGCATCGAACGGGCCATTGGTGGCGATCGCATCCGCCGTGGCCTTCTGGGCGACGCCGTCGTCCCATTTGCCGACGACCTCGGTGACCTGCCACTTCTTGCCGGAGCCGTCGAGAATGGAGTGGAAGCCGTTGTGACGATCGGTGTCGACCGAGGTGCCGGCGACGCCGCGCACCTCGAGCACCTTGCCGCCGCCGGGCACGTTCTTGACCAGCCACTTCGCCCAGAGTTCGCCGAGACCCTTCTGGTCGACATTGACGTTGATCGCATCTTCCGTCGCAAGGATGTTGTCGAAGGCGACGAGGATGACGCCGGCCTGCTTGGCGCGCTTTATCACCGGCCCGAACGCGGTCGGGTTCTGCGCGTTGACGACAATCGCGTCATAGCCGGAGTCGATGAAGTTGTTGATTGCCGAGATCTGGGCCGGGACGTCCTCGCCGGTCGAGACGACCTTGAACTCCTTCAGCTTGGCCTTGACCTCCGGCTGCGCCGCATAGGCCTTCGCGGTCTGGATCATCTGGATGCGCCAGGTATTGGCGATGTAGCCGTTCGCCAGTGCGATGCGGTACGGGCCCTTCTTGGCCGGAAACTTGAAGAACTTGGTGTCCGCGGTCCACGGCACCATGCATTCAGGCTCGGTCGCCGGTCCCTTGACCATCTCCGGCTCCGCCAGCGCCTTGCCGGCAAACGCCGTGACCAACACCAGCGATGCACAAGTGGCAAGGCATCGCGCCCTCATCGATTTGGACGACATTCGTGACCTCCCCTGTTGTTGTGGCGCCAAATCAATGACGCATGTGCGAGACGCCTCTTTGTTTCCGGAGGTTGTGCGAGCATTGCTCGTCGTCTCGACCCGCCAAGCGTTACTGATCAATGACAGCGCTGTCAATTACCGTCGCGCGGCTTTTGCCAAGCGGCCGGTCGCATGTCATGAATATGGTTCGGACAAATCCGCGTGAATCAATGTTGCAAGGATCATGTCTCAGAAGCGTCGCACCACGCTGGAGGACGTCGCGCGCATCGCCCATGTCAGCGCTGTCACCGTGTCGCGGGCGCTGCGGCGGCCCGATATGGTGTCGCCGGAGTTGCGCAAGCGGATCGATGCCGCAGTCGACAGGCTGGCCTATGTGCCGAACTTCGCGGCGAGCCGGCTCGCCTCCACCCGCACGCATTCGATCGGCATCGTCGTGTCGTCGCTCTCCAACGGCATCTTCGCGGACTACCTGCAGGCGATCTACGATACCCTGCTGCCGCTCGGCTTTCGCCCCGTCGTCGTCAGCAGCCGCTATTCGGCGGAGGAGGAAGAGGGCGCCATCAGGACGCTGCTGGGCCAGAACATCGAGGCGCTGATCCTGGTCGGGGTGAACCAGACGCGGGCCGCGCGGCGCGTTCTCGAACGTTCGCGGATTCCGGTGGTGCAGACGTTCGAGCTGACCGACGATCCGATCGATCTGAATGTCGGACTCTCGCAGCAGAACGGCGGTCATGCCGCGACCCGCTTCCTGATCGAGCTGGGACATCGGCGGATCGCCTATCTCTCGGGACAGCGCGACGACCGGGCCCGCGCCCGGCTGGAGGGGTATCGCGCGGCGCTGGCGGAAGCCGGGCTGGACGGCACGTCGCTGGTGGCCTGGCTGCCGGCGCAGGCGACGATCTCGCTGGGGCGGAAGCTGACCGAGGAGATGCTCGCGAGCGGAGCTCCCGATGCGATCTTCTGCTGCGATGACAACATCGCGCTGGGTGCGCTATTCGCCTGCCAGCAGGCGGGGCTGGAGGTCCCGCGCCGGATCTCGCTGATCGGCTTCAACGACCTGGAATTCGCGGCGGCCTCCAATCCGCCGCTGTCGACCGTGCTGACGCCGCGCTCCGACATGGGGCGCGTGGCGTCCGAACTGGTGCTTCAGGTGATCGCCACCGGCAAGCGGCCGAGAACGCGGCGGATCGACCTCGGCTTCGAGATCGTCGCACGCGGCAGCACCGGACCGCACCTCGTGGCTTCGTGATGATGGTCGAGCCTCAGGCCCAGCCGCCGTCGACGATGTAGTTCTGGTTGGTGCAGGCGCCGCTGTCGTCGGCGGCGAAGAACAGCACCACGCGGGCGATGTCGCCCGGCACGAGCTTGCGCTTCAGGCATTGGCGCCGCATGAGCTCGGCCTCGCCCTCGGGCGTCAGCCAGAGTCTCTGCTGCCGCTCGGTCATGATCCAGCCCGGAAGAATGGAATTGACCCGCACGTTGCTGGGTCCGAGATCGCGGGCGAGGGCGCGGGTCAGTCCCTGGATCGCCGACTTCGCCGTGGTGTAGCAGGGCATGTTGCCCTGGCCCAGCACCCAGCTCACCGAGCCGAGATTGACGATCGCGCCGCCTCCGGCCTGGATCATGTCCGGCGCGACCGCCTGGGCCGCGAAGAACTGATGTTTGAGGTTCACGGCGATGCGCTCGTCCCAATAGTCCGGCGTGACGTCCTCGATCGCGTGCCGGTCGTCACGCGCGGCGTTGTTCACCAGAATGGTGATCGGCCCCAGCGCCGCGCGGGCGCCGGCGACCGCAGCCCTCAGCGCACCGATGTCGCGAAGGTCGGCATGCTCGAAGTGCACCTTGGCCTCCGCAGGCAGGCTGGCCAGCAGTTGCTGCGAGGCCTCCAGATCGATGTCGATGAATCCGACACGCGCGCCTTGGCCGACGAAATTGCGCACGATGGCTTCCCCGATGCCGGAGCCGCCGCCGGTCACGAGGACGGCCCGATCCTTGAGGCTTGGATAGATGGTGCCCTGCATTGGCTTCCTCTCAGTTGCGCCTGGAGAGCAGCCGCGCCCGATGACGACACTGGCCGCATCTCGAACGTCGTCCGTGCCGTGCGATGCACAGCCGGTGCGCGTTCGCCTGGACCCCTTCGTGTGCGCCTGCGAGCAACTCGCGCCCGATGTCGATGCTGACGGATCCGGGCGCTCCCCCTGCGATGTCCTTGTTTGGCTTTCCGGCATTCTGCGTCAGGACCGGCAGGGACGCCAGCACTGACGCGCCCGCCCGGATGCGACCATCGGGCGCTTTCGGGCGTAGCTGGAGCGGACGTCGCGGGTCGAGCGCCTCAGAGGATTTCGGCGATCGACTGGCCCTGCAGCTCGATACTGAGTCCCTGCATGCCGAGATCGGTGATCTCGCCGCCCATCGCCTTCAGGCTTTCCTCGCGGATCAGCGACATCAGCCCGCGCCGCAGCGCCAGGAATTCCGAGGACATCATCATCGCTTGCTGGCGTGGGCGCTCGAGCGGGATCTGGATTTCGGCCTTGATCGAGCCCGGGCGCGCGGTCATGCAGTAGACGCGGTCGGACAGGAAGATCGCCTCGTCGATGTCGTGGGTGACGAACAGCACCGAGATCTTCAGCCGCTGCCACATGTTGGTGAGGATCTGCTGCATGATGATGCGGGTCTGCGCGTCGAGCGCGCCGAACGGCTCGTCGAGCAGCAGCACCTTGGGACCAGTGGCGAGCGCGCGCACGATGCCGACGCGCTGCTTCATGCCGCCGGAGAGGCGCTCGGGATAATGGTTCTCGAACGCCTCGAGGCCGGCGAGCCCGAGCAAAGTGCGCGCCGCGCGTGCGCGCTCGAACTTCGGCATGCCGCGCATCTTCAGCCCGAACTCGACGTTCTCGCGCACCGTCTTCCAGGGAAACAGCGAATATTGCTGGAACACCATGCCGCGCTCGGCGCTCGGACCCGTCACGGCATGGCCGTCGACCGTGACGACGCCGCTGGTGGGTTTGAGAAAGCCCGCGACGGCGTTGAGCAGTGTCGACTTGCCGCAACCAGACGGTCCGACGATCGAGACGAACTCACCGGGCTCGACCTGGATCTGGGTGTCGGTGACGGCCTCGACGGCGCCGTCGATGGTCTCATAGCTCAGGGCGAAGTTGCGGACCTCGATATGGCCCTGTCTCGTATCCGCTGCGGCTTGGCTCATCGCGACCTCCAGGGCATCACCAACTGTCCGGCTGCGCGGATTATGAGGCTCGAGCCGAGCCCGAGCACGCCGATCGCGATCATCCCGAGCGCGATGTCGGCATACTGGACCAGCGAATACGCTTCCCAGGTGAAGTAGCCGATGCCGAACTGTCCCGAGATCATCTCGGCCGCGATCAGCGACACCCATGCGACGCCCATGCCGACGGTGAGGCCGGTGAAGATGTGCGGCAGCGACGCCGGGAAATAGACCTCGCGAAAGATCGCGGTCTCCCGCGCGCCGAGGCATTTGGCGGCCCGCACCAGCACGGGATCGACCAGCGTCATGCCGTGCAGCGTGTTGACCAGGATCGGAAAGAACGAGCCGAGAAAGGTGATGAAGACGATGCTCTGCTCGTTGGTCGGCCACAGCATGATCGCCATCGGCACCCAGGCGATCGCCGGAATCGGACGCAGCACCTCGGCGACCGGAAACACGATCTCGTGCACCAGCTTGAAGCGGCCCATGATCAGGCCGAGCGGCACGCCGACCAGTGCGGCCAACGAGAACCCGATGAAGATCCGGCGGCAACTGAGCAGGATGTGCATCAGGAACTTGGGATCGTGGATCGCCTTGGTGAAGCTCGCATAGACGGCCAGCGGCGCCGGCACGTTGGTGAACTTCACGAAGAAGACGACGCGGTAGGTCGTCATCAGGTGCCAGACGATCAGGAACAGGATCAGCGACGCGGTGCCGATCAGCACCGACTGCAGCCTGTCCTGGTTCAACCGGAACCAGCGCGCCGCGCGGGCGGAGATGTCCGGCCGGCTCGGCGGGATCTCGGTGCCAGGCGCGGCGGTCGCCGCAGCCTGGTCGGGGGATGTCATCAAGGCGGGGCTGCTCAAGTCTTGCCTCCCGCCACCGCCAGCTTCACGGCGTCATCGAGTCCCATCACCTTGCCGCCGATCTTCGCGGCATAGGCCTCGGCATCCTTCTTCAGAAGGAACGGCGCGATCTCGCCATTGGCCGCGGCGAAGAAGGCCTGGTCGGCGAACAGCTTGATGCCGCGCGCGGTGTCGAAGACGTAGGCGACGTTGATCTTCTTGCCCTTGGCCTTGTAGTCGGCATAGGCGCCGAGCGTGCAGGCCGCGCTGCTGAAGGCATTGATGCCCTCGCCGTCGACCCAGACCTCGCCGGCCTTGCGCGGCTCGGTGATCGGCCTGTTGCAGAACTTGTCCTCGCCGGAGATTTCGTAGTTCGCGCTGCTGGCGAGATCCTTGTCATAGTCCAGCTTCAGCTCGGCATAGGCCTTGCGGATGTAGCTGTCGTCGACCCATGTCTTCGGATCGAAATCTTTCATGCGGCCGAGGCTCTGCAACACCTTGACGTCGGTCGCGGCGGCGTCCACCAGCGCCGGCTTGATCGTCGGATCCGTGGTCATGTTGCCGCCGGGGCCCAGGAAGATATAGACGACCTCCTTGTTGATCCCGGTCCACTCCTGGATCTTTTCGGCCGCCGCTTTCGGATCCTGGCGCAGCCACTGGTTGGCGGCGATCACCGCCTTGACATAGGCGACGACGACCTCGGGATATTTTTCCGCGAAGTCGGTGCGGACGACGACGCCGTGGAACGTCGGCAGGTTGGTCTGGACGCCGTCGAAGATCTTGCGCGCAAAGCCGCGGAACGGCAGCAGCTCCGCGAACGGCACGAAATCGGCGTGCGCGTCGATCTTCTTTTCCTGCAGGTTGGTCGAGCCGACTTCCGGCGTCTGGCTCACCAGCTGGAAGAAATCCGCCGGATAGCCGCCGTCCTGAAGCGCCTTCAGCACCATGCCATGTGCGGCCGAGCCGAACGGCACGCTGACCAGCTTGCCCTTGAGGTCGGAGAGCTCGTAGTAGGGCGAGTCCTTGTGCACGACGATGCCGTTGCCGGAGCCGGCGAGGCTGTAGGCGGCGACCGCGATCAGTCGGCTCTTGCTCTCGGGATTGGTCTCGAAGGTGAAGCCGTTCACGATCAGGGGGTAGTCGCCCATCATGCCGAACTGCAGCTTGTTCGCCATCATCCCGTTGGTGACGGGCGGACCGGAGGTGAAGTTCTGCCACTCGATCTCGAACTTGATGTTGGCGTATTTGCCGTCCTTGGGCAGATACTTCTCCAGCAGATGAAGCTGCCGCACGATGGTGCCGGCAGTCACCGTGTTGGTCGTGGTGTCCTGGGTGCCTATGCCGATCGTGACTGTCTCTGCTGCGACGGGCTGCGCCGCGATCAGGGACAGACAGGTGACGGATAGTAAGAGCGCGTGACGGCAGCGGACCATTCTCATCCCCGTTCGGTTGGATGGCTGATGGCGCCATGATGAAGGCCGCGTCCGCGAGCGCAAATCCGGAGTTCGGCCGCGGGTGGATTAGTTGCCGTCAAAATCCGGTTGCGTACTCCTTGGGCAATTTCGCTCATGATAGCCGCTTGCATGAGCAGGCCGGCTAATCCGCTGCCTGGCCGCGCATCTCCTCCAGGACCTTAGGCCGGCAGACCACGATCTGCGAACGTTTGGTGCGGACGATATTCTTCTCCTGCATCCGCTTGAGGCTGATCGTCACCCACTGCCGCGTTGCGCCGACCATGTGGGCGATGTCGGCATGGGTGAAGGCCGCGGCAATGACCTTGCCGTCGGGATCGTCCACGCCGTAGAGGTCGACGAGATGCAGCAGCAGATGGGCGAGCCGCTCGGTGATCGAACGCGTTCCCAGCATCTGCGCCAGGGCGGAGTAGCATTTTCCCTTGAAGCTCAGTCCTTCGATCAGCCCGATCGCGAGATTGGGGATCTCCGCCACCAGCGTTCGCAGCTCCCTGCCGGGAAGCTGGATCACGCTGGCGTTGCTGGCGGCGACGCCCGACCATTGATGCACGCCGGTGTCGAACACCTCGGGACCGCCGACGAAATTGCCGACATGCCAATAGGCCAGCGTGATCTCGCGTCCCTGCGGCGAGGTGTAGAATACGCGGATGCGGCCGCTCTCGACCAGGAAGATGCCGTCGTGCCTGGCGCCCTGGCTGAACAGCGTCTGGCCGCGGTTCAGCACCTTGCGGCGGCCCTGCTTGAGCACCTGCTCACGTTCGCGCAGGCTGAGCCTTTCGATCAGCGACGGCGGGCCGCCGATGGATTGCTGGCTTTCGGTGAGCAGGAGCGACGAACTGGTCACCGCGCGCGCTGACGTCATGGGAGAGGGCACGGCGTCCGCAGCTGATTTGGCCGCCTGCAGCAACATGTCTTGCCTCCGCATTGATCACACTGATCAGAAGCGGAGCAATGTTCGTGCCATCCGTCACCCGCGCGCGACGCGCCTCAGGCGGCAACGAGTTCCCAAAGGTATGATTTCGGATAGATACCGCGATTGTGGCCGTCGGAAAACGCGATGTTCAAGCCGTAGCCGAGATCTCCGACCCCGACGATGCCGATCCCGGGAAATTGCGCCGGGAAGCGGCCGTCGAGGCGGGCTCGCCTGCAATGCGCGCACATGCAGGATAGGCGCAGCCGCTCGGCGGACAGCTCCGCGGGAGCGCCGCAGGCGTTCCGTAGCCGCAATGATGCCAGGTCGGGACTGACCTCGCTGTCGACGATGTCGGCTGCAATCATGGCGCCTCCTGGTTGTGCGAAGGTCGGTGTCGTCACGCTAGGGGAGACGGTCCGGAGCATCCAGCAACTAATTGCCTCGTTCGACGGAATGTGGAGCGCGAGGTGCTTCGTTGCCACGCGCTCGCCTATCCCCGGAACAATCTTTGCAACTAATCCACCGCCGCGGCGCGTTCGAAATTGCCGAACCGCGCCGTTTCCGCGACATCGTCGTCAGCAACCGCCACACGGCGCGCCCCGCGCCTCAGGAGACGATGATGAGCGCTTTTCAGACCGAGACGGTGTTGTCGGTCCGGCACTGGACCGATTCGCTGTTCAGCTTCACCGCCACGCGGGATCCCGGCTTTCGCTTCCAGAACGGGCAGTTCGCGATGATCGGGCTCGAGGTCGACGGTCGGCCGCTGATGCGCGCCTACAGCATGGCGAGCGCCAATCACGAGGAGGAGCTGGAGTTCTTCAGCATCAAGGTGGCGGACGGGCCGCTGACCTCCCGGCTGCAGAAGATCAAAGAGGGCGATCGCATCCTGGTGGGGCGCAAGGCGACAGGAACGCTGATCGCGGGCAACCTCGTTCCCGGCAGGCGTCTGCTGCTGCTGTCGACCGGCACCGGGCTGGCGCCGTTCGCGAGCCTGATCAAGGACCCCGACATCTACGAGACCTATGAGACCATCGTGCTGGCCCACGGCTGCCGCCAGGTCTCGGAGCTCGCCTATGGCGAGCAGCTCGTCGATGGCCTGCGCGGCCACGAATTCCTCGGACCGTTGGTCCGGGACCGGCTGCTTCATTACCCCACGGTGACCCGCGAGCCGTTCCGCAATCGCGGCCGCATCACCGACCTGATCGCATCGGGGCAGATGTTCGCCGACATCGGCGGGCCCGACCTCGATGTCGAAACCGACCGCGTCATGCTCTGCGGCAGCCCGGCGATGTTGGCCGAGCTCCAGGCCATGCTGGAGGGCCGCGGCTTCGTCGAAGGCAACCACAGCACGCCCGGCCATTTCGTGGTCGAGAAGGCGTTCGTCGAGCGCTGAGCGCTGGCGGAAGAATTGCGTCCCGGCGACAACTAATTGCTATCTCCGGGTGCCCCCGTTGAACAAGTCTGATCCGGACCGGTGTGACCCCGGCCAAGCAGGAGCTTAGAATGGCAATGGATGAGATCGTCGACGGCCTCTCGGAGGTGTCCTGCGACGTGCTGGTGATCGGCGGCGGCACCGCTGGTCCGATGGCCGCCCTGAAGGCCAAGATGAAGAACCCGAAAGCCAACGTCGTTCTGCTGGAGAAGGCGAACGTCAAGCGCTCCGGCGCGATCTCGATGGGCATGGACGGCTTGAACAACGCGGTCATCCCCGGCTACGCGACGCCAGAGCAATACACCAAGGAGATCACGATCGCCAATGACGGCATCGTCGATCAGAAGGCGGTCTACAAATACGCGCAGAGCTGCTACTCGATCATCGAGGAGCTCGACAGCTTCGGCATCCGCTTCCTCAAGAACGAGAACGGCGACTATGCCGTCAAGAAGGTGCACCATATCGGCACCTACGTGCTGCCGATGCCGAACGGCGAGACCGTCAAGAAGGCGCTGTATCGGCAACTGCGCCGCGCGCGCATCCTGATCTCCAACCGCTACATGGCGACGCGGCTGCTGAAGTCGAGCGATGGCCGCATCGCCGGCGCCGTCAGCGTCAACACCCGCACCGCCGAGATGCTGGTGATCAAGGCCAAGGCCGTCATCCTGTGCATGGGCGCGGCGGGACGGCTTGGCCTGCCCACGTCGGGCTACATGTTCGGCACCTATGAGAACGCCGCCAATTCCGGCGACGGTTATGCGATGGCCTATCACGCGGGCGCGGCGCTCGCCAATCTCGAATGCTTCCAGATCAACCCGCTGATCAAGGACTACAACGGTCCGGCCTGCGCCTATGTCGCCGGTCCCTTCGGCGCCTACACCGCCAACAACGAGGATCGCCGCTTCATCGAATGCGACTATTGGTCGGGCCAGATGATGCTGGAATTCTACAACGAGCTGTTGTCGGGAAAGGGTCCGGTGTTCCTGCAGCTCAAGCACCTGCACGCCAAGACCATCGAGGAGATCGAGCAGACACTGCACAAGGTCGAGCGGCCGACGCGCGGGCTGTTCCAGGAGGGCCGCGGCGTCGATTACCGCAAGGAATCGATCGAGATGCACATCTCCGAGATCGGCTTCTGCTCCGGCCACAGCGCCTCCGGCGTGTTCGTCGACGACAATGCCCGCACGACCGTCCCCGGGCTCTATGCGGCCGGCGACATGGCCAGCGTTCCGCACAACTACATGCTGGGCGCATTCACCAACGGATCGTTCGCCGGGCTCGACGCGATGGAGTTCGCCGACAATCATGATTTCGGCGAGATCGATGCGGCGGAGATCGCGCAGGAGCGCGAGCGCGTGCTGGCGCCGACGAAGCGCGAGGACGGCATTCCGCCGAACCAGATCGAGTACAAGACGCGGCGCCTGGTCAACGACTATCTGCAACCGCCGAAGGTGACGCGAAAGTACGAGCTCGGCATGCGCCGGCTCGCCGAGGTCCGCGAGGACATGCAGGAGCGCATGATCGCACGCAACGCGCATGAACTGCTGCGCGCATTGGAGGTACAATCGATCATGGATTGCGCGGACATGGCCGCCCATGCCTCGCTGTTCCGCGAGGAGAGCCGTTGGGGGCTCTATCACTGGCGCACCGATTTTCCGGAGAAAGACAACGAGAACTGGTTCTGTCACACGCTGCTGAGCAAGCTGGACGGCCGCATGACCAGCGAGAAGCGGGCGGTGCAGCCCTATGTCGTGCCGATCGCGGACGACGAGAAGGACATCTACGACAAGCAGCGCATCCGCGCCAGCGCCTGACGATCAGAAGGAGAACGAGACATGCCTCTTGCAACCTATCAGACGTCGGTCCCGGTCGTCGTCGACGACGCCAAATGCATCGCCGACAAGGGCTGCACGGTCTGCGTCGACGTCTGCCCGCTCGATGTGCTCAGGATCAGCGACATGACCGGCAAGGCCTTCATGGCCTATGACGAATGCTGGTACTGCATGCCCTGCGAGGCGGATTGCCCGACTGGCGCCGTCACCGTCAACATTCCCTATCTGTTGAGGTGATCATGACGAGCCCGTTCGAAGCCTACGACGATCTCGACGACGCCGACGAGCGGCTCGGTGCTGCCGATCCGGCGGAGCGGCGGGTCGCGATCATCGCGTTGGGACATTCCGGCGATCCCGCCGCGGTCGCGCATTTGGCGAAGATGGTCGCCGATCCCGACGCCGGCGTGCGCCAGCAGGTCGCCATGGCGCTCGGCGAGTTCGACGGGCCGGAGACGGCGGAGGCGCTGGTGCAATTACTCGTCGATCCCGAGCGGATCGTCGCATCGGCAGCCGCCGACAGTCTCGCCGAGTTCAAGGATCCCGCTTCGGCCGACGCCATCCTGCCGCTGGTGAAGCATGCCCACGCCTTCGTCCGGATGGGCGCGTTGCGGGCGCTGAAGGAGCTGCGGCGCAAGGACACGCTCAAGCCGGTGCTGGAGGCGCTGCAGGATCCGGATGCCGCGGTCCGCGTGCAGGCGATCGGCGTCATCGGCTTCCTCAAGCTCGAGGAGTCGATTCCCGCCCTGACGGCGCTAATCGGCGATCCCGATGCACATGTCCGCCGCGCCGCGGTCAGCGCGCTCGCCTTCTCACACATGAAGATCGCCGCGGAGACCATCACCCGGGCGCTCAAGGATCCCGACTGGATGGTGCGGGAGATGGCGGCCGAGACGCTCGGGCTCAACGTCAATGGTGCCGTCGCCGCCGATCCGTTGATCGCCTGCCTGGCGGATGAGTTCTGGCAGGTGCGCCTGAAGGCGATCCGCAGCCTCGGACGCATGAAGGCGCTGCATGCGGTGCGGCCGATCGGCCATTGCATCACCCACGAGCAGGCCAATCTCCGCAAGGAGGCGGCGGCTGCGCTGGGCGAGATCGCCGCGCCCGACGGCGAGCCGTACCTCGCGCTGGTCGCCGATGATCTCGATCCGGACGTGCGCAAGAACGCGAGATGGGCGCTGCACCAGATCGCGGCGAGCAAGGCGAGAACCGGCGCGTAATCGTGCGCCGGCCACGAGCGTTCCTGACCGCCTGGCGGACCAGACGGCAGGACAGATGACGAGCCTTGCGACGATCACGTCGCAGCCGATCGCGCGCGAGCCCCGCAGCGCCGCGCGCCGCACGTTCTCGTGCACCCCACGCCCCCTTCTGGACGGCTCCGATATTGTCTGACAGAAACGTCGGACGCATCCATCGGGCATCATGACCGCTGCAGCGCAAACGGGGAGAGCGGCCGGCCAATCCGGCCATGCTGACACGCCTCCGTTGCCTCGGCCGTCGCGCGGCCGTGTGGTGATGCACCGTGCCCAGGTCTGACATGACCCGCGGACGAGCTGCAAAAGAAGCCGGAGAGCTGCCATGAACGCCAATGTCAAACTGCCTGCCGCAAAGGGCGTCTTCATCGACAACACGTGGCAGCCCGCGCAGTCGGGCCGCACCCTTGCGATGCTTGCTCCGGCGACCGGCCAGGTGATCGCTTCGATCGCGGCAGGGGATGCGGCCGACATCGATCTTGCCGTGGCGGCGGCGCGCCGCGCGCTCGAAGGCCCGTGGGGCCGGCTCGCCGCGGTGGACCGCGGGCGCCTGCTGTCGAAGCTCGGCCGCCTCGTCGAGGACAATGCCGAGGAACTGGCGAAGCTCGAAGCGGCCGATACCGGCAAGCCGATGAAGCAGGCCAAGGCGGACGTCGTCGCGGTCGCGCGCTATTTCGAATATTACGGCGGCGCCGCGGACAAGGTGCATGGCGACACCATTCCCTTCCTGGACGGCTTTTTCGTCACCACGGTGTACGAACCGCTCGGCGTCACCGGCCATATCATTCCGTGGAATTATCCGGGGCAGATGTTCGGCCGCACCGTCGCGCCGGCGCTGGCGATGGGCAACGCGACCGTGATCAAGCCGGCCGAGGAGGCCTGCCTGGTGCCGCTGCGTCTCGCCGAGCTCGCGGCGGAAGCCGGCTTCCCGGCCGGTGCGATCAACGTCGTGCCGGGTCTCGGCGAGGAGGCGGGTGCGGCGCTGTCGGCGCATGACGGCATCGATTTCATCTCCTTCACCGGCAGCCCGGAGGTCGGCACGCTCGTGCAGACGGCGACCGCGAGGAACCACATCGGCTGCACGCTCGAGCTCGGCGGCAAGTCGCCGCAGATCGTGTTCGCCGACGCCGATCTCGATGCGGCGCTGACCTCGGTGGCCGCGGCGATCGTGCAGAACGCCGGCCAGACCTGCTCGGCCGGCTCGCGCGTGCTGGTGGAGCGTTCGATCTGGGACCGCTTCCTGGCTGACCTCAAGCTCCGCTTCGAGAAGATCACGGCCGGCACGCCGGAGATGGATCTCGATCTTGGCCCGGTCATCAGCGCGGTCCAGAAGACGCGGATCGAAAACATGCTGGCGCGCGCCGAAAGTGGCGGCGCCAAGCGCGTGGCGTCCGGCAGGATCGCCGAGGGCGTGCCGAGCGAGGGCTTCTATGTGGCGCCGGCGCTGTATCAGCACGTCGCGCGCGACTCCGAGCTGGCGCGCGAGGAGGTGTTCGGTCCGGTGCTGGCGGCGATGCCGTTCGACGATGAGGCCGACGCCGTCAGGCTCGCCAACGCCACCGAGTTCGGCCTGGTCGCCGGCGTCTGGTCGGGCGACGGCTCGCGAGCGATGCGCGTCGCGCGCAAGGTCCGGGTCGGCCAGATGTTCGTCAACGGCTACGGCGCCGGCGGCGGCATCGAGCTGCCGTTCGGCGGCATGAAGAAATCGGGACACGGCCGCGAGAAGGGTTTCGAGGCGCTGTACGAGCTTGCGGCGATGAAGACCCTGATCGTCAAGCACGGCTAGCGGACTGGAAGCTCCGATCAATTCCGCCGTGCGGACGTCACTGACAATGCCGCCCGGCGTTGTTGTTGTCAGTCCGCGCGGCGAGGCGCTAGAGCATGATCCGGAAAAGTGGAAGCCGGTTTTCCCTCGCGACAAACGCCGAAGGCGTTTGCGCGGAGATCATGCTCAGACAAAGAGCTGACATCAGGGTTTGCAGAAGGAGACGAGCGGATGAGCGACGAAAAAGAATTGTTCGAGAAGGGCCTGAAGGTGCGCCGCGAGGTGCTCGGCGCGGCCTATGTCGATGGCAGCCTCGCCAAGGCCGATGACTTCATGATGGCCTTCCAGCACATCACCACCGAAATGTGCTGGGGCTATGCCTGGACCCGGCCAGGACTGGATCGCCGCACCCGCAGCATCATCAATCTCGCGATGCTGACCGCGCTGAGCAAGCCGAGCGAGCTGAAGCTGCATGTCAAGGGCGCGCTCACCAACGGCGTCACGGTCGACGAGATCAAGGAGATCCTGCTGCACGCGACCGTCTATTGCGGCATTCCGGCAGGGCTCGAAGCCTTCAAGGCCGCGCATGAGGTGCTGGTCGCGGAGGGTGCCATCGCCAAGAAGGACGGCGCATGAGCGCGCCGCAAAAGGTCCTGTTCGTCGGCATCGGCAACATGGGCTGGCCGATGGCCGCGCGCCTGCTCGGCGCCGGCTTTGCGGTCGCCGTCAATGACGCCGTGCCCGGGCGGGCTGCTGAATTCGTCGCCAAGGTTGGCGGCGACGAGGCCGACGACCTCGCGGCCGCTGCGGGGCAGGCGGATGTCATCATCACGATGCTGCCGACCAGCAGGCATGTCGCGGACGCTGTCGGGACTCTGCGCGCCGGTCTGAGGCAGGGTCACATTGTGATCGACATGAGCTCCGGCGCGCCGGCGGCGACGCAGGCGATCGCGGCCGATCTCGCCCTGCTCGGCGTGACCATGCTCGATGCGCCCGTCAGCGGCGGCGTGCCGCGCGCAGTGACCGGCGAGCTCGCGATCATGGCCGGCGGCGAGCCGGCCGCGCTCGACCGTGTCGAGCCGCTGCTGCGCGCCATGGGAACGACGATCCACCGCATCGGCGGCCTTGGCTCGGGCCAGGCGATGAAGGCGCTCAACAACCTCGTCTCCGCCGGTGGCTTCCTGATCGGCATCGAGGCGCTGTTGATAGGCCAGCAGTTCGGCATCGATCCCGGCCTGATGACCGACGTGCTCAACGCCTCGACCGGCATGAACAACTCGACGCAGAAGAAGTTCAAGCAGTTCGTGCTGTCGCGCCAATTCAACAGCGGCTTCGGACTCGATCTGATGGTGAAGGACCTGTCGATCGCGCTCGAGGTCGCGCGCGCCGCCGGCGTCGCCGCGCCGCTCTCCAACCTGTGCCGCGAGCTCAGCGCCAGCGCGCAGGGGATGCTCGGACCCGGGCAGGATCACACCGCGCTGGCGAAGCTGAGCGAGGCGCTGGCCGGCGTCGCGCTGAAGGGGTGACTGGTACTTCTGCGTCACAACCACCGTCATTCCGGGGCAAGGCCGCGGGCCTTGAACCCGGAATCTTGAGATTGTTTTGCGTCCACACCTGACAATTTCCAGATTCCGGGTGACAGCGGAAACTGCAACTGCTGAGATCCGCGTGACGCAGTCGGACTAACCCTGGCGCCGCAAGAAGCCGGTGATCGTCACCTTGTCCCAGATGCCGGCCGCGGCGAACGGGTCGGCGCGGTTGAAGGCTTCGACCTCGGCGCGGCCGGAAGCCTCGACCAGAAACAGGCTTCCGATCATCGTCGACCCGTCGTCGGAGACGAGCGGGCCGGACATCACGATGGTGACGGGCAGGCGGGCGGTGTCACCGAGATAGGCCTTGTGCGCGTCGTAGTTGGCAAGCCGGACCGGGAGCGCGTCCGGCTTGTCGAGCGCGTGAATCGCAAACAGCATGAATTCTCTCCGCAAGTTGAAGCAGGACGGCTGCGTGCCGTCCTGCTTCCGGACTGATGGCTGATCCTATTTCGCGCCGAGCTTGCTCGCATCCTCGTAGCTCGGGCAGGTCCGCTGTTCCAGCGCTACGTCGAACGGCTGATAGTTGTCCTTGGTGATCACCGTCGGTTTCAGCACGATCTCGTTGATCACCGGCTGCCCGCGCAGCGAGCGGACGGCCATCATGGTGCCGAGGCAGCCTTGGGCGAAGCCGTTATAGTCGCCGCTGGCGAGCAGCTTGCCGGACTTGATCGCGTCGATCGCCTCCTTGGTGCCGTTGATGCCGATCACCTGCGCCTTACGGTTGGCGCCGTCCAGCGCCTCGATCGCGCCGACCGCCATGGCGTCGTTGGCGGCGAGCACGCCGTCGATCTGCGCATTGGACTGCATCAGGTTCTCCATCACCTGCAACGCCTGGAGGCGTTGATAGTTGCCGGGCTGCGACGCCAGCAGCTTGGCGCCGGGGTTCTCCTTGAGCGCGTCGTTGAAGCCGCGCACGCGGTCGACATTGGTCAGCGAGCCCTTGACCCCTTCGATGATGACGATGTTGCCCTTGCCGCCGAGCGTCTTGAGCAGGAACCGGCCGGTCTCGAGGCCCAGGCTGTAGTCGTCGGCGCCGACGAAGGAGACGAACTTGCCGCCCGCCGAGCGGTCGGTGATGTTGACGACGGGGATCTTGGCGTCGTTGATCTTCTCGACGCCGGGCACCATCGCCTTGTAGTCGACCGGCGTGAAGACGATGGCGCTCGGCTTCTTGACTACGACGTCCTCGATCTGGCTGAGCTGCTCGGGGATAGAGTCCGGCTTGGTCGGGATGTAGTGCAGGATCTTGGCGTTGAGCACCTTCGCCATATTGTCGGCGCCGACGCGCACCGTCTGGAAGAACGGATTGGTCTGGTTCTTAGTGAAGACGGCGATCGTCTCGCCGTCGGCCCGGGCCTGGGTGGTGATGGCCGTGATCAGGAGTGAGAGCGCGAAGCAGCGCGTGATCCGATGTTGCATGTCGTTTCCTTCCCTCGTTTTTCTTGGTTGTCTTACAGGTTCATTGCGTCGGGCGCCGCGTCTTCATGTCGAGCCAGACTGCGATGATGACGATGATGCCGGTGACGAGCGGCTGCCAGTTGGCGCTGATCGCGAGCAGGTTCATGCCGTTCAGCACCAGCGTCAGGATCAAGGCGCCGACGAAGGTGCCGAACACGGTGCCGACGCCGCCGAACAGCGATGTGCCGCCGATCAGCACCGCGGCGATGGCCGGCAGTGTCAGGCTTTCGCCGATGTCGGCTTCGGCGGAGTTGAGCCGCGACAGGAAGATGATGGAGGCGAGCCCGGCCATGGTGCCGGAGACGGTGTAGACCAGCAGCAGCCGGCGGGCCACCGGGATGCCGGAGAGCCGCGCCGCGACCGGATTGGCGCCGATGGCGTAGATCTCCTGGCCCCATGTGGTGCGTTGCGCGAAGAACGATCCGATCGCGAGGAACACCAGCAGCAGATAGACCGGGATCGGCAGTCCGAGGAAATAGCCGCTGCCGATCTGGCGGAAGCCGGCCGGGAAGCCATGGATGGTCTCGCCGGCCATGTACCAGTAGGTGACGCCGTTCAGCACCCAGAGCATGCCGTAGGTCGCGATGAAGGAAGGGATTCGCAGCGCCGTGACCATGAAGCCGTTGAGAAATCCGACGACGCCGCCCGCAAGCAGCCCGGTGGCGATCCCGAGCACCGGCGAGCCGGTCTGATGGATCATGGTGCCGGCCAGACAGGCCGACAATGCGACATTGGCGCCGACCGACAGGTCGAGGCCGGCGGTCAGCACCACGAGTGTCAGGCCGGAGGCGATGAAGAAGGTCAGGCTCGCCTGCCTGAGCACGTTGAGGATGTTGCCCAGGCTGAGGAAGGAGTCGCTCAGCACGGTCAGCGCCGCGCAGATCAGCAGCGCGGCGAGCATCCGATAGAACACCTGCGCGGCGTTCTGCGACAGGAGCGAGCGCGGCGGCGGCAGCGTGTCCTTGGCGATGTCGGTCATGACCGGCTCCGCAGGCCGTCGAGGAACATCGCGATGATGACCAGCGCGCCGACGCTTGCGACCTGCACCGAGGACGGCAGCGACACCAAATTGAGCCCGTTGCGCAGCACGCCCACGGCGACGACGCCGAGCACGGTGCCGAGCAGCC
Source organism: Bradyrhizobium sp. SZCCHNS3016 (assembly GCF_032484535.1). Classification (NCBI taxonomy): domain Bacteria; kingdom Pseudomonadati; phylum Pseudomonadota; class Alphaproteobacteria; order Hyphomicrobiales; family Nitrobacteraceae; genus Bradyrhizobium; species Bradyrhizobium sp. SZCCHNS3016. The sequence goes on from NZ_JAUETE010000001.1 coordinate 316,230, forward strand.
AGCCATTGCCGCGCTCGAACGAGGTGCCGCCGACCGCGACCGCCGCGATGGCGTCGAACTCCATTCCGAGCCCTGCAGTCGGATGTCCCGAATTCATCCGCGCGGTCATCAGCAGACCGGCGATGCCCGCCATCGTGCCGCCGATCGCGTAGACCGCGATCAGGAGTCGTGTCGGCGACAGGCCGGCATAGCGCAGCGCTTCGCGATTGCCGCCGAGCGCGAAGATGTAGGTGCCGAACCTGGTGTGATAGAGCAGGCCGTGAAACGCAGCGTAGGTCAAAAGCCCCATCACGATCGGTACGGGGATGCCGAGCAGCGTCGCCGAATAGATGTCGCGCACGCCGTGGGGAATGCCGACCACGCTCTGGCCGTCGCTCACGATCAGCGACAGGCCCTGCGCCATGCCGAGCGTGGCGAGCGTCGCCACGAACGGCGGAATCCCGACGATCGCGACCAGCCAGCCATTGACGGTGCCGAACGCCGCGCCGACCAGCACCGCGGCGCCGAGGCCCAGCAGCACGGACTTGGTCGCGAGCGAGACGATGGCGACGCAGAGCGAGGTCAGCGTCAGCACCGCGCCCATCGACAGGTCGAGCCCTTCGGTCATGATGATCAGGGTCATCGGCAGCGCGAGCATGGTCAGGATCGTCGACTGCACCAGCACGTTGGACAGGTTCGCGGCCGACAGGAAGCCCGGCGCGATCGCGCCGAACAGCGCGATCAGCAGCACCAGCACGATCGCCACGCCCGGGATGCGCTGCAGCGTTCGGAGCGGCGAGACGATGGCGGCGTCACTCATCATGCATCCCCAGTCGCACGATATTCTCCTCGGTCAGCTCGCTGCGCGCCAGGTGTCCGGCGATGCGGCCCTCGCGCATCACATAGGCGCGGTCACAGACGTGACAGATCTCGATCTGCTCGGACGAGATCATCAGCGCGGCCGCGCCACCGGCGACCAGCCGGTCGATCAGCGCGAAGATCTCGGACTTGGCGCCGACGTCGATGCCGCGCGTCGGCTCGTCGAAGATGAACAGCCTGGCGCCTGCCGCCAGCCACTTGCCGATCACGACCTTCTGCTGGTTGCCGCCCGAGAGCAGACCGACCGTCTGCCGCGCATTCGGTGTTGCGATCCGCAATTGCCGGATCAGCCCGTCCGCCGTGCGCTGCGCGCCGCGCGGATCGTAGAGCCCGCTGGGAAACAGCTTCTTCAGCGCCGACACCACGAGGTTGTCGCCGACCGAGCGCAGCAGCGCCAGGCCCTCGCTCTTGCGGCTCTCGGGGATCAGCGCGATGCCGCGGCGGGCCGCGATGTCGGGCTCGCCCGCGATCGGCTTGCCGTCGAAGATGATCTCGCCTTCGCTGACCGGATCGGCGCCGAAGATCGCGCGCGCCACCTCGGTGCGGCCGGAGCCGACGAGGCCGCACAGGCCGACGATCTCGCCCCGCCGCACCTCGATGTTGATGTCGGCAATGCCGGTCGGCGCGCTCAGTCCCCTGACCTCGAGCACGAGCTCGCCCGGCGTTTCCGCGAAATGGCGCGGATAGCTCATGTCGATATTGCGCCCGACCATCATGCGCACGAGTTGGTCGGGCGTGACGTCGGCGGGGCTGACATCGCCGATGCGGCGGCCGTCGCGCAGCACGGTAATGCGGTCGCCGAGCGCGAACACCTCGGCCATGCGGTGCGAGATGTAGACGATCGCGACGCCGTCCGCCTTCAGCCGTCGGATCAGCGCGAACAGCAGCTCCGCCTCGCGGTCGGACAGCGCCGCCGTCGGCTCGTCCATCACCAGGATCCGCGCATTCTGGCTGATCGCTTTCGCAATCTCGACCATCTGCTGCTGCGCGACGCCGAGCGTGTCGACGATGACAGAAGGATCGATGTCGAAGCCGATGCTGTCGAGCACGCGCTTCGCATCGGCCAGGATCCTGCGGCGGTCGATGGTGCCGGGCAGGCGGCCTTTCGGCTCGCGGCCGAGATAGATGTTCTGCGCGATGTCGAGGAACGGCACCAGCGAGAATTCCTGGAAGATCACGGCGATGCCGAGGTCTTGCGCATCGGCCGTCGAGGCGATCGCAACCTTCTTACCCTTGTAATAGACCTCACCCGCATCGGCGCTATAGGCGCCGCACAGGATCTTCATCAGGCTGGATTTGCCGGCGCCGTTCTCGCCGAGCAGCATGTGGACTTCGCCCGGGTGGATCGCGAACGAGACATCATCCAGCGCCTTGACGCCCGGAAACTCCTTGCTGATGCCGCGCAGCTCCAGCAATGGCGCCGGCGATGGAGATGCGATGGCGGCTGCGGCGCTCATGCCTGCGCTCCGGCGGCGAAGATCTTGCCCGGATTCATCAGGCCATCCGGATCGAGCGCGGCCTTGATGGCGCGCATCACCGCGACGGCTTCGCCGAGCTCGTCCCGGAGATAGTCGACCTTGCCGAGGCCGATGCCGTGCTCGCCGGTGCAGGTGCCGTCCATCGCGATCGCACGCGCCACCATGCGCGCCTGCAGCGCCTTGGCGCCGGCCAGCTCGTGCTCATCAGTCGGATCGATCATGATCAGCATGTGGAAATTGCCGTCGCCGACATGGCCGACGATCGGTGCGAGGAAGCCGTTGGCGTCGGCGTCCCGGCGCGTTTCGGTCAGGCATTCGGCCAGCCGGGAGATCGGCACGCAGACGTCGGTAATGACGGCGCGGGCGCCCGGCCGCAGGCCGAGGCCGGCGTACAGCGTATTGTCGCGCGCGTGCCACAGCCGGCTGCGGTCCTCGGCCGCCTTCGCCCAGGCGAAGCCGCGGCCGCCGTGCTCGGTCGCGATCGCCTCCGCCGTCTGCGCCTGCTCGGCGACGGCGGCATCAGAGCCGTGAAATTCCAGGAACAGCGTCGGGGCTTCCCGATAGCCGAGCTTCGAATAGGCATTGATGCCGCGCATCATGACGTCATCGACGAGCTCGATGCGGGCGGCGGGGACGGCCGACTGGATCAGCGCGATCGCGGTGTCGACCGCGTCGTGCAAAGTCGGGAAGCTGCAGGTTGCGGCCGAGATCGCATGGGGCAGGGGATGCAGCTTCAGCGTGATCTCGGTGATCACGCCGAGCGTCCCCTCCGATCCGACGAACAGCCGTGTCAGGTCGTAGCCGGCGGCGGATTTGCGCGCACGCTTGGCGGTGCGGATCACCCGGCCGTCGGCCAGCACGACCTCGAGCGCGAGGACGTTGTCCTTCATGGTGCCGTAGCGCACCGCCATGGTCCCGGAGGCGCGGGTCGAACTCATGCCGCCGATCGAGGCATCGGCCCCGGGATCGATCGGAAAGAACAGGCCGCTGCCGCGCAGCTCGGCATTGAGCTGCTTGCGGGTGATGCCGGGCTGCACCACGACGTCCATGTCGGCGTCATGCACGGCCAGCACCTTGTTCATGCGGGCGAAGTCGAAACAGACCCCACCCGCGACAGCCGCAGCGTTGCCTTCGAGCGACGTGCCGGCGCCGAACGGCACGATCGGCGTGGCAGCCTCGGCGCACAGCCTGACGATGTCGGCGACCTCCTGCGTCGTCTCGGGAAACACGACGATGTCGGGCGGCATCGCCGGATAGTACGACTCGCTCCGGCCGTGCTGATCCAGCACGCCGCGCGCGAGACTCGCACGCGGCCCGATCAGGTTCGAAAGCCGCTCGGCCAATGCGCCGGTGCCGACCCGCAACTCCATCATTCCTCCCGTCCGCTTCCTCGACGATGACAGGACTCTTGACGGTCCTTGTCGTCCGCTCAGCTCAAACCTGATTGGCGCGCTCCGCAAGCCGTTTCAGGCCGAAATCATAATTGAGATGAAAATATCCGTCCGTCACCATGCGGCCATCTGGCGCACGGCCCGGCGGGCAGCGCGTGAAGTCGCGGATCAGGCTGTCCTTGACGCCGAACACGACGTCGGAATCGAGATACTGGTCACCGGCGACGAACACATGCGTCACCAGCCGCTCGAAGCCCGGCGCCGAGATCATGAAATGCACATGCGCCGGCCGCCACGGATGCCGCCCCTGCGCCGTGAGCATGTCGCCGACCGGCCCGTCGTTGGGGATCGGATAGGCGGCGGGCTTGATCGACCAGAAATGGAAGCGGCCGTCGGCGTCGGTGTGGAAGCGCGCGCGCATGGCGAGATCGCCGATCTGCTCGAGCCGCTGCACGTCGTAATAGCCGTCGTCGTCGGAGTGCCAGACGTCGACCACGGCGCCTGCCAGCGGCGCGCCGTCCGCGCTCGACACCGAGCCGGTCACCAGCAGCGGATCGCCTTTCATCGGGCCCGCGATATCGTCGCCGTTGGCGCGTTCCGGCGCCGCCTGGACGAAGAAGGGGCCGAGCACCGTGGTCTCGGTGGCGCCTTCCGGCACCGGATGATTGATGGCGTCGACCAGCATCGAAACGCCGAGCGTATCCGACAGCAGGATGAACTCCTGGCGCTTGTCGTCACACATCTGGCCGGTGCGGGTCAGGAAGTCGATGCCGTATTCCCATTCCTGCTGGGTCGGACGGACCTCGCGCACGAAGGCATGGAGATGCCGCACCAGCGCCTCGCTGACCTGTTTGATCCGCGCATCACGCGCGCCCGCCAGGCGTTCGAGCACGGCATCTGTGATCGTGGTCTCGTTGAAGTTGCGCAAGACGCGGCTCCTTTCAGAGAGGCTCGCCGAGCCCGGACAGCCGCTCGACATGCCGGACGGTAGCGAGGAAGTCGGTGTCGGCATCGCCTGACGCGATCAGCGCGCCATAGGTCTCACGGACCTGCGCCGCGAGCTGTAGCGGCACGCCGACGGCATGGCCGGCGCCGAGAATCAGATCGAGATCCTTGGCCATCTGCGCGCAGGAGAACGTCGCGGCAAAGTCGCGCGCCAGCAGCGGCGCGGTCTTGTACTTCACCATCGGCGAGGCGACTGCGCTGTCATGCAGCACCTTCAGAATGTCGGGCCAGGCGATGCCGCCCTTGCGTGCGAGGGCGAGGCTTTCGGCCATCATCGCCGCCGTTGTCGCGATCATCAGGTTGACGGCGAGCTTGGCGTAGCGCGCCTCTTCCGCCGCGCCCAGATAGGTCTGCGCGCGCGTGAAGCCGGCCAGCACCGGCGTGATCAGGGTGAACGCCTCTCTTGGACCGGACACGAAGCACGTCAGCTCGCCGGTGTGGGCGATGCTGGCATTGCCGGAGATCGGCGTGCGCAGATAGGCGACGTCGCGAGCGCTCGCGGCGGTCGCGACCGCGCTCGACGCGTCGACACCCACGGTGCTGGTCTCGATCAGGATCGCGCCCGGCGCCATGGCCGCGATCAGTCCGCCGCTGTCCAGCATCGCCGCGCGCAGTGCGGTATCGTGGGGCAGTGACGAGATGACGACGGCATGGTCGCGCACCGCCTCGGCAGCGGACGACGCGGCGGCCATGCCGAGCGCACGTGCCTCGTCGAGCCGGGCGGCGTTGGGATCGAACGCCGTGACGTCATGGCCGGCCTTGGCGAGCCGCGCCGCGATCGGCAGGCCGATCTTGCCGATGCCGATGAAGGCGAGGCGCTTGTCAGGAAGTGACATGGGTGAGGTCCGCCGATTGCTTCATTTGCTGCGCCTGTGGCGACGCGATACTGCCTCGCAGGTTCGTCGACGTGAGGGGGCCGGTCACGTGCCGGTCGCCACGGGATAGTCGACCTGGAAGCGGCCGATCCTGAGGTCGCCGAGCTCCTCGCGGACGCGCAGGTGCTCCGGATGCGACGCATAGGCCTTCAATGCGGCGCTGCTGGCGAATTCGGAGAACAGGACGACGTCGCAGGCATAGTCGACGTCGCTGACATCGAGACCGACCTCGATGTGGGTCAGGCCGTCGATCCGGCCTTTCAAACTCTCGAACAGGGTCTTGACCTTGAGCCGGGCCGCGGCGCGCTCGGCAGCCGTCTCGGCGCGCAGCCGCCACATCACGATGTGCCTGATCGGCCCCGTCATTCGTGCGTCCCTCACCTGTGCTTGTTCTTGTCTGACGATTTTGCCTTGCAGGAAATGGAAATAAAGGACAAAAATTGTAACTCTGTTTTCCGTTTAGCGTAACAATGGACCGTTTGCTCCAACTCGAGGTGTTTTCCAAGACGGCCGAGCTGGGCAGCCTGTCCAAGGCCGCCGAGTCCTTACGGATGTCCAACGCCGCGGCGAGCCGGCATCTCAGCGCGCTGGAGGAACGGCTCGCGGTGCGCCTGATCGAGCGCAACACGCGCCGGCTCTGGCTGACCGAAGCCGGGCAGGAGCTGCTGCAGCGCTGCGGCCCGCTGCTCAACGAGCTGGCCGAGGCCGAGGACGCCGTCAGCGACCGCGCGCTGTCGCCGCAGGGCATGCTGCGCGTCACCAGCTCGCTGTCGTTCGCGACGATCTATCTCTCGCCGATGCTGCCGGCGTTTCGCGCGATGTATCCAAAGCTGAGCCTGCAGATCATCGCCGCCAACCGCTACCCGGATTTCATCGAGGCGGGCATCGACGTGGCGATCCGCACCCGCGAGCATGAGCCGGACTCGGGCATCGTCGTTCGCCGCATCGGGCAGATGCGGCGCGTGCTGGCGGCCGCGCCGTCCTATCTCGCGAGCCGTGGCTGTCCCGTCGTTCCCGGCGATCTGGTGCGCCACGACATGCTGATCTACAATCTTGCCAATGATCCGTATTCCCTGTCCCTGCGCAACGGCACGACAGCCCAGAGCATTCGGATCGCGCCGACGCTCGACAGCAATGACGGCCAGGTGATCAAGGGCGCCGCGCTTGCCGGGCTCGGCATCCTGATCCAGCCGCTCTACATCGTGCAGAGCGACATTCTGGCCGGCCGGCTGGTGCCGGTCCTGCTCGACTGGGAGCTGCCGCTCTTGACGATGAACATCGCCTACCAGAACCGCGTCAGGCTGCCGGCCAAGATCAGGGTGTTCGCCGATTTCCTCGTCGATCACATCCGGACCCATTCCGACCCGGGGATCTGGATCGAGCCGCCCAAGCCGGATTGAGCCGATGCCCGCGTGCGGGGGGAGGGCGGATCATGTTCTGAGAAAAATAATTACCTTGCTATTTTTCGGAAATCATGGTCTCTTGCATGCAACCCGCCTCGAGCAGAGGGACGTACGCGTCGTCACGAACGTGGAGGTGGGCTGCGATGGACGTGACGGCTGTGCCAGACGAGCGCAGGCGGCACGGACGGCGAAGTCGTGTGGTCCTGGCCTCTCGACGCTGAGGTCAAGTCCGTGAGCGTTGCTTGACGGCACGCGCGGGCGATGGGGGCAAGAACGCCGATCCCCAGGGAGAGCACGAAGGACACCGTTAACACCGTCGCGCGGGGAAGGCCGGGTCTGTCCGGCTGTACCTGTGGTACCTGCCGCCTGCATTCTTTTGAGCAGGCGGGCCACGGGCCTCAGCCGAGGTCCGGCCTTCCTCGCGCCCTCTCATGATCAGGAGGGACACGACGAACCCATCACCTCGGGCCTCGTAGGCCGCGGGAACGCACGCGCTCATCTCCATGGCTGCTCATGTCGCCAACCCAATCCCCGGTGTCGTCCCGGACAAGCGCGCACAGCGCGCCGATCCGGGACCCATAACCCCAGGGCGCAGGCGGGCATCCAGTACGCCGCGGCGTCTCGGCGGATCATGGCCGCCGATGGCATACTGGTTCGCCCGCCTGCGCGGGCGATGACGGCGGTGATGGTCTGTCCCCGGGGGGGGGGCGACGCTCGCACGGACGCGAGGTGCCGCAGCCCGCTGCAATATGTCGGCTGGTCCGTAGAAATTCGGAGTTTGATCGAAAGATCAATACTTATCAACGGCTTGTGACTGTCATCCGACTGTCATCGAACCTTTATAAAAGCCACACTGAGGCCCCGTAAAGCGGCCGGGGAAGCGCAATCGGGCGCAGATGGCGCTTCGCTTCCCAAGCATGGAGACCAGCTATGAATTTCGTCAAAGCTATCGTCGCTGCCGGCTTGGTCGCCGCATCGACGTCGGCCTTCGCTGCCGACATTACCGGTGCGGGCGCGACGTTCCCGTTCCCGATCTATTCCAAGTGGGCGGACGCCTACAAGAAGGAGACCGGCAACGGTCTGAACTACCAGTCGATCGGTTCCGGCGGCGGCATCAAGCAGATCCAGGCCAAGACCGTGACCTTCGGCGCCACCGACGCGCCGCTCAAGGCCGAGCAGCTCGAGAAGGACGGCCTGGTGCAGTGGCCGATGGTGATGGGCGGCATCGTGCCGGTCGTCAACCTCGAGGGCGTGAAGCCGGGCGAGATGGTGCTGGACGGCGAGACGCTTGCCAACATCTATCTCGGCAAGATCACCAAGTGGGATGACGCCGCGATCAAGAAGCTCAACCCCAGCGTCAAGCTGCCGTCCGATGCGATCGCCGTGGTCCGCCGCTCCGACGGCTCGGGCACGACCTTCAACTTCACCTACTACCTCTCCGAGGTGAGCGCCGACTGGAAGAGCAAGATCGGCTTCAACACCGCCGTCGAGTGGCCGGTCGGCGTCGGCGCCAAGGGCAACGAGGGCGTGTCCGGCAACATCGGCCAGACCAAGAACTCGATCGGCTATGTCGAGTACGCCTATGCCAAGCAGAACAAGCTCACCTACACCGGCATGATGAACAAAGCCGGCAAGACCGTGCAGCCGACCGTCGAGGCCTTCCAGGCCGCGGCCGCGAATGCCGACTGGGCCAAGGCCCCCGGCTACTACGTGATCCTCGCCAACCAGCCCGGCGACAAGTCCTGGCCGATGACGGCGGCGACCTTCATCCTGATGCACAAGGAGCCGGCCGACAAGGCGGCGTCCGGCGAAGCCATCAAGTTCTTCAAGTGGTCGTTCGAGAAGGGCGGCAAGATGGCTGAGGAGCTCGACTACATCCCGATGCCCGACAGCGTCGTGAAGCTGATCGAGAAGACCTGGTCGGCCGACATCAAGAGCTGAGCTGGACGTATCGAAAATCCCCTCTCCCGGCCTCCGGGGGAGGGGCACTACCGGGGTTGAGGCGTGTCCAAGGAACAGGGGGCAGAATTGGCAGAGATGGCGGTTCAGACCGAAGTCAGCGATATCGCGGCCGCTGCCGGACCCTATGACCGGGCACGCGCGCTCAACGCCTTCAAGCTCGGCGACGTGACCTTCTATTGGATCACGCGGCTGTCCGCGATCTCCGTCCTGTTGATCCTGGGCGGCATCATCCTGTCGCTCATCGTCGGCGCATGGCCGGCCATGAGAGAATATGGCTTCGAATTCCTGTGGACGCGGCGCTGGGCGCCGTCGGCCGATCCGCCGGTGCTCGGCGCGCTCGGCCCGATCTACGGCACCTTGGTCACGTCCTTCATCGCGATGCTGATCGCCATTCCGGTCGGTCTGGGCATTGCGATCTTCCTCACCGAGCTGTGCCCGCAATGGCTGCGCCGTCCGATCGGACTTGCCATCGAGCTGCTCGCCGGCATTCCTTCGATCATCTACGGCATGTGGGGCTTCTTCGTGCTGGGGCCGTTCCTGGCCTATACGTTTCAGCCGTTCATGATCAATCTCTGCGCCGGCATCCCCGTGCTGCAGGACATCTTCGCCGGTCCGCCGTCCTATCTCAGCCTGTTCAACGCCTCGCTGATCCTGGCGATCATGGTGCTGCCGTTCATCACCTCGATCTCGGTCGACGTGTTCAAGACCGTCCCGCCAGTGCTGAAGGAAGCCGCCTACGGGGTCGGCTGCACCACCTGGGAGGTCGTGCGCAGCGTCGTCATTCCCTACACCCGCGTCGGCGTCATCGGCGGCGTCATGCTGGCGCTGGGCCGTGCGCTCGGCGAAACGATGGCGGTGACCTTCATCATCGGCAACTCGTTCCGGATCTCATCCTCGATCTTCGCGCCGGGCACCACGATCTCGGCCGCCATCGCCTCCGAATTCCAGGAGAGCGACGGGCTGCACCAGTCGAGCCTGATCCTGCTCGGCCTGCTGCTGTTCGTGCTCACCTTCTTCGTGCTGGCGAGCGCGCGGCTGATGCTCATGCGACTCGAAGCCAAGGCGGGAAAATAAGCCATGTCAAGCGCTGACACGCTTACACTCGATGCGCAGGTCAATCCGATCTATGCGCGCCGGCGCCGCAGGGACATCGTGATCCGCGGCCTCTGCGTCGCCGCCGCGATGTTCGGCGTCACCTGGCTGGCGCTGATCCTGTTCACGCTGTTCTATAACGGACTCGCCGGCCTCAGCCTGCAGGTTTTTGCCGCCGACACGCCGCCGCCTGGCTCCAGCGAAGGCGGCCTGCGCAACGCCATCGTCGGCTCCTTGATCATGACGATCATCGGCGTCGGCATCGGCGCGCCGCTCGGCCTGTTCGCCGGCACCTATCTCGCCGAATACGGCCGCAATGACCGCCTGACCTCGGTGATCCGCTTCATCAACGACATCCTGCTGTCGGCGCCCTCGATCATCATCGGCCTGTTCATCTATGGTGCGGTCGTGGTGCCGATGGGCGGCTTCTCGGCACTCGCGGGTTCCCTTGCATTGGCGGTCATCGTGATCCCGGTGGTGCTGCGCACCACCGAGGACATGCTGCTGCTCGTGCCCAACCCGCTGCGCGAGGCGGCGTCTGCGCTCGGCCTGCCGCGCTCGCTGGTGATCCGCCGCATCGCCTATCGGGCGGCGCGCTCGGGCCTCATCACCGGCGTGCTGCTCGCCACCGCCCGCGTCGCCGGCGAGACCGCGCCTCTGCTGTTCACCGCACTGTCGAACCAGTTCTGGAGCCTCAACCTCTCCAAGACGATGGCGAACCTGCCCGTCACCATCAACAATTTCGTCCAGAGCCCTTATGCCTATTGGAAGCAACTGGCCTGGAGCGGAGCCCTTCTCATCACTCTGGCCGTGCTCGCCCTGAACATCGGTGCACGCATTCTCGGCGCCGAGAGGAACACCAAATGACCGAACTGTCCGTCTCCGTCAGTCAGCCCAATCACGCTCTTCACGGCAAGGCGCTTCCGGATGCGCCGGCCAAGGTGACTGCGCGCAACCTCAACTTCTACTACGGCGACCATCACGCGCTGAAGAACATCAACCTGTCGCTGGGCACCAACCGCGTCACCGCGTTCATCGGCCCGTCCGGCTGCGGCAAGTCCACGCTGCTGCGCATCTTCAACCGGATGTACGATCTCTATCCGGGCCAGCGCGCGACCGGGCAGCTGATGCTCGACAACACCAACATCCTCGATCCCAAGCTCGATCTGAATCTGCTGCGCGCCCGGGTCGGCATGGTGTTCCAGAAGCCGACGCCGTTCCCGATGACGATCTACGAGAACATCGCCTTCGGCATCCGCCTCTATGAGAAGATCTCCAAGTCGGAGATGGACGACCGGGTCGAGAAGGCGCTGCGCGGCGGCGCGCTGTGGAACGAGGTCAAGGACAAGCTCAACGCCTCGGGCCTGTCGCTGTCCGGCGGCCAGCAGCAGCGACTGTGCATCGCGCGCACCGTGGCGGTCCGGCCGGAGGTGATCTTGTTCGACGAGCCGTGCTCGGCGCTCGATCCGATCTCGACCGCCAAGGTCGAGGAGCTGATCCAGGAGCTCGCCGAAAACTATACGATCGCCATCGTGACGCATAACATGCAGCAGGCGGCGCGCGTCTCCGACAAGACCGCCTTCATGTATCTCGGCGAGCTGATCGAGTTCGACGACACCAGCAAGATCTTCACCTCGCCGAGTGATCGGCGGACCCAGGATTACATCACCGGCCGGTTCGGCTGACGCCGACGACATTGTCTTCAGGAGATCATCATGGCCAGTGAACATACCGCCAAGGCGTTCGACAGCGATCTGCAGGACCTCACCCGTCTGGTATCGGAGATGGGCGGCCTCGCGGAGCGGCTGATCGTCGATTCCGTCGATGCGCTGGTGCGGCGCGACATCGCGCTCGGCCAGAAGGTGGTCGCCACCGACGCCGAGGTCGACAAGCTGCAGCGCATCATCGAGGAGCGCGCCGTGCTCACGATCGCCCGTCGCCAGCCGATGGCGGTCGACCTGCGCGAGATCGTCGGCGCGATGCGCGTGGCGACCGATCTGGAGCGCATCGGCGACCTCGCCAAGAACATCGGCAAGCGCGTCGCCGCGCTGGAAAGCGACTTCCATCCGCTGAAGCTGATCCGCGGCCTCGAGCACATGACCGATCTCGTGCAGTCGCAGGTCAAGACGGTGCTGGACGCCTATGCCGCGCATGACCTGCCGGCGGCGATGACGGTGTGGAAGGGCGACGAGGAGGTCGACGCGATCTGCACGTCGCTGTTCCGCGAGCTCCTGACCTACATGATGGAGGATCCGCGCAACATCTCGTTCTGCATCCACCTGATGTTCTGCGCCAAGAACATCGAGCGGATCGGCGATCACGCGACCAACATCGCCGAGACGGTGTTCTATATGATCGAAGGCCAGCAGATCATGGACAAGCGCCCGAAGGGCGACATGACGAGCTTCGCATCGACGATTCCCGGTAACTAAGAGAGACGGTTCAGACATGGGCGCCCGAATTCTGGTGGTGGAGGACGAGGAGGCGCTGACGACGCTGCTGCGCTACAACCTCGAGGCCGAAGGCTACGAGGTCGAGACCGTGGCGCGCGGCGACGAGGCCGACACGCGGCTCAAGGAGCGCGTTCCGGATCTCGTCGTGCTCGACTGGATGCTGCCGGGCCTCTCCGGCATCGAGCTGTGCCGCCGCCTGCGCGCGCGCTCCGAGACCCGGCAACTGCCGATCATCATGCTGACGGCGCGCGGCGAGGAGAGCGAGCGCGTGCGCGGACTCGCCACTGGCGCCGACGACTACATCGTCAAGCCGTTCTCGGTGCCGGAGCTCCTGGCGCGCGTGAAAGGCCTACTGCGGCGGGCGAGCCCGGAGCGGCTGGCGACCGTGCTGTCCTATGGCGACATCGAGCTCGACCGCGAGAAGCGCCGCGTGGCGCGCTCGGGGCGGCCGATCGATCTCGGCCCGACCGAATACCGCCTGCTCGAATTCTTCCTCGAGCACCCCGGCCGCGTGTTCAGCCGCGAACAGCTGCTCGATAGCGTCTGGGGCCGCGACATCTACATCGACGAGCGCACCGTCGACGTCCATATCGGCCGCCTGCGCAAGCTGCTCAATCCCGGCCGCGAGCAGGACCCGATCCGCACGGTGCGCGGCGCCGGTTATGCGCTCGATGACCGCTTCGCCAAGAGCGAGCAGGTGTAAGGGGCGATCCGGCGTGAGCACGAAGCAGGTGTGAGGCGCGAGGCGGCCCGATTGAGGAGATCGCGGTCCGCTTTCCGCCACGCCGCCGCCGTCTTGATCGTGTCTGCTTCGTGGCCCGTCACGATGTTTCGGTCCCAGCGGACGCCCTTGATCAAGACCATCATCATATCTCTTGCCGTGCTGCTCGGCGGCGCGGCGGGCGCCCCGGCCGCCGAGCTCGAAGACGCGGTCGCGGCGGCAGGCAACGGGCAGCATGCGGCGGCGATGCGACGGCTGCTGCCGCTGGCCGCCAAGGGCGATGCGCGGGCGCAGTTCGACGTCGGCTTCATGCAGGCGTTCGGCTGGGGCGTGCCGCGTAATCCGAGCGAGGCGCTGGCCTGGTACCGCAAGGCCGCCGATCAGGGGCTCGCCGTCGCGCAACATTATCTCGGCATCGCCTACGTCAATGGCGAGGGTGTTGCCTCGAACTACGGCGAAGCCAGTCGCTGGTTCAGCCGCGCGGCGGCGCAGGGCTTTGCGCAGTCGCAATACATGCTCGGCCTGATGCTGCTCGACGGCCGTGGCGCGAAGCAGGACGTCGTGCAGGGTTATGCCTGGCTGGTGATGGCCGGCCGCAACGGCGTGCGATCGGCCGGCCGCGACGTGCAGCGGGTCAAGTTGACCGAGCCGCAGCGCGTCCAGGCCCAGAGCGCCATTGCGTCCTGGCAGCCGAAACCGGAATCGGCGGATGCGGGCATTGCCACTCCGCGTCCGGAGCAACTGCTCGGGCTCGATCGCCACATCGGCGAGGTCGTCGATCCCACCTCCTGGCCGGCGTCGTCGATCGGCGTCGTCACCGTCGCGCAATACTCGAGCGGCGGCTGGTGCACCGGCACGCTGGTCGCGCCGCGCGTCGTGCTCACCGCGGCGCATTGCGTGTTCAACGGCGTGGCGCAGGTCAGCCCCGGCAACGTCCGCTTCCTGGCCGGCATGAACCGGGGCACGCCGGCGGCATCGTCGGTCGCCGACAAGCTGATCGTGGCGCCGGACTTTGTCCCGATCCAGCACGACAGGTGGTCGCTCGACCGCTCGCCCGCCGATTGGGCGTTGATCGTGCTGAAGGACGCGCTGCCGTCGAAGCCGGTCGCGGTCAAGGCGCTGACGCGCGAGGAATTGCAGGCTGCGACATCGGCCGGAACCATCTCCGAGATCGGCTATGGCCAGGAGCGGCGCTATTCGCCGACCGGCCAGCGCAATTGCAGCGCCGGCATGACCAAGGACGGGATGCTGCTGACGGTGCATTGCCTCGCCAATTTCGGCTATTCCGGCTCCCCCATCCTCGCCGAAGTCGGCGGACAGCCGGCCGTGGTCGGCATCTTCTCGGCGTTCCACGAGGAGACCCGGCTGATGTTCGCCGCCCCCGCGAGCCAGTTCGAGACGGTCGTGCGGCGCGAGATCGCGGCACAGAGTGCCTCGGCGCGGTGAGCGAAGGAGGGGGCGAGAGGGACGAGGTCCCCGCCGCTGGTCATGTTCTGTGCGTGACTGGATAGCGGGTTGCCAAGCGAGAGGGCGGTCCGGGAAGCGCCACCCAGGTTTTCCTGCAGCTTTCGCCTGCAGCGGGGCCTTACCGAACTGGCCTGGCTCTTGCTACAGTCTGAGTATGACGATTGTTCCAATTGATCATCCTCGGGCCGCGCGGCTGCTGTGGTGGCGGTCGCAGCCCGGCCGCAACGTTGCGCTCGTCGGCGGGCTGGTCGCCGCCAACGCGCTCGCCTGGGCCTGGGCGTTCGCGCTCTACGCCGACCGGCCCGCCATCGTCGGCACCGCGATGCTGGCCTGGCTGCTCGGACTGCGCCATGCGGTCGATGCGGATCACATCGCGGCGATCGACAACGTCGTGCGGAAGCTGGTGCAGGACGGTAGCGCCCCGCGCGCCGCCGGCCTCTATTTTGCGCTCGGCCATTCCAGCGTCGTCGTCATAGCCACCATCGTCGTGAGCCTCATCGCCGGCGCCGACCTCCTGGATGAAGAGAGCGCGATCAGGGCGATCGGCGGCGTCATCGGCACGTCGGTATCGGCCGGCTTCCTGCTGCTGATCGCGTTGGCGAACCTCATTCTGTTCGTGAACCTCTGGCGCCGCACGGCACAGCCACAGTCCGAGATGGAAACAGCCGGAAACACCGGACGGGGCATCCTCATCCGCCTGCTGAGCCCCGTGCTCCGCCTGGTGGGACGCGCCTGGCACATGTATCCGCTCGGTTTCCTGTTCGGTCTCGGCTTCGACACCGCGAGCGAGATCGGGCTTCTCAGCCTGTCGGCGACCGAGGCTGCGCGCGGCGCGAGCCTCGCCCATGTGCTGGTATTCCCGGCGCTGTTCGCGGCTGCGATGGCCACTGTCGACACCGCCGACAGCATGCTGATGGTCGGCGCCTATCGCTGGGCGCTGACCGATCCCGCACGCAAGCTGCGCTATAACCTCGTGATCACCGGCGCATCCGTTGCGATCGCGCTGGTGATCGGCAGCTTCGAGGCGTTCACGCTGTTGGCGCCGCGGCTTGGCCTGACGGGGGGATGGGCTGACGTCGCCACCGCGCTGGGCGACGATGTCACCAATCTCGGGCTCGTCGCGATCGGCCTGTTCGGACTGATCTGGGCGGTCGCCAGGCTGCTCGGTCGCAGCCAGCGCGGTTCCGAGGCGACGCCCGGCGAAGCGCTTGCCAGCGTTCGTGCGGGGGCGCTAAACCCGCCAGCGATACGAAGCGGAACGCATGAGACGGGCTAGGAGCGGGGCCTCATGATGGTCGGCTCGGAGGGAACGATCAGGATGCTGTGGCTGCAGGGCGCGAGCTGCGGCGGCTGCACGATGTCGATCCTGGAAAGCGGCGCGTCCGGCTGGTTCGACGAATTGCGCCAATCCGGCATCGATCTGGTATGGCATCCCTCCGTCAGCGAGCAGACCGGAGACGAGGTGGTGGAGCTGTTGGAGGCGATCCGCGACGGCCGCGAGCGGCTCGATCTGCTGGTGCTCGAAGGCTCGGTGGCGCGCGGACCTGGTCTGACCGGCCGCTTCAACATGCTCGCCGGCACCAACCGCTCGATCTATCACTGGCTGCTCGATCTGGCGCCGCTGGCCGACTACGTCGTCGCCGTCGGCAGCTGCGCCGCCTATGGCGGCATTCCCGCGGCTGGCATCAATCCGACCGATGCGGTCGGACTGCAGTTCGAGGGCAGCGATATCGGCGGCGCGCTTGGCGCGGCCTTCCGCTCGAAACGCGGGCTGCCGGTGATCAACGTCGCAGGCTGTGCGCCGCATCCGGGCTGGATGATGGAGAGCCTGCTGGCGCTTACCTCGGGCGATCTGACGGCAGACGGTCTCGACGCAGTCGGCCGTCCGACCTTCATCGCCAACCACCTCGCTCATCACGGCTGCTCGCGCAACGAGTTCTACGAGTTCAAGGCGAGTGCGGAAGCGATGTCAGAGCGCGGCTGCCTGATGGAGCATCTCGGCTGCCGCGCAACGCAGGCGGTCGGCGACTGCAATCAGCGCTCGTGGAACGGCGGCGGCTCCTGCACCAAGGGCGGTTATGCCTGCATCGCCTGCACCTCGCCGGGCTTCGAGAGCGCGCAGAACTATCTGGAGACGGCGAAGCTCGCCGGCATCCCCGTCGGCCTTCCCACCGACATGCCGAAAGCCTGGTTCGTCGCGCTCGCAGCGCTGTCGAAATCGGCCACGCCGCGCCGCGTCCGACTCAATGCGACGGCCGATCATGTCGTGGTGCCGCCGGGCCGTTCCGGCGACAAGCGCCGTCCATGACGCGGATCACGGTCGGACCGTTCAATCGTGTCGAAGGCGATCTCGAGGTCAGGCTCGATATCGAGAGCGGCCGCGTCGCGCGGGCGGAGGTGACGGCGCCGCTCTATCGCGGCTTCGAGCAGATCCTTGAGGGCCGGCCGCCGCTCGACGCCCTGGTGATCGCGCCGCGCATCTGCGGCATCTGCTCCGTGTCGCAATCGATCGCGGCCGCCGCGGCGTTGCGCCAGGCCATGGGCATTGCGGCAGCACCAAACGGCATCCTCGCGAGCAACATCGCGCACGCGGCCGAGAACGCGGCGGATCATCTGACGCATTTCTACATCTTCTTCATGCCGGACTTCGCCCGCGATGCTTATGCCTCGCACACTTGGCATTCGACCGCGGCCGAACGTTTCGCGGCGACTAAGGGCAACGCTGCCCGCGATGCCCTGCCTGCGCGCGCGCGACTGCTCGAGATCATGGGCCTGATCGCCGGCAAATGGCCGCACAGTCTCGCCTTCCAGCCAGGCGGGACGACGCGCGCGATCGAGCTCGGCGAGCGCGTGCGGCTCAACGCGATCGCGGCGTCGTTTCGCGGTTTCCTTGAGCGCGTCCTGTTCGCCGACAAGTTGGAGAACGTGCTCGCCTTGTCGACGCCGGACGAACTCGACCGTTGGCGCGAGGGCCGCGCCGGCGACTTCGCGCATTTCCTTCGGCTGGCCGATGCGCTCGCGCTGGCCGACCTCGGCAGCGGACCAGGTCTCTTGATGAGCTTCGGCGCGTATCACGACTTCAATGGGGCTCGTTTTAGCGCTGGCGTCCGCACGAGCAGTGGCGAGGTCCAGGCTTTGCCGTCGGACGGCATCACCGAGGACGTCTCGCACGCCTGGATGCACGATACGTCGCTCGATCCGGCCGAGAGCCGCACCGTGCCCGATGCCGACAAAGCCGACGCCTATAGCTGGTGCAAGGCGCCGCGTCTCGCGGGAGAACCGGTCGAGGTCGGCGCTCTCGCAAGGCAGGCCATCGACGGTCAGCCGTTGATCACCGCGCTGCTCGCGAGCGGTCGCAGCAATGTCCGCAATCGTGTCATCGCCCGGCTGATCGAAACCGCGCAGCTCGCGCTGTCGATCGAGCACTGGATCAAGGCATTGCGTCTCAACGAGCCGTTTTGCGAAAACAGCGCCAGCGCGGTCGACGGCAATTTCGTCGGGCTCGTGGAAGCTGCGCGCGGCAGCCTCGGCCACTGGCTCGCGGTGCGCTCCGGCCGGATCGAGCGTTATCAGATCATCGCGCCGACGAGCTGGAATTTTTCGCCGCGCGACGCCGACGGCGTTGCGGGCCCGCTCGAGCAGGCGCTCGTCGGCACCGAGGTCGGCGATGCCGGCGCGCGTGCGGTCGGCATCCAGCACGTGGTGCGGTCGTTCGATCCCTGCATGGTCTGCACGGCGCATTGAGCGCGCTGCACACAGGCAGGCGGCAAGCGGCAAGCGGAAACAAGATTGTCGGTGCAAAGCGCGTGATTTCCGATTGTCGCGCGCGATCCATCACCGAAGGCTCCATCGCTGCGATCGCACCGCTTCAAGCATCTGAAATCATTATGATTCAAATCCAGCCGTGATGCTGGCCCGCATCTTGCTGTCCTTCTCGCCAGAACGCGATCAGATGATCGCCAACGCGATGTCAGGGGAGGACTCATGGGCGCGGCAACGGAAACTTTTTACAGCGTCATCAGGCGTCAGGGCATCACGCGGCGCAGCTTTCACAAGTTCTGTAGCCTGACCGCGACGAGCCTCGGCCTCGGCCCGGTCGCGGCGAGCCGCATCGCCAATGCGCTGGAAACCAAGCCGCGCACGCCGGTCATCTGGATGCACGGGCTCGAGTGCACGTGCTGCTCGGAGAGCTTCATCCGCTCGGCGCATCCGCTGGTGAAGGATGCCGTGCTGTCGATGATCTCGCTGGACTATGATGACACCATCATGGCGGCGGCCGGCCACCAGGCGGAGGCCATCCTCGACGAGACGCGTGCGAAGTACAAGGGACAGTACATTCTTGCGGTCGAGGGCAATCCGCCGCTGAACGAAGGTGGCATGTTCTGCATCGACGGCGGCAAGCCGTTCGTCGAAAAGCTGAAGATGATGGCCGAGGACGCCATGGCGATCATCGCCTGGGGCGCCTGTGCCTCCTGGGGCTGTGTGCAGGCGGCAAAGCCCAATCCGACGCAGGCGACCCCGATCGACAAGGTCATCACCAACAAGCCGATCATCAAGGTGCCGGGCTGCCCGCCGATCGCGGAAGTCATGACCGGCGTCGTCACCTTCATCACCACCTTCGGCAAGCTGCCGGAGCTCGACCGCCAGGGCCGGCCGAAGATGTTCTACTCACAACGTATCCACGACAAGTGCTATCGCCGGCCGCATTTCGACGCCGGCCAGTTCGTCGAGGAGTGGGACGACGAGGCGGCGCGCAAGGGCTACTGCCTGTACAAGATGGGCTGCAAGGGTCCGACCACCTACAACGCCTGCTCGACCGTGCGCTGGAACGGCGGCGTGTCGTTCCCGATCCAGTCCGGTCACGGCTGCATCGGCTGCTCCGAGGACGGCTTCTGGGACAAGGGCTCGTTCTACGACCGTCTCACCAACATCAAGCAGTTCGGCATCGAGCACAACGCCGACCAGGTCGGCATGGTGGCCGCGGGCACGGTGGGTGCAGCGGTCGCGGCGCATGCGGCGGTGACGGCCGTGAAACGGCTCGCCACCAAGCGCGACGACGCCAAACAAGATCATTGATCGCATTCAGGGCAGGCAACGATGGGCATCCAGACTCCCAACGGCTTCAATCTCGACAATTCCGGCAAGCGCATTGTCGTCGATCCGGTCACCCGCATCGAGGGACACATGCGGGTCGAGGTCAACGTCGACTCCGACAATGTCATCCGCAATGCGGTTTCCACCGGCACGATGTGGCGCGGCATCGAGGTGATCCTCAGGAATCGCGATCCGCGCGACGCCTGGGCCTTCACCGAGCGGATCTGCGGCGTCTGCACCGGAACGCATGCGCTCACATCGGTGCGCGCGGTCGAGAACGCGCTCGGCATCACCATTCCGGAGAATGCCAACTCCATCCGCAACCTCATGCAGCTTGCGCTGCAAGTGCACGACCACGTCGTGCACTTCTATCATCTGCACGCGCTGGACTGGGTCGACGTGGTCTCGGCGCTCTCGGCCGATCCGAAGGCGACGTCGACGCTGGCGCAGTCGATCTCGAGCTGGCCGCTGTCGTCGCCCGGCTATTTCAGGGACCTCCAGACCCGCCTCAAGAAGTTCGTCGAGTCGGGGCAGCTCGGCCCGTTCAAGAATGGATATTGGGGCAGCAAGGCCTACAAGCTGCCGCCCGAAGCCAACCTGATGGCGGTGGCGCACTATCTGGAGGCGCTCGATTTCCAGAAGGAGATCGTCAAGATCCACACCATCTTCGGCGGCAAGAACCCGCATCCGAACTGGCTCGTGGGCGGCGTGCCGTGTCCGATCAACATCGACGGCACCGGTGCCGTCGGCGCCATCAACATCGAGCGGCTGAATCTCGTCTCCTCGATCATCGATCGCCTGATCGAGTTCAATGAGATGGTCTATCTGCCCGACGTCGCCGCGATCGGCTCCTTCTACAAGGACTGGCTCTATGGCGGCGGCCTGTCCGGCAAGAGCGTGCTCGCCTATGGCGACGTGCCCGAGCATGCCAATGACTACTCCGCCAAGAGCTTGAAGCTGCCGCGTGGCGCGATCATCAACGGCAACCTGTCCGAGGTGTTTCCGGTCGATCACGCCAATCCGGACGAGATCCAGGAGTTCGTGGTTCACTCCTGGTACAAATACCCCGACGAGACCAAGGGACTGCATCCCTGGGATGGCATCACCGAGCCGAACTACGTGCTCGGCCCCAACGCGAAGGGGACCAAGACGGACATCAAGGAGCTCGACGAGGGCGGCAAATATTCCTGGATCAAGGCGCCGCGCTGGCGCGGACATGCGATGGAGGTCGGACCGCTCGCACGCTGGGTCGTCGGCTATGCGCAGAACAAGGCGGAGTTCAAGGATCCCGTCGACAAGTTCCTGAAAGATCTCGACCTGCCTCTGACGGCGCTGTTCTCCACGCTCGGGCGCACCGCGGCGCGCGCGCTGGAATCGGTCTGGGCCGGACGGCAGATGCGCTACTTCCAGGACAAGCTGATCGCCAACATCAAGGCGGGCGACAGCTCGACGGCGAATGTCGACAAATGGAAGCCCGAGAGCTGGCCGAAGGAGGCCAAGGGCGTCGGCTTCACCGAGGCGCCGCGCGGCGCGCTCGCGCATTGGATCAAGATCAAGGACACCAAGATCGACAACTATCAGTGCGTCGTGCCGACGACCTGGAACGGCTCGCCCCGCGATCCCAAGGGCAACATCGGCGCATTCGAGGCGTCGCTGATGAACACCCCGATGGCCAATCCCGAGCAGCCGCTGGAGATCCTGCGCACGATCCATTCCTTCGATCCGTGCCTGGCCTGCTCGACGCACGTCATGAGTCCGGATGGCCAGGAACTGGCCAAGGTCAAGGTCAGGTAGCACGGGAGCAGGGTCATGATGGATGCAGTTGCACGCCCGCCCGAGTCGGGGACGGACATCGCCGCGATCGTAGCCGACGCCGCCGGCGAGCATGCGGTCGGCCGGCCCACGGTCTATGTCTACGAAGCGCCGGTGCGCATCTGCCACTGGGTCAACGCGTTCGCGATCATCGTTCTGATGATCACCGGTTATCTCATCGGATCACCGCTCCCGACGGTGTCGGGAGAGGCGTCGGCGAACTTCGTGATGGGCTATATCCGCTTTGCCCATTTCGCTGCCGGACAGGTGCTGGCGGTGTTCTTCCTCGCCCGCATCTTCTGGGCCTTTGTCGGCAACCATCACTCCCGGCAGATCTTCTACATTCCGGTGCATCGCAAGCAGTTCTGGAAAGAGGTGCTGCACGAGATCCGCTGGTACGCCTTCCTGGAACGTGAGCCGAAGATGTATGTCGGCCATAATCCTCTGGCGCAGACGGCGATGTTCATCGGCTTCACGCTGTTCGTGACCTTCATGATCGTCACCGGCTTTGCGCTCTATTCGGAAGGCACCGGGATCGACAGCTGGCAGCACAAATTGTTTGGCTGGGTGTTTGCGATCTGGCCGAACAGCCAGGATGTGCATACCTGGCATCACCTCGGGATGTGGGCGCTGGTCACGTTCGTGATGGTGCATGTCTATGCCGCCATTCGCGAAGACATCATGTCACGCCAGAGCATCATCTCCTCGATGATCTCAGGCGAACGGCAGTTCCGCGACTAGCAGGGGGCCGGCATGGTCGATGAGAGCGGGCGCGATCGCATTTTGGTGCTCGGGATCGGCAACATTCTCTGGGCTGACGAAGGCTTCGGCGTGCGGGTGGTGGAGGAATTCCACCGCCGCTTCACCGTGCCCGACAACGTCACGATCCTGGATGGCGGCACGCAGGGACTTTACCTCGTCAACTATGTCGAGGAAGCCGACGGCCTGATCGTGTTCGACGCCATCGACTATGGCCTTGTGCCGGGCGAGCTCAAGCTCGTCCGCGATGACGAGGTGCCGCGCTTCACCGGCGCCAAGAAGATGAGCCTGCACCAGACGGGCTTCCAGGAAGTACTGAGCGCGGCCGACCTGCTCGGCCGCTATCCGCAGCGGCTTGCGCTGATCGGCTGCCAGCCGCTCGACCTCGAGGATTGGGGCGGTCCGCTGACTGCGCCGGTTCGTGCGCAGATCGCGCCGGCGATCGAGCTGGCCTGCGCCCTGCTGGCGGAATGGGGCGCGCCCGCCGTGTCGCGGCGTGAACCGCTCGCCGGCGACGAACGCCTGCTCGCGAACGACATCGACCATCACAGCTACGAGCTGCGGGCGCGCACGGCCGAGTAACCGCGCCGCGAGGGAATCCGACATGTGTCTTGGCCTGCCGATGACAATCCTCGAGACCGATGGCGTCTCGGCGCTGTGCAGCTTCGACGGCGAGGAGCGCCGCGTCTCGGTGCTGTTGCTGTCGAACCCGCCGGTCGGAGCCAAGGTGCTCGTCTATATCGACAACGCCGTTCGCCTGCTCGATGACGAAGAAGCGCGGCTGATCGGCGAGGCGCTGCGCGGCCTGCAGGCGGCCGTGAACGGCGAGAATTGCGACGACTTCTTCGCCGATCTGATCGGGCGCGAGCCGGAGCTTCCGGAGCATCTGCGGTAGCGGCGTTATGCCCCTGGGCGGGCGCCAGAGTCCTGGCAACAAGATTTCCATAAGTAAGGTAAGTTGACGGGCATTGTCTGGAAAGTGGCTTTCCGATTGATTGCGCAGCCCTTAATCTCGATAAAAATCTGATATATTTCAATATATTGAGCTATCCGCTGTCGCGTGGGCGTCTGGCACGTTGATTGCTAAAGTGGAGAGCACGGCAACGATAACTGGTCAGGGAGAAGCATCGATGGAAATGCAGCAGCGTGACCCCGCGCGCATGCGAGGCGGGTTGCCGGAGGTCGATGTCGGCACCGTCGACGCCTTTCTCGCCGAGGCCGATCGCGCCGGGCTGGTCGCGGTGCTGCTGTCGGCAGGTGATCCCGCGCGGTTTCCGGAGGCGCTCGACGTGGCCATCGTGCTGCCGGAGCTGATCACGGCGTTTCAGGGCCGGTTGCGCGGCGCGATCATCGCGCGCGACGCCGAGGCCGAACTCGGGGCGCGATTCGGCGTGCGTGTGCAGCCGAGCCTGATCCTGTGCCGCGGGGCGGAGACGCTCGGCCTGATCGCCAAGATCCAGGACTGGTCTGTTTATGTCGATCGCATCTCGCGGCTGATCGACCGGCCGCGGGGCGCGACGGCGGCGGTCGTCGCCAGCATCGTCCCCGTCCATCAGCCTGCGGGAGTCGAGCGATGAAGCCGGGATTCTGGATCGCGCCTGAAGGAGCCGAGGAGCCGGTCAACATCTTTCCGATCGGCGAAGAGGCGCTCGATACCTCCCACAAGGGGCTGACCGCTTCCGGAGCGCTGGCCAAGCTGGCCTCGCTCGACTCGGAGGCGCTGGCGCGGAGCTGTCCGCGCGCGGTCGAATTGCTGTCGACGATTGCATCCGCCATCGCGGCGCAGACGGCCGGCGCACAGACGCAATTATTCCGTCTCGAAGGCCTCAACGATCTCGAGCGGCGGCTGATCGACGACGTGCTGGGCGAAGGCGAGGTCGCGGGCGTCGTGGCTCTTCCCGACGGGACGCTGGCCCAGATCCAGGAATCGGTGCTCGCCGGCATCTGGCGGGTGCGGCTGGAAGCGGACGAGCGCCACGACTACATCGAGGTCGGCGCCGTGCCGGAGATCGTGTCGCGCGCGGCCGCCGACCTGACCGCAAATGACATCGCGATCGGACCGGTGCCCGAGGGCACGATGAACGCGCTGCCGGTGCTCGCCGAGATCCGCGAGCGCGCGTTGTCCTGGCGACCGGGCCAGCGTTCGCAGACCATCAACTTCACGCTGCTGCCGATGAGCCCGGCCGACATGAGCTTCCTGCAGCAGACGCTCGGCAACGGCCCGATCCAGTTGATGTCGCGCGGCTACGGCACCTGCCGCGTGCTCGCGACCGGCATCCGCCATGTCTGGTCGGTGCAGTTCTTCAACGCCATGGATACGATCATTCTCGACACCCTCGAAGTCGGCGGCGTGCCGGTGGTCGCGCTCGCTGCAGCCGAGGATTTCGAGGATTCGGCCGAGCGCCTGACCCAAATCATCGAGGCCTATTTCACATGAGCGGTGGCTTCGAGAATTACGGTGTCCGCAGCGATCTCGCTGATGACGCGCTGTTGGAGTGCGGCATCTGCTGGACGCGCTACGACCCGGCCGAAGGTGACGGCGTCGCGCAGATTCCGCCGGGCACGCCGTTCGCGGCGCTGCCGGACGACTGGCATTGCCCGAACTGCGACGCGCCGAAGACCAAGTTCATGGTGGTCGAGCAATGAGCGCGGACGCGCAGGGCACGTCTGACGTCACGCCGGTCGCGTGGGGCGAGCGTCTCGCCGGCGTCTATCGTGAGATCGGCGCTCGTGCGATGCGCGAGCTGCCGATCTATCACGACGCGCTCGACGTCGAGGCGATCGGATTTTCAGTGGTCGACGGCCGTATCCTCGGCATCGTCGTCACGCCCTGGTTCATGAACGTGGTCACTCCGGCCGCCCAGGGCTCCGCGGGATCCGTCGTCAAGATCGTGCTTCCGGCCGGCTCGTTCGAGTTCACGATCGGCGATATCGCCGGGATCGGGCGGATCGCGAGCTGCTCGCTGTTCTCGCCGATGTTCGAGTTCGCGGACATGGCCGCGGCGCGTGCGGCGGCGGAGGCCGCGCTGGCCGCGCTGATGGCGGCACCTGAGGACGAGGCGTTGTCCGAACGCGCCGCGAAGGCGTCGAGCACGATCGATCGCCGCGCGTTCCTGCGCGGCACCCTCTCCGAGGGCCGCGCATGACCCTCGGCTTTCGCAACCGCATCGACGTGACGCTGTCGGTCGCCGATCGGCGGATTACAGGCGTCGACATTCAGCCGCGCACGCGGCCGCCGCTGGGACGGCTGTTCGCCGGCAAGCCGGCCGAGATGCTGCTTGCGGCCCTGCCGCGGCTGTTCTCGCTGTGCGCCGGTGCGCATCAGGTCGCGCTCCTCTCGGCGTTGGAAGCGGCGCGCGGTGAGGAGGCCACGCCGTCGACGCGTCATCGTCGGATCCAGACGGTGCTGGCGGAACGCTTCGCCGAACTCATGCGCGGTCTGCTGATCGCTTCAATGGCGGACAATCGCAATGCGGCCCCGCTGACACAACGGTTGTTGCAAGCGGTTGCGTCGCTGCAGATGCATTCCGGCGCTGATGCCCCGCAGCAATCTCGCGCTGCAACCTTGTCTCAGATCAAGACGGGCATGGTGGCTCTGGGCATAGGCTTGCCAGCGGAACCGGTTCTGCCGGGAACTCCGCTTGCATCGATGATGGACGCGGCCCGGAAGGCCGCCGATGATGGAGGATGGAGGCACATGCCGGCCGAGCACGACATCCTGTCGGCCGCCGATGATGGCGCCATCGTCACGCAATTGATCGACGTGGGATCTGCCTTTGCTGAGGCTCCCGAGCTCGACGGCCGCGTTCCGGAGACCGGAGTCTGGGCCCGCTATGCGGAGCACCATCAATTGGCATCGGCTGGTCCCGTCGAACGCCTCTCAGCCAAGATCGCTGAGATTGCTGAGCTGTTCCGCTGGATCGAGACCGGCGACGCGGAGGACCAGGCGGCCGACCCGCATGCCGTCGCAAGCTACGCGCTCGGGTCGCGGCGCGGCGCCGCCGCAGTCGAATGCGCGCGCGGCCGGCTGCATCACGCGATCGAGCTGGATGCGCACGGCGCGGTCTCGCGTTTCGAGTATCTGGCGCCGACGGAATGGAATTTTCATCCGCGCGGTCCTGTCGTGAGGAGCCTCACGGGGGTTGCGCTGCGCGGCACCGTCGATCGCCAGGCCATCCATACGATGGTCGGATCGTTCGATCCCTGCGTCGGCTATCACCTGGCGTTCCGGGGGGTGGCCGATGCATGAGATGGCGCTGTGCGAAGGCATTGTCGAGATCGTCGAGCAGGAGGCACGTAAGGGCGCCTTCTCCACGGTGAAGACCGTGTGGTTGGAGATCGGTGCGCTCAGCCATGTCGCGCCGGAGGCGCTGCGATTCTGTTTCGAGGCGGTGACCGCGAAGACCCTGTTGCAGGGGGCAGCGCTCGAGATCATCGAACAGCCGGGCACGGCATGGTGCCTGGGCTGCTCGCGCGGCGTCGAGATCAGTCTACGCTATCAGTCTTGTCCGGCCTGCGGCAGTCATCAGCTGCAGGTCACGGGCGGTGAGGACATGCGGGTCAAGGAGCTGGAGGTCGAGTAATGTGTACGGTGTGTGGCTGCAGCGACGGCAAGCCCTCCGTCGAATCCGGTGATCATCATCACGATCACGGTAAGCATCATCAGGCTCATGGACACGATCACAGCCATGATCAGTCCGGACATCATCACCATCACGGCCATCATCATGATCATGATCACGATTACGATTACGAGCATGGTCACCATCACGATGATGACCCGCATGATCACGGTCGCGCGCACGATCATCAACATGATCATGCTGCCGACCACGTCGACTGTTCGGCCAATCCGGCCGGGCAGGAGGTTGCCGGTCTCTCCAGCGGGCGCATCATCCAGATCGAACGCGACATTCTCGGCAAGAACAACCGGCTCGCGGCAGAAAACCGCGCGCGCTTCGCCGCGCATGACGTGCTGGCATTCAACTTCGTTTCCAGCCCGGGCGCCGGCAAGACCTCGCTGCTGGTCCGCGCCGTCTCCGATCTCAAGCAGAGTCGGCCCGTCGCGGTGATCGAGGGCGACCAGCAGACCTCCAACGATGCCGAGCGCATCCGCGCCACCGGCGTGCCGGCGATCCAGATCAACACCGGCAAGGGCTGTCATCTCGACGCGGCCATGGTCGGCGAAGCCTTTGGCCGGCTGCCGTCGCTGCGCGGCGGGCTGCTGTTCATCGAGAATGTCGGCAACCTCGTATGTCCGGCCGCCTTTGATCTCGGCGAGGCCTGCAAGATCGTCGTGTTCTCGACCACCGAGGGCGAGGACAAGCCGCTCAAATATCCCGACATGTTTGCAGCGTCATCGCTGATGCTGATCAACAAGATCGATCTGGCGCCGGTGCTCGATTTCGATCTTGCGCAGACGATCGAATATGCCCGCCGCGTCAATCCGAAGATCGAGGTGCTGACGATCTCCGCGAAGACAGGCGAGGGCCTTTCGGCGTTCTACGCCTGGATCAGGAAGCAGTCTGAGCGGATGCGGGCGGGCGCAGCGAACGCGGTGCGGGGATGAGCACGCCCGGCCGGACATCGGCGGCGAACCATACGCGCCTCCGGCTCCGCGTCCGCGGGGCCGTGCAGGGCGTCGGCTTTCGTCCCTATGTCCATGGTCTGGCAACCCGCCATCGGCTCGGCGGCTTCGTCGCCAACGATGCTGATGGCGTGCTGATCGAGGTCGAGGGCGACGAGGTCGCTGAGTTCGTCGAGGCTCTGCCGCGGCAGACACCGCCGCTGGCGCGCATCGACGACATCGCCGTCGAGCCGATCGCGGCCGGTACCAGCACGGGCTTCCGGATCGCCGGGAGCGTGGGCGGGCGCGTCACGACGCGGATCGTGCCGGACGCCGCCACCTGTGCCGCATGCCTGGCCGAGCTGTTCGATCCCGGTAGCCGCTTCCATCTCTATCCTTTTGTCAACTGCACCCATTGCGGCCCGCGCTTCACCATCGCCGAGCGCCTGCCTTACGATCGCGCGTCCACGGCGATGAAGCACTTTCCGATGTGTGAGGCGTGCCGGTCCGACTACGACGATCCCGCAGGGCGCCGCTTTCATGCCGAGGCGATCTCGTGTCCAAGCTGCGGGCCGCGGCTCAGCCACGGCATCGATGAGATCGCGGCCGCGCTCGCGAATGGTAGGATCGTCGCCGTCAAGGGGCTCGGCGGCTATCAGTTGCTCTGTGATGCGCGAGACGAGCAGGCCGTCCAGCGGCTGCGTGCCCGTAAGCAGCGCGACGGCAAGCCGTTCGCCGTGATGTTGGCCACGGCCGACGCCGCAAATGAGATTGCCGAGATCGATGCGCCTGAGCGCGCGCTGTTGGAGCGGGTGGCGCGGCCGATCGTGCTCTTGCGCTCACGCCAGCGTGTTGCGTCTCCGGTCGCACCAGGCCTCGCAAAGATCGGGGTGATGCTGCCGGTCGCTCCGCTGCATCATCTGATCTTCCATGTGCTGGAGGCGGGCCGCCGCGCGGCTGCCGACGGACCATGGGCGCTGGTCTGCACCAGCGCCAATCCGAGCGGGGAGCCGCTGCTGACCAACAACGCCGAGGCGCTCGCGGATCTTGCCGACATTGCCGACCTGATCGTCACCCACGACCGGGACATCGTCATCCGCGCCGACGATTCCGTGCTTGCCGTCGTGACCGGCGTTCCGCGCTTCGTCAGGCGCGCGCGCGGCTATGTTCCGGAGCCGATCCGGCTCGCGCGCGCCATGCCGCCGGTGCTCGCGGTCGGCGCTCAGCTGAAAGCAACGGTGACGGTGACGCGCGGCGACGAGGCTTTCGTGTCGCAGCATATCGGCGATCTCGACACGGCGGCGGCGATCCGCTTCTTCGAGGAGACGATAGAACATCTCACCGCCATCCTGGACGTCGAGCCGGTCGCGATCGCCCATGACCTGCATCCGGACATGGCGTCGACGCGGTTCGCGCAGGCACACGGTCTGCCGACGCTGCCGGTGCAACATCACCATGCGCATGCCGCCTCCGTCATGGCCGAGCATGGCGTGACCAGCCCCGCCCTCGCGCTGGTGCTGGATGGCTACGGCTATGGCAGCGACGGCGGCGCCTGGGGCGGTGAGTTGCTGTCGTGCGACGGAGCGGGCTTCCAGCGCCTCGGTCATCTCGCTCCGTTGAAGATGCCGGGCGGCGACAGGGCCGCACGGGAGCCGTGGCGGATGGCGGCTTCTGTGCTGCACGAGATCGGTCGCGGTGAGGAGATCGGGCGGCGTTTCGCGGCCCTGCCACAGTCGCGCAACATAGCCACGCTGCTGGACCTTGCCGATACCGCGGTCACCACCAGCGCCGGCCGGCTGTTCGATGCCGTAGTTGGTTTGCTCGGTGTCAGCACGGTGCAGAGCTATGAAGGCGAGGCGGCCATGAAGTTGGAGGCGCTGGTGCGTGAACCGGCGACGCTTGAGCGCGGCTGGACCATTGCCCATGGCGTGCTGTCGCTGCGGCCGCTGCTCGCGCATCTGATCGCGCGTGATCTCGACGCCGTCGAAGCGGCCGGGCTGTTTCACGGCACGTTGGCCGCGGCCTGCGTCGACTGGATCGTGAGAGCTTCGCGCGCGACCGGCATCGGTACGATCGTGCTGAGCGGCGGCTGTTTCCTCAATGCGCATCTGGCCGAGCAGGTCGTGCGCGGCTGCCGTTCCGCAGGCCTCGATCCGCTGCTGCCGCGCCGGCTGCCGCCCAATGACGGCGGCCTCAGCCTCGGGCAGGCCTGGGTGGCTGGTCTGCATCTCACACAAAACAATGTGATGTCTGGAGGGACCGTCTGATGTGCCTGGCCATTCCTGCCGAGGTGATCAAGCTCTTGGCCGACGACATGGCGATCGTCTCGATCGACGGCGTCAGCAAGGAGGTCTCGGTCGCGCTGATCGAGGAGATCGCCGTCGGCGACTACGTCATTCTCCATGTCGGCCATGCGCTGGCCAAGATCGATCCGGAGGAGGCGCGCGAAACGCTCGACCTGCTCCGGCAGATGGGCGAGGCTGTGGCGGAGGTCAGGCCATGAAATATGCCGACGAGTTTCGCGACAAGGAGTTGGCGACAGGTCTTGCGCGCGCCATCCGCGCCAAGGCCGATCCGGCGCGCGCCTATCGCTTCATGGAGTTCTGCGGCGGACATACCCATGCGATCGCGCGCTATGGCCTCGAGGACATGCTGCCCGACAATGTGCGCATGATCCATGGCCCCGGCTGTCCGGTCTGCGTGCTGCCCGCCGGGCGCATCGACATGGCGACCGCGCTGGCCGAACGGCCCGAGGTCATCCTCTGCGTCTACGGCGACCTGATGCGCGTGCCGGGCTCGCGCGGGTCCTCGCTGCTCAAGGCGAAAGCGCGCGGCGCCGACATCCGCATGGTGTATTCGACGCTGGATGCGATCGCGCTGGCCGAGCAGAATCCTGGCCGCGAGGTGGTGTTCTTCGCCATCGGCTTCGAGACCACGACGCCGCCGACGGCCGTGATGATCCGGGCCGCCGAGAAGAAGCAGTTGTCGAACTTCACCGTGTTCTGCAATCACGTGCTCACACCGCCGGCGATGCGCGCGATCCTCGACAGCGACGACACGGTCGAGATCGACGGCTTCGTCGGGCCGGCGCATGTCTCGACCGTGATCGGCACCGAGCCCTACGCGCCGTTCGCGCGCGATGACGGCAAGCCCGTCGTGATCGCGGGCTTCGAGCCGCTGGACATGATGCAGGCGATCCTGATGCTGATCGACCAGGTCAATGACGGCCGCCACGAGGTGGAGAACCAGTACCGTCGCGCGGTCACCGGCAGCGGCAACCAGCGCGCCATCCGCGAGGTCGCCGAGATCTTCGAACTGCGCGACCAGTTCGAATGGCGCGGCCTCGGCAGCATTCCGGCGAGCGCATTGAAATTGCGGCCCGGCTTTGCGCATCTCGATGCCGAGCTGCGCTTTGCCATGTCCGAGCTGGTGGTGGCCGACAATCCGGCCTGCGAATGTCCGGCCATTCTGCGCGGCCTGAAGAAGCCGGTGGACTGCCGGCTGTTCGGCACCGCCTGCACGCCGGAGACGCCGATCGGCTCCTGCATGGTGTCGTCGGAAGGCGCCTGCGCGGCGCATTGGACCTATGGCCGCTTCCGCGACCATCAGCGGAGGCTTGCATCATGAGCATGCATCAGCGCCGGCTCGACATGAAGAACGGCTGCGTCGATCTCTCGCATGGCGCCGGCGGTCGCGCGATGGCGCAACTGATTGCCGGCCTGTTCCACGAGGCGTTCGGCAATGAGTGGCTGGCGCGCGGCAACGACCAGTCGGCGTTCGACGTCGCCGCCGGCCGCATGGTGATGACGACCGACGGCTATGTGGTCTCGCCGCTGTTCTTCCCCGGCGGCAATATCGGCTCGCTGGCGGTGCACGGCACGGTCAACGACATCGCCATGGCCGGTGCCAGGCCGCTGTATCTGTCGGCGAGCTTCATCATCGAGGAGGGGTTTCCGTTTGCCGACCTGAAGCGGATCGCCGATGCGATGGGCGAGGCGGCGCGCGAGGCGGGCATCGCGATCATCACCGGCGATACCAAGGTGGTCGAGCGCGGCAAGGCGGATGGCGTGTTCATTTCGACGGCCGGTGTCGGCGTCGTGCCTGAAGGCCTCGATTTGTCGGCCGACAAAGCCAGGCCCGGCGATCGCGTGCTGCTGTCCGGCAGCCTCGGCGACCACGGCGTCGCCATCATGTCGAGGCGGCAGAATCTCACCTTCGACACCGAGATCATCTCGGACTCGGCCTCGCTGCACGGTCTCGTCGCCGACATGGTTGCGGCCGGCGGCGCCGGCATCCGGCTGATGCGCGATCCCACGCGCGGCGGGGTTGCGGCCACGATGAACGAGATCGCCCAGCAGTCCAATCTCGGCTTCCGCCTGCACGAGGAATCGATTCCGGTGAAGCCTGCGGTCGCAGCCGCCTGCGAGCTGCTGGGGCTCGATCCGCTGCATGTCGCCAACGAAGGCAAGCTCGTCGCGGTGGTCGCGCCCGAGGTGGCCGGCGCAGTGCTCGCCGCCATGCGGGCGCATCCGCTCGGCCGCGATGCCGCCGAGATCGGCGAAGCCGTAGCCGATGATCACCGCTTCGTCCAGATGGCGACGAGCTTCGGCGGCGGCCGCATCGTCGACTGGCTGTCCGGCGAGCAGTTGCCGCGGATCTGCTGAGACACGCGATGGGCATCCAAGGAACGATACTGGTCGTGGATGACGAGGTCCGGTCGCAGGAGGCGCTGCGCCGCGTCCTCAACCAGGACTTCGAGGTCTTGTGTGCCGGCAACACGAACGATGCCGAGAAACTGCTCGAAGGCGAGATCGTGCATGCCGTGATCTGCGACCAGCGCATGCCGCAGGAGTCCGGCGTCAGCTTCCTGAAGCGCGTACGCGAGATGTGGCCCGACCCTGTACGGATGATCATCTCCGGCTATTCGGACTCCGAGGACATCATCGCCGGCCTCAACGAGGCCGGCATCTATCAGTATATCACAAAGCCCTGGCAGCCGGATCGACTGATCGAGATCGTCCGCGAGGCCGTGCAGCTGTACCGGCTGCAGAAGGAGACGGAGACCGCCGGCGTCGACGTGAAGGCCACGCCGGCCCACATCAAGAAGGTGGTGTCGGTCAAGCGCGGCGCCGCCAAGCAGCTCTATGATTTCGACCGCATCGTGCATTCGGCCGCGAGCCCGATGCGCAACGTGATCGAGCTCGGCCGGCGCGCCGCCGACTACGACATCTCGGTCTTGATCACCGGCGAATCCGGCACCGGCAAGGAGCTCTTGGCGCGCGCGATTCACTACGGCTCCGCGCGGGCCACCAAGGCCTTCGTCGTCGAGAACTGCGGCGCGCTGCCGGATGAGCTGCTGGAAAGCGAGCTGTTCGGCTGCAAGAAGGGCGCCTTCACCGGCGCCTATCAGGACCGCATCGGCCTGTTCGAAGTCGCCGATGGCGGCACCATATTTCTCGACGAGATCGGCGAGACCTCGCCGGCATTTCAGGTCAAGCTCCTGCGCGTACTGCAGGAGAGCGAGATCCGGCCGCTCGGCGCGCAGCGCGTGCGTCAGGTCGACGTGCGCGTGGTCGCCGCCACCAACAGGGATCTCGAGGCCGAGGTCGAGGCGGGCCGCTTCCGCCGCGACCTCTACTACCGACTGGCCGCGTTTCCGGTCCACATGCCGTCGCTACGCGAGCGGCCGATGGACATTCCGCTGATCGCCGAGGGTGTGCTGTCGGCGGTGAAGACCTCGTTCAACCGGCCGCATCTGCGTTTCGCATCGGCGGCGCTGGAGGAGTTCTCCCGCTATCACTGGCCCGGCAATGTCCGCGAGCTGCAGAACGAGATCCAGCGCATGGCTGTGCTGGCCGATGCCGACGAGCTGCGCTGTCCGCCGTTCGCCGCCCGGCGCAGCGCACGCCGCGCCGCGCCCGCGATCCCCAATGGCAAGCTCAATGGTTCCGGGAGCCTGAAGGACAGGGTCGAGGATCTCGAAAAGTCCATCATCGTTCACTGTCTGGAGAAATATGATGGTAACATCAGTCGCGTCGCCAGCGAGCTCGGCCTGTCACGGGTGGGGCTCCGGAACAAATTGTCGAGATACGATCTGAAGAAACATGGCAAAGGCCACTCACTCTCCTGAGTCCGGGGCTGACACGCTGCTCAAGCTGATCGCGAGCAGCAGCACGCTCGAACTCGACAGCGAGCGCGAAGGCGTGTGGATCGAAGTGATCCGCAAGATGGACGAGGTCTATTCCGACCTGCTGCGCTACGAGGTCGATCTCGAGCACAAGAACGCCGAGCTCGAGGAAGCCCAGGCGTTCGTCACCAACGTCATCGAGTCCGTCTCCGACATCCTGGTCGTCTGTGACGCCAGGGGCACGGTGCAGCAGGCCAACTCCGCCTTTCTGCAGACATCGGGACGGGCCTTGGCTGACATCGCCGGTCGCGATATCGCCGAGATGATTGATCCCGATCATCGGCCCAAACTTGTCTCGCTGCTGAAGCCGCGCAGCAGCGCCGAAGTGGTCGACGGTGAATTGCGCTTTGCCGCGGCGGCCGGCGTCAGCTCCGATCTGTTCGCGATCAACAGCTCGCCGCGGCATGACCATCGCGGCCGCTTCATCGGCGTCGTGCTGACGGGCCGTCCGATCGGCGAGCTGCGCCGCGCCTATGAGGCCCTGCACAAGGCGCATCAGGAGCTGCAGCGGGCGCAGCGGCAATTGGTCGAGCAGGAGAAGATGGCGAGCCTCGGCCGGCTCGTCGCCGGCGTGGCCCACGAACTGAACAATCCGATCAGCTTCGTCTATGGCAACATCCACACCTTGATGCGCTATCGCACCTCGCTGGTCGGCTATCTCGATGCCATCCATGAGCAGCCGGTCAGCGAGGACATCGCTGCGCTTCGCTCGGATCTGAGGATCGACGCCATCCTCGAGGATTTCGGGCCGCTGATCGAGGGCACGCTGGAAGGCGCGGTGCGCATCAGCGAGATCGTCAAGAACCTGCGCCGCCTGTCGTTCTCGAAGCTCGGCGAGGTCGAGCGCGTCAACATCGAACGGCTGATCAATACCGCCGTGCTGTGGGCAGGGCGCACCAAGCAGCATCGTGTCGACATCCAGATCGAGGTCGAGCCGGATCTGTGGATCTCCGGCAACGAAGGCCAGCTGCATCAGGTGATCGTCAACCTCGTGGAGAACGCGATCGACGCGATGCGATCGACCGACCTGCCGCGCCTTCTGGTCGCGGTAGCGCGCCAGGGCAACGAGATCGCCTTTCGCATCACCGATAACGGCCCCGGCATCGACAAGGATCACCTGACCCACATCTTCGAGCCGTTCTTCACGACCAAGCGCGTCGGGGAGGGGACGGGGCTCGGGCTGTGGATCAGCTACGGCATCGTCCGCGAGCACGGCGGCGAGCTGTCCGCGACCAACGAGCCGCAGGGCGGCGCCACGTTCTCTTTCAGCTTGCCGGCGGCTTGACCATAGCGGCGGTGCTGCTACCGACGCTGAAGTGGATTGCTGGGTATCCCTTCGAAACGATGCTGGGGTTCCTGACGGCGGTGCCGTCGGATGTTGCGGGCAGAAGCCAAGCCCGAGGTGATCAGGACGCCGTCGCGACCGGCACGCGCTCGCGCTGATTGGTCAACCGCGCCAGCAGCACGGTTGCGGTTCGCGTGATGTGCTGCCTGGCAAGATCCTCGGCCTTCTGCGCATCGCCCGCGATCACCGCCCGCAGGATGTCCTCATGCTGATCCCAGATCCGCCGCGGCGTCTCGTCGCGCATCAGCACCTCGCCCATCAGCCGGCGCAGATGCAGCCAATGCGGCAGGGTGGTGTCCTGGATGACGGAGTTGCCGGAGATCTCGTAGAGGAATTCATGAAACTTGACGTCGGCCTCGATCAGCTTCTCGACCGAATGCTCGCGCTCGGCGCTCCGGCCCTGCTCGATCAAATTCGGGCCTTCCTCGGCGGCTCGCTTGGCGCCGCGGGTCGCCGCGAGCCGGCAGGCGAGGCCCTCGGCGACGGCGCGTATTTCATAGAGGTTGCGGATGAAGTCGGTGTCGATCGGCGCGACTTCCAGGCCGCGGCCCGGCGCCTCGCGCACAAAGCCCTGATTGCGCAGCAGCAGCAGCGCCTGCTGCACCGGCTGGCGCGATACGCCGAGGTCGCGGGCCAGATCGTCCTGAATGAGGCGGGCCGATTCCGGCAGTTCGCCCCCGACGATGTCGGAGAGAATGCGCTCGTAGACGCGTTCGGTCAGGCTCGGCTGTGTCTTCAGCGGCGGCACACGGCCTCCACGGGATCAGGTGTGATGTCCGATCGCGAATGTGGAGCTGCCGTGCCGGAGCCCGGCGCTCGCATTGCGGCCGATGTCGGTCTGAACGGGGTCATAGCGAGAATTTCCGCGCAGTGAGCGTTCGCCGCTGCTTGGGCTTGCTGTCCTGCTGGATTTCGAGGTGATGGATGAACACACTGGCCGCGCGTGAAATGTGCTCGCGGCTCAGCCGTTCGGCCTCGTCGCTGCGGCCCTCGATCACGGCTGCAAGAATGTCCTCATGCTCGTCCCAGACCGCCCGGGACATGCTCTGCTCCTTCTGCAGCACGTCGGACATCACCCGCTTCAGGCACGGCCAATGTGGTGCCATCGTCTCGCCGATCAGCGCGTTGCCGGAGAGGTCGCCGAGGAAGCAATGGAAGGCGATGTCGGTCTCGATCTTGCGGTTGACGAGCCCGCTCTTCACCGCCTCGTGGCCGGCCGCGATGTACGCCGGACCTTCGCGCGCGGCGCGATCGCTCGCGCGCTCGGCGGCCAGCCGCGCCGCGAGGCCTTCGAGCACCGCGCGCATCTCATAGAGGTCCCGAACGAAGCCGGGGTCGAGCGGCGCCACGATCAGGCCGCGGCCGGGCGCGCTCTGCACCAGCCCGCAGCCGCGTAGCAGGATCAGCGCCTGCTGAACCGGCTGGCGCGATACCCCGTAAGCCTGGGCCAGATCGTCCTGGATCAGCCGCGAGCCCGGCGTGAGAACGCCGCTGACGATCTCGTCAGTGATCGCTTCGACGACCTGGTCGACCAGAGAGGGAGCGGCGGGCACGATTCGCAT
Organism: Bradyrhizobium sp. SZCCHNS3016; assembly: GCF_032484535.1. Taxonomy (NCBI): domain Bacteria; kingdom Pseudomonadati; phylum Pseudomonadota; class Alphaproteobacteria; order Hyphomicrobiales; family Nitrobacteraceae; genus Bradyrhizobium; species Bradyrhizobium sp. SZCCHNS3016. The sequence goes on from NZ_JAUETE010000001.1 coordinate 353,260, forward strand.
GGGTCATCACATTTTGCCGCACATTAGCATGTCAAGTCCGAAAATCCATTTGCGAGGTATTCGAATTCAGAGTACGAATTCAAAAAAACGCTGCGTTAAGGCAAGTTAAAAAGCGGCCAAATAGGGAGGGACTCCGTTGTCGGAAGATCCGACCAGTCTGGAGCGCGATCAGGTTTGGTCGGCGCGCTCGGAGGGCGGCGTGCGCGCCGGCATGATGCCGGTGCTGTCGCGCGCATTGCTGGCGGCCTCGGTCGCGTCATTTGCCGCGATGGCGCCTGCGCTTGGGGTGGCCGGTGAAGGCTTGACCTTGTCCGATGCCTGGGTGCCGGCGGCGCCCGAGGTGGGACGCGACATCCCGTTGCTGATCACGATCAAGAATGACACGACCGCGCCGGAAGCCTTGATGCGCGTGCGTTGTCCGATCGCCAATTTCTCGGAGCGGCACACCGTCGACCGCGGCGAAGGCGCGCCGGCGATGCGCTCCATTCCCAACATTCCAATCGCCGCGGGCAGCACCCTGGTGCTGCTGCCGACCGCCTATCACGTGATGCTGCTGCAGACGCGGGAGCCGCTCGAGCCAGGCAAGCGCTTCACCTGCACGATCGTATTCCAGAAAGCAGGATCCATCGAAACGGAGGTCGAGGTTCGCAAGTCGCCTTGAAGCGTGTTTGTCGCCTGCTGCCCTCCGCCTTCGGGCTTGGCGGAGTGTTATTCGCTCCAACTCATAATCAATATAATGGGAGAAGGAAACGATGAGGACTAACGTCAGGTCGACCCTGCGGGCGGTGCTGCTGGCCAGCGCAGCCTTCGCCTGTTTCCAGCTTGCATCGCCGGCGCAGGCCGCCGACGAGATGACCCCCGAGCGGCTGCTCAACGCCGACAAGGAAGCCGGCAACTGGCTCCACCATCATAAGAACTATTCGGGCACGCGGTTCTCGGCGCTGAAGGAGATCAACAAGGATAACGTCAAGAACCTGAAGGTCGCCTGGACGATGCATCTCGGCGGCGTCGAGGGCGGCGGCATCTGGAGCCACGGCGGTCTCGAAGGCACGCCGATCGTCGAGAACGGCATGATCTACGTCACCGACGGCTGGGGCTCAGTCTACAAGATCGACGCGCGCGGTGGCAAAGGCCAATTGGTCTGGAAGATGGATCCTAAGACGGATCACGACTGGGCCGGCGCCATCGCCTGCTGCGGCGTCGACAATCGCGGCGTCGCGCTGTGGGGCGATCTGGTCGTCTCGCACACGCTCGACGGCCGCCTGATTGCGACCAACAAGGAAACCGGCCAGGTCGCCTGGCAGCGCCAGGTTGCCGATCCCGACAAGGGCGAGGTGATCACCGGCGCGCCGCTGATCGTGAAGAACATGGCGATCTCGGGCGTGGCCGGCGCCGAATACGGCATCCGCGGCTGGATCGCGGCGACCGATCTCGGCACGCAGAAGGAGGTCTGGCGCACCCACACCATTCCGGGGAAGGGCGAGCCCGGCAGCGAGACCTGGAAGGACAGCAACGACGCGGCGGCGGCCGGCGGCGGCTCGACCTGGGTCACGGGCACCTATGACCCGGCGACCGACACCATCATCTGGGGCGTCGGCAATCCCGGTCCGGACTGGGACAACGCCTATCGTCCCGGCGACAACCTCTACACCGACAGCTCGCTGGCGCTCGATGCCAACACCGGCAAGATCAAGTGGCACTATCAGCACACGCCGAACGATCCCTACGACTACGATAGCGTCGCCGAGAACGTCCTGGTCGATGTGCCCGCGCCGAACGGCTCGACCCTGAAGCTCGCGCTCGAAGCCGACCGCAACGGCTTCGCCTATGCGATCGACCGCACCAGCGGCAAGTTCATCTGGGGTCTGCCCTTCGTCAAGAAGGTCACCTGGACCAAGGGGCTCGATGCCGAGACCGGCAAGCCGATCGAGTATGATCCGAAGAACCCGGTGCAGCGCTACAATGCGTCGGTGACGCCGCATCGTGAGAACAAGGTCGCGGACATCTGCCCGGGCAACATGGGCGGCAAGAACTGGCCGCCGACCTCCTACAATCCGGACCTGAAGCTCTGGTACATCCCTGTCATCGAGAGCTGCAACCGGATCACGGTGGAAGAAGCCACCAAGGACAAGCTGAAGCCGCGCGAATTCTGGACCGGCGGCGGACCGAGCCAGCCGTTCAAGATCACGGGCAGCGTGACCGCGATCGACGTCACCACCGGCAAGATCGCCGGCAAGATGGAGACGCCGTTCCCGAATCTCGGTGGCATGCTGTCGACGCCCGATCTCGTCTTCACCGGCCAGCCCTCGGGCGAGGTGATGGCGCTCGATGCCAAGACGCTGCAGAAGCTGTGGGAGTTCAACACCGGCGGCGGCGTCAATGCGCCTCCCGTGACGTTCTCGGTCGACGGCAAGCAGTATGTCGCGATCCTGGTCGGTCTCGGCGGCGCCTGGGACAAGTGGTTCATCGAATCCACGCCCGAGCTGAAGAAGATCCAGCCCGGCTCGATGCTCTACGTCTTCTCGCTGTGAAGTCGATTGCGGAGCGGAGGCATAGCCTCCGCTCCGTCCTCACCCCCTGTTCGACAAGAAAAACAGATGAAACTCAGTGCGATCACGTTCGCTGTGGCGTCGGCTCTCGTCCTCGGCTCCGCTTCGCTCGCATTGGCGCAGTCCGCGGCGCCGGCAGATCCGACCGATGCCGGCAAAGCCGTGTTCAAGCGTGCGAACTGCGTCGGTTGCCACAAATGGCACGGCAATGGCGGCGGCGGCTACGGCGGCGACGCGCTGTCGCTGCGCAAGACCGAGCTCGACCGCCAGCACATCGTCGAGACCGTCACCTGCGGCCGTCCCGGCACGGGCATGCCGTACTTTGCGCGCGGCTCCTATGACACGGCGAAGTGCTACGACATGAGCCGCCAGGATGTCGGCGAGCGCATGCCGCCCGAAGGCGGCGTGTTCCTGCGGCCCAACGATATCGAGGCGGTCGCGGACTACGTGCTCGCGCACATCAAGGGACGCGGCGAGCCGAGCTACGACGAGTGTACCGCCTTCTTCGGCAACACGTCCCGGGTCTGCGATATCTACAAGGCGAATGCCAGCAAGCCTGCAAGCGAGCCATCGAAATGAAACGGTCAACCTGCGCTGCGATCTTCGCCACGTTCATGCTGCCGTTCTTGATGCATGCGGCCTCCGCGCAGGCCGTGCCGAACTACGATCTGCGTGACGTCACCGTCGGCATGCCGGTCGGCGACCTGCCGAGTGAGGGCTATGTCAATCTGACCTGCGCCAAGGACCCAAACCGCAAGCTCAGTGCGTGGTCGGCGTGGCGCGATTGTCCCGCGGACGAGCAGGCGCGGCATGCGGTGCGTTTCGATTTCGATCCGGAGACCAGCCAGGACGGCACCAAGGTGGCCGGTCATCCCGTGCTGCTGACGGTCCTGGTCGACGACAAGGGCACTGTCACCGGCCTGACGATCGAGACCGATCCGAAGGCGCGGCTCTACATTCGCAAGAAGGCGTTCCTGCTCGGCAACCAGGTGAAGTCGCGCTATGGCGCCGAGGGTTGGGACTGCAAGGAGCTGGAGCCGACGGCGGGCGAGCAGCCGGTTGGCGGCGTGTTCCTGCGCGAGGTCTGCAAGAAGACGGTGCCCGGTCGGACGCTGACGGTCGAGCGCGAGCTGTTCCGCAAGCCGGATCAAGATGCCAAGAGCTTCGTCGATCAGACGCTGGTGCGGATCACCAAGGACATCAACTAGCCCGCCGCCGACCTTCATCGCGCTCCGCTGGAGGCGCGCGCCAGTCGGCGTCGTGAACCCGGTTGTCGGGAGGAAACGACGATGAGGGATCTCTTAAATTTCGGGCAGATGCTGTCGGCCCATGCGCGCATGTCGCCGGAGCGCACCGGTGCCCGCGATCTCGAACGTGCGATGAGCTTTGCGTTGTGGAATGAGCGCACGTGCCGGCTCGCCAACGCGCTGCTCGGGCTCGGCCTTGCCAAGGGCGATCGCGTTGCGATCCTTGCCTACAATTGCGTCGAATGGTGCGAGATCTATGCGGCCACAGCCAAAGCCGGGTTGGTGGCGCTGCCGATCAACTTCCGCCTCACCGCGTCCGAGGTGCAGTTCATCGTCCAGAACGCCGAAGCGGCGGCGATGATCGTGCAGGACGAACTCGTCGGCCTGGTCGAGGAGGCGCGCACGGATCTCGGCATCGCCGATGACCGCTTCATCCATTTCGGCGCGAAGCCGCGTCCGGCAGGCTATCGCGGCTATGAGGACATCATTGCGATGGCCGCGGATCGGGAGCCCGACCAGCAGGTCGCGCTGTCCGATCCCTGGACCTTGATGTACACCTCCGGCACCACCGGCAAGCCGAAGGGCGTGCTGCGCAGCCATCGCAGTGCTGTCCTCCTGTCGATGGTCACCGAGATCGAGCTGAAGCTGAGCCGCAATGACGGCGCGCTGCTGGTGATGCCGATGTGCCACGCCAACTCGCTGAATTTCTTCGGCGCGTTCGGCTATATCGGCGGCGTCAACTCGATCTATTCGCGCAAGAGTTTCGATCCCGAGCACGCCGTGACGACGCTTGCAGACGGCGGCTCCACGTTCACCTCGCTGGTCCCGACGCACTACATCATGATGCTGGATCTGCCGCGCGCGGTGCGCGCGCAGCATGATTTCAGCGCCGTCACCAAGCTGATGATCTCCTCGGCGCCGGCGCGCCCGGAGACCAAGCGCGAGGTGATGGAGATGTTTCCGAAGTCCGGCCTCTACGAGCTGTATGGCGCGACCGAGACTGGCTGGGTCACCATGCTGCATCCGCATGAGCAGTTCACCAAGCCCGGCTCGGTCGGGCGCGAGTGCGTCGGCGCCGCGCCCATCCGCATCTTGGATGATGCGGGACATGAGGTGCCAGACGGCGAGGCAGGCGAGCTCTATTCCTCGAACGCTTACACCTTCGACTGCTATTGGCGTCTGCCGGAGAAGACCAAGGAGGCGTTCCGCGGCGACTACTGCTCGGTCGGCGACATGGCCCGTCGCGATGCCGACGGCTACATCCATCTCGCCGACCGCAAGAGCAACATGATCATCTCGGGCGGCGAGAACATCTATCCCTCTGAGGTCGAAGCGCAGGTCGGCGCGCATCCTGGTGTCAAGGACATCGCGGTGATCGGCCTGCCCGACGACAAATGGGGCGAGCGCGTCCATGCCGTGATCGTGCCCCGCGACGGCATGGCGGTGAAGGAGGGCGATCTGGCCGAATGGGCGAAAGAACGGCTCGCCGGCTTCAAGCGGCCGCGCTCTTACGCCTTCATCACCGACGGCGAGATGCCGCGCAACGCGACAGGCAAGATCCTGCATCGCGAATTGAAGAAGAGATTTACGCAGTGAGTCGCTGCAATGCCGTACGGTCTGATATGTAGCTGCGATGCAGGCCGTCCTCAATTCCGCTCTTCCGATCTTCGCGCTGATCCTGACCGGATTCCTGTGCGGCTGGTTCGGTGTGTTCGACCGCACCGCGACCGACAATCTCAATCGCTTCGCGGTCTATCTGGCGCTGCCGGCGCTGATCTTCACGGCGATGTCCAGGATCGGCGTCGAGCAGGTCAGCCAGTTCGGCTTCATCGGCGCCTTTTGCGGCGGCATTGCCGCGACGTTCGCGACCGGTTTCGTGATCAGCCGTCTGCGCGGCCGTCGCGTTGCCAACGCCAGCATCGAGGGACTGGACGCCGGCTACAGCAATGTCGGCTTCATGGGCATTCCGATGTGCCTCTTGGTGTTCGGCCCGGACAGCGCACCGGCCTCGATCATCGCCACCTTGTTCACGGCCTGCGTGCTGTTCCTGTTCGCGATCGTGGTCGTCGAGATGGATCTTCAGAAGGGCGCCACGCTCGGGGCGACGGTCGCCAAGGTCGCGCGTTCGCTCTTGACCAGCCCGTTGTTCATTGCTCCCGTCGCCGGCCTGGCGGTCGGCCTCAGCGGCTTTGCATTGCCGGCGCCGTTCCTGAGCTTCACGACTTTGCTTGGTGGAGCAGCATCGCCGGCGGCGCTCGTGTGCATCGGCCTGTTCCTGGCGCAGGAGCGGGTGGTGACGCACGATGCGGCTTCGATCGGCATTCTCGTATCGCTGAAGCTCGTGATGCAGCCGGCGGTCACCGCGCTGCTTGCCTTTCACGTGTTCTCGATGCCGCCGCTGTGGTCGCATTCCGCCGTGATCCTGAGCGCGCTGCCGATCGGCTCCGGGCCGTTCACGATCGCCAAGCTCTATGGTCTGGAGGCCGGCGTCACCTCGGGCTCGATTCTCGTCTCGCACATCTTTGCCGTTCTCACCGTCTCGCTGCTCGTGGCCTGGCTCGCGCCGGGCTGATCACGTCACCATCCGCAGGAGTCGTCAGATGAAGATCTCTCCCGACAGTGCCGCCGATCTGATCGCCCGCCTGCTCAAGCGCCGCGGCGTCAGCCGCGTGTTCGCGCTGTGCGGCGGCCACATCATGCCGATCTGGATGCGGCTCGATGCGGAAGGCATCCGCATCATCGACGTGCGCGACGAGCGCGCCGCCGTGCACATGGCGCAGGCGCATGCCGAGCTCACCGGCGAGCTCGGCGTCGCGCTGGTCACCGCGGGGCCGGGCGTGACCAACGCGATCACCGGCATCGCCAATGCCCACGTCTCGCGCGCGCCGGTGCTGGTGATGTCGGGCGGCAATCCGCGGCCGCAGGAGAATCGCGGCGGCCTGCAGGACATGGATCACACCCAGCTCGTGCGCTCCATCACGCGCTATGCGCGCACCGTGCGCGAGCCGTCGCTGGTGCTGCAGGAGCTCGACGAGGCGATCTCCCGCGCCGTCGGCGACGGCGGCGAGCCCGGGCCGGTCTTCATCGATTTTCCCGTCGATACGCTGCGCGGCGTCGTGCCGAAGGCGCTGCAACTCGAGGAGCATCTCGCGCCGAAGCCGCGGGCGGCGACACGGCCTGATCCGGCCGAGGTCGAGAAGGCGGTCGAGCTGCTGTGGTCGGCGCGCCGCGTGCTCGTCATCTCCGGCCGCGGCGCGCGCGGCGCCGGGCCCGAGCTGATCGCGCTGCTCGACCGGCTCGGTGCGGTCTATCTCGACACCGGCGAGAGCAGGGGGCTGGTACCCGATGATCATCCGTCTGTTGTCGGCGCGATGCGCGGCGCCGTGATGGGCGATGCCGATGTGGTGCTGACCGTCGGCCGAAAGCTCGACTTTCAGCTCGCCTACGGCTCGCCGGCCGTGTTCAAGGACGCTAAGTTCGTCCGCATCAGCGACACCGCGAGCGAGCTGCGCGACAATCGGCGCGGTGGGGCCGAGATCCTGGCGACACCAGCGGAGACCTTGCGCGCGATGGTGGCGCTGGCGGGCAACCGCGAATCGGCCGTCGATCGGCAGTGGGCCGCAAAACTGCGGGCCGCGCATCAGGAGCGCGCGGCCAAGCTGAAGCAGAGCATGGCGACGGCGCCGGCCGGCTCGGACGGGCGGCTGCATCCGAATCGCGTGCTGTCGGCGCTGCAGGAGGCGATCGGCAATGACGCCGTGGTCATCACTGACGGTGGCGATTTCCTGTCCTTTGCCCGCGTTGGCCTCAGCGCGCCCTTGATGCTCGATCCCGGCCCGTTCGGCTGCATCGGCATCGGCGTGCCCTATGGCATCGCTGCGAGCCTCGCCTTTCCCGACAAACCGGTGGTGGTCGCGACCGGCGACGGTGCGTTCGGCTTCAATGCGATCGAGGTCGACACCGCGGTGCGCCACAAGGCGCCGGTGCTGATCGTCGTCGCCAACAACGGCGCCTGGCAGATCGAGGTGCACGACCAGGCGGTGACACACGGCAAGGTCGTCGGCACGAAGCTGCAATTCGCCGATCACGCCGCCATGGCGCGCGCCTTCGGCATGCATGCCGAGCGCGTCGAGACCGAGGAGCAACTCGGCCCCGCGATCCAACGCGCGCTGGCCAACCGCCCGGCGCTGCTCGACATGGTGGTGACGCCGGAGGCGGTCTCGTCCGACGCCAAGACAGGACTCGCCTGGGTGCCGGACCTGCAGCCGCTCGCGGCGTGGGACGAGGCCGAACGCAAGTGGCGGGGCTCGTAGCGCCCTACACCTGCTGGATCTGCCGCGGCGCGCTGAGCCACAGCGCGAGCAGGGTGCAGACGGCGCCGGACAAGAGATAACCGCCGGCCGAAATCAGGCCGAGATAGGCGGCCAGCAGCAGGGCGGCGAGCGGCGCGAAGCCGGCGCCGAACAGCCAAGCGAGGTCGGCGGTCAGGGCCGAGGCCGTGTAGCGATAGGTGCGCGCGAAGTTGGCGGCGATCGCGCCCGAGGACTGGCCGAATGAGAGGCCGAGCAGGATGAAGCCGAGCACCATGTAGATGGTCTCGCCGACCGGGCCGGCGTCGAGCAGTTGCGGCGCGAAGCCCGAGAACACCGCGATTGCGATCGCCGAGCCGATCAAGAGCGACTTGCGACCGATACGGTCGGCCAGCATGCCAGACGCGACAATGGCGACGACGCCGAACACCGCACCGACGGCCTCGATGAGCAGGAAGCGCGCCGGCGTCTCCTTGGTGAACAGGAACACCCAGGACAGCGGAAACACCGTCACCATGTGGAACAGCGCGAAGCTCGCCAGCGGCGCGAAGGCGCCGATCACGATGTTGCGGCCCTCGTGCCGAATCGTGGTGATGACGCGTGCCGGCTGCAATTCGCGCGACTGGAACAGCTCATCATACTCCGGCGTCACGACCATGCGCAGCCGCGCGAACAGCGCCACGACGTTGATGGCAAACGCCACGAAGAACGGGTACCGCCAGCCCCAGTCGAAGAAGTCGGCCGCGGAGAGATAACCGACGAAGAACGCGAACAGCACGCTGGCGACGATCAGCCCGAGCGGCGCGCCGAGCTGCGGGATCATCGCATACCAGCCGCGCTGGTGCTCCGGCGCATTCATCGCGAGCAGCGAGGCGAGCCCGTCCCATGCGCCGCCCCAGGCGAGGCCCTGGCCGATTCGCGCCAGCGCCAGCAGCCAGATCGCGGCGGCGCCGACGGTGTGATAGCTCGGCAGGAAGGCGATCGCGACCGTCGAGGTGCCGAGCAGGAACAGCGCGGTGATCAGCTTGGCGCTCTTGCCGTAGCGGCGGTCGATCGCCATGAAGATCACGCTGCCGAACGGACGCGCGATGAAGGCGAGCGCGAACAGCGCGAACGAATACAGGGTTTGCGTCAGCTCGTCGGCGAACGGAAACACCAAGCGCGGAAACACGATCACCGAGGCGATGGCATAGACGAAGAAGTCGAAGAACTCCGACGTGCGCCCGATGATCACGCCGATCGCGATCTCGCCCGGATGCGCCTCATGCGTGCGGGAGAGATGGGTTTCGCCGTCGGCGGTCGCCGCTGCCTGTGTCATCGCGCTGCCTGCAATCCCTGAGCACTCTATCTATGCCCGTAATTGTCTGCACTGCGGGCGCTCCGGTATTGGACAAATTGTCCAATGTCGGCCGTGTCGTCCGGTCGCTAGGTGAGGCCTCGTTCAGAGAACCGCCGTGCGACGAGGTTAAGCGTGCGTTACTGGAAATCCTTGGCTCTGCTGCCGCTGGGGCTCGCGCTCGGCGGCTGCAATCTGGTGGTGCTCGCGCCCTCGGGCGACGTCGCCGCCCAGCAGCGCGATCTCGTGATCATCGCGACCGTGCTGATGCTCCTGATCGTGGTGCCCGTCATGGCGACGACGGCGATCGTGGCCTGGCGCTACCGCCAGTCGAACCAGGCGGCGGCGTATACGCCGGATTGGGATCACTCCACCCAGCTCGAGCTTCTGATCTGGGCGGCGCCGCTGCTCATCATCATCTGCCTCGGCGCGGTCACCTGGATGGGCACCCATCTGCTCGATCCCTATCGCACCCTGGGCCGCATCTCGGCCGATCGTCCGGTGACGCCGCAGGACAAGCCGCTCGAGGTCAACGTTGTCGCGCTCGATTGGAAGTGGCTGTTCATCTATCCCGAATACGGCATCGCCACCGTCAACGAGCTCGCCGCACCGGTGAACCGGCCGCTGGATTTCAAGATCACCTCGTCCTCGGTGATGAACTCGTTCTACATCCCCGCTCTGGCCGGCCAGATCTATGCGATGCCGGGCATGCAGAGCCGGCTGCACGCCGTCATCAACAAGCCCGGCGTCTATCGCGGCTTCTCAGCCAACTATAGTGGTGCCGGCTTTTCCAGCATGCGCTTTGCCTTTCATGGTCTGTCGGATGTGGAGTTTTCCGGCTGGATCGAGAAGGCGAAGGCCAGTGGCAATCACCTCGGCAAGCCGGATTATCTCGTGCTTGAGCGTCCCAGCACCGACGAGCCGGTCCGCCATTTCGCCTCGGTCGATGCTGACCTGTTCCGCGCCATCCTCAACATGTGCGTCGAACCGGGCAAGATGTGCATGAGCGAGATGATGGCGATCGACGCGAGAGGCGGCATGGGCCTGGCCGGCGTCCGCAACACGCTGCCGCTCGCCTACGACAAGTTCGCCGGCCGCGGCACGGTGTTCGGTGGCGAGCCGAGCTACGTCGCCGGCGGCGTCTGCCTGCCGGGCGACCAGGTCACGCGCATGGCTGCGGAATCGTCGCCGACCGTTCTCGCGCCGCTCGATTGGACGCCGCTGCAGGGCCGCGGCCTTGAACGGCCCAGCCTGCTGCGGCCGTCGAAGGCGTCTTTCATCACGGGGCCAGCCTCCAAGTCGGATTCGTGAGGGTCACATCATGTTCGACACGTCAGATCTCACCCGATTGATCTTCGGCCGGCTCACGCTGGAGTCGCTGCCGCTGCACGAGCCGATCATCATCGGCACCTTCGCGATGGTCGCGCTCGGCGGCATCGCGCTTTTCGGCGCTATCACCTATTTCCGGCTGTGGGGCTATCTGTGGAAGGAGTGGTTCACCACCGTCGACCACAAGCGCATCGGCATCATGTACATGGTGCTCGGCATCGTCATGCTGCTGCGCGGCTTCGCCGACGCGCTGATGATGCGGCTGCAGCAGGCGATCGCGTTCAACGGCTCCGAAGGCTACCTGAACTCGCACCATTATGATCAGGTGTTCACGGCGCACGGCGTGATCATGATCTTCTTCGTGGCGATGCCGCTGGTTACCGGTCTGATGAACTACGTCGTGCCGCTGCAGATCGGCGCCCGCGACGTCTCGTTTCCGTTCCTCAACAATTTCAGCTTCTGGATGACCACGTCGGGCGCCGTGCTGGTGATGTGCTCGCTGTTCGTGGGCGAGTTCGCGCGCACCGGTTGGCTGGCCTATCCGCCGCTGTCGAACCTCTCCTACAGTCCGGATGTCGGCGTCGACTACTACATCTGGGCCCTGCAGGTCGCCGGCGTCGGCACGCTGCTATCCGGCGTCAACCTGATTTGCACCATCGTCAAGATGCGTGCGCCCGGCATGACCATGATGAAGATGCCGGTCTTCACCTGGACCTCGCTGTGCACCAACGTGCTGATCGTCGCCTCCTTCCCGGTGCTGACGGCGGTGCTGGCGCTGCTGTCGCTCGACCGCTACGTCGGCACCAACTTCTTCACCAATGATTTCGGTGGCGATCCGATGATGTATGTCAACCTCATCTGGATCTGGGGCCATCCGGAGGTCTACATCCTCATCCTGCCGGCCTTCGGCATCTTCTCCGAGGTGACCTCGACCTTCTCGGGCAAGCGGCTGTTCGGCTACACCTCGATGGTCTACGCCACGGTCGTGATCACGATCCTGTCGTACCTCGTCTGGCTGCACCATTTCTTCACGATGGGCTCCGGCGCCAGCGTGAACTCCTTCTTCGGCATCACCACGATGATCATCTCGATCCCGACGGGCGCGAAGATGTTCAACTGGCTGTTCACGATGTATCGCGGCCGCATCCGCTTCGAGCTGCCGATGATGTGGACGGTCGCCTTCATGCTGACCTTCGTGATCGGCGGCATGACCGGCGTGCTGCTCGCGGTGCCGCCGGCCGACTTCGTGCTCCACAACAGTCTGTTCCTGGTCGCGCATTTCCACAACGTGATCATCGGCGGCGTGCTGTTCGGCCTGTTCGCCGGCATCGCCTACTGGTTCCCGAAGGCGTTCGGCTTCAGGCTCGACCCGTTCTGGGGCAAGATGTCGTTCTGGTTCTGGACGGTGGGCTTCTACTTCGCCTTCATGCCGCTCTACGTGCTCGGCCTGATGGGCGTGACCCGTCGGCTGCGCACCTTCGACGATCCGAGCTTGCAGATCTGGTTCGTCGTCGCCGGCATCGGTGCCTTCCTGATCCTCCTGGGTATCGCCAGCTTCCTGATCCAGATCGCGGTCAGCATCCTCAGGCGTGAGCAGCTCGCCGACGTCTCCGGCGATCCCTGGAATGCGCGCACCCTGGAGTGGGCGACGTCGTCGCCGCCGCCGGCCTACAATTTTGCCTTCACGTCTGTGGTGCACGACAATGACGCCTGGTGGGACATGAAGCGCCGCGGCTATACGCGTCCGCTCGCCGGCTTCAAGGCGATCCACATGCCGAGCAACACCGGCACCGGCGTGATCCTGGCCGGCCTGAGCACGACCATGGCGTTCGGCCTGATCTGGTACATGTGGTGGATGGCCGCCGGCAGCTTCGTCGCGCTGCTCGCGGTCGCGATCGGCCACACCTTCAACTATCACCGCAGCTTCCACATCCCGGCCGATGAGGTCGTCAGCGCCGAGCGTGCGCGCACCGAGCTGCTCGCCGCAGGAGCCAAGTCATGACCGTTGCGATGGGCACTCTGAAGGCCGGCGAACCGGTCTTCTATGTCGTTGACGAGCACGAGCATCCCGAAGGCAGCAGCACGATGCTCGGCTTCTGGATCTATCTGATGAGCGACTGTCTCATCTTTGCGATCCTGTTCGCCGTCTATGGCGTGCTCGGCGCCAAATATGCGGCAGGTCCCGCGCCGAAGGACCTGTTCGACCTGTCGCTGGTCGCGGTCAACACCTCGTTCCTGCTGCTGTCGTCGCTCACCTATGGCTTCGCGATGCTGTCGATGCAGCAGAACCGGGTCGGAGCGATGCAGGCCTGGCTCGTGGTGACCGGGCTGTTCGGCCTCGCCTTCCTCGGCATCGAACTGACCGAGTTCGCCCACATGATCCATGAGGGCGCGACGCCGCAGCGCAGCGCCTTCCTGTCGTCGTTCTTCACGCTGGTTGGAACCCACGGCCTGCACGTGACGTTCGGTCTGGTCTGGCTCGCCACCTTGATGGTGCAGGTCCGGACCCACGGCCTGATCGAGGCCAACCGCCGCCGGCTGGTCTGCCTCAGCATGTTCTGGCACTTCCTCGACGTGATCTGGATCGGTGTCTTCACCTTCGTCTACTTGATGGGAATGCTTCGATGAGCTCTGATGTCCATGCTCACGCGCACGGTTCCTCCGACGACCATGCCGGCACGCGCTCGGGCCAACTGATCGGCTTCGGCGCCTCGGTCGTCCTCACCGCCATCCCGTTCCTGCTGGTCATGACCGGCTCGCTCGACAAGCAGGCTACGGCGCTGATCATCATGGCGTTCGCGGCCGTGCAGGTCGTCGTTCACATGGTCTTCTTCCTGCACATGAACACCAAGGCCGAGGGTGGCTGGACCATGATGGCGCTGATCTTCACGATCATCATGGTGGTGATCGCGCTTAGCGGCTCGCTCTGGGTCATGCATCACCTGACCACGAACATGATGCCGGTGCACGAGATGGGCCAGACGCCGTGATGTCAGCTCCTGCCGACGGGGCAGGGGAACGCGACGAGGCCAGCCGCGGGCGATCCGTCGCGCTGCGGCTCGCGATCGGCGCGGCGTGGGTCGCCTGCGTCGCGATGCTGCTGGCGCTGGGCGTCTGGCAGATCGAGCGGCGGGCCTGGAAGCTCGACCTGATCGATCGCGTCGAGCGCCGCGTTCGTGCCGCGCCCGTGCCGGCGCCGAGCCCGGCGGATTGGCCGGCCATCGATCGCAGCGACGACGAGTACAAGCTGATAACGTTGAGCGGCCGCTTCCTCAACGACCGCGAGACGCTGGTCCAGGCGCTGACGGTCGAGGGCTCCGGCTATTGGGTGGTGACGCCGCTGCAGACCGCCGCCGGCACCGTGCTCGTCAATCGCGGCTTCGTGCCCGCGGACCGCCGTGCGCCGGCGAGCCGCAGCGCCGGGAACCCCGATGGCACGGTCGGCGTGACCGGATTGCTGCGGATCTCCGAGCCGGGCGGCGGCTTCCTGCGCCACAACGATCCCGCGGGCAATCGCTGGTATTCACGTGACGTCGTGGCGATCGCGGCGGCGCGCGGTCTGTCCGACGTCGCACCGTTCTTCGTCGATGCCTATGCGACCCCGAATCCCGGCGGGCTTCCGATCGGGGGACTCACGGTGATCTCGTTTCCGAACAACCATCTGGTTTACTCGCTGACCTGGTTTACATTGGCCCTCATGCTGGCCGGCGCCGGGCTGCAGCGGCTCCGCCGCGGGCAGAGTGAGCGCGAAGCGCCGGCGGCGCAGGATGTGGAATGGGATCAGCGGCGGCAGGACATGGGTGGATGCGGGGCGGCGTCTTGAGGGATCGAAGCTCGCCGTTCTGCCGGCGGAGATCGGACGTGGCCTCATGAGAAGCGAGGCCCCTAATCTGCCGTTCGGAGCCGTGGCCGCGATCGCCACACCCGAGATCAACGCGCCGCTGCCGACCAAGGACGCGACCAACCGCAAGAACATGGTGCTGCTGATCCAGCTGCGCTGGATCGCCGTGGTCGGTCAGATCGTCACCATCGGCTTCGTGACCACCTGGTTCGGCATTGCGCTGCCGCTGCTGCCGATGGCGGCGATCATCTGCGCGCTGGTGGCGCTCAATATCGCCAGCCATATCTGGCTGCGCACGCATGACGACGTCGGCAATCGTCACCTGCTGATCGCCCTGATGCTCGACGTCGTGGCGTTGACATCGGAGCTCTATCTCACCGGCGGCGCGTCGAATCCGTTCACGTGCCTCTATCTGCTGCAGGTCACGCTGGGGGCCGTGCTGCTCGATGCGCGCTCGTCCTGGTCGCTGGTCGCGCTGACGGTGCTCAGCTTCATCTGGCTCACCATCGAGTACCGTCCCCTGCAACTGCCGCAGCATCACGTCAGCGATGCATTCACCCTGCACATCACCGGCATGTTCGTCGGCTTCGTGCTCGACGCCGTGCTGCTCGTCGTCTTCGTCACCCGCATCAACCGGAACCTGCGCCAGCGCGACGCCAAGCTTGCCGATCTGCGCCAGCACGCTGTCGAGCAGGATCACATCATTCGCATGGGCCTGCTCGCCTCAGGCGCCGCGCATGAGCTCGGCACGCCGCTGGCGTCGATCTCGGTGATCCTGAACGATTGGCACCGCATGACCGCGATCTCTGCCGATCCGGCGCTCGCAGAGGATTTCACCGAAATGGAAGCGGCGGTGCAGCGCTGCAAGTCGATCGTCACCGACATCCTGGTCTCGGCCGGTCAGGCGCGTGGTGAAGGCTCGGCGCCGACGACGTTGAAGGCGTTCCTGACGACGCTGGTCGCCGAATGGAGCGCGGCGCGCTCGGCGCGCAATCTGATGTTCCGCAACGAGTTCGGCTCGGACCCGGCGATCGTCTCCGACGTCGCGCTCAAGCAGGCGATCGTCAACGTGCTCGACAATGCGTTCGAAGTCTCGCGCGAGTGGGTGGAGTTCGTGGCCGAACGAGATGGTGATCAGCTGCTGCTCAGCGTCAGCGATCGCGGGCCGGGCTTTGATCCGTCGATGCTGGGTCAACTCGGACGTCCCTATCAGTCGAGCAAGGGCCGCCCGGGCCGCGGCCTCGGCCTTTTCCTGGTGGTCAACGTGATCCGCAAGCTGGGCGGCAGCGTTTCGGCCTGGAACCACCGGGGACGTGGGGCGACCGTGCGGCTGTCACTGCCGTTGTCCACGCTTGTCATTGGAGGGCGCGATGGCGAATGACCTGTCCCTCTTGATCGTCGAGGACGATGACGGTTTTGCACGCACCCTGAAGCGCTCGTTCGAACGGCGCGGCTACGAGGCCGTCGTCGCCGGCTCGCTCGAGGACGTCGACGAGATCCTCAAAGAAAAGACGTTCGGCTATGCCGTCGTCGATCTCAAGCTCGGCGGCGCCTCAGGTCTCGTCTGCGTCGAGAAGCTGCATGCGCATGATCCGGAGATGCTGATCGTGGTGCTCACCGGCTTCGCGAGCATCGCGACGGCGGTCGAGGCGATCAAGCTTGGCGCCTGTCACTATCTGGCCAAGCCGTCGAACACCGACGACATCGAGGAGGCGTTCCGCAAGGCGCAGGGCAATGCGCAAGTGGCGCTGGCCGAGCGCTCCACCTCGATCAAGACCCTGGAATGGGAGCGCATCCACCAGACCCTGATCGAGACCGACTTCAACATCTCCGAAGCTGCAAGAAGGCTCGGCATGCATCGCCGGACGCTCGCGCGCAAGCTGGAGAAGCGCCCGGTGAAGTAGATCGATCCGGTTGTTGTCCGGAGGAGTGGAGCTCATTCTTTCCGACCTACTCCCTTGCCAGAGCCGTTGCCGGATCGAGCCGCGAGGCGCTGCGGGCGGGCATGTAGCCGAAGCCGATGCCGATCGCCATCGACGTGACGGCGGCGCCGACCATTGCAAGCGGCGAATAGATCAGCTGGAAGCCGACGTCGAGCGCGTTGAAGACCGTGCCGAAGCCGACCGCGAGCGCAAGGCCCAGCGCGCCGCCGAGCAGGCAGACCAGCACGGCCTCGATCAGGAACTGCATCAGGATGTCGCTGCGCCGCGCGCCGACGGCCATGCGCACGCCGATCTCGCCGACGCGCTCGGACACCGACACAAGCATGATGTTCATGACGCCGATGCCGCCGACCAGCAGCGAGATCACGGCGATGGCTGCCACCAGCAGGGTCAGCACCTGCGTCGTGCTCTCGACGGTCTTGCGGATGTCGTCGGTGTTGAGCACGAAGAAGTCCTTGGCGTTGTGCCGCTCCGTGAGCAGCGCCGTTGCGGCACGCTCGGCCGACGCCATCGGCGTCGCCTCGTCGACGCGGACGCTGATGCTGCGCAGCACCTGGTTGCCGAGGAAGCGCGCCTGCACAGTGGTGTAGGGCAGATAGACGATCGGGGTGGAGCTGGAGCCGAACCCGGCCTGCTGCTGCTTGGTGACGCCGACGACGCGGCAGGGCACCTTGCCGATCAGGACCACGCTGCCGAGCGGGCTGACGTCGGGATCGGGAAACAGCGCCTTGCGCGCATTGTCGTCGATCACGGCGTCCTGGGCATAGGAGCGCACGGTATCAGCGTCGAGATAGCTGCCTTCGGCCAGCTCGGTGTTCTTGACCCGGAAATACTGCTCACCGACGCCAGAGATCTGGGCGCTGACCTCTATCGCGCCGAACCGCAACGTGCTGGTGGTCGAGACCGTCGGCGAGATCGCATCGACATAGGGCTGCTGCGCCATGACCTTGGCATCGGCGAGCACCAGCGTCCTGATCTTGCTGGAGCGCGTGTCGCCGAAATCCTTGCCGGGAAAGAATTCCAGCGTGTTGGTGCCGAGCCGGTTGATGTCCTTCAGCACCTTGGCCTGCGACCCCTTGCCGAGCGCCAGCACCAGGACGACCGAGGCAACGCCGATGATGATGCCGAGCATGGTGAGGAACGCGCGCATCCGGTGCGCATTCATGGCGAGCAGCGCCATCCGCGCGGCCTCGCGGAAACGGTCGAGATGGCTGCGCCACCACGACACCGGCTGCGCTGCGTGGTCTTCGGTCGTTGCGGCTGGCGCGGGACCGGAAGTCTGCGGGTTGAGCCGGTCGGAGATGACGCGGCCGTCCTCGATCTCGATGATGCGCCGGGCGCGCTGCGCGACGCTCGGATCGTGCGTGACGATGATGACGGTGCGCCCGGAGGCGCTGATCTCGTCGAGGATGCGCAGCACCTCCTCGCCGCTGGCGCGGTCGAGCGCGCCGGTCGGCTCGTCGGCCAGGATCACGTCGGGATCGTTGACCAGAGCGCGGGCGATCGAGACCCGCTGCTGCTGGCCGCCCGAGAGCTGACCCGGCTTGTGGTCGGTACGGCTGCCCATGCCGAGCCGCTGCAGCAGCGCCTTGGCCTTGCGGTGGCGTGCCGCCGAGCCGAGCCCGGCATAGACCGCAGGCACCTCGGCATTGTCGGCGGCGCTGAGCTCGCCCAGCAGATGGTAGCGCTGGAAGATGAAGCCGAAATGCTCGCGCCGCAACGCCGCCAGTTCGTCCGGATCGAGCGAGCCCATCTCGCGGCCGGCGATCCGGTAGCTGCCGGATGTCGGGCGGTCGAGGCAGCCCAGAATGTTCATCAGCGTCGACTTGCCGGAGCCCGACTGGCCGATGATCGCCACCATCTCCCCGCGCGCGATCTGGAGGTCGACGCCACGCAAAGCATGGACCGTGCCTTCGCCGGACGCGTAGCGCCTCCCGACATTCTGCAGGTCGATCAGGACCTCCGTCATCACGCGCCTCCGGGCGGGGGCATCACGGTTCGCTTCGTGCCCTCCTCGGGCGCCGAGATCACGACCCGCTCGCCCTCGCGCAGGCCGGACTGCACCTCGGCCCGGATCTTGTTGTTGAGGCCGACGCGAATGGTGCGCTTCTCCAGCGTTCCTGCGCCGGTCAGCACGCGCACCGTGTAGCTGCCATCGGGATTGGCGTTGCCAAGCGCGGACGACGGAATGGTCGGGACCTTGCGGGCCTCGCCGAGCAGGATGTGGACCTCGGCCGTCATGTAGGTCATCAGCCGCCCGTCCGGATTGGCGATATCGAACACGCCATTGTAGTAGATCGCGGAGGACGTGGTGGACGAGGAGGAGCTGCTGCTCGACGTGGTCGTCGTGCTCGACGAGAAGCTCGAATCGCTCTTGATCGATTCGGGCGCCGGCTCGATCGACCCGAGCGTGCCTTCGTAGCGATGATCGGGCTCGCCCAGCACGGTGAAGTAGACGTTCTGTCCGGGCCTGACCTTGACGACATCGGCCTCGGAAATCTCCACCCGCACGGTCATCGTCTCGACCTGGCCGAGCACGACGATGGTCGGCGCCGACTGTACCGCATTCACGGTCTGGCCCTGCTGGGCCACGATCGACAGCACGGTGCCGTCGATCGGCGCCGTGATCTTTGTGTAGCCGAGACTGACACGCGCGGTCTCGATCGCGACCTCGGCCTCGGTGATCTGCGCATCGAGCTGCGCGATCTGGGCCTGGGTCTGCTTCGCGGTCGCCTCGGCGCTGTCGTAGTCGGCGCGCGACGAGGCCTTCTGCGCCAGCGTAACCTGCTGCCGCGCCAGGTTCGCCTCGGCCAGCGCCAGGGTGGCGACCTTCTCGTCACGCTGCGCCCGCACGCTCCGCAGGCTCGCCTCGTTGGTGCGCAGCGTGTTCTGCTGCGTCAGCGAGTCGATCTCGGCGATGAGGTCGCCGGCCTTGACCTTCTGGCCGAGCTTGACGTTGAGCGCGACGAGGCGCCCCGAGGCCTGGGCACCGACCGCGACGAGCTTGACCGGCTTCAGCGTGCCGGTGGCGAGCACGGTCTGCTCGATGTCGCCGGTCGTGACGGGTGCGGTGACGAGATTGGCGTTGGGATTGCTGGTCAGCCTCATGACCAGCACGATCGCGGCGGCCAGAACGACGAGCGCTCCGGCGATCAGCAGCGGCCAGCGGCGTGGCCGCTTCGGCTTCGGCGCCGGCGCGAGGCCGCCATCGACCGCGACCGGTCGGGGCATGTGGGGCAGGGGTGCGTTCATCTGATCACTTCGGAAGCACGTTTTGGAATTCAGGACGTGGATTATTTGGGGTCGACGGACTGCGCGAGATGCGGCCCGGTGCCGCTGTCGACGACCTCGGGCCGCGAGCTGTCGATCGCGCCGGTCCAACCGCCGCCCAAAGCCTTGGCCAGTGCGACGTAATTTTTTGCCAACGTCGCGCGGCTGGCGAGCAGGTTGTCCTCCGCGGTGAACTGCGAGCGCTCGGCATCGAGCACGTCGAGGAAGGTGCTGGAGCCGGTCTGGTAGAGCGAGCGCGACAGCCGCGCGGCTTCGCCATAGCGCCGGGCCGACTCGCTCAGGCTGCGGATGCGGATGCGCTCCTGGCCGAGGCCGACGATGGCGTTTTCGACGTCTTCGAGCGCGCTCAGCACCGCGCTGCGCCAAGCCACGTGGTATTCGTCACGCTGCGCCTCCGCGACTTCGACCGCGGCCTGCAGCTTGCCGCCATTGAAGATCGGCACCGAGACGCTCGGTCCGATCGACCAGCCGATCGTCGAGCTCTTGCCGAGATCGCCGAGCTTCAGCGCCGTGGTCGAGACCGTGCCGGTCAGGCTGACATCCGGGTACAGCGCGGCGGTGGCTTGGCCGATCTTCGCGGTGAACTGCGCGAGCTGCCGTTCGGCCTTGCGGACGTCGGGGCGCATGACCAGGACGTCGGCCGGGATGCCCTTCGGCAGCGGCAGGCGCGGCGATGGGATCGGCGCCGCGCGCGACAGGCGGAGATTCAGTGCCGTCGGGTCGCGGCCGAGCAGGACGCCGAGCCGATGCACGGCCTGCTGATAGCTGCTCTCATAGGTCGGGATCGTGGCTTCCGTGCTGGCGGCCAGCGCGCTCGCCTTGGCGGTGTCGACGGCCGAGGCCGAGCCGGCAGTCTGCTTGCGCTCGGTCAGCGCCGCGGTCTCGCGCTGCGAGGCGGCGGTGCGCCGCGCCAGCGCCGCCCGTGCCTGGTAGGCGCGCGCATCGATGTAGTTGGAGGCGACGTCGCCGACCAGCGTCAGCAATGTCGCGCGGAGATCGTCCTCGGTGGCGTCGACGCCGTAGGTTGCCGCCTCGACCGCGCGGCGGTTGGCGCCGAACAGATCGAGCTCCCAGCTCGAATCGAAGCCGGCCTGGTACTGGCTGTAGGTGGTAGGAGCGATCGCGATGCCGCTCGTCGAGCTGGCGGCGCTGCGGGTCTCCGTCGCCGTGCCGGTGCCGCTCACTGTGGGAAACAGCGCGCCGATGGCCTGGCGCTGCGTCGCCCGCGCCTCGCGGATGCGCGCCTTGGCGGCGGCGACGTCGAGATTGCCGCTGACGGCGTCTGCGATCAGCTGATCGAGCATGACATCGCCGAGATTGCGCCACCACTGTGCGAGCTTCAGCGCTTGCGTGGGCTTGTTACGGTCGCTGCTCCAGCTCTGGGGCATGCCGAAATCCGGCTTCACGTAGTCGGGCCCGACGGCGCAGCCGGCGAGCAGCGGTGTGGCGAGGCAGAGTGCGAGCAGGAGAGGCTTCACGGTGGCTGAGACGATCGCGGTTCGGAAGAGGGCCGCGTCGGCCGGTCTGCCATGCCGCAGGACTTCCCTGTTGATGCTTGTTTGATGCGTAAAGCCTAGGCGTGATACCAATTTCGCAGGATTAAGTCGCATGAAGAAATGTTTCCGCCTTAACAATACAGCTTACTTTCGCCACGATCGGACCTCGCTTCGGGCTGTTCTTTTGGACTCAAATCGACCATGTTCCGCGCATGATGTCGTCACACAATACCGCCGTGGCCGCAGACGCAAACATACCGGCAGCCGCGCGCATTCTCTGCGTCGAAGATGACCGGGAGATTGCGGCGCTGCTCACCGAGCTGTTGCAGGAGCACGGCTTCGCGCCGCGCTTCGTGTCCTCCGCGGCCGCGATGAACGACCTCCTGCAGCGCGAGCAGGTCGACCTCATCATGCTCGACGTGATGCTGCCGGACGACGACGGCATGAGCATCTGCCGCCGCCTTCGCCAGATCTCGACCGTGCCGATCATCATGGTGACGGCGAAGGGCGAGGACATCGACCGCATCCTAGGTCTCGAGCTCGGCGCCGACGACTATGTCGTCAAGCCGTTCAATCCGCGCGAGCTGGTGGCGCGGATCCGCGCGCTGCTGCGCCGCTCGCAATTGCATCCCGCCGTGATCGCGGCGCGGCAGGCACCGATGACTTTCGACGGCTGGCGCATCGAGCCGGCGACGCGCACGCTGTTCGATCCCGACCGCGTCAAGATCACGCTGACGAGCGCCGAGTTCGACATTCTCCTGGCGTTCTGCCGCAACGCCGGCCGGGTGCTGTCGCGCGAGCAACTGATCGAGCTGGCGCATGGCGGGCAGGCCGGGCCGGTCGAGCGCAGCATCGACGTTCACATCAGCCGCATCCGCCAGAAGATCGAGCCCGGCGCCAGGAGCTGGACCCTGATCAAGACGGTGCGCCTCGGCGGCTACGTCTTCACGCCAAGAGTCGAGACCATCGATGACGCCTGATAGCAAGCCGTGCCCGCGCCTCGGCCTCACCACGCAGATCGTGACCTTGGCGTCGCTGTCGGTGCTGTTCGGCATGGTCCTGATGATCGCGGCGGCGCTGCTGTTCCTCGATCCGCCCGACGAGCAGGAATCGCCGGCCTACGGCATCGCGCGCGTGGCCGAGGCGGTGCACTTCGTCCGCGCCGCGAACGACCCCGTGGCCGTCGACAGCAGCCTGTCGAGCCTGCGCAGCTCCGGCATCCAGGTCGAGCTGGTGCCGCTGACCTCGCTCTCGCTGCTCGCCAAGCCGGTCAGGGACGTGCCATGGACCTCGCGGCTGGCCCGCCGTCAGCTCAGCGTGCTGCGTGACATCACCTTGCTCCACGGCGTCGGCTATGGCGCGTCGCCGCCGACCCAGATCATCGTCCAGGTCGACGGCGAGCGTGCGCTGGTGTTCGACGACGTGCCACGCCTCGAATTCTGGTCGATGGTGCTGAAGCCGACGGCGGTGTTCCTCTTCCTCATCCTGATCCTGGGCGTGCTGCTGTCGATCTACGCGGCGCGGGCGATCATCCGGCCGCTGTCGGAGATGGCGCGCGCGGCGGCGGCGTTCGGCCGCTCGCCGGGAGCGCAGGAGCCGCTGAGCCGGCGCGGGCCCCGGGAGATCGCCCAGGTCGCCGAGGCGCTGAACGAGATGCAGGCGCGCATCCGCGCGCTGCTCGACGACCGCACGCGCATGCTGGCCGCGATCAGCCACGATCTGCGCACGCCGCTGACGCGGCTGCGGCTGCGCTCGGAGCGCATCGCTCAGGGCGAGATGCGCAGCGCGATGCTGCGCGACATCGACCAGGTCAGCCGCATGCTCGACGAGACGCTGGACTATCTGCGTGACGACACCAAGGCCGAGCAGCCGGCGCGGATCGAGCTGTCGAGCCTCTTGGAGACGATCTGCTGCGACTTCGCCGATGTCGGCCACGCCGTCAGCTTCGATGGACCGTCGCGGCTGGTCTGCGAGGGCCGGGCGCGGGCGCTGTCGCGCGCCGTCACCAACGTGGTCGAGAACGCGGTCAAGCATGGCAGCCAGGTCGTGGTCAGCCTGTCGACCCTGGCCGACGGCATGATCGCGATCGAGGTCGCCGATGACGGCCCGGGCATCCCTCAGGCGCTGCAGGCGCGCGCGCTGGAGCCGTTCGTCAAGCTCGACCAGGCCCGCTCCGCCGGCGGCTTCGGCCTCGGCCTGTCGATCGCGCAGGAGATCATGAAGAAGCATGACGGCGGCATCGCGCTGATGCCCAATGCCCCGCGCGGTCTGCGGGTGCGGCTGTCGCTGCCGCTGCGCATCGCGATGCCCTCGGCGATCCCCGCCAAGGTGGCGTAGCAGACGCCACGAGAAGGAAACCCCGCCGGTGCTGATCCCGGCGGGGCCTTTGCGTTTGCCGATGTCGAGGGACGGCGATCAGCTCACGCGCTTCCAGGTCTGGCCGCCGCAGAACAGGCCGCCAAAGGCGCAGCCCTGGACCCGCAGCGTGTTCGGATTCTTGAGCACCACGGTGGAGTCGTAATTGCCGCCGCCGTCCGGATCATGGATCCGGCCGACCCATTTGCTGTCCTTCGGCTTCATGTTGATCAGGATCTTCTCGCGCGTCTTCTCGGCAAAGCCGCAGATGTTGGCGCCGCACGGCTCGATCACGACGTTGCCCTTGCCGCCTTCGGTGGCCCAAAGGCCGAGCGGCGAGTTCGGATCGGCTGCCGGCGCCGGCTGAACCGCGGCAGGCGCCGCGGCGACGGTGACCGACGCGGGTGCCGGAGCAGGTTGGGGAGCAGGCGCGGTCGCCGCGACCGGTGCCGGCGGCACCGGCATCTGCCCCGTCGTGGATGGCGCGGCGGAAGCGGGCGCTGCGGGGGCTGGCGCGGCGGCGACGGGCGCTGGCGCATTCACGACCGGCGCAGCGGGCGCCGCGACGGCGGGGGCCGGAGCGCTGGCCGCAGGCGCGCTGCTCGCCGGCGCATCATCGTCGAGCTTGGACGATGTCAGCCCGCTGAGGTCGATGCCGGACACCTGCAGGCAGGACAGCGACTGGCAGTTGCGCGGCACGGTGACGCGGATCTTGTGTCCGTCGAAATTGAACGCGATCGAGCTGCCGGCCTGCGCGGCGCTGCTCGCGATCAGAACGGCCGCTGCGGCCAGAAAGACGGTCTTCATGGATGAGCTCCCTCGGGACGGCGTCGTGAACCTGAGGGACCTGTTAAACGCGGGCGCCGGCGCGATCTGTGACAGAGATCACAGCCGACGGATGCGTGTCTGACGACGACAACTCCGCGCGGGAAGGTGGGCGATGGCACGCCGCCGGCCGACAGCCGCCCGTCGATTGATCGAGGTCGGATCTCAGCGATCAGATCATCCCGACGACGATGGCGCCGACGAATGCAAACACGATACACGTGACCACCATGCTCAGCCGATCGGCAGGGCTCATGGGACGGCTCCCGTTTTCGTATCTCTCGTGCGCGTCGCTCCTGACGCAGGCGTTCCGCGGAGCGCGCGCCACACATATCCGATCGGCATCGGCAAAAAAGACAGCGCGGTTGTCGCTTCCCCGCAAATGGACTGCCTTTCACGTCACGATGGTTTGCACGCCGTAAATGGACGGCATTGACAGGTCCTTAAGCAAATTGCCGCAAACCTCTGCATATGACGCGCGGAGTTCGTTTGTATCTCGTCGGCTCCATCGTCCTTGTCTCGCTTGCGGGTTGCGGCCGTGGATTCTTCCAGGAGCGCGAGCCGTGGCGGGCCGAGGCCGAGATCGCCTGCCTGAAATCGGGCGCGGTGAAGGAGAGCGCGGATATCGTCCGCATCAATCCGATCTCCGGCCCCGGCATGTGCGGCGCCGACTATCCGCTGAAGGTGGCAGCGCTCGGCGAAGCGACCACGAGCTATGGCTTCGCCGATGAAAGCCTGCGTCCACCGGCCGCGATCGGCGGCCAGCCGCGCTGGCCGATCAACCAGCCGCCGCAACGCTACGCCCCGCCCGCGACCTATCAGCCGCAGGCCGCGCCGCAGCCGGCCTATCCCGCGTCGAGCGCGGCCTATCCGAATTCGGCATCGCCGTCCTATGGCGCTCCTCCCGGCGCGCCACTGCAGCTCGAGCCGCCGGTCGGCGAGGACGACGTCGATCAGCCGGCCGACGCGGCCTATTCGCCCTATCGCGGTCAGCCGGCCGCTCGCACCGTCGATCCGCCGCAGGAACCGCCGCCGCGGCTCGGACCGTCGCGCGATCCGGTCGGCACCGTCGGCCCGGTGGCGGTGAAGCCGACCGCGACGCTCGCCTGTCCGATCGTCTCGGCGCTGGACCGCTGGCTTGCGGAATCGGTGCAGCCGGCGGCCCAGCGCTGGTTCGGCACCAAGGTCGTCGAGATCAAGCAGATCTCGGCCTATTCCTGCCGCGGCATGAACGGCAATCCGAGCGCGCACATTTCCGAGCATGCCTTCGGCAACGCGCTCGACATTGCCGCCTTCACGCTCGCCGACGGCCGTCGCATCAGCGTCAAGGATGGCTGGATCGGCCTGCCGGAGGAGCAGGGCTTTCTGCGCGACATCCAGGGGGGCGCCTGCCAGCAGTTCACCACGGTGCTGGCGCCGGGCTCCAACGTCTATCACTACGATCACATCCATGTGGACCTGATGCGCCGCGCCAGCCGCCGCCTGATCTGCCAGCCGGCCGCGCAATCCGGCGAGGCGGTGGCGGCGCGCGCGCAGCAGCGGCGTTATGGCTATGGCCAGCGCGAACCCGACGTGACCAGCTCGATCCCCTCGCGCAAGCAGCCGCGCAGCATCGGCCAGCTGATCAACGAGGAAGACGAATTCCGGGACTATTGAGAGGAGCAAATAGGGAATAGCGAGCAGCGAATCGGGATCGGGACGATCGCCTGGTCGCCATTCGCTCGCGCCTGTGCGCGGCTGTGGATTTCTCCCGCCGTCAGCCGCGCGTGAAGGCACTCTGTCCCGCCGCGAAACGGAAACGCCGATGTCACGCGCTGAGCATTAGGAGTCCGTTGACCAGTTTTGCCGTCCGCCATTGGCCGACACTAGACCTGCCACAGTCGCCAGGAACAAGGCGCGCGGGGTTCTGGTTGCTGCCGGATTGGGAGAGGCGGAGATGGTATCGTATCGCATCAAGGCGATTGGGGCGGGCTTCGAGGTCGGCACCGCCGAGCAGGCCGTGCTGGTCTGCCGTTCGCTGAAGATCGCCCGCCGCGCCGTCGCCGACGCGCAGCGCCTGGAGCGGATGCCGCCGAAGCCGATTCCCTGGCGCACGCCGCCGCAGAGTGAGACCTCCGCTGGCGGAGCGGACGATGCCGCGCGCAGAGAGGATACCGACATCGAGGTTCTCGAAGTGTCGGATGGCCCGCCTCTGTGCTGCTGACTAACCGGCGCGGAAGCGGCAGAACTGGAACTGCTGCGTCGAGTCCCATGGCGTGCGATGCGCCTCGGTGCAACTGTCCTCCAGCGTGAAAGCAGGACCCAGCGTTGCGGCCAGGCTGTGGGCGTCGTAGCGGACGACCGGCAGTCCGCTGCACCTCTCCGGACCATCGGGCGCGAACGTGCCGATGATGACGGCCCCGCCGGGCACCACCGCCGCGCGCAGGCGGTCGACGTAGGCGGCCCGGTCCTCCGGCGCGGTGAGGAAATGGAAGGCGGCCCGGTCGTGCCAGACGTCGTAGCGCGCGTCCGGCGTCCAGATGGTGACGTCGGAGGCGATCCACGTGACCCCGGCTGCCGCCGCGCCGAGCCTGCGGCGGGCCGTCGCCAGTGCCGCATCGGAGATGTCGAGCACGGCGAGCGCGCTGTAGCCGGCCGCGAGCAGCGCATCGACCAGCCGCGAGGCGCCGCCGCCGATATCGATGATCCGCGATGTCGGCGTCGCGCCGGCCTCGCGGATCAGCCGCAGCGAGGTCGCCGGATCGTCCTGGTACCAGCTGACCTCGGTCTCGGCCTTGGTGGTGTAGACGCTCTGCCAATGGGTGGTGCGGTCGGACATGGTTTCGGTCCCGAGGAGAGGCACACATTATAGCACGCGACGGCTCGAACTCTTACCCAGGTGGTGGTGAGCTCCCCTCCCCCTTGCGGGGAGGGGGCGGGGGTGGGGGTCCCCACGCGCTGAACGAGGTGAGATCCCCACCATCTGTCGAGAACTCATGGGGTGCGTAACGCGATACGCAACGAAGCGTCGTGCCTGTCGGCGCGCTGGCTCTCATCAACGGCGGGACCCGTGAATACCAACCCCCAACCCCTCCCCGCAAGGGGAGGGGAGCGCACCGCCTGCGCGGCGATAGCGTGCGTTGAACGAGCTGCCGGAACGGTCATGCCGCTACGACGATCAAGTCCTCAAAACGTCCCCGCCACCGTCACCCGGAACGTCAGCGGCTCGATCGGGTGCAGCACGCGGTCCATCACGCCGGTCTGGCAGACCTGCGCCGGAACCGGCGTCGCGGGCGGCGACACGTAGCAGTCCTTGTAGAGCTGGTCGGTCGGCAGCAGCGAGCCGTAACCGTAGGAGATCTGGCTGGCCTTGGTGTTGAGCAGGTTCAGCACGTCGAGCTGGATGCGCCAGCCATTGGCGTCGCGGAAGCCGATGCGGCCGTTGAACACGCTGGTCGCGGTCGAGCGGAAGTAGTTGTCCTCGGTCAGTGGCGTCGATCCGAGATAGCGCCAGCGCAGGCCGCCGAACCAGCCGGTCTTCTCGCCGAGCGTGATGCCGGCCGAGGCGATCATCGACGGCGCGTTGGGGATGTAGTTGCCCGGCGCATTGCCGCGCAACACCTCGGCGGGCGCGCCGGCCGCGACGAGCTGATTATAGGCATCGGCCTGGTCGGCGTCGGCGCCGACGAAACGCGCATGCGTCATCGCCAGATCAGCATCGATGTCGATCCACGACGCCGGGCGGTAATGGTTGGTCAGCTCGAAGCCATAGCGCCGGCTCGGCCGGCTCGCCTCGGTGTTGCCGGCATCGCCGGAGAACAGGATCTCGGAATCCTGGTCGAGCATGAACACGCTCAGCGACGAGTCGAGTCCCGGAATGATGCGCGTGCGCACGCCGACCTCGGCGCCCTTGGTCCGCACCAGCAGCGGCGACGACTCGATCCGGTTGCCCGGCGCATTCGGATCGTCCGTGGTAGTCGCGCCGCGGGCGTCGTTGCTGTGCATGCCATAGCCGGCGCCAAGGAAGAATTCGGTCTTGTCGAACGGCCCGATCACCATGCGGAATTTCGGGCTGCCGAGGCTGGCTGCGGCATCGCCGGTGTTGTTGCCGTTGGTCAGCGAATACACGTGGGTCTGATAATAGTCGCCGCGATAGCCGACCGTGGTGCGCAGCCAGTCGGTCCAGCGCACGGTGTTTTCGACATAGAGCCCGACGCTGCCTTCGCCGACCTTGTCGGCGCGAACGACGCCGGTGCTGTTGGCATCGATGTCGGAGAGCAGCACCCGCTGACGCGTGTTGGTCAGCGCCAGCGCGATGTCGTCGTAGCGCGTCTGGATGCCGACGGTCGTCTCCATTGGCCAGCCGGCAAAGCTGCCGTTCAAGGTGCGCGATGCGTTGGCGCCGAGCATCAGCCGATCGTCGTGCTGGTGGAACTGGTCGCCATAGGTGGGGTTGCTGAGCGCATAGGTGAAGTTGTTGTAGAGATCGAGCTGGCTCTTCACCACATAGGCGTTGGCCTTCCAAGAGCCGGCCTCGTCTGACCCGGCGATGCGGCCGGACAGCGCGAAGCGGTTGGTCTTGCCGCCGTCGGTCGGATCGATCGCATCATAGCGGCCGAGCAGGCCGGAGGTGATGGCGCGCTCCGGCACCTGGTCGGTCGAGGTCCAGCGGTTCGCATAGGCCATGCCGGTGATCGAGAAGCCGTCGGTCGCGGTGCCCTGCGAATACCGCATCAGGCCGTTCAGCTTCTTGGCATCATCGGGCGTGGTCCACGGTCCGTCGTAGCGGCCTGCCTCGCCGGCGATCAGCAGATGGCCGTCGCCGACATGCACCGAGTCCATGCCGAAGAAGCGGCGATAGCCGAAGCTGCCCGCCGTCATCTGCGCGATCGCCTTCGGCACGCTGTCGACCAGGCCGATATGGACGCTGCCGACCGAGGCGAAGTCGCCTTCGTCGGCGAAGTAGGGCCCCTTGCGCACGTCGACACGGCCGATCGTCTCCGGCATCAGCCAGTTGAGATCGGCATAGCCCTGGCCGTGGGCATGGGTGCGCATGTTGACCGGCACGTCGTCGACATGGAGCGCGAGGTCGGTGCCGTGGTCGAGATTATAGCCCCGCAGAAAATACTGGTTGGCTTTGCCTTCACCGGAATGCTGCGTGACGATCAGGCCGGGCACTGCTTCGAGCACTTCGCCGGGCCGCGTGGCCGGGCGGGCGTTGATCTCCTCGCCGGATATCACGACCTCGCTCGCCATACCCTGCGGCCGCGCGGGGCCGGAGCCGACATTGGGCGCGCCGGACGGTGCAGCCGCCGCTGTGGCGGCCGGCATCATATGCGCAGCCGCACCGGCCGCGCCCGGCTTCGGCCGCTGCGCCGCGCGCCGGACCTGCGGCTTCGGCTTGGCCGTGCGTCGGGGGGCATCCACGTCGACCGTCGGCAACTCGGCAGGGGCCCGTTCCGGATGGGCGTTTGCCTGCTGCGCCAATGCCGCCATCAGCACGCAAACACTCGCCCCACGCCACCGCATCGTCACGCCCCTAGAGCTCGCCACAGGGCATGCATCGTCAACTGCCGCGCGCCTTCGTTGGCCCGCGACATGCTCGCTTGGATCGCCCTACTGTCGAATGTTAAAGAACGCTAAGGTGACACCGGTATGATGTCAACGTGAATACATCATACTCATGCGGTGGATAGGCGCTTGCCGCGCAGCTCAGGGAGACGGGACATGCAGCGCCTGACGATCACGATCGACGACGATCTGCTCGCCGAGGTCGACGCCTTCATGGCCCGGCGCGGCTACGACAACCGCTCGGAGGCGTTTCGCGATCTGCTGCGCAGCGGCTTAGAGACGGCTGACGGGGCGGCCGGCGACAGCCGCCACTGCATCGCGACGCTCAGCTACGTCTACGACCATGCCGCGCGCGAACTGCCGAAGCGACTCACCCAGGAGGCGCACGACCATTCCGGCCTCGCCCAGGCGACCCTGCACGTCCACATCGACCAGGAGAGCTGCCTCGAGGTCACAGTGCTCAAGGGCGAGCGCCGCGAGGTCAAGGCGTTCGCCGACCACGTCATCGCCGAACGCGGCGTCCGCCACGGCCACGTCGCGATGATGCCGGTCGATCCGGCGCATGACCACGGGCACGCGCATTCGCATAGCCACGCCCATAGTCACAGCCATTCGCATTCCCACACGACCAAGAGCGGGAAGAAGTAGAGCAGAAAGAGATTTGGCACGCTGCCGGCCAAATCCTCCAATGTCATGCCCGCCCCCGGGTCTCGCCTTTGGCGAGCCCGAGGGCAGGCTCCGGCGGGCATCCAGTACGCCGTGACGTCGCGTGTCATCACAGCCGCCGCGGAATACTGGATCGCCCGGTCGAGCCGGGCGACGACAGTTGAGGTTTTGGCGCGGAGCCTGCCCACTCTCTGTCAATGCGAGGCGCTCTTGCGCCGAAGCAATCCAGACTCTTCCCGCGCCCCTGATTGCTTCGCTTGTGTTGGCGACAGGGTAGGGTGGGCAAAGGCGCGCCCCGATGCCGCTGATCATACGTGATGCGTCGCGCGCGGTGCCCACCATTCCGCTTTCTCGTGCGCGGAGCGATGGTGGGCACGCGACCGACCTGCAGGCGGCTACTTTGCCCACCCTACGACTGATGTTTCCGACACCCATCAGATGGCCCGCACGGCTGCGCGTGACATCGTCGGGGCTGCGTCGAGCAACTGCTCCGAGCGCTCCCAGAGCCGGCGGGCCAGCGCCCCGTCATGCGCCTGCGGATGCCGTCGGCGAAACACCTAGCGCCTGGTCCGACCGGGACAATGGCAGATAGCGTCAATCCTAGATTCACCATCGGCCACGTGCGGATGCGGCGCGGACGATTTTGCCGGGCCGAGAGATGATAAAGGCGCTACGGTTGTGACCATGAGCAGCGGCATCCCGACAGGCAAGACTTACCTTGGATTCTGTCTACTATGGACCGGTGTGATCTGCGTCGGTGGGCCGCTCTGCTTTGCGACTCTAGCGGCTGGTCACGTGATTTCTGGCGTCACTGCAATTCTGCTCGCTGGTTATGCGTTTTTCCGACACAGCAGATCGATTGGCCGACGTGCCAAGCGAGCAATTCGTCGACCCTCGTCGGAGCTGAGGCGCATTTTGGACCAGCAGCGAGACGTTGTTGGCGACGACAGTTCTCGTTAAGCAGCGGCTTAGTCAACAGTCTCAGCAATTGGCCCGTTGCAGACCTTGCCACTACCAACTCGAGAGGGCATGAGTTACGAGTCGCGCGTTCGGAGGACGAAGGACTATGACTGAACGGCATGAAGTACCTTGGGAAGGTCAGTGCACCGATGCCGCCTATCAGTTCGGTCTGCAGTGCGCAAAGTTGGTCGCCGGAAAGCCTCACAACGTGACCGCGCCGTTAGATTTCATCATCAACTGCTTTATGACTGAGCTTTGGGACAGGAACTTCGGCCAAAGCGAAATCAGGGCAGCTTTCGAAGGGGCAATCTCCGATCTGCCGCGCTACGCTGCGGGGGAGGAGCGGCGCAGTTCAACATCGGCCGAATTGGCCACGGCTGATTGGCGAATGACAGAAAGCCCATGATCGGCGCAAAAGTCCGGATCTGGCCCTTCTCGGACTTTAGGCTCCGGCCGGCTGTCCAGTTCAGGCAGGTGCATCGGTTTTGGAAGGGTGGGCAGCGCCGTTGCATCGTCACCCGCGGCTGCAGCGGAGCAAGGCGCCGTTTGTCCACCCTGCGCGCCTTGCATCGTCCACGTCATTGCAAGGCGCCCTTGCGCCGACGTGTCCGCCGAAGCCGATCGGGCGTAGGCGGAAGCAATCCAGACTGTTGGTGCGGCCCCTGGATCGCGTCGCTTCGCTCGCGATGACGCCGGCTGCTGCGGTCGCGCGCCTTAAAGACCATGTGCGCGCAAAAACTAAATTTGTCAGTCCCATCAAACTGATTTGCCCTGTCCAGTCCCTCGCGCAAAAATTTTGATCTTCCATTTTTCCGAATTTCATGGTTGTCTACCGCCATCCCGCCTCGATCGAAGAGGGACGTTTCGCGGTCGTCACGAGCGTTGGAGGCGGGGAGCGGTGGCCTGTCGGCGCGCAGCGCGCTGAAATCGCGAGCGGACGAACGCGACCGGCAGGACGATGAAGTCGTATGGTCCTGGCGCCCCGATGCTGGCGCCAAGTTGGCGACGATGCCCAGCGCATCGCGCTGATGACGGTGGCTACAAGCCCGGACACCGGGGAGACTACGTATAAGTCGTAAGCCCATCGCGCAGGGAGGGCCGGGTGATCTCGGCTGAACCTGTGGTACCTGCCGCCTGCATTTTTTTGAGCAGGCGCGCCACGGGCGCGGCCAGCGCCCGGCCTTCCCTGCACCCTCCGATCGATTCGAGGGTGATCCGGACGCCAAGCTCGGACGTCATCCGTCGCGAGAAGGAAAGCGCATGCCCGATGCTGGTGAGAACAGAGCCGCAGATGCCGCCATCCGCGGCCCGTCCTCAGTTCTTGACGCCATAGTGGGCGAGGAACATGCCTACGGCGCTGGCGATGACCTTGTGAACGCGGTCGGGCGAGGGGGCCGGCTCGGCCTGGAAGATGAAGGGCAGGAACAGCGTGGCCTGGCACATCTGCTGGAATTGCGAGGCCGCCAGATGGCAGTCGTCGATGGCGAGCTCGCCGGCGTCGACACGGGCCTGCAGATAGGCGGCGAGCCGGCTGATCGTGCCGTTGAGCACGCACTCGTAGTAGCGGCGGCCGACGTCCGGCATGCGCTCGGCGATCGCCATTACGGTACGGATCGCCGATCCGCCGCCCGGCCGGCAGACCACCGCGATCCAGGCCTTGCCGAACTCGCTGAGCACGGTCGCGGCATCGCGATCCGGGTCGAAGCTGAAATTCGAGGCGCCCCGATGCACGCTCTCCTCTGCGACGATCGCCTCGAACAGGCGGAATTTGTCGGCGAAGTAGACGTACAGCGTGCCCTTGGAGACGCCGGCGACGCGCGCGATCTCGCCCATGCTGGCGCCGTCGAAGCCCATGTCCATGAACACCTTGCGGGCGCCCTCGAGGATTTGCCGACGCTTCGAGGAATCGTCGTCCGTCGTCGCCTGGGTGGTGTTTTGGTACGGCTCAATCATTGGTTTAGGCTGTTCCCGAAGATTTGGCCGGTGCCAACGTCACAAAAGCATCTGCGCGGATATGTTGCGGTAGCGAAGATATAGATTGACCGAACGGTTCGGTCAATGGTAGATGTGGATTGACCGAACGGTTCGGTCGGGATTTTCGATTTTCGGGGCCTGAGCGGCCCCGCTGTCATGGGTGGGAGTCTCTGATGGCCGCTGCGAGAGATCAGGCTGTGCGGGCGCGCCGTCCGGACGCTGAGGAAACGCTGGAACAGACGAGGTCTGAGCCGGTCCGGCCGCAGGCCAGCGACGCGGCACAGCGCAAGCCGGTTGATGCCAAGCCGGCTGACCCGAAGGCCGACGTCAGCACCGAGGCGCCGCTTGAACGGCCGGCGCCGGCCGGCGCTCCCACGGGCGCGAAGCCGCAACCCGAGTCCGCCGCCGCGCCGAAATCCGGCAAGCGCAAGCGCGTGCTGGCCAGCATCGGCGTGCTGTTCGCGCTCGCCGCCGCCGGTTATGCCACGCACTATTATCTGGTCGGCCGCTTTATGGTTTCGACCGACGATTCCTATGTCCGCGCCAACAACACCATGCTGGGCGCGCGCGTCTCCGGGCACATCCAGGAGATCGTGCCGCGGGACAATTCGGTGGTCCGCAAGGGCGACGTGATCTTCCGCATCGATGACGGCGACTACAAGATCGCAGTCGACGCCGCGCGCAGCAAGATCGCCACCCAGGAGGCGACCATCGCGCGCATCGGCCGCCAAGTCGCCGCGCAGCAGAGCGCCGTCGAGCAGGCGCAGGCCAATCTCACCTCATCCGAAGCCGCGATGAAGCGCGCCGGGCTCGACTATGAGCGCCAGCAGGCGCTGAGCAGCAAGGGTTTTGCCTCGCATGCGACCTTCGAGCAGTCGGAAGCCACGCGCGATCAGGGCATGGCCGGGGTGCGCGCCGCGCGCGCCGCGTTCGACGCCGCGCGCGACAATGTCGAGGTGACGAAGGCGCAGCAGGTCGAGGCCCAGGCGCAGCTCGCCGAGCTCAAGACCTCGCTCGCCAAGGCCGAGCGCGATCTCGAATTCGCCACCGTGCGCGCACCGGTCGACGGCACCTTCTCCAACCGCCTCGTCAACACCGGCGATTTCGTCGCGGTCGGCCAGCGGCTCGGCAATGTCGTGCCGCTCGACGACGTGTTCATCGACGCCAACTTCAAGGAAACCCAGCTCAGGCGTATCCGTCCGGGCCAGCCGGTGACCATCAAGGTCGATGCTTACGGCGCGCGCGGCTTCAAGGGCGTGGTCGACAGCATCTCGCCGGCCGCGGGTTCGGTGTTCACCCTGCTGCCACCGGACAACGCGACCGGCAACTTCACCAAGATCGTGCAGCGCCTGCCGGTGCGCATCCGCGTGCCAAAGGACGTGGCGCGGCAGAACCTGCTGCGCGCCGGCATGTCGGTCTACGTCACCGTGGACACCACCGACGGCGCCAAGGATGCCGACAGTGACGGAGATCTCGACGCGCCGGCGACGGTGCAGGGGAAGTAGCAAGTTGATCTAACCGGCGCGATTGCATTCGCTGTCGCGTCATCGGAAGTCAGCTCCCTCCCCCCTTGCGGGGGAGGGTTGGGGTGGGGGGTCTCCGGGCGAGACCGCCGTTGGGGACCCCCACCCCCCGACCCCTCCCCGCAAAGGGGGAGGGGAGCGCACCTGTGACGCGGCGCGGTCATCGACTCCAGCGGACTAGTTAGACCATGGCCACCGCCACCACAGCCAATCCCACCATGAGCGCGCCGGCCGATCGCATCGCGCCGCGGCGGCTGATCGCGTTCCTGATCATGGTGTTCGGCATGTTCATGTCGATCCTGGACATTCAGATCGTGTCGGCGTCGCTCAGCGAGATCCAGGCCGGACTGTCGGCGAGCTCCAGCGAAGTGTCCTGGGTGCAGACCGCCTATCTGATTGCCGAGGTGATCGCGATTCCCTTGTCCGGCTTTCTGTCGCGCGCGCTCGGCACGCGGCTGTTGTTCGCGATCTCGGCCGCGGGATTCACCATCTCCAGCTTCCTGTGCGGCTTCGCGTCCTCGATCGAGCAGATGATTGTATGGCGCGCGCTCCAGGGCTTTCTCGGCGCCGGCATGATCCCGACCGTGTTCGCCTCGGCCTACACGGTGTTCCCGCGCTCCAAGTTCAACGTCGTCGGCCCGATCATCGGGCTCGTCGCCACCCTTGCGCCGACGGTCGGCCCGACGGTCGGCGGCTACATCACCGACGCGATGTCCTGGCATTGGCTGTTCTTCGTCAACATCCCGCCGGGCATCCTCATCACGGTCGGCGTGCTCGCCTTGGTCGATTTCGACGAGCCGCATTTCGAGCTGCTCGACCGCTTCGACTGGTGGGGCCTGCTGTTCATGGCCGGATTCCTCGGCTCACTCGAATACGTGCTGGAGGAAGGGCCGCAATATGAGTGGCTGCAGGACACGTCGGTGGCGATCTTCGCCGCGGTCTGCGCCGTCTCGGCGGTGTGCTTCTTCTGGCGCGTGCTGACGGTCGACGAGCCGATCGTCGACCTCTATGCGTTCGGCGACCGCAACTTCACGGTCGGCTGCCTGCTGCAGTTCTGCATCGGCATCGGCCTCTACGGCCTGACCTACATCTATCCGCGCTATCTCGCCGAGGTGCGGGGCTACAGCGCGCTGATGATCGGCGAGACGATGTTCGTGTCGGGCGTGACCATGTTCCTGATGGCGCCCGTGGTCGGCCGGTTGCTGGTGAAGATCGACATGCGCCTGATCATCGCCTTCGGCCTCGTCATCTTCGCCATCGGCTCCTACCAGATGACCGGGATCACCCGCGACTACGATTTCTGGGAGCTGTTCGTGCCGCAGGTGCTGCGTGGCGTCGGCATGATGTGCGCGATGGTGCCGACCAACAACATCGCGCTCGGCACTCTGGCGCCGGACCGCGTCAAGAACGCTTCGGGCCTGTTCAACCTGATGCGCAATCTCGGCGGCGCGGTCGGACTCGCCGTGATCAACCAGGTGCTGAACGATCGCACTGATCTGCACATCTCGCGCCTGCATGAGCGGGTGACCTGGGGCAATGCGACCGCGGTCGAGACCCTCAACATGCTGCAGCAGAAGCTGCAGGGCATGGGCGACTCGGCGCTGATGGCGATGAAGCAGCTCTCGCAGATCGTGCACCGACAGGCCGTGGTGATGGGCTATGGCGATGCCTTCTTCATGCTGACCTGCTTCTACATCGCGCTCAGCTTCATGGTGATGCTGCTCAAGAAGCCGAGCTCGCCGATGGCGGGCGGCGGCGACGCACATTGACGTGAGCGGCTCCTGCGCGTGCCGCGGGTTGCCAAATCATACCGTCGATGGTATGGAGCAGGAATTGTCGCTCGAACCGGGGAGATTTGCATGACCTCATCGCATCTGCAGATCGCATGCACCCGCTCGATGCCTGTCTTGGTGTTCGGCCGCTCGCTTTGAGCACCATCGCTTAACTTCCCAACGCCTGATTACTTATCCGCAGACCGCGCCTGCCGCGTCCGTCTGCCTCATTTGGAGCCGGCCTGGCGCGACGAGCGCGGCCGGATGATGCCATGACCGTCGACGTCTCCGGCCTGAAGGCCGACAAGCGTCCCGCCGCCATCCGCGTCGTGATGCCGTTCGTGTTCCGCCACTGGCTGAAGCAGCCGCGCATGACCCTCGGCATTGCGTGCGCGCTGCTGGGCGCCACCGCTGCCGACCTGTTCATGCCGCTGTTCTCCGGCCGGCTGGTCGATGCGCTCACTCTGGGCCCAGGCAATGCCGATGCACGGCACAGCGCGCTGGTGGCGTTCGCCGCCATCGTAGGCCTCGGCTTCGCCTCGATCGTGCTGCGATTGTCGGGCCTGCAGCTGATCGTGCCGTTCACGCTCCGCATCATGTCCGATGTCGCGCGCGACGCCTTCGTGCGCGTGCAGCGCTTCTCGACCGACTGGCACGCCAACAGCTTCGCCGGCTCGACCGTGCGCAAGATCACCCGGGGCATGTGGGCGCTCGACCTCTACAACGACACCATCCTGCTGGCGCTGCTGCCCTCGCTCTCGGTGCTGCTGGGCTCGATGGTGCTGCTCGGCCTGCACTGGGGTGCGCTGGGCGGCGTGATCGCCGTCGGCGCGGTGCTGTATGTCGCGATGACCGTCGCGTTCTCGACCCGCTACATCGCCCCTGCCGCACGGATCTCCAACGCTTGGGACACCAAGGTCGGCGGCACGCTGGCCGACGCGTTGAGTTGCAACGCGGTGGTGAAGTCGTTCGGCGCCGAGGCGCGCGAGGACGGCCGGTTGATGCGCGTCGTCAGCCGCTGGTCCCGGCGGGTCAATCGCACCTGGCTGCGCTACAACACCACGGCTGCGGTGCAGCTCGGCGTGCTCTTGTGCCTGCGCTCGTCGGTGATCGGCGGCGCCGTGCTGCTATGGATGGCGGACAAGGCCTCGCCGGGCGACGTCACTTATGTGCTCACCAGCTATTACGTGATCCATGCCTATCTGCGCGACGTCGGCATGCACATCAACAATCTGCAGCGGGCGGTCAACGACATGGACGAGCTGGTGGCGATCCATGGCGAGCCGATCGGCATCGTCGATGCGGCGGACGCGAAGCCGATCGCGGTGACCGGCGGGCACATCGTGTTCGATGCGGTGACGTTCCACTATGGCGGCCATCGCAACTCCCTCTACGACAGGCTGTCGGTGGACATCCGGTCGGGCGAGCGGATCGGCCTTGTCGGGCGCTCGGGCTCCGGCAAGACGACCTTCGTCAAGCTGGTGCAGCGGCTCTACGACGTCAGCGGCGGGCGGATCCTGATCGACGGCCAGGACATCGCCCACGCCAAGCAGGACTCGCTGCGCAGCCAGATCGCGATCGTGCAGCAGGAGCCGATCCTGTTCCACCGCTCGCTCGCCGAGAACATCGCCTATGGCCGGCCCGGCGCCAGCCAGGCCGAGATCGAGCAGGCGGCGCGGCTCGCCAACGCGCATGAGTTCATCACGCGGCTGGCCAAGGGCTACGGCACGCTGGTGGGCGAGCGCGGCGTCAAGCTGTCGGGCGGCGAGCGGCAGCGGGTGGCGCTGGCGCGGGCGTTCCTGGCGGACGCGCGCGTGCTGATCCTGGACGAGGCGACCTCGAGCCTCGATTCGGAATCGGAGGCGCTGATCCAGGAGGCGATGGAGCGGCTGATGAAGGGCAGGACCGCGATCGTGATCGCGCATCGGCTGGCGACCGTGCGAAGCCTCGACCGCATCCTGGTGTTCGACCGCGGCCGCATCGTCGAGCAGGGCAACCACGCCGCGCTGGTCGGCAGACCCGGCGGGCTCTACCGCAGCCTGTTCGAGCGCCAGGCCACCGAGTTCGGCCAGCTCTCGGCGGCCGGATGATCAAAATGGTGAGGGGCCCGGCGCTGTCGGCGCCGAGCCCCTCATGAACATATCAGCCGGCCTGTAAGCCGGGTTCTGTAGGGCACCGTCAAGCTTGCGCATGACGATACGTGACGGCCATTCCTCTGGGATCGCGCTTGCGCGTGACCTCGGGCAACCTACCCGGACGGCGAGCCTGACATCGCTCCCGCGGACGTCATCGCTTTGGCATCATCTGCCTTGGCGATTGTCTCCGCGTGGCCGTCCCTATTCGGTTTTGCTCCCGGTGGGGTTTACCATGCCGGTTCCGTTGCCGGCCCCGCGGTGCGCTCTTACCGCACCTTTTCACCCTTACTGCCTCCCTCGCGGGAGGAAGCGGTTCGTTCTCTGTGGCACTATCCCTGGGGTCGCCCCCGCCGGACGTTATCCGGCACCGCATGTCGATGGAGCCCGGACTTTCCTCCCCGGCGGCCTTTCGGCACCTGCCGGAGCGGCCGTCCGGCCGACTGATGCAGCTTGAATGGGGCTTCTCGACCAGCACGTCAAGCCATCGCCATGCCGGCGGAAAATATTATCCTTCGCGTGTCGTTCCGCGTCGACGCCGTTCGACTGGATGTCGGCGATCCAGCCGAAGAGAGGAGCAAGTCCGATGCAGTATCTGTTGATGATCTACCTGAACGAGGCCGAATACGCGAAGATCGAGAAGGAGGCCGAAGGCAAGATGCTGGCGGAGTACCAGACGTTCACACAATCGATCATCTCGAGCGGAAATTACAAGGGTGGCGACCGGCTGCAGCCGACCACGACGTCGACGACCGTGCGGGTGCGCGACGGGAAGATCCTCACCACCGACGGTCCGTTCGCCGAGACCCGCGAGCAGCTCGGCGGCTACTACATGATCGAGGCCAAGAATCTCGACGAAGCGATCGGGATTGCCGCGCGGATTCCCGGCGCCCGTCTCGGCTCGATCGAGGTGCGGCCGGTCTGGCAATACAATCATTGAGACCGGTGCTGCTCGCTGCCGAGAAGGTCACCGATGACGCTTGATGCGATCGACAAGGTGTTCCGTGATGAGGCCGGCCGCGCACTCGCGACCTTGATCCGGCTCGTCGGTGACTTCGATCTGGCTGAGGACGTGCTGCAGGATGCGTTTGCTGCGGCGCTGCTCAAATGGCGGGGGTCCGACGCCCCCGCCAACCCGCGGGCGTGGCTGGTCAACGTCGCCCGCAACAAGGCGATCGACCGGATCCGGCGGCGGAGCAATTTTCGCGACAAGGAGGCGGAGATCGTTCATGCGATCGAGCGTGACGCCGCCAACGACGACGCCGACGCGCCGGCCGATCTCGACGATGACATGCTGCGGCTGATCTTCACCTGCTGCCATCCGTCGTTCGCGACGGAGGTTCAGGTGGCGCTGACGCTGCGCACGGTCTGCGGCCTCACCACCGCCGAGGTCGCCCGCGCCTTTGTCGCCGGTGAGGAGGCGATGGCGCAGCGCCTCGTGCGCGCCAAGCAGAAGATCCGCCTCGCCGGCATTCCCTATGAGGTGCCGGGACGCGACGCGCTCGAGGAGCGACTGCGCGGCGTCCTGACCGTGATCTATCTGGTGTTCACGGAGGGCTATCTCGCGACCTCAGGCACCGAGCTGATTCGAGAGGATCTCGCGCGTGAGGCGATCCGGCTGGGTCGCCTGCTGCTTGGCTTGATGCCGGAGGCGCGCGACATCAACGGCCTGCTCGCGTTGATGCTGCTGCACGATGCGCGGCGCGCCGGCCGTACCAATGCGGCGGGCGACATCGTCCTGCTGGAGGAGCAGGACCGCACGCTGTGGAATCGCGAGCAGATCGCCGAAGGGCTGGGGCTGGTCGAACAGGCCCTGGGCATGAAGGGGCTGCCGCAGCCCTATACGGTCCAGGCGGCGATTGCCGCGCTTCATGCTCAGGCCTCCAGCTACGCTGAAACGGATTGGCGGCAGATTGTGGGGCTCTACGAGGTTCTGCTGCGGATCGCGCCATCGCCCGTGATCGAGCTCAATCATGCAGCCGCCGTATCGATGGTCGATGGCCCGGCGCGGGCACTGGCGCTGGTCGATGCGCTGGCCGCGCGCGGCGGATTGAAGCAGTACGATCTTCTACCGGCGGTGCGGGCGGACCTCCTGCGGCGGCTCGGTCGGCGCGACGAGGCACGCGCTGCCTACCGCGAGGCGAGCGGGGCCACGCAGCTAGCGCCGCTCAGGCGTCTCTATGCTCGCCGGCTGGGGGAGCTCGATGTGGAGGCCTGACGTGTCAGACGCGCGGCGCCTGATCCTCGGCAGGCAGGCTCGTCAGCAGCGCATGCAACGTCCACAAGGTCGAGCGGTCGGCGATGCCGTCGATCTTTTCGGGGCGGAAGTGCCGTTGGAACGCGGTGACGACATCCATGGTGATGCCGTCGAATTTGCCCGTGATCGGCACGCCATAGCCGTATTTGGCGAGCGCCTTCTGCAAGCCCTTGACGTCATCGCCGATGCTGCCGAGCTTCAGCGTCTCGCCCTTGGTGATCGCCGCCGGCTGCACCCAGTGGCCCACGCCCGAATTCGCCAGCGAATGCCACGGGAATTTCTCGCCGGGATCCTTCTTGCGCGCGGGCGCCACGTCGGAATGCCCGAGCACGCGATGCGCCGGCACATTGCGGCGAAGCATGATTCCTCGGCACAGCGCGATGACCGCCGCGATTTGCCGCGGTGGGAAATCCGGATAGCCCCAATCGTGGCCGCGATTGACGATCTCGACACCGATCGAGCAGGAATTGATGTCCTCGTCGCCGCCCCAGGACGAGAGACCCGCGTGCCAAGCGCGGAAGGCCTCCGGTACGCACTGGACGATGCGTCCGTCCTCGAGCACGACGTAATGGGCGGACACCTCGCTGCCGGCGGTGCAAAGCTTGGTGATCGCCCCTTCGACATCCGGCATTCCGGTGTAATGAAGAATGATCATGTCCGGCTGGCGCCCACCCTTGCGCTCGCCGAAATTGGCCGACGGGATCACGTCGGAGGCGATCGACGAGTCCGGCGTGAAGACCGGCAGGTCGGAAACGCCCTTGGGGATCGGCAGCGCACGGGGACGCTTCGATTCCGGCTTGTCGGATGGATTTGGCATGAACGACTCGAAGCGGACGGCGGCGGCGATGGCTCAAACCGAATATGGGCAGGCACTACTCTTTTACATGTCCCAGCCGCAATCGAAATCGCATGCGAGCCCTCGCTATTGAGCGGACCGTTGTATGGCGATTGCCAGTCCGCCGAACGGCGCGACGGCGTGCAGGACGAACGGTCTACCGGGCCGCTCCGCCTCGCGGTCCAAGTGCCCAACATCCGCCACAGACCGTCAACTGTTTGTTAACGCTAAACGCCGTTACTGAGTGGTGAAGAGCCAAGCCGGCTTTCGGGACGGCAAGCCGCCACGATGCAAGGTCCTGCACGGCAGATCACGATCGAAAGCGGTTCCGGGGCGCTCCGGCGCCGGGCGATCGCTGTCGGATCGAGGGTCTCGACGAGGCCGGATCGTGCCGCTGATGTGGGGACGGCTCGACGGATGACCGACCGTCCCGGGAGATGGCTTGGCGAATTGACGGGCGCGAGGATCGAAGGCGCGATGGGCTCGCTGCCGAACAAAGTCAGTCTGAAGCAACGGCGCGCTTGCGGAGCGGCCGCGTGAGCACGGCTGACCAGCGACACGTCCCGGTGCTCGGCCCCGAAGCGGTCGAGATGCTGGCGCCGCGCGCCGGCGGAACCTATGTCGATGCGACCTTTGGCGCGGGTGGCTATACACGCCTGATCCTGGCGACGGCGGGAACACGTGTGATCGGGATCGATCGCGACAGCACCGCAATCGCCGGCGGCGCGAGTCTCCTCGCCGAAGCGGGCGGTCGTCTGACACTGGTCGAGAACCGTTTCTCGGCATTGGCCGACATCTGTGCATCGCAAGACCTCACATATGTCGACGGCGTCGTGATGGACGTCGGCGTATCCTCGATGCAGCTCGACTCCGCCGCGCGCGGCTTCTCGTTCAGGTTCGACGGCCCGCTCGACATGCGGATGGGCGGCACGGGGCCGACGGCTGCCGATGTCGTTGCGCACGCTGCCGAGCGCGATCTGGCCGACGTCATCTACATCTTTGGCGAGGAGCGGCACTCCCGCGCCGTGGCGCGGGCCATCGTCGCCGCGCGCAAGGAGCAGCCGATCACGATGACGCGGCAGCTCGCCGACATCGTCGCGCGCGTGGTGAGATCGAAGCCTGGCGACATCCATCCGGCGACGCGCACGTTCCAGGCGTTGCGCATTCTCGTCAACGAGGAGCTGGACGAGCTCGAACAGGCGCTGGCGGCTGCGGAGCGCGTGCTGGCGCCGGGCGGCCGCCTCGCGGTCGTCTCGTTCCATTCGCTCGAGGACCGCATCGTCAAGACGTTCCTGGCCGAGCGCAGCAGGACTGGCGGCGGCTCCCGCCATCGGCCCGAGGTGGCCCAGGAGGTACCGAGCTTCCAACTGCTCAACCGCAAGCCGGTGGTGGCCGCGGAGGCCGAGACCGAAGCCAATCCCCGGGCACGGTCCGCCAAGCTGCGCGGCGCCGAACGCACGGCCGCGCCGGCGCACGCCTCGGCATCATCATCCCCCTGGCCGCGTCTGGCCGACGTCCTGCGAGGAGGGTGACCGAT
This sequence comes from Bradyrhizobium sp. SZCCHNS3016, assembly GCF_032484535.1. Taxonomy (NCBI): domain Bacteria; kingdom Pseudomonadati; phylum Pseudomonadota; class Alphaproteobacteria; order Hyphomicrobiales; family Nitrobacteraceae; genus Bradyrhizobium; species Bradyrhizobium sp. SZCCHNS3016. The sequence goes on from NZ_JAUETE010000001.1 coordinate 396,988, forward strand.
GCGCCTCCTGCACCTCGTCGTGATCTGCTCGCTGATCTTCGCGGCGGCCTATGTCTATCGCATCAAGATGGACTCGACGGCACGGGTCGAGCGCGTGCTGCAATTGCGCGCTGAGATCCGCGAGCAGCGCGAGGCCATCGCAGTGTTGCGCGCGGAATGGGCCAAGCTCGACGCGCCGCTGCGGCTGCAAGGGCTGGTCGAACGGCATCTGCCGCTGAAGCCGCTCAACGCCACACAATACGACAGCCTGAAGAATCTGCCGGAGCGGCCGCCGCGATTTGCGCGACCGGACAATCCGGATCCGATCGGATCGATGATCGATGCGATCGACGCGATCAACGAAGAGCCCCCTGTGACCGGATCGGTGCGTCGCCCGGAGGATCAGCAATGAGCGATCAGCCTCGGCCTCACGTCAAGCCGCAGGAGCCCTGGCGGCAGCGACTGGTGCGCACGCTGCTGTATGGGCGCGATGTCGATCGCACTGCCAAGGCGCGCGTGCGCGTCGGCCTCGCGATCGTCGCCTTTGCCGCGGTCTACGCGATCATCGGCGGCCGCCTCGTGATGTTCGCGATCGGCTCGGATGGTCCGAGCGCGCGGCGTGCCGCGCAGCAGGACGCCATCGCCACCGCGCGGCCGGACATCGTCGACCGTCATGGCGCCGTACTCGCAACCGACGTCAAGACGCCGAGCCTGTTCGCCGAGCCGCGCCGCCTCATCGACAAGGACGAGGCGATCGAGCTTCTGACGGCGACCTTGCCGGATCTCGATACGGGCGAGGTCCGCGACCGACTGCTGTCGCGCAAGGGCTTCGTCTGGCTCAAGCGCGAAATGACGCCGAAGCAGCAGCAGGACATTCATCGCCTCGGCCTGCCGGGCATCGGCTTCCTGCGCGAGAACAAGCGCGTCTATCCGACCGGCAACGAGGTGGCCCATCTGATCGGCCTGGTGAACATCGACAACCAGGGCATCGCCGGTATGGAGAAGTGGCTCGACAATCAGGGCCTCGCCGACCTCCATCGCGCCGGCTTCGCCACCGATCGCCTGCAGCGCCCGATCGAGCTCTCGGTCGATCTGCGCGTCGAGCACGCGCTGCGCGATGAGCTGCTCAAGGCCAAGGACAAGTTCAAGGCCAAGGCGGCTTCCGGTCTCGTCGTCAATGTCAGGACCGGCGAGATCATCGCCATGGTCTCGCTGCCGGATTTTGATCCGAACAACCCGAAGGAAGCGCACGATCCCGATCGGATCAACCGCCTGACCACGGGCGTGTACGAAATGGGTTCGACCTTCAAGGCCTTCACCCTGGCGATGGCGCTCGACAGCGGCAAGTATGATCTCAACTCGCTGTGGGATGCGCGCGGACCGCTGCACTACGGCAAGTTTACGATTCACGACGACGAACCAAAGGGCCGCTTCCTCAACATGCGGGAAGTGTTCTACTTCTCGTCCAACGTCGGTGCTGCCAGGATCGCGTTGGCGCAGGGCGTGGACGCGCACAAGGCGTTCCTGCGCAAGATGGGCCAGTTCGACCGGTTGCGCACCGAGTTGCCGGAGAGCGCCTCGCCGATCCTGCCCAAGCGCTGGGCCGAGTTGAACACGGTCACGATCGCGTTCGGTCACGGCATGGCGGTGGCGCCGCTGCAGGGCGTGATGGGTGTCAGCGCGCTGGTCAATGGTGGCTATCTGATCCCGCCGACTTTCATAAAGCGCACCGAGGCAGAGGCGATGCAGGTTGCCAAGCGCGTGATCAAGCCGGAGACCTCGGAGAAGATGCGCTACCTGATGCGTCTGAACGCCGAGGTCGGCACCGCGCGCAAGGCCGACGTGAAGGGCTATTACATCGGCGGCAAGACCGGCACCGCCGAGAAGGTCATCAACGGCCGCTATGCCAAGAAGAAGGTGCTGACCCTCTTCACCGCCGTGATCCCGGCAGACAAGCCAAAATACCAGCTCCTGATCATGCTGGACGAGCCGCAGCCATTGAAGGAAACCTATGGCTTCATCACCTCGGGCTGGAACGCGGTGCCGACCGCTGGCAACGTGATCTCCCGGATCGGGCCGCTGCTGGGAATTGAGCCCCGTTTCGATCTGCCGCCGTCCGACCGCCAAATTCTTGCAGCATCGCGGCTGACACAGTAAGCCGTCGTCGAATCGCGGGCTTTGGAGCTGCCGCCGCCCGGGGCGGGGCCAGGACTGGCACGGAACCAGGATGAAACTTCAGGACCTCCTGGGCGATCAGGCGACGCTCGACGCCCGCATCGCCGCTGTCGAGATCTCCGGCCTCGCGGTGGACAGCCGCGCCGTGCGGCCCGGCGACCTGTTTTTTGCTCTGTCCGGCACCAAGACCGATGGCACCCGCTTCATCGCGGCGGCGATCTCGGCCGGCGCGGTCGCCGTGGCCGGCGCGGCGGGCCCTGGAACGGAGCTGGCCGTGCCATTCATCGCGCTGCCAAACCCTCGGCGGGCGCTCGCGCTCGCTTCATCTCGGTTCTATCCGCGCCAGCCGGCGACCATTGCCGCCGTCACCGGCACCAGCGGCAAGACGTCGGTCGCCGCCTTCACGCGCCAGATCTGGCAGCGCCTCGGCCACAGTTCGGCCAGCATCGGCACCGTCGGGCTGGTGTCGGACAAGCGCACCGTCTACGGCTCGCTGACGACGCCGGATCCGATCGCGCTGCATCGGCAGATCGACGAGATCACGCAGGATGGCGTCACCCATCTGGCGTTCGAGGCCTCGTCGCATGGGCTCGATCAATTCAGGCTCGATGGTGTCAGGGTCTCGGCCGGCGGGTTCACGAACCTGTCGCGCGACCACATGGACTATCATCCGGACATCACTCACTACCTCAACGCCAAGCTGAGGCTGTTCCGCGATCTCGTGCCGCCGGGCGGCCCTGCCGTGATCTCGGCTGATCATGAGTGCTCGCCGGAGGTCATCGCCGCGGCGCAGACACGCGGTCTTCGCCTGATGACGGTGGGAACGCATGGGGACGGCGCTGGAGAGGGCATCCGGCTGGTGGCCACTGCAATCGACGGCTTTGCTCAGCAGCTCCAGATCCAGCATTGCGGCCGCATGCATGCGGTCCGCCTGCCGCTGGTCGGCGCGTTTCAGATCGAGAATGCGCTGGTCGCGGCGGGCCTTGCGATCGGCACCGGCAGCGATCCGCAAGCCGTGTTCGAATCTCTCGAGCAGCTCGAGGGCGCCAGGGGCCGGCTCGAGCTGGTCGGCGAGCACAATGGTGCACCCATCTTCATCGACTACGCGCACAAGCCGGACGCGCTTGCCAAGGCGCTGCACGCGCTGCGGCCCTATGCTGCGCGAAAACTCGTCGTCGTGTTCGGCGCCGGCGGCGACCGTGACACTGGCAAGCGCCCCTTGATGGGCGCGATCGCCGCTGAAGGGGCCGACAGCGTCATCGTCACCGACGACAATCCGCGCAGCGAGGATCCGGCTGCGATCCGCGCCGCGATCCTGGCCGCCGCACCCGGTGCGCGCGAGATCGGCGATCGGGCGGAGGCGATCCAGCTCGCGATTGGCGAGCTGCAGCCCGGCGATGCGCTCGTGATCGCCGGCAAGGGCCACGAGACCGGACAGATCATCGGCAGCAATGTTCTGCATTTCAGCGATCACGAAGCGGTCGCGGACGCGTTGGCATCGAGGACATCATGACGAAGGCGCTGTGGACCGTGGCGGAGGCGGCGCGCGCGCTCGGCCTCGCCGGTGACTATCCGGAGAGCCCGATCGATTTCGTGACGCAGGACAGCCGTGCCGTGAAGCGAGGCAGCCTGTTCGTTGCGCTGAGCGGCACGCCGAGCGGTGGCTTCGTGTCGAGCTTCGCCTCCAGCCGCGACGGCTGGGAGTTTGCGGCCAACGCCGAAGCGGCCGGCGCCGTCGCGATGATCGTGCCGCACAGGATCGACGGCATCACCGTGCCGCAGCTCGTGGTGCAGGACACGCTGATCGATGGATTGTGGACGCTCGCGCGCGCTGCAAGGGCGCGCTTTCATGGCCCGGTGATCGGGCTCACCGGCAGCGCCGGCAAGACCTCGACCAAGGAGTTCATCGCCGCCTATCCCGGAGCGTCAGCCAGCCCGTCGAGCTTCAACAATTTCTGGGGCGTGCCGCTGACGCTGTGCAATGCCGATCCGGGCGCTTCGGTCTGGGTCGTCGAGATGGGCATGAATCAAAAAGGCGAGATCGCGCGGCTGACGGAGCTGTCGCAGCCGACGGTGGCTCTCGTCGTCAACGTGCAGCCGGTGCACCTGGAGAAGCTCGGCAGCCTGGAAGCGATCAGGAAAGAGAAAGTCTCGATCGCGTGCGGGCTGCCGGCTGACGGCGTTCTCGTGCTGCCGGCCGATCTCGCTGCGCCGGAATGGACGGGCAAAGTGATCCGCTTCGGTGGCGGCACTGACGTGCGCGAGCTCGCGCACACCTCGCGCGGCGACAGCTGGGATGTGTCGGCAGACATCGCCGGTCGCGGCGTCGCCTTCACGGTGACGCCGGGGGCGCCGCATCGCCTGCACAATGCGCTGGCGGCGCTCGCCTCCATCGCAGCAGCCGGGCTCGATCCGGCGCTGCTCGCGCCGACGCTCGGCCAGGTCGGCATCATGACGGGCCGCGGCGTCGAGCAGACCATCGGCGACATCGTTCTGATCGACGACAGCTTCAACGGCAATCCGGCCAGCATGGCGGCTGCGCTCGACAGCCTGCAGGCAAGGCCGGTGCGGGGGCGGCGCATTGCCATCATCGGCGACATGCTTGAGCTCGGCGACGAGGCGCCAGCCTATCACGCCGGAATGCTTGGCCATCTCGCTGGTATCGACGGTGTCTATTGCGTCGGTCCGCTGATGCGTCACCTGTTCGACAGCCTGCCGCAAGCGAAGCGGCTCGGCTGGCACGAGGATCCGGTGACGTTGGATCCCGGTCGGGTCGCGGCGCTGCTTGCGCCGGGCGACGTCGTCGTCATCAAGGGCAGCAAGAAGATCTTCTGGGTCAACAAGTTCGTGTCGAAGCTCGCCGCGGCGCTGCAGGGCGTCGGTTGAAATCGGGCGATATCGCGGCGCGGAAGAAGGATAGTTTTCCACTGGTGGCCGAAGCGGTCATGCCGGACGGATCATTCCCGTCGGGCTACGATTCGCACCCGGCCCCGTTCATGGTTAAAAGAGACTGGACCGGATTCGGGCGCGAGCAACCGTGTTGGCGTGGCTTAGTCTCGGTGAGGCGGCATAGGCGGGTTGGATGTTCTACTGGTTGATCGAGCTGACGAATACGTTTCCGAGCCTTTCGGTGTTTCGCGGGCTCTTGAACGTGTTCCGTTACATCACCTTCCGGACCGGCGGCGCCGTCGTCACCGGCGCGCTGTTCGTGTTCCTGTTCGGCCCCTGGATCATCGATCATCTCAGGCTGCGTCAAGGCAAAGGCCAGCCGATCCGCACCGACGGCCCGCAATCGCATATCATCAGCAAGAAGGGCACGCCCACGATGGGCGGGCTGATGATCCTCTCGGGGCTCGTCGTCTCCACCGTGCTGTGGGCCAATCCGCTCAATCCCTATGTCTGGATCGTGCTCGCGGTCACGCTCGGCTTCGGCTTCGTCGGCTTCTATGACGACTATCTGAAGGTCACCAAGCAGTCGCATTCGGGCTTCGCTGGCCGCCTCAGGTTGCTGATCGAGGCTGCAATCGCGCTGGTCGCCTGTTATGCGCTGGTTCGCCTCGGCCGCGATCCATCCTCGACAGGGCTGGCGATTCCCTTCTTCAAGGACCTCGTCTTCAAGTTCGGCTGGCTCTATGTCATCTTTGGCGCCTTCGTCATCGTCGGCGCAGGCAATGCCGTCAACCTGACCGATGGCCTCGACGGCCTTGCGATCGTGCCGGTGATGATTGCCTCGGCGAGCTTCGGTCTGATCGCCTACCTCGTCGGCAATGCCGTGTTCTCCGACTATCTGCAGATCCATTATGTCGCGGGCACCGGCGAGCTTGCCGTGCTGTGCGGCGCGGTGCTCGGCGCCGGGCTCGGCTTCCTCTGGTTCAACGCTCCGCCGGCCTCGATCTTCATGGGCGACACCGGCTCATTGGCACTTGGCGGCATGCTCGGCTCGATCGCGGTCGCGGTGAAGCACGAGATCGTGCTGGCTGTCATCGGCGGCCTGTTCGTGCTGGAGGCCGTGTCGGTGATCGTGCAGGTGGCCTCGTTCAAGCTGACCGGGAAGCGCATCTTCAAGATGGCGCCGATCCATCACCATTTCGAACAGCTCGGCTGGACCGAGCCGCAGATCGTGATCCGGTTCTGGATCATCTCGGTGATGCTGGCGCTGGTCGGTCTCTCGACGTTGAAGCTGCGCTGATGGGTCCGTATGCCATGGATTGTCATTCCGGGGCGCGCGCAGCGCGAACCCGGAATCCCGAGATTGCGGATCAGCGCTGCGCGGTGTCCGGAACGACGGAGTTCTTCCCATGATCCCCGTCACCTCATTCGCCGGCAAGACCGTCGCCGTGTTCGGACTCGGCGGCTCGGGGCTGGCTTCGTGTCATGCCCTGCGGGCCGGCGGCGCCGAAGTGATCGCGGCCGACGACGGCGCCGATCGGATGACGGCAGCGGCGAAGGCGGGTTTCATCACCGCCGATCTGCGCACCGTCTCCTGGGCGAACTTCGCCGCGCTGGTGTTGGCGCCGGGCGTGCCGCTGACCCATCCCGTGCCGCATTGGAGCGTGCTCAGGGCACGCGAGGCCGGCGTCGAGGTGATCGGCGACATCGAGCTGTTCTGTCGCGAGCGCAGGCGGCACGCGCCGGATGCGCCGTTCGTCGCCATCACCGGCACCAACGGCAAGTCGACCACGACCGCGCTGATCGCGCATCTGATGCGCGTCGCCGGCTACGACACCCAGATGGGCGGCAATATCGGCACCGCGATCCTGTCCCTCGAGCCGCCGCGCATGGGCCGCGTCCACGTCATCGAGATGTCGTCCTACCAGATCGACCTCACGCCCTCGCTCGATCCGAGCGTCGGCATCCTCATCAACGTCAGCGAGGACCATCTGGACCGTCACGGCACGATCGAGAACTACGCGGCCGTGAAGGAGCGCCTTGTCGCCGGCGTGAAGCCGCAAGGCACCGCGATTGTCGGCGTCGACGACGGTTTTTCGCGCGCGATCGCCGACCGGCTCGACCAGGCCGGCAAGCGCGTCGTGCGCATCTCGGTCAAGAATCCGCTGGCTGACGGGCTGTATGTCGAGCACGAGACCATCCTGCGCAGCGCTGGCGGGGCGCGCAGCGAGGTTGTGCGGCTCGGCGGCATCGGCTCGCTGCGCGGCCAGCACAATGCGCAGAATGCGGCCTGCGCGGCGGCGACTGCGCTCGCGCTCGGTGTCAAGGAGGACGTCCTGCAGCAGGGGTTGCGCAGCTTTCCCGGCCTGGCGCATCGCATGGAGCAGGTCGGCCGCCGAGCCAACGTGCTGTTCGTCAACGACTCCAAGGGCACCAATGCGGATGCGACCGCGCATGCGCTGTCGTCCTTCGCCGACATCTTCTGGATCGCCGGCGGCAAGCCGAAGGCCGGCGGCATCACCAGCCTCGCGGGCTTCTTCCCGCGCATCCGCAAGGCCTATCTGATCGGCGAGGCGGCCGCGGAGTTCGCCGGCACGCTCGGTGACAAAGTGGCGCACGAGATGTCCGGCACGCTCGAGGTCGCGGTGGCGCAGGCGGCTGCAGACGCTGAAGCCTCCGGCCTGAAGGAGGCCGTGGTCCTGCTGTCGCCGGCCTGCGCTTCGTTCGACCAATTCCGCAATTTCGAGATCCGCGGCACGCGCTTCCGCGAGCTGGTGCAGGCTCTGCCGGGCGTGAAGCCGGTGGCGTAGCTTCATCGCGACGGTACGGTGTGTTGGATTCTCCTCTGCGCGGAGGATGACGGTGTTTGCTCAGCAGGCCGGACGCTTGAACGATACGACGCGCATCTGCAGCAGCACACACCGGTGTCGTCCCGGCGAACGCCGGGACCCATACCCCCATGAAGCGGTTTGAGGCACGCGGGTCGTTGGCATTTTGTCCGTTCACGATGGCCGCGGCGTATGGGTCCCGGATCGGCGCCGCGACGCGCTGGCGCGTCACGGCTTGTCCGGGACGACAGCGGAGGAATCCTTAACCCTTCAATAACCATCCTGGGCGCCAATGGGCTGATTTCATAAGGCCTCAGGTGGACGCCCGATGCTCTCCCGTGAAGAACGCAATCCGCTGTCCGACTGGTGGTGGACGGTGGACCGCCCGCTGCTCGGCGCCATCCTCGCCTTGATGCTGTGCGGGGTGATCCTGTCGCTGGCGGCCAGCCCTCCGGTCGCGACCCGGATCGGGCTCGATCCGTTCCACTTCTTCAACCGCCACGTCCTGTTCCTGCTGCCGTCCTTCATCGTGCTGATCGGCGTGTCGTTCCTGTCGCCGCGCCAGATCCGGCGCAGCGCGCTGGTGGTGTTCGCGGTCGCCATCGTGCTGATCGTGCTGACGCTCGCGATCGGGCCGGAGGTGAAAGGCTCGCGGCGCTGGATCACGCTGATCGGCGTCAACATCCAGGCGTCCGAGGCCGCGAAGCCGGCCTTCGTCGTGGTTTCCGCCTGGCTGTTCTCGGAATCGGCGCGGCGGCCCGACATGCCGGCGACCACGATGGCGCTGGTGCTGCTGATGATGCTCGTGTCGCTCTTGGTGATGGAGCCGGATTTCGGCCAGACCATGCTGGTCCTGATGGTCTGGGGCTCGCTGTTCTTCATCGCCGGCATGCGCATGATCTGGGTCGCGGGCCTCGCCGGCGCCGCGGCCGCTGGTCTGTTCGGCGCCTATCTGCTGGTCCCGCACGTCGCCGGCCGCATCAAGCGCTTCATGAACCCGGCATCGGGCGACACCTTCCAGGTCGACACCGCGATGGAGGCGTTCTCCAACGGCGGCTGGTTCGGGCTGGGGCCGGGCGAGGGCATCGCCAAGCGCAGCCTGCCGGACAGCCACACCGATTTCGTGTTCGCGGTCGCCGCCGAGGAGTTCGGCATCATCCTGTGCCTGGCGCTGGTCGCGCTGTTCGCCTTCATCGTGATCCGCACGCTGTCGCGCGCCTATGCGACCGAGGACGGCTTTGCGCGCTTCGCGGCCTCGGGTCTGGCGATCCTGTTCGGCATCCAGGCCGCCATCAACATCTCCGTCAACCTGCAGCTGATCCCGGCCAAGGGCATGACCTTGCCCTTCATCTCCTACGGTGGCTCCTCGATCGTGTCGCTGGCCTATGGCGTCGGCATGATGCTGGCGCTGACCCGACAGCGGCCGCGGATGGAGGTCGAGGCCGGCGACGCAGCCGGCGCGCTGCGCAATTACGCCTAGGCCGCCTGGCTCGCAATGACCGCACATTGCCTGTAAACAAGCGCATGACCTCAACCGCGCCTCTCATTCTGCTCGCGGCCGGCGGCACCGGCGGCCATCTGTTTCCTGCTGAAGCGCTCGGCGTCGAGCTGATCAGGCGCGGCTATCGCGTCCGTCTCGTCACCGATGAGCGCGCGCTGCGATACAGCGGCCTGTTCACCCCGGACATGATCGACGTGGTGCCGAGCGAGACCGTGCGCAGCCGTTCGCCGTTGGCGCTGGCCCGCACCGCGCTGCTGCTCGGCAGCGGCACCATCGCGGCCTTCAACCTGATGCGGCGGCTCAAGCCCGCGGCCGTGATCGGCTTCGGCGGCTATCCGACCGTGCCGCCGCTGCTGGCGGCGCGGCTCGCCGGCGTGCCCAGCCTGATCCACGACGCCAACGCTGTGCTCGGCCGCGCCAACCGTTTCCTGTCCGCGCATGTGAAGGCGATCGCGACCTCGCTGCCTGGCGTGCTCGACCGCGATCCCGCGCTTTCGGCGAAGACCACCACGGTCGGCACGCCGATGCGTCCCGCCATCCTCGAAGCGGCGGCCGTGCCCTATGTGGCGCCGGAGACTTCGGGCCCGTTGCGGCTGCTCGTCGTCGGCGGCAGCCAGGGCGCGCGCATCATGAGCGACATCGTGCCCGGCGCGATCGAGCGGCTGGAGCCGGCCCTCTGGGGCCGACTGGTGCTGACCCAGCAGGTGCGGCAGGAGGACATGGCGCGGGTGCGCGCGGTCTATGACCGGCTCAAGATCAATGCCGACCTGCAACCCTTCTTCACCGACCTGCCGGCGCGGCTTGCCGCCAATCATCTCGTGATCTCGCGTTCCGGCGCCGGCACGGTGGCCGAGCTCGCCGCGATCGGCCGTCCTTCGATCCTGGTGCCGCTGCCCGGCGCCATCGACCAGGACCAGTTCGCCAATGCCGGCGTGCTCTCGGACGCGAATGCCGCGATCCGGATCGTGCAGTCCGAATTCACACCCGCCCGGCTGGCGTCGGAGATCTCGGCGTTGGCCGCCGAGCCTGCGCGGCTTGCTGCGATGGCCCAGGCTGCGCGCGCGGCCGGGCGGCTCGATGCCGCCGAGCGGCTGGCCGACCTCGTGATCAGGACGGCGGCGCTCTAGTTGATCGAGTGCGCGGTGATGCGATGACGAACCAGAGCGATGACCAGGGCGCCATCGCGGCGGATGATCATCCGATGCGTTTGCGACGCCATCCGTCCTTCGTGTCCGTGTTCGTCGGATTTTGCGATCAGCTGATTGCGCCCCTGCGTGGCCAGCGCCTGATGATCAAACTGTTCGGTCAGCGCGCCCCGACGGAGATCGTCGCACACATCGTGATGATGCACATGTCGGCGCGCAAGTCGGCCGAGCGGCCGACCCTGACGCGCCTGCAGATGCGGCTGCCGGGACCGCGGCAGACGGCGGCGTTCGTCGCGCTGTTGCGCGGTCTGTCGCTGGTGACCGTCGAGCGCGATCCCGGGGACGCCCGCATCCGCTATCTGGTGCCAGGCGCCGTCATCCTCGAGGGTCTGCGAGGCTGGCTTGCCATGCATCTGGATTGCCACGCGCGGTTGACGCATGCCGACGGACTGAGCCTTCGTCTGCAGGACGACGCCGCGTTCTACGCGGAGACGATCCGGCAATGTGCGAGCTGGCTCTGCCGCGACAACCGGCCCCTGACGGGATTTCCCGATCTCGCCTGGACCGACGAGCACGACAGCGGCATCCATCTGGCGCTGACACTCGTCGCCCGTTCCGCCGCTGGGCGCGAGGCCGTCGAGATTTCGACGGCGGAGCTCGCGACCTCGCTGGGCGTCTCGCGCTCCCATATCCGCAATCTGCTGGCGACAATGGAGGAGCGCGGTCTGTTGCGCTTTGGCGACGGACGCCGGCATCTGACGCTGATGCCGGGTTTCGTGGCTTCCGTGGAGGCCTGGTTCTGCCACCAGGTGTGCTGGCTCGCGGCCGCAGCCGCGCGTGCGGATCGCGCGCTGCAGCCAGCTTGATGCGTCAGATCATCGTGACCCGGCCGGTGCCGATGTCATAGATGCCGCCGACGATCTTCACCTTGCCCTCGGCGACCATGCGGCCGACGATCGGCTTGGCGGTCGACAGGCGCCGGACGTTGTTGCGCACGTTCTCCGCGGTGGCTTCGGCCAGCAGATCCTGTGGCTTCTTCGCGATCGCAGCCTCGACGCCGGGTTTGAGCGCATTGATCAGAGCGGGCAGGTGGCCTGGCAGCTTGGTGCCGTCCTTGAGCACCTTGATCGTGGCATCGATGGCGCCGCAGCCGCTGTGACCAAGCACCAGCACGAGAGGCGTACCGAGGAACTTGACGCCATATTCGAGGCTGGCGAGACCGTCGTCGTTGACGAAATTGCCGGCAACCCGGACCACGAACAGCTCACCAGGCGCCTGATCGAACACCAGCTCCGGCGCGACCCGGGAATCTGCGCAGCTCACGATCGCGGCGATCGGGTATTGGGCCGCGGCGCGCGCTGCCCGGCCGGCCGAGAAATCCTTGTTGTCGAGATTGCCGGCGACATAGCGCGCGTTGCCATCGACGATGCGCTTCATCGCGTCATCCGGAGAGATGGCGTTGGGGCGCGTCGCGCTGTCGCTGGTCTGCTTGGCTTCCTTCGCAAGCGCCGGAAGCGCGCCGAGCGCCGCGGCAGCCAGCACTGCGCCGCCGCCGAGCAGCCGACGGCGGGACAATACGGGAGGGTGCGTTTCACACAGCGAGCACATCGGCGGGGATTCTCCATCAAGAGTTGAAAGATGCGCGACCGGCACGCCGGCCGCAGCACTACCCATGCCACGCGAACTGACGCGGTGAACGCGCAAAAATTGCAGGTATCCCGTTGGGACGGGTTTGCGTGGGATCGCGCTTAACAATTTGTGAAGCGGGCATCCCCGGCGGGAACTGCTCGCCCATCGCGGCCGCGAAGCTGCCAAAATCGGCCAAAACCGGGCGGACGCCTGCGAATTTGGCGATGTTTACGGCTGGAGCGGACTTGTCCAGGCCGGTCATGTCTTGCAAGAAGGGCTGATGATTCGCGGTCGCGCCCCTCCGCCGGGCGCCCGGAACCCTTGAGACGAGACGCCCCATGAGACTGCCGCGCGAGATCGGACCCATCCACTTCGTCGGGATCGGCGGCATCGGCATGAGCGGCATCGCCGAGGTGCTGTGCAATCTCGGCTACACGGTGCAGGGTTCGGACGCCTCGGACAATGCCAACGTCGCACGCCTGCGCGACAAGGGCATCACCGTCAGCGTCGGCCACAAGGCCGAGAACATCGCCGGTGCCGACGTCGTCGTCGTCTCGACCGCGATCAAGCGCGACAATCCCGAGCTGATGGCCGCGCGCGCCCAGCGCATCCCCGTGGTCCGCCGCGCCGAGATGCTGGCCGAGTTGATGCGGCTGAAGAGCTGCGTCGCCATCGCCGGCACCCATGGCAAGACTACGACCACCTCGATGGTCGCGGCGCTGCTTGATGCCGGCGGGCTCGATCCCACCGTCATCAATGGCGGCATCATCAATGCCTACGGCACCAATGCGCGGCTCGGCGGCGGCGAGTGGATGGTGGTCGAGGCGGACGAGAGCGACGGCACCTTCCTGAAGCTGCCGGCGGATGTCGCCATCGTCACCAATGTCGATCCCGAGCATCTCGATCACTTCAAGACCTTCGACGCCGTGCAGGAGGCGTTCCGCACCTTCGTCGAGAACGTGCCGTTCTACGGCTTTGCCGTGATGTGCATCGATCACCCGGTGGTGCAAACGCTGGTCGGCAAGATCGAGGACCGCCGGATCATCACCTACGGCGTCAACCCGCAGGCCGATGTGCGCCTCGTCGATCTCACGCCGATGGGCGGCGGCTCCCGCTTCAAGGTGGTGTTCCGCGATCGCAAGAGCGGCGCGACGCACGAGATTCCCGACATCGAGCTGCCGATGCCCGGCCGGCACAACGCCTCGAACGCAACAGCGGCGATCGCGGTCGCGCGCGAGCTCGGCCTGTCCGACGAGGCGATCCGCAAGGCGATTGCCGGCTTCGGCGGCGTCAAGCGCCGCTTCACCCGCACCGGCGAGTGGAACGGCGTGACCGTGATCGACGATTACGGCCATCACCCGGTCGAGATCGCGGCCGTGCTGAAGGCAGCGCGCGAATCGACCAACGGCAAGATCATCGCCGTGGTGCAGCCGCATCGCTACACAAGGCTGCAGTCGCTGTTCGAGGAGTTCTGCACCTGCTTCAACGACGCCGACGCAGTCGTCGTCGCCGATGTCTATCCGGCTGGCGAGGCGCCGATCGAGGGCATCGATCGCGACCATTTCGTGCTCGGCCTGCGCGCCCACGGCCATCGCGACGTGGTGCCGCTGCCGAAGGCCGCGGACCTCGCCGGCATCGTCAAGGGCCTCGCCAAGCCGGGCGATCTCGTCGTCTGCCTCGGCGCCGGCAACAACATCACACAATGGGCCTACGCGCTGCCCAACGAGCTCAAGGCGCTGGGGTGACCAGGTGAGCTTGACGAAGCGGGTCCCTGCCACACGGCACGCTCTGCTCTCTCTCCCCTTGTGGGGGAGAGGTGGAGAGGGGCGTACCACGCACGCCGGCGCCTGGGGCTCACCTCCCTCCCTGACCCTCCCCCACAAGGGAGGAGGGAACGGAGAGTGCGTGCCGACCCTGACGATGTCGGGGCACGATGCGAGAGCGGCCGCATGACCTTCCCCGACATCACCCCCGACCTCAAAGCCGCAATGCCGGAGCTGCGCGGGCGGCTGCTGGCCAATGAGAGCCTGGCGCCGCTCACATGGTTTCGCGTCGGCGGTCCGGCGCAGGTGTTGTTCACGCCGGCCGATGCCAACGACCTCGCTTATTTCCTGAGGCGGCTTCCAGCCGATCTGCCGGTCACCGTCATCGGCGTCGGCTCCAACCTCATCGTGCGCGACGGCGGGGTGCCCGGCATCGTCATCCGCTTGGCGCCGCGCGCGTTCGGTGAGGTCAAGGCGGAAGGCGACATCGTCACGGCCGGGACGGCTGCGCTCGATAAGCGCGTGGCCGAGGTCGCAGCCTCCGCCAATCTCGCCGGCCTCGAATTCCTGTCCGGCATCCCCGGCACGATCGGCGGCGCGTTGCGGATGAATGCCGGCGCCAATGGCGGCGAGACCAAGGACATCCTGGTCGAGGCGATTGCGATCGACCGCAGCGGGGAGACCCGTCTCTTCAACAATGCCGAGATGAAGTTCACCTACCGCGCGAGCGGCGCCGATCCGTCGCTGATCTTCACGGCAGCGCGCTTCCGCGGCACGCCGTCGGCGCCGGAGGCGATCCGGGCGCGCATGGCCGAGGTGCAGGCGCATCGCGAGACCGCCCAGCCGATCCGCGAGAAGACCGGCGGCTCGACCTTCAAGAATCCGCCGGGACATTCCGCCTGGAAGCTGGTCGATTCCGCGGGCTGCCGCGGCCTCGAGGTCGGCGGCGCCCAGGTTTCCGAAATGCACTGCAACTTCCTGATCAACACCGGCGATGCCACGGCCGAGGACATCGAGACGCTCGGCGAGGCCGTGCGTGCGCGGGTCAAGGCGAGTTCGGGCATCGAGCTGCAGTGGGAGATCAAGCGGATTGGAATCAAGGCGAGCTGATCGCCCCGCCTGCTCACGTGACGTCAGCGCAATCGCGACCGCGGTTGTGAGATCAACCGAGAAGACATTGATGCGCACCACGATTTTGTTCGGCGGCTCCAACAAGGAGCGCCTCGTCTCGGTCGCCAGCACCAAGGCGCTGCATGCCGCGCTGCCTGAGGCTGACCTCTGGTTCTGGGAGGCCGACGACACGGTGCATCAGGCGAGCGGCACGGCGCTGGTCGCGCATGCGAAGCCGTTCGAGGAGCCGTTCACCGCCGATGGCGCCAGGATCGGCACGCTCGCCGAGGCTCTCGATCGCGCCAGGGCCGAGGATCGGGTTCTGGTGCTCGGTCTCCACGGTGGCCGGGCGGAGAATGGCGAGCTTCAACTGATGTGCGAGCTTCGCGGCGTGCCGTTTACCGGCTCGAGCTCGGCCGCCTCGCACCTCGCCTTCGACAAGGTCGCGGCGAAGCGCTTCGCCGTGCTCGGCGGGGTGACGGCGGCCGAGGGCGTCGCGCTCGATGACGCCGAAGCGGCGCTGGCGCGTTACGGCAGGCTGATCGCCAAGCCGGTGAAGGACGGATCGAGTTTTGGGCTGATCTTCGTCAACGCCAGCCAGGACCTCGTTGCCGTCAAAGCGGCGGCCGCGACCGAGGAGTATCTGATCGAGCCCTTCGTCACCGGGACGGAGGCGACCTGCGGCGTGCTCGAACAATCCGATGGCGCGCTGATCGCGCTGCCGCCGATCGAGATCCTCCCCGCAGACGGCGCCTTCGACTATTTCGCGAAGTACCTCGCCGCGGCGACGAAGGAGATCTGTCCCGGCCGCTTCAGTCCGGAGGTGACGGCCGCGCTGCAGACGGAGGCGATCAAGGCGCATCGCGCGCTGTCCTGCGGCGGCTATTCGCGAACCGACTTCATCGTCTCGGCCAATGGCCCCGTCTATCTCGAGACCAACACGCTGCCGGGGCTGACCGCCGCCTCGCTCTATCCCAAGGCGCTCGCGGCACAGGGCATCGCCTTCGTCGATTTCCTCAATCAGCAGATCGCCTTGGCCGAGGGGCGCAGTCGCCGATCAAACGTGCGGTAGACGCACCGAATGTCCCCCGGCCCGGCGTCCCCCGATGGTTCCTGTAACCTGTAAAATGCTTAAGAATTCCGGGCAAGGTCCTCATAAATCGGAGAAAAAAATCGTCTCCCCGGACCGATTTTACTTTTTGTTTACCAGGACGTCCGAAGGTTAACGCTGGCGCCTCAGTGGTGCTCGGCTGCCGGGTCGTGACGTCACGCATCGCGACGTCACCAGCGTCCGGCCGGCCGGGAGCGCAGGCGCGGGTCCGCGAGTATCTGCGGGCGCAACAGTTTGATGAGCTCGTGCAATGGATGGTGCAGGACGCCTCGCTCGATCGCAGAGGCCTCAAGCGAACCTGAAAGCCGCTGCCCTTGGCGCGGCAATCCTGCTGCGCGAGTATGTCTCGGCCCGACTTCCGCGTGTCCGCTTCGCGCGGGCAGGCACCAAGCAACCTTTGGGCCGGCGGTCGACCCGAACAGATCTTGTGCCGATGCAGGCCGCGCTCGCGCCGATGGTCGAGCGTGAGGCGCCGCCGCGCGTGGTCGAGCTCGTCGAGCGCTATTTGCCGCGCCGGCTCGGCACCGTGGCGACCGTGGTGCTCTTGTTCGGCAGCGTCTGGCTCGGCATCGTCAAGGGCGGCCACGCCCATGACGTCAGCGCGGCCCTGTCCGATACCCGCAATGCCCTGGCCAATGCGGCCGGCTTTCGCATCACGGCCGTGGCGATCAATGGCCGCAAGCAGCTCACCCAGGACGAGATCCTCGCCGTCGGCGGCGTCACCGGCCGCTCCTCGTTGCTGTTCCTCGATGCCGCCGCCGTGCGCGACAGGCTCAAGGCCAACCCCTGGATCGCCGACGCCACGGTGCAGAAGTTCTTTCCGAACCAGCTGCAGATCGACGTCGTCGAGCGCAAGGCGTTCGCGCTCTGGCAGCAGGAGGGCCGCCTCTCGGTCATCGCCGATGACGGCGCCGTGCTCGAGCAATATGTCTCGCGCCGTTTCCTGACGCTGCCGTTGGTGGTCGGCAAGGGGGCCGAGAGCCGCGCGCGCGATTTCCTGGCGCTGCTCGCCCGCTACCCGCAGGTGCGCGCCGTCACCAAGGCCGCCGTGTTCGTCGGCGAGCGGCGCTGGAACCTGCGTACTAAGGACGGCCTCGACATTCGCCTGCCCGAGCACGATGTCGGCAACGCGCTCGCCACCCTGACCCAGCTCGATCAGGACGATCGGCTGTTCTCGCGCGACATCGTCGCCATCGACTTGCGGCTGTCGGACCGCCTGACGGTGCAACTGTCCGAGGACGCGGCGAAGGCGCGCGACGAGCTGTTCAAGGACAAGAAGTCCAAGAAGAAGGCCGGTGACGCATGACCGGCTTCGATCGCCAGACTCCGAAGACGCGCCCGATGGGCCAGAAGCGCACCGCGCTTGTGGCCTCTCTCGATGTCGGCACCAGCAAGATCGCCTGCATGATCGCGCGGCTGAAGCCGGCGCCGCCGAGCGACGCGCTGCGCGGCCGCACCCACACGGTCGAGCTGATCGGCTACAGCCAGATCCAGTCGCGCGGCGTCAAGGCCGGCGCCGTCGTCGATCCCGTCGAATGCGAGCAGGCCGTGCGGCAGGCGGTCGCGCTGGCCGAGCGCATGGCCAAGGTGCGGGTCGAGTCCGTGCTGCTGCCGGTCGCCGGCGGCCGCGTCATGGGCCATCTGATCGAGGCCACCTCGGACATTCGCGGCGGCGCCGTGACCCAGGCCGATGTCAGCCGCGTGACCTCAACCGGCATGCATCACGCCACCGGCGACGGGCGCGCGGTGCTGCATGCCTTGCCCGTCGGCTACACGCTCGATGGCGTGAAGGGCATCCGCGACCCCCGCGGCATGCTGGCGCGGCAGTTCGGCGTCGACATGAACGTGGTCACGACCGACGCCACCGTGGCCAAGAACCTGATGCTCGTGGTGGAGCGTTGCCATCTCAACGTCGAGGCCATGGCGGCAAGCCCGTATGTTGCCGGGTTGTCGGTGCTGACCGACGACGAGGCCGATCTCGGCGCTGCCGTGGTCGAGATGGGGGCGGGCACCACGACGATCGCGATCTATTCCGGCGGCCGCTTCGTCCATGCCTCCGGTTTTGCGCTCGGCGGGCACCACGTGACCATGGATCTTGCGCGCGGACTATCAGCGTGCATTGCAGATGCCGAGCGAATCAAGACGTTATATGGCACGGTGCTGACTGGCGGGTCCGACGCGCGTGAGTTGATGTCTGTTCCGACGGCCGGTGACAACGAGCGGGATGTTCCGCAGATCGTGTCCCGCGCCACCATCGCGAACATCGTCAGGCACCGCGCAGAGGAGATTTTTGAAATGGTCCGCGACCGGCTGAAGGATTCGCCCTTTGCGGCAGAACCCAAGGCGCGCGTCGTCCTCAGCGGAGGCGCCTCCCAGCTGACGGGGCTGGTCGAGCTTGCGACCCGGATCCTCGACCGCCCGGTGCGTGTCGGCCGCCCGCTTGGCTTCGGCCGTCTTCCCAACGAGGCCAAGAACGCCGCCTTCGCGGTGCCCACCGGGCTGCTGGTCTATCCGCAATACGCGCACCTCGAACATGTCGAACCGCGGCATACGCGGCAGGTCGGGACAGGAACCGACGGCTACTTCGGAAAGGTCGGACGATGGCTACGCGAGGGCTTCTGATGACCGGTTTCCATCCCATGCGATTTCCAACAACACCAACCGCGGCCGGCGGCCGGGGCGAACCCACCCGCGCGTGATCGAGAGGCAATCATGGCACTCACTATTACCCCTCCTGATATCCACGAGCTGAAGCCCCGGATCACCGTGTTCGGGGTCGGCGGCGCGGGCGGCAACGCCGTCAACAACATGATCACGGCCGGCCTTCAGGGCGTCGACTTCGTCGTCGCCAATACTGACGCGCAGGCGCTGACCATGTCCAAGGCGCAGCGCATCATCCAGATGGGCACGCAGGTGACCCAGGGCCTCGGCGCCGGCTCGCAGCCGGATGTCGGCGCCGCCGCCGCACAGGAGGTGATCGACGAGATCCGCGATCACCTCTCGGGCGCCAACATGGTGTTCGTGACCGCCGGCATGGGCGGCGGAACCGGCACCGGCGCAGCTCCGGTCATCGCCAAGACCGCGCGCGAGATGAACATCCTCACCGTGGGCGTCGTCACCAAGCCGTTCCACTTCGAAGGCGCGCGCCGCATGCGCACCGCAGAATCGGGCATCTCGGAGCTGCACAAGGTCGTCGACACGCTGCTGATCATCCCGAACCAGAACCTGTTCCGGGTCGCCAACGAGAAGACCACCTTCGCGGACGCCTTCGCGATGGCCGACCAGGTGCTCTATTCCGGCGTCGCCTGCATCACCGACCTGATGGTCAAGGAAGGCCTGATCAACCTCGACTTCGCCGACGTCCGCGCCGTCATGCGTGAGATGGGCAAGGCGATGATGGGCACCGGCGAGGCCTCCGGCGACAAGCGCGCGCTGACCGCGGCCGAGGCCGCGATCGCCAACCCGCTGATCGACGATTCCTCGATGAAGGGCGCGCGCGGCCTCCTGATCTCGATCACCGGCGGCAAGGACCTCACGCTGTTCGAGGTCGACGAAGCCGCGACCCGCATCCGCGAGGAGGTCGACCAGGACGCCAACATTATCGTCGGCGCCACCTTCGACGAATCGCTGGACGGCCTGATCCGGGTGTCGGTGGTGGCCACCGGCATCGAGCAGGCGCAGTTCAACCGGAACGTTACGACCTCACAGCCGGCGGCGGCTGTCGCTCCGATTGCCGCCGCCCCGACCGCCGTTGCGGGTCTTCCTGAAAGCCGCCTCGCCGATCTGACCGCGCGGCTGCGCGCCGACAATCAGCGGCTGGCCGAACGCGCCGCCAAGCTCGAGCAGCAGGCGTCGCAGGCTCCGGCCGTCGCCGCTCCGGCACCCGCGCCGATGGCGCCTGCGCCGCGTCCGGCGCCGAATCTCGAGCGCGATACGCTGGCCGCCGTTGCCGCCGCAATGGCAAGCGAGCCCGGTCCGTCGGCTGCCCCGGCGCCGGCGGCGTCCTATGGCGATGTGACGGTGCGCCCGATTGCACAGAAGCCGTCGCTGTTCCCGGAGCCCGAGGCGCAGCGCGCGGCTCCGATCGAGCCGGCGGCCTTGCCCGAGACCTTCATTCCGCAGGCCGCCGAGCGGGTTCCGGTCCGCGCGCCGCGCATGCCGAAGTTCGAGGACCTGCCGATGCCGGCCCAGGCCGAGATTCGTCAGGCGAGGGGCGACGAGGGCGACGAGCATCCGCAGAAGACCCGGATGTCGCTGCTGCAGCGTCTCGCCAATGTCGGTCTCGGCCGCCGGGACGAGGACGCCGAGCCGCCGCTGCCGGTGCGGACCGCGGGTCCTGCCATGCCGCAGATGCCGCCGCTGCCGGAACGGAAGCCGCAGCGGAACGTTGCTCAGCAGGTTGCGAGCCACGAATCGCCCGTCTCGGAGTATGCCCGCCGTCCCGCGCCGCAGGGGCTGGACGTTCATGGCCGTCCCGCGCCTGTGTCCCCGGCGCCACAGGGAGACGACCATTTGGATATCCCGGCCTTCCTCCGCCGGCAGGCAACCTGAGAATTGTTACAGCCCTGACGGTGCTGAACAGGCCCGGCTCGCGAGAGCCGGGCCTTTTCCTTGGCCTCCCGGCGCGCGCCGATCGCCCTTCAACTAACTGATTTTAAATGATTAATTATTCTTTCGGTGTTTAGATCGGGAACCAGGAGGGTTAAGGCCACGTTCCAGTTTGGTTAAGGGTTGGCGCGAATACGGCAGAGATGGGGTAACAATCCGTAAAGAAGCGTGAGTTGGCGCTCTTTGGGGCTCTCGTTAAGTTCTGCCGTGACTTGGGGATGCCTGAAAGTGAGTCGGTTCGCGAGGGGCGACCGATGAAGGGTCAGGCGGGGTCTTGGGCGATCGTCGATGAAATTCAGCCGGCAAACAACGCTTCGTTCGCAAGCCACCGTCACCGGTGTAGGCGTCCACTCCGGTACGCCCGTCAGCCTGACGATTGGCCCGGCGCCGATCGACGCGGGGATCGTGTTCCTCCGCACCGGCCTCGATGGGGCCGACCGCGAGGTCCAGGCCTCCTTCGGCTCGGTGATCGCGACCGAGCTGGCGACGGTGCTCGGTGACCGCAGCGGCCCGCTGGTGTCCACCGCCGAGCATGTTCTCGCCGCACTGCGCGGCATGGGTGTCGACAACGCGCTGATCGAGGTCGATGGCCCCGAGGTACCGATCATGGACGGGAGCGCTGCGCCGTTCGTCGCTGCCATCGACCAGGCCGGGATCGTCAATCAGTCGGCTCCACGGCGTTACATTCAGGTGCTCAAGCCGGTCCAGGTGACCATGGGCGCCTCGACGGGCGAGCTGCGTCCCAACAACTCCGGCTTCCGGGTCGAAGCCGAGATCGATTTCACCAATCCCGTGATCGGCCGCCAAGCCTATCATTTCGAACTCAATCCCGAGCGCTTCCGCCGCGAGATCGCCCGCGCCCGTACCTTCGGCTGCATGAGCGACGTGTCGCGGCTGTGGAGCGCCGGTTTCGCGCTCGGCTCCTCCTTCGACAACACGCTGGTGTTCGACGAGGACCGTCTGCTCAATCCCGAAGGTCTGCGCTACGCGGACGAATGCGTCCGCCACAAGGTGCTGGACGCGATCGGTGATCTGGCGCTGGCCGGCCTGCCGATGCTCGGAACCTATCGTTCGGTCCGTGGCGGTCACAAGCTCAACCACGCGGTCCTGACCGCCCTGATGGCCGATCGCACCGCCTGGCGGATCGTCGAAGGCGAGACCGTGCGGCGTCCCCGCGTGGCCGCGGACGCCGTCGGTGGCATGGTCGGTGGCATGGTCGCCCCGGCCTACGGTCCGGACGTGTCCTGAGCGCCTGCTGCGAGGCTCGAGCGAACGGATAGCGTCCCTCGTGGGGCGCGATGGGGCAACACGATTCTGCTGTCGGTATTTGCTCGGCTGCAGATCTCGTACGCTGAATTTTTTGTCATTGATTGTTGCCGACCGCATCCTTCCTCGTGGACGGGCTGTCGGCGTTTCCAGGTTTTCCCACGGCTTCTTCAGCGGTAACCATGATGCACGGCGGCAGCCTCGATGTTGCCTTAATCCGGGCGGATTGGCTTCCTATGCGGTTGGTTGATGAAGTGTTTTCGGCTAGAGAGGCCGGGGCCGCGTGATGCGTGCCACTGGCGGGCTCTTCCTTCGCGGTCATGAAGCGACCTTCATGGTGCGCGGCGTAGATCAGATCACAGGCATCGGGTTCCAAAGAAGCATGTCGATACAGCGTCTCACGCGCGACCTCCGTCATCCCGCAGCAAGCATCGGCCGGCTCCGCCTCGCCGCGTCGCTGATCCTGCTGGCGTTGCCGTTGAGCGGCTGCGGCACCGGCGGACTCTGGGACAAATTCCTGGCCAAGGACGACACCTTCGTCGATGAGCCCGCGGACAAGCTCTACAATGAGGGCTTGTTCCTGATGAACGAAAAGAAGGACGTCAAAGGCGCGACCAAGAAGTTCGAGGAGGTCGATCGCCAGCATCCTTATTCCGACTGGGCCCGCAAATCGCTGCTGATGTCGGCCTACGCGTCCTATCAGGCCGGCGACTACGACGGCTGCATCGGCGCTGCCACCCGTTACGTGACGTTGCATCCGGGCAGCCCGGACGCGGCCTATGCGCAATACCTGATCGCCGCGTCGCATTACGACCAGATCCCGGACATCAGCCGCGATCAGGGCCGCACCGAGAAGGCCATTGCCTCACTCGAAGAGGTGGTACGCAAATATCCGACCTCCGAATACGCCACCAATGCCAAGGCCAAGATGGAGGGCGCCCGCGACCAGCTCGCCGGCAAGGAGATGGATGTCGGCCGCTATTACATGCAGAAGCGCGACTACACGGCCGCCATCAACCGCTTCAAGGCGGTGGTGACGCAGTATCAGACCACGCGGCACGTCGAGGAAGCGCTGTATCGCCTGACCGAGGCCTACATGACGATCGGCATCGTCGGCGAAGCCCAGACGGCGGCGGCTGTGCTCGGGCACAATTTCCCCGACAGCAAGTGGTATAAGGACGCCTACAATCTCGTGAAGTCGGGCGGCGTCGAGCCCGAGGAGAACAAGGGCTCCTACATCTCCCGGGCCTTCAAGAAGCTGGGCCTGGGCTGAGCGGTCGGCAAGATCGGCTGGTCGGTCTGGTTTTGTTCTGTATTCTTGTTTTGTTCTCTATTTGCTGCTAGCATCGAGTCGTTCGCTCAGGGGCGTTCCGCCCCGTTACGAAGGACTTCGGTTCCATGCTGGCGCGACTGTCGATCCGTGACATCGTCCTGATCGAACGACTCGATCTCGAATTTTCTCATGGACTTGCGGTGCTGACCGGCGAGACCGGTGCCGGCAAGTCGATCCTGCTCGACGCCTTTGCTCTCGCTCTCGGCGGCCGCGGCGACGCCAGCCTGGTGCGCCACGGCGCCGACCAGGGGCAGGTCACGGCCGTGTTCGAGATCGGCAAGGATCATCCCGCCGCCAGGATCCTCGCCGCCAACGGCCTGGATGCCGATGGCGAGATGATCCTGCGCCGCGTTCAATACGGCGACGGCCGCACCCGCGCCTTCATCAACGACCAGTCGGTCAGCGTGCAGACGCTGAAAGCGATCGGCGCCACCCTGGTCGAGATCCACGGCCAGCATGACGAACGTGCGCTGGTCGATGCCGCTACCCACCGCCGGCTGCTGGATGCCTTTGCGGGCCTGGAGAAGGATGTCGCCGCGGTTGAGGCGCTCTGGGCGGCCCGCCGGACCGCGGTCACGGCGCTCGATGAGCATCGTGCGAGCATGGAGCGCGCGGCCCGCGAGGCCGATTATCTGCGGCATGCCTCGGACGAGCTGAAGAAGCTGGCGCCAAAGGAGGGCGAGGAGACGCAGCTCGCCGCCCGCCGCACCGCCATGATGCAGGGCGAGAAAATCGCAGGCGATCTGCGTGACGCGCAGGATGCCGTCAGCGGCAACCAGTCGCCGATTGCCGCGCTGGCCGCGGCAGTCCGCCGGCTGGAGCGACGCGCGGTCAGCTCGCCCGCGCTGGTCGATCCAGCGGTGAAGGCGATCGATTCGGCGATCAACGCCCTGGAGGAGGCCGATCAGCATCTGACGGTGGCGCTCGCGGCCACCGATTTCGATCCGCTGGAGCTGGAGCGCATCGAGGAGCGGCTGTTCGCGCTGCGCGCGGCCGCGCGCAAATATTCGACGCCGGTGGACGGTCTGGCTGCTTTGGCTGCCAAATATGCCGCCGATGTGATCATGATCGATGCCGGCGCCGAGCAGTTGAAGAAGCTGGAAGCGGCGGCGGCGGCGGCTGATGCGCGCTATGCCGCGGCGGCGGCCAAGCTGTCGGCGGCGCGGACCAAGTCGGCGGAGAAGCTGAACCGGGCCGTCCATGCCGAGCTCGCCCCGCTCAAGCTCGAACGCGCCAAGTTCATGACCCAGGTCGACAGCGACGCCGAAGCGCCGGGGCCGGAGGGCATCGACCGGGTTGAGTTCTGGGTCCAGACCAATCCGGGCACGCGGCCGGGCCCGATGATGAAGGTCGCCTCGGGCGGCGAGCTGTCGCGGTTCCTGCTGGCGCTCAAGGTCGTGCTGTCCGACCGCGGCTCGGCGCCGACCTTGGTGTTCGACGAGATCGACACGGGCGTTGGCGGCGCGGTCGCCGATGCCATCGGCGCCCGGCTGGCGCGGCTCGCGCACGGGGTTCAGGTGATGGCCGTGACCCATGCGCCGCAGGTCGCGGCCAGGGCGGACCAGCATCTCCTGATTTCCAAGGATGCGCTGGATCGCGGCAAGCGTGTCGTCACTCGGGTCAACACGCTCGCCACCCTGCACCGCCGCGAGGAGATCGCCCGCATGCTGGCCGGCGCCGAGGTCACCGCCGAAGCCCGCGCCGCCGCCGACCGGCTGCTGGAGGCTGCGGCGGCATAAGCCGAGGGATCGGGCCGAACGCTTTTGGCTCCGGCGTGCGCATTGTGTAAACCGTCGTTTCGGGGCGGCCTTCGGGCCGTCCCGCCATGACGAGCAGACAGTACGCAGCATGCCCAAGACAGCAAAACCGAAGCAGCCCGTCGACGTTGCCGATCTCACCAAGGCCCAGGCCAAGGTGGAATGGAAGCGGCTTGCGCTGGAGCTCGAGACCCACGACAGGCTCTATTATCAGGATGACGCGCCGAAGATCTCGGACGCCGCCTATGACGAGCTGCGTCGCCGCTTCACTGCGATCGAGAAGCGTTTCCCTGAGCTCGTCAGCAGCGAGTCTCCGTCACAGAAGGTCGGCGCGGCGCCCTCCGGCCGGTTCAAGAAAGTGCGGCATGCGGTGCCGATGCTGTCGCTCGACAACGCCTTCGCCGAGGAGGACGTGCGCGACTTCGTCGGCCGCATCGCGCGCTTCCTCAAGCTTGCCGACGATCGCATCGATTTCTCGGCCGAACCGAAGATCGACGGGCTCTCGATGTCGCTACGCTATGAAGGCGGCGAACTGGTCACTGCCGCGACCCGCGGTGACGGCGCCGAGGGCGAGGACGTCACCGCCAACATCCGCACCCTGAAGGACGTGCCGCACAAGCTGCACGGCCGCAACCTGCCCGAGATCTGCGAAGTGCGCGGCGAGGTCTACATGACCAAGCAGGCCTTCCTCGCGCTCAACGAGCGCCAGAAGGAAGCGGGCGACACCATCTTCGCCAACCCGCGCAACTCCGCCGCCGGCTCACTGCGCCAGAAGGACCCGACCATCACGGCCTCGCGTCCCCTCGGCTTCTTCGCCTACGCCTGGGGCGAGATGAGCGCGATGCCGGCCGACACGCAGACCGGCATGATCAAATGGTTCGAGCGCTGCGGCTTCACCACCAATCCGCTCACCAGGCTCTGCCACTCGGTGGAGGAGCTGATCGCGTTCCATCATCACATCGAGGAGCAGCGCGCTGAGCTCGACTACGATATCGACGGCGTCGTCTACAAGGTCGACCGCATCGACTGGCAGGAGCGGCTCGGATTCGTGTCGCGCACGCCGCGCTGGGGCATCGCGCATAAGTTTCCGGCCGAGCGCGCCATGACCGTGCTCAAGGACATCGAGATCCAGGTCGGCCGCACCGGCTCGTTCACGCCGGTCGGCAAGCTTGAGCCGGTCGGTGTCGGCGGCGTCATCGTGCAGAACGTGACGCTGCACAACGAGGACTACATCAAGGGGATCGGCAACAAGGGCGAGGTTCTGCGCGAGGGCCGTGACATCCGGATCGGCGACACCGTCGTGATCCAGCGCGCCGGCGACGTCATCCCACAGGTGGTCGACGTCCTCATCGACAAACGGCCGGACCACGCCAAGGAATTCCACTTCCCGAAGACGTGCCCTTGTCCGCTGCATACCGACGTCGTGCGTGAGGAGATTGCGACCGGCGAGGAGGGCTCGCGCGCCCGCTGCACCGGCGAGTTCGCCTGTCCATTCCAGAAGATCGAGCACCTCAAGCTGTTCGCCTCGCGCCGCGCTTTCGACATCGATGGTCTCGGCGAGAAGCAGATCCAATTCTTCTTCGACCAGGGCTGGGTCAAGGAGCCCGCCGACATCTTCACGCTGGCCGCACGCAACAGCAAGCTGAAGCTCGAGGAGATCGAGGGCTATGGCGAGACCTCGGTGCGCAATCTCTTCAATGCCATCGACGCGCGGCGCGAGATCGCGCTGGAGCGCTTCATCTTTGCGCTCGGCATGCGCCATGTCGGCGAGACCACGGCGCTGGCGCTGGCGCGGGGCTATGGCTCATGGGAGGCGTTCCATGAGGCCTGTCTCAAGGTCGCCAATGGCGACGAGGAGGCGATCGCGGAGATGGATGCGCTCGACCAGATCGGCGACACCGTGATCAAGAGCGTCGCCGCCTATTTCGGCGAGGACCACAACCGCGGCATCGTCGAGCGGCTGACGAAAGAGGTCAAGATCCTCGACGCAGAGAGGCCGAAGCGCAATTCGCCGATCGCCGCCAAGACTGTCGTGTTCACGGGCACGCTGGAAAAGATGACGCGCGATGAGGCCAAGGCGACTGCCGAGCGGCTCGGTGCGAAAGTGTCGGGATCGGTGTCGAAGAAGACAGACTACGTCGTCGCCGGTCCGGGGGCAGGCTCAAAGCTGAAGGACGCGCAAAAGCACGGCGTGCAGGTGCTCACCGAGGACGAGTGGCTGCAGCTGATCGGGGAATAGCAGCTCCGCAGTGTTGGTTGCGACAGACGCTGGATGCGACACCAACAGTTGTCATCATCCGCGAAAGCGGATGATCCAGTATTCCTGAGGCATTTGTCATAGGGCCGGGACGCCTCGGCCTACCGGATACCCGCCTGCGCGGGTACGACGCCGAGAGTGACGCGCGGGCGCGGTCGTGCAGTCGCTCTCGCACCTCCCTCACATTACCCCGGCTTCGTCCTCTTCCGCCGTCTCGATCAGCTCCTTCGTCACCTTCATCTGCGTGCGCGGGACCAGGAAGATCATGCTGCAGGCGCAGGCGAGGGACAGGGTGAGCATCGCTGATGTCAGCGGCAGCGTACTGCTGAAATGGCCGCCGAGCCAGGCGCCGAGCTGCGACGTCAGCGCGCCCACGCCCATTTGCAGGAATCCCATCGCGCCGGAAGCGGTGCCGGCTGCGCCCGGCCGGACGCTGATGGCACCGGCTGCGGAATTCGCCATCACGGCGGCATTGGCGAACATCAGCAGCATCTGCGTGCCGAACAGCACTGATGGCACCTGGTTGAAACCGAACAGGCTCCACGTGAAGTTCAGCGCGGCACTGGTGAGCTGCAGTCCCAATCCGAACCAGATCAGCCGATCGAGCGAATGGCGCGGCGCGTAGCGCACGCAGAACAGGTTGCCGACGAAATAGGCGAAGCCCGTGGTCGCAAACCACGCGCCATACTCCGCCGATGAGCGGCCCATCTGCACCTCGACGATGTACGGCCCGCCGCCGGCGAAGGCGAAGATGATCTGCGACGCCAGCACTTGGCACAGCATGTAGCCGAGGAAGGCGCGGCTCCTGACGAGCATGGCGACGTCGTGGCGGAAGCTCGCGCCTTCGATGCGGGCAGGGCGCGTTTCCGGCAGGGTCAAGGTCACGGCGATCGCGATCACGATCGACAGCGCGGCAACGACGTAGAAGATGGCGTGCCAGCCGAACGCGATCTCGATCAGGCCGCCGGTCAGCGGCGACAGCATCTGCGCGATCATCATGACCGCGACGACGAGGCTGATCATCGCGCCGATGCGCTCGCGCGGATAGAGATCGCGGATGATGGCGCGGCTGATCACCATGCCGCTGGCGCCGCCGAGCGCCTGGAAGAAGCGCGCCGCGATCAGTTGGGGCAGGGTGTCGGCGAAGATGCAGCTGACGCTCGCGACGATCGAGAGCGCGAGCCCCGCAAGCATCACGGGGCGGCGGCCGAAGCGGTCGGAGAGCGGCCCGAGCAGCAGCTGCGAGATCGCGATGCCGGCCATGTAGAACGACACCGTCATCTGCACCACGGAGGCGTCGCGCCCGAACGTGGTCGCGAGCATCGGCAGCGCCGGCACCAGCAGGTAAAGCGAGATCGGCGCCAGCCCGGTCATGACGACCAGGAGGACCAGCACGGTGCGCGAGGGGACGGCGCGCGGTGGCGCCGCCCCGGGCGGTCTGCTGATCATTCCATGCATGGTGCCGCTCAAATCAGGTGAACGCCCTGACTGTAGCGGCCTTCCGCTTCGCGGAAATGCCTGTTTCGGCATGCGCCCATGCGGGCAGCGGGACAGTTGGTAGCAGGGCGCGCGGATCGCTACAGTGGCGCAGTCGCCTGATCGAGCCAGCGCTGGTCGTTCTCGTCGAGCGCTGCACGGACGGTTTCCCTGACCCGGGCATGATAGGCGTCGAGCCACGCCCGTTCCTCGGCGGTCAGCATGGCGACGTCGATCAGGCGGCGGTCGATCGGCGCCAGGGTCAGCGCCTCGAAGCCGTTCATCGGCTTCTCCGCGCCCGCGACGTCCTTCGCCACCACGAGCTCGAGGTTCTCGATGCGGATGCCGAACGCGTCGGTCTTGTAGTAGCCGGGCTCGTTGGACAGGATCATGCCGCGCTTCAGCGGTGTCGTGCCGAGCTTCGAGATGCGCGCGGGTCCCTCGTGCACCGACAGATAACTGCCGACGCCGTGACCGGTGCCGTGCTCGAAATCGATGCCCGCCTGCCAGAGGAACTGCCGCGCCAGGGTGTCGAGCTGGGCGCCGGTGGTGCCATCGGGGAAGATCGCACGTGCGATCGCGAGGTGGCCGCGCAGCACGCGGGTGAAGCGGTCGCGCATCTCCTCAGTCGGCACGCCCACGGCGATCGTGCGGGTGACGTCGGTGGTGCCGTCCTGATATTGCGCGCCGGAATCGATCAGCAGCAGATCGCCCGGCATGATGCGGCGGTTGCTCTTGCGGGTGACGCGATAATGCACGATCGCGCCGTTCGGACCGGTGCCCGAGATGGTCGGGAACGACACGTCCTTGAGCGCGCCGGTGTCGCGGCGAAAGCTCTCCAACGCCTCGACCGCATCGATCTCCGTCAACGTGCCCTTCGGCGCCTCGCGATCGATGAAGGCCAGAAAGCGCGCCAGCGCGACCGCATCGCGCTGATGGGCGCGCCGCGTGCCGTCGATCTCCACCGCGTTCTTGGCGGCCTTGAGCAGGCTGACCGGATCGGCGCCGCGCACCGCCTTGCCGCCGGCGCCCTGGATCAGGCGCGTCAGGGCATCGGCTGCCGTGGCGCTGTCGAGCGCGATGGCTGCGCCGGATTGCGCGAGCTCGGTCAGGCGCGGTGTCAGCACGTCCGCCTCCGCCACCTCGGCGCTCTGCTCGAGATGATCGCGTGTCAGGTTCGAGAGCTTGCGGGAATCAATGAAGATGGTCGGACGTCCGGTCTTCGGCACCAGCGCATAGGACAGCGGCAGCGGCGTGTGCGAGACGTCGGCGCCGCGGATGTTGAAGGTCCAGGCGACGTTGTGGGAATCGGACAGCACCAGCGCCTCGACGCCGAGCCGCTCGATCTCCTGGCGGATCCGGCCGAGCTTGTCCGCCTCGCTCTCGCCGGATAATTCGGCGCCGTGGATGGAGACGGCGCCGAGCGGCGGCAGCGGGCGTTCGGTCCAGATGCTGTCGACCGGGTTGCGCTCGACCGGCACCAGCTCCGCGCCGGCCTTGGCACAGGCGGCGGCCAGGCGTTCGGCCGCGGCCGTCGTATGCAGCCACGGATCGAAGCCGACGCGGTCACCGCTCTGCAGGTGTCGCGTCAGCCAACTCTCGGGCGGCGGCTCGATCAGCGATTCCACGGTCCAGGCCTTGCCGTCGACCTGCTTGCCGGCCTGCAGCGTATAGCGGCCGTCGACGAAGATCGCGGCGGCCTGCGGCAGCACGATCGCAAAGCCGGCCGATCCGGTGAAGCCGGTGAGCCACGCCAGCCTTTCCTCCGACGGTGGCACATACTCGTTCTGCTGCTGGTCGGCGCGCGGCACGATGAAGCCGGTCAGCTTGCGCCGTGCCAGCTCCTCGCGGAGAGCAGCCAGCCGCGCGGTCAGCGCCACGCCGGTTTCGGGTTCTTCGAACGTCTGGAACAGAGCTTCGAACATCGGTCTCATACTTTAGAAGTGGATCTTGCCGCGTCGGCGACGAATACTCCTCCAGCAGACAGTGCAGTGCACGAAGAATCTCCTTGCATTCGCCTGTGCAAAAAGATTTGCTGTCGCATGCCGGTCATCCGAAAGAGATGCGGCGAGGAAACGTATGGACGTGACGACCACGATCGTAAAGATCATCCACGGTCGCATGATCCGGGGAGTGCCTCAACTCAACGGCGAGGGGATGCACGATGCCTGCTTTTACCTTCGAAAAACTATCGGCGCCCGCGCCAAGTGGACCGGCGCCCGCACCGGTCGAGAAGCCGCGCAGCGCGCTGGCGGACCTCGTCAATCGTCTCGTCGCGCCGCGCGTTCGACGTGCCTCTCGTAGTCAGTCCGACTCCACCTCCCAGCAGAGCCAGCCGAAGACGTAATCGCGAGCTTGCCGCATACAGCGTGCAGGTTCGATCCATGCCATGAGCTGATCCGCCTCACTGCAGCTTTTGCAGCAACAGGCTGCTCCACCCCTCGATTCTCAAATGCCGGACCGGAACCAGGCCGCGGGCACGATAGGCGGCGCAGACGGCGCGTGCCTGCGGGGTCAACAGGCCCGAGAGGATCACGAAGGCTCCGGGCGCGAGGTGGCGCAGCATCGGCGCAGCCAGCTGGCGCAGCGGGTTGGCCAGGATATTCGCCAGCACCAGGTCGAAGGGGCCGCACCGGGCAAAGTCCGCGGCGGCGAAGCCGGTAGCACGGATGACCCGGACCAGGGGGCCTGCGCCGTTGAGCCGGGCGTTCTCCCGCGCCACCATGACCGAGGGCGCATCGATGTCGCTCGCCAGCACGGACAGGTGCGTCGCCTTGGCGGTGGCAATCGCGAGCACGCCGGTGCCGGTGCCGAGGTCGAGCACCCGTCGCGGCGCGCGGGTCTTGAGCACGTGATCGAGCAGCAGCAGGCAGCCGCGCGTGGTGCCGTGGTGACCGGTGCCGAAGGCGAGCGCCGCCTCGATCTCGATCCCGAGCTTGTTGCCGGGCACCCGCTGCCGGTCATGGCTGCCATGGACCATGAAGCGGCCGGCCGGCACCGGGACGAGGTCGTCCAGGCTGGCCTTGACCCAGTCCTTGGCCTCGACGACTTCGAATGCCAGGGTCTGGGCTACGTCGGAGCCCGCCGCCCCGCCGACGAGCTCCCGCACCAGCGCCTGATCCGGCGGATCGGCGAAATGAACCGTCACGTCCCAGCGGCCGTCCGGCCGCTCGAAGGCCGCGACCGCGGCATCACCTTCGAAGAACACCTCGGTCAGGACATCGACGGCCGGGCGCGCGGTCGCTTCATCGGCAACGGTGAAGCTGGCCTTGTGGGTGGCGGGCGTGGTCGTTGAGGTCATCAAGGTGGATCCTGGCGAGATTTGACGGCGTGGTTAAGGGATTTGTCTGCCAACGCAAGCGATAGGACCGGAAATCTGCCAGGTTGGAACATTCAACGGTTGTATCTTGCCGCTGGCGGGGCGGCGTGAAAGTTGTGATTCAATTGCCGCAAAGAATCTCTGCAACTTGAACAGAGCGCCTTATCTCAACTTTAGGTTCTGGCCGCCTAATTTTCTCGTCATGGGAACCGGATGATCCTCGGTTCCTGGGTTGGGAAACGAGGTTCAGATGAAGACCACTCTGCTGAAGTTCTTGCGTGATGAATCTGGCGCCACCGCCATCGAATACGGCCTGATCGCAGCCGGCATCTCGCTGGCCATCATTGCCGCAGTCAACGGCCTGGGCAGCTCGCTCAGCAGCAAGTTCGAGTCGATCAACACGTCGCTGAAGTAATCCGCCTGACACGGCGTTCTCGAAGAACCGGGCCTCAGCGCCCGGTTTTTCTGCTTTTGGGGTGGGGGAATCTCGAAAGCAGGTCCACAGCATACCCACACGGCCGTGCACTGCTTATTGGGCCGTTGATCCACTGCGGGTCCACAGCTTGTCCACACGGACGCCCACCCGCCTTTCCACCCCTTATCCTCAGCCGAACAGGGCGCGATGGTCGGACAGGATCGCCTGGGCCGCATTGTGGCCGGGGGCGCCGGTGACGCCGCCGCCGGGGTGGCTGCCCGAGCCGCAATGGTAGAGCCCTTTCAGCGGCGAGCGATAATCGGCGTGACCGAGCATGGGGCGGGCCGAGAACAACTGGTTCAGGGTCAGCGCGCCGTGGAAGATGTCGCCCCCGATCAGCCCGAACTGGCGCTCGAGGTCGAGCGGTGACAGCACTTGCCGGCCGAGCACGCTGGCCGCAAAGCCCGGTGCATAACGGTCCACGGTCGCGATCATGAGGTCGGCGACCTCGTCGCGATGATTGTCCCAGGAACGGCCGTCCGGCAGCTCGGGCGCGACATGCTGGCAGAACAGGCTGGCGACGTGCTGCCCTGCGGGCGCCAGCGTCGGGTCGAGGGTGGAGGGAATCAGCAGCTCGACCACGGGATCGCGGCTCCAGCCATGCGCCCGCGCGTCGAGATAGGCCTGGTCCATGTAGCCGAGGCTCGGGCCGAGGATGATCCCGGCGGACAGATGATCGCCGTCGCCCGGCAGCGCGCTGAACGAGGGCAGCCGGTCGAGCGCCACGTTCATGCGGAACGTGCCCGAACCGCAGCGCCAGTTCCTGATGCGGCTCAGGAACGACGCGGGCACGGCGCCGGCCGGCACCAGGCGCGTATAGAGCAGCTTCGGGTTCACGTTGGCGACGACATGGCGGGCGCGGATGGTGCGGCCATCCTCGAGCACGACGCCGACCGCGCGGTCGCGCTCGACGATCACCTCGCGCACGCCGGCCTCGACCTCGATCAGCGTGCCCAGCTCCTTCAGGTACCCGGCCATCGCCTGCGTGATCGCCCCCATGCCGCCGATCGCATGGCCCCAGACGCCCTTCTTGCCGTTCACCTCGCCGAAGGCGTGATGCAGCATCACATAGGCCGAGCCGGCGGCGTAGGGGCTGGCATAGTTGCCGACGATGGCATCGAAGCCGAACAGCGCCTTCACCAGGTCGGTCTCGAAGATCTCGTCGAGCATCTCGCCGGCGGAGCGCGTGAACAGGTCGAGCAGATCGCGCTGCTGCTCCAGCGACAGCGCGCGCAGGGTGTTGGCCGTGCCGAGCGCGTTGAAGGCCTCGCGGATCGCCGACAGCCCGAACTGGGCGACCAGGTTTGGTGGCGCCCGCAGCACGAGGCTGCGCAGCACGTCCGCGATGGCCTCGAGCCGTGCCGAGAACGGGCCGATCGCGTCGGCGTCGCGCTGGCTCAGTCGCGCAACCGAAGCCAGCGTGCGACCCTCGCCCGTCAGCAGATAGCGACCGTCGGGCGAGGGCAGAAAGTTCTGCGCCCGGCGTTCGACGATCTCCAGCCCGTGCTCGTGAAGCTTCAGGTCGGAGATGACGCGCGAATTGAGCAGGCTCACGGTGTAGGACGCGACGGAGTTGCGGAAGCCCGGATGAAACTCCTCGGTGACCGCGGCGCCGCCGACCACCTTGCGGCGCTCGACCACATGCACGCGCAGGCCCGCCATCGCGAGGTAGGCCGCACAGGTCAGGCCATTATGGCCAGCACCGATGATGATGACCTCGGTTTCATTCATGTCAGCTTCAAAAAGCCCTGTTTAATGACCCGCACCGGGAACCTCGGCTGGTGCTGTCGCGCCGGACGGCTGCGACGTCAAGGGGAACTCCATTTTGCCTCAGCTCCTCGCCATACCGCCCTGCGATCCGCTATGTCTCGTCTGCTCATCGCGGTCCGGTCTTGGCATCTGATGCCGGCCGCGCCGCTGCCGGAGTTGTCATGACCTCAATCGCCTCGCCCGCCGCCGTCGCTCAGCCCTCTGCCGCACGCAACCGGCTGGTGCTCGTCGTCTATACCGCCGCAATTTTCGTCAGCGCGCTGCTGCTGTTCTCGGTGCAGCCGCTGTTCACCAAGATGGTGCTGCCGCGGCTCGGCGGCTCGCCGGCGGTGTGGTCGGTGGCAATGGTGTTCTTCCAGACCTTGCTGCTCGCGGGTTATGCCTATGCACATTTTCTTACCCAGTTGCCCAGCCGGGTGCTCCCGATCGCGATTCATCTGCTGCTGCTCGGTTTCGCCATCCTGACGTTGCCGCTGTCGATCGCGAGCAGCTGGGGCGACCCGCCCAGCTCCGGTTACGGGCTTTGGCTGCTCGGCCTGTTCACCGTGTCGATCGGCCTGCCGTTCTTCGCGCTCGCTGCCAACAATCCGCTGCTGCAGGCGTGGTTCGTGCGCTCAGGTCATCCGGCCGCGCCCGACCCGTATTTCCTCTATGCATCGTCGAACATCGGCAGCTTCCTGGCGCTGTTGTCCTATCCTCTGCTGATCGAGCCGATCTTCAGCCTGCGCGTGCAGAACCTGATCTGGACCGGCGGCTATGGCGTCCTGATCGC
This sequence comes from Bradyrhizobium sp. SZCCHNS3016, assembly GCF_032484535.1. Lineage (NCBI taxonomy): Bacteria > Pseudomonadati > Pseudomonadota > Alphaproteobacteria > Hyphomicrobiales > Nitrobacteraceae > Bradyrhizobium > Bradyrhizobium sp. SZCCHNS3016. Next base: position 432,151 of record NZ_JAUETE010000001.1, read on the forward strand.
GCTGATCGCCGGCTGCGGCGTCCTGCTGCTGCGGTCGCCGGTGATCGTCACGAGCCTGCTGCACACCGGGGACAGCAATGCCCCGGCGCCACGCTGGCTGCTGCGTCTGCGCTGGATCTTCCTCGCCGCGGTGCCCTCCGGCCTGCTGATTGCGGTGACTGCGCATATCTCCACCGATGTCGCGGCCGCGCCCTTGCTGTGGGTGCTGCCGCTGTCGCTCTATCTGCTGACCTGGGTGCTGGTGTTCCAGTCGCGGCCGCTGCTGCCGCACAAATGGATGCTGGCGCTGCAGCCGCTTGCGATCGCCGGCGTCGTCGTCCTGCTCGCTTTTGGCGGCGAGCAGAATCTCGCGCTCACGCTCGGCGGCCATCAGCTCTGCTTCCTCATCATCGCCATGGCCTGCCATGGCGAGCTCGCGCGCACGCGCCCGCCCGCCAGGTATCTCACCGGCTTCTACGTCGCGCTGTCGTTCGGCGGCATGGTCGGCGGCCTGTTCGCCGGCCTGATCGCCCCCTTCACCTTCTCATGGGTCGCCGAATATCCGATCCTGCTGGCGCTGGCGGCGCTGTGCCGGCCGGCGGCCAATGAGCGCTTGCCACGGATCACGCGCTGGTACTGGCTCCTGCTCGCGGTCATTGCCCTCGCGCTGCTGGTGCCCGCCGGAATGACCGGCAAGCTCACGACCTATCTCGAGGACCATCGCGTCTATGTCGCGGGCGCCGTGGGCGTGCTCGCCGTGCTGCTCGCTCTGCTGCTGAACGGGGGCCGCTGGAAGGTGTTCGCGACGGCCGCGCTCGCGCTCGTCCTGATCCGCGCCTATCCGGCCGATGACGGCCGCGTCGAGACGGTGCGCAGCTTCTTCGGCGTGCACAAGATCGTGGTGACCTCGGACGGGCACTATCACGTGCTGATGCATGGCACGACCATCCACGGCGCGCAGAAATATCTCAACGCCGACGGCTCCAAGGTGACGGGGCGGCCCGAGCCGATCACCTACTATCACAAGGACGGCGGCATCGGCCGCGCCATCACCGCGATCCGGGAGCGCAAGGGCGCGCCGCTCAAGGTCGCCGTGATCGGCGTTGGCGCCGGCACGCTCACTTGCGCAGCCGAGCCCGGCGAGAGCTGGAAATTCTTCGAGATCGACCAGACCATGGTCGATACGGCCAGCGACCCGAAATATTTCAGCTACATCAGGAACTGCGCGCCGGACTTCAAGCCTGTCATCGGCGATGCCAGGCTGACCTTCGCCAAGGAGCCGGACGGCGCCTACGATCTCATCATCGTCGATGCCTATTCCTCGGATGCGATTCCAATCCATCTGGCGACGGAGGAGGCGATGGCGATCTACAAGGCCAAGCTGGCGCCGCAGGGCGCCGTCGTGATGCACGTCTCCAATCGGCATCTGGAGCTGGAGAGCGTCGTCGTCGGCATCGCCGACGCCAACGACCTGAAGAGCTGGGTCTACAACGAGGACTCCGGCCGCGACGACGAGTACATCTTCTCCACCGACGTCGTCATCAGCGCGCGCGAAGACGCCGACGTCGGCACGCTGGCCTCCTCGGACAAGTGGACCGAAACCGAGCCGACCGACGGCGAGCGGGTCTGGACCGACGATTACTCGAACATTCTCGGCGCCGTGTATCGGCGGCTGCGCGACGGCGAGTAACAGGGCAGGGGCACCGGATGGATACCGTCCGGTTTGGGCCATGACCTATATCGCCGTGAGAGTGGTCCCGGTGCCAAGAGGTGCGTGCCTCGTCAACGGCGGACCTTGGTTGCATTGCCGCATTGATTTCCCGAGCACCTCATCTCCAGATCTGCTGTATCGCATCGCAAAACGCAGCGCTTTATCGCTTTCTGCGCGAGCCTCTGTTGCGTGCCCGTCATGACCATGCTACCTTGAGGTGCGCCCCTCATTTGAAGTCGGTACTTTGCGCGTCTTCGAATGGGTGGGTTGGGGCACGCACGCGCAGTCGAGCTGGATCGCAAACTGAGCGGTGAGGGACCGGTCTGGTCGTCTCGCCCTGAGCGAACGATCGTGCGGACGCTGTCCAGATCGAGGTGCTGTTCGTCCGGGCGGAGCCAGCGGTTCGGACGAGAGATGATTGTTCGCGACTAGATATCGTTCGACTACAAAATGGCGGCCGCATCAAAGCAGGCCGGCTTCACATGGGAGGGGTTCAATGAAGCGTCTTTGGATTGCCGGCGCGTCTGCCTTGTTGTCGATGGCGCTCGGTCTCGGCTCCGCGGGAGCCGCGGACAAGAAGGTCCTCGCCTTCGTCGTCAACGGCGCGTCCGACTTCTGGAAGATCGCCGAAGCCGGCGTCAAGAAGGCGCAAGGCGAGCTGCCCAATTACAACCTGCAGCTCAAATATCCCGAGCAGGCGGCAGCCGCCGTGCAGCAGCGGATGCTGGATGACCTCGTCGCGGCCGGGGCCGCCGGAATCATGGTGAGCGCCGTCGATCCGAAGAACCAGACTGAGCACCTCAACAAGATTGCCGCACAGACGGTGCTCTTCACCACCGACAGCGACGCTCCGCAATCGAAGCGCATCGCCTATATCGGCTCCTCCAATACCGAGCTCGGCAAGGATGCCGGCAAGCTGATGCTGAAGGCACTGCCGAATGGCGGCAAGTGCGTCGGTTTCGTCGGCCTGCTCGGGGCTGACAACGCCCGCGAGCGCATCGAAGGCGTGAAGGCGACCATCAAGGGATCGAAGGTCGAACTGGTCGACGTACGCGGCGACGAGATCGACCAGACCCGGGCCAAGCGCAATGTCGAGGACATCCTGGCAGCGATGCCGGACGTCAGCTGCCTGGTCGGCTTCTATTCCTACAACACGCCGCGCATCTACGAGGTGCTGAAGGAGGCCGGCAAGCTCGGCAAGATCAAGGTCATCGGCTTCGACGAGGATCCGATCACGCTCGGCGGCGTGAAGGACGGCGCGATCGAGGGCACGGTGGTGCAGCAGCCGTTCGAGTGGGGCTATCAGGGCATGAAGCTGATGGCGAAGGTCGTGCAGGGCGACAAGTCCGGCGTTCCGGCCAACGGCATCATCATCGTGCCCGGCAAGGTGATCGAGAAGTCCAACGTCGACGACTTCATGGCGCAGATGAAGCAGATGCTGAAGAAGTGACGCGACGGCCGGCGTGCGCGAGCCCTTCCTCGAGCTGATCGACATCGGCAAGACCTATCCTGGCGTGGTCGCGCTCGACCACGCCAGCCTGTCGGTCGCGCCCGGCGAGGTGATCGCGCTGGTCGGCGAGAACGGCGCCGGCAAGTCGACCTTGATGCGCGTGCTCGGCGGCGTGGTGGAGCCGAGCAGCGGCACGATCCGGATCGATGGCGTGGCGCGGACCAGCTACACGGTGGCGGACGCGATGGCGTCCGGCATCGCCTTCGTCCACCAGGAGCTGAACCTGTTCGACAATCTCGATGTCGCAGGCAACGTCTTCATCGGCCGCGAGCCGGTCTATGGCGGCCCGCTGCGGCTGATCGACCGCAAGACGCTGCGGGCCAAGGTGCGTCCGCTGATCGCGCGCCTCGCCGCTGATTTCGAGCCGGATACGCCGCTCGCCGAGCTGTCCTTGGCGCAGCGCCAGCTGGTCGAGATCATCAAGGCTTTGTCGCTCGACGCGCGCTGCGTCATCATGGACGAGCCGACCTCCAGCCTGACGCTGTCGGAAACCGAGCGGCTGATGCAGGTCATCGCCGGCCTGAAGGCGGACGGGGTCAGCGTCATCTTCATCACGCATCGCCTGAACGAAGTCATGCAATGCGCCGATCGCGCCATCGTGCTGCGCGACGGCCGCATGGTCGGCGCGCTGACGCGAGACGAGCTCAGTCCTGCCGCGATGATCCGGCTGATGATAGGCCGGGACCTGCGGTCGCTCTACGTGCCGCCGGCCGCGCCGCCCGGCGAAGCCGTGCTCGACGTGGTGGAGGCCGTGACCGCGACCTATCCCAACCGGGCCGTCAGCCTGCAGCTCCGGCGCGGCGAGATCCTCGGGCTTGCAGGTCTCGTCGGCTCCGGCCGCACCGAACTCGCGCGCGCCATCTTCGGCGTCGAGCTGCTGCTGGCCGGGGGCATCAGCCTGGAGGGCGAGCCGATCCGCATCTCGACGCCGCGCTCGGCGATCGATCGCGGCATCTATCTCATTCCGGAGGACCGCAAGGCCTGCGGCCTGCTGCTCGACCTGTCGATCGCCGAGAACATCTCGCTGCCGGATCTCGCCTCCTATCTCAGCTTTGGACTTGTCGACATCAGGCGTGAGACCGAGAATGCCGATCGGCAGCGCGAACGGCTCAATATCCGGGCGTCCGACGTCAAGGTCTCGGTCGGCACCTTGTCCGGCGGCAACCAGCAGAAGGTCGTGCTCGCCAAATGGCTGTCGATGCGGCCAAAGGTCCTGATCTTCGACGAGCCGACCCGGGGCATCGATGTCGGCGCGAAGCAGGAGATCTACGACATGCTGCGGCGTCTGGCGGATTCCGGAGTCGCGATCCTGATGATCTCGAGCGACATGGAGGAGGTGATCGGGGTGAGCGACCGGATCGCCGTAATGCACGAAGGCATGATTTCGGGCTTCCTGGCCCGCAACGAGTTCAGCGAGCACAACGTGCTTCAGCTCGCCGTCGGCCATACCGTCTGAGCGAGGGCGCCCGTGCAGAAGAAAGATCTCAGCCTGCTGATCCTGATCCTGGTGGTCGGCGCCGTCGTGGCCTTCATCAACCCGCGCTTCCTGCTGGTCGGCAACCTCTCCAATACCGCCAACCAGGTCGGCATGTTCGGGATCTTCTCGATCGCGGAGGCCTTCGTGATCATCGTCGGCGGCATCGAGCTCGCCGTCGGCTCGGTGATCGCGTTGCTCGGCGTGCTGTTCATCGACCTCATCGTCAACCGGGACGTCGACTGGATCGCCGCCTTGTTCCTCATCCTCGCCGGCGGCATCGCCATCGGCTTGGTCCATGGCACGCTGGTCACCAAGATGCGCATCCAGCCCTTCGTGGTGACCCTGTGCGGGCTGCTGATCTATCGCGGCGCGGCGCGCTACTACACCGAGGATGCCACCGCCGGCTTCGGCTATGGCGCAAGCTTCCCGGCGCTGGAATGGCTGGCCGCCGGCCGCACCGATGTCCTCGGCTTTCCGCTGCCGCATAGCGTCGTGGCGCTCGTCATCGTGGCCGGCATCGCCTGGCTGGTGCTGCACCGCTCGGTGTACGGCCGTTATTTCTACGCGGTCGGCAAGAACGAGGAGGCGGCGCGCTACTCCGGCATCCGGTCCGATCGGGTCACGATCGCGGCCTATGTGATCTGCGGCGGGCTGACAGCGCTGGCCGCGGTCCTGCTCGCGATGTACACCCGCTCGATCTCGCCGGCGGTACACGGCTCGTTCTACGAGCTCTATGCGATCGCCGCGGCGGTGCTCGGGGGCTGTTCGCTGCGCGGCGGCGAGGGCTCGGTCATCGGCGTCGTGCTCGGCACGATCCTGCTGCAGATGCTGCAGAACCTGGTCAATCTGCTGGGCATCCCGAGCTCGCTCAATTTCGCCGTGATGGGCACGGTGATCCTGATCGGCGTGCTGGCCGATCAGTATTTCGTGCAGCGGCGCACGCGCATGCCGACGGCCCGCGGGCAGGCCAGCGCCGATCGCGCGTCCGCCTCGCTCGAGCGGGTCAACGCCGAGTGAGGAGGCGCCGATGCGCTGCGTAACAGCGCCCGGCCGCGAGGATCAATGCGCAATCAGTCCTGATAGGTGTAGTAGCCGCGCGGCTGATAATAAGAGCGCGGCTGGTAATAGCGCGGCTGCGCATAGCTCGGATTGCCGTTTTGGTAATCGTACTGCTGCTGCTGCGGATAGGCCTGCGCGTCGTAGACGCGCCGGGCCGTGCCGCGCGGCGCCGGATAGCGCACGCCGTTGTCGCTGCCGTCGGCGGGATAGATGTAGCCGTCATCGGGCCGCTGCTGCGGAACGACCTGGCGTCCCGGCAGCATCTGTGGCTGCGGCGTCAGCACGACCGGCTCGCCACTGTCGTCATACTGCTGCGGCACGTCGCGGCGGGCAACAGCGGTGCCGCGGCGTGGATTGCGCGCCAGCGCCACCTCGGCCGAGCCGGTCAGGGTCACCGTGGTGTTGAGCACGCCGTCCTTTTGCACCAGGTCGTAGAGCGTCGTGGCATTCGCCTTCGACAGCCGGACGCAGCCGTGAGACGCGGGGGTGCCGAGCCGGCCCTCCGAATCGGTGCCGTGAATGGCGTGGCCGACCTTGGTGAAGAAGATCGAGTGCGGCATCGGCGCGTCGTCGAACTCCTTGGAAAAATGATCGGCTTCCATGCGGAATGCGCGGAACGAGCCATTGGGCGTTTCGCGCGAGGGAATGCCGGTCGAGACCGGCCACCGGTAGCGCTCGACGCCATCGACCGCGACCGTCATGATCTGGTTGTTCTTGTCGACGGTGATGTCGATCTTGGCCAGAGCTGGCGTGGCCGACAGAAAGGCGAAGCCGGCAACTGCAAAAAGGATGGTACGCATCTAACCTCTGGCCTCCAGGGCCCTCGACTGTGGAGAGACCTCAAACGGGACTTCGACAACGCCCAGGTCATCGCCTCGGCCTGCACTATGTCGGAATTGCGGGCTTTGTTCCAGCCGAGGGCACCCTCAACCTTAATGGCGGGCAGGGACCGGACAAAGGCTCCCCGGCGTTCATCGGCGCTGACATTTTCGCGACCCGCGGATGGCCTTTCATTCCGGCGCTTAGGACCTCTCTAATCGGTCCAATTCGTCACGACCGCGCAACTTTTTGGCCGCATCCGCGTTTCAAGGATTCCTCCATGCGGTTTCCAGGATTCAAAATGCTGACAATGAAGGCCAAGACGGCGGTGCTCGACGATCGCGCGCCGCAGAAGCTGACCTATCTGCTCGCCGCGCTCGCGCTGGTCATCCTGGCGCTGGCCTGGCTGGCGCTGCCGCAATTCGCCCATGCCCAGGGCATCATCCGTGGCGCCCATGAAGGGGCCCACGAAGGCAACCGCATCGGAGGCCCGGTCGGCGGCGTCGTCGGAGGCGCGGTCGGTGCGGGTGTCGGCGGAGCCGTGGGCGCCGTCGAGGGCGTGCTCGGCATTCCACACCGCTCCTATTACCACCGGCACTATCACTGCCGGGGATACCGCGATGGCTACGGCCGCTTCCACTGCTACCGCTGAGCTGGAACGCCGCCCCCGATGCCGGCTCAATGCTTGAGCCGGTATCCGGTCTTGAAGATCCACCAGATGATCGCCATGCAGATCGCCAGGAACAGCAGCGTCACGCCGACGCTGATTTCCACCCTGACGTCGGCGATCTCGTAGAAGCTCCAGCGAAAGCCGGAGATCAGGTAGACCACCGGGTTGAGCAGCGCGATCGAATGCCATGTCGGCGGCAGCATGTTCACCGAGTAGAAGCTGCCGCCGAGGAAGGTCAGCGGCGTCACCACCAGCATCGGGACCATCTGCAGCTTCTCGAAGCCGTCGGCCCAGATGCCGATGATGAAGCCGAACAGGCTGAAGGTCACGGCCGTCAGCACCAGGAACGCCAGCATCCACACCGGGTGCTGGATGTGCAGCGGTACGAACAGGCCGGCGGTGGCGAGGATGATCAGCCCGAGAATGATGGATTTCGTCGCGGCCGCGCCGACATAGCCGAGCACGATCTCGAAATGCGAGATCGGCGCCGAGAGGATCTCGTAGATCGTGCCGATGAATTTCGGGAAGTAGATTCCGAACGAGGCGTTGGAGATGCTCTGGGTCAGCACCGACAGCATCACGAGGCCGGGCACGATGAAGGTGCCGTAGCTGACGCCCTCGACCTGGCTGATGCGCGAGCCGATCGCGGCGCCGAACACGACGAAGTAGAGTGAGGTCGACACGACGGGCGACACGATGCTCTGCAGCAGCGTGCGCCAGGTGCGTGCCATTTCGAACTTGTAGATTGCCGCGACCGCGCGAAAATTCATTGCCGCACCAGGCTCACGAAGATGTCTTCCAGGGATGATTGCTTGGTCTCGAGATCGACGAAGCGAATGCCGGCGGTCCTGAGATCGCCGAGCAGGCTGGTGATGCCGGTGCGCTCGCCCTTGGTATCGTAGTCATAGGCGAGCCGCCAGCCGTCGTCCGACAGCGCGAGATCATAGGGCGCGAGCGCCTCGGGGACGGCCTCGATCCGGTGCTGCAGATGCAGGCTCAGCCGCTTCCGGCCGAGCTTCGCCATCAGCTTGGCCTTGTCCTCGACCAGGACGATCTCGCCCTTGTTGATGACGCCGACGCGATCGGCCATCTCCTCGGCTTCCTCGATATAGTGCGTGGTGAGAATGATGGTGACGCCAGCGGCCTTGAGCTCGCGCACGACGTCCCACATGCCCTTGCGCAGTTCGACGTCGACGCCCGCGGTCGGCTCGTCCAGGAACAGCACCTGCGGCTCGTGCGACAGCGCTTTCGCGATCATCACGCGGCGCTTCATGCCGCCGGACAGCGTGATGATCTTGGCGTCTTTCTTGTCCCAGAGCGACAGGTCCTTGAGGATCTTCTCGATCAGGGCAGGGTTGTTCGGCTTGCCGAACAGTCCGCGGCTGAAGCTGACCGTGGCCCATACGGTCTCGAACGAATCGGTGTGCAGCTCCTGCGGCACCAGCCCGATCAGCGCCCGGGCGGCGCGATAGTCGCGGTTGATGTCGTGGCCGCCGACCGCGACCTTGCCCGTAGACGCATTGACGATGCCGCAGATGATGCTGATCAGCGTCGTCTTGCCGGCGCCGTTGGGCCCGAGCAGCGCGAAGATTTCGCCCCGCTCGATCGCGAGATCGACATTGTTGAGTGAGGTGAAGCCCGAGGAATAGGTCTTCGACAGGCCGGTAACGGAAATGACGGGAGGCATCACGAGGGAATTCGATCCGGGGGATTCGAAAAGAGCAGGGAGCTGCGCGAAGGAGGGGGCGCAGGCGCGGGCGAAGCGCTCAGATAGGAACGGCGGTGCGTTACCGCAATCGCGCGCGCCGCTCTCGATCGTGTCGCTTGTTGGGCTTTTCCGTGGCCGACGCCGGTGAGTGTTGCTGCGCAGCCACGTCTGGGGGAGGAACGCGCCCCGCAATGTCCGACGATGTTGCGTCCGCGAGCATCTTGGGTACGGTCGCGCCGTCTCGACATTTCCGCTGCGGAGAAGGACCGATGACGCCACGCGCCAGCACCGTTCGACCCACCTGCAAGCGCAGCCTCTCGGCGCGCTGCTTTGGCATGGTGGCGCTGGCCGTTGCGCTGGCTCTGCCGCTCGGCACCGGATCGGTCCGGGCGGCGCCGAGCCCGGCGGCCGCGAGTGCCGCCAGCACCACGCATGTCTATCTGCTGCGCGGCGTGCTCAACATCTTTTCGCTCGGGCTGGACGACATCGCCGCCAAGCTGGATTCGCAGGGCATTCCGAACACGGTCGCCAATTTCGTGTCGTGGTCGTCGCTCGCCGACGAGGCGGCGGCCGCCTATCGCGCCGGCCGGATCAAGACCATCATCCTGGTGGGCCATTCCTCGGGCGCGACGGCGCTGCCTGACATGATCAACAAGCTCGGCCAGCTCGGCGTGCCCGTGAAGCTCGCGATCGGGCTCGACTCGGTGTTCAAGACCAAGCTCGTCGGCGGCAACGCCGAGCGGTACATCAATTTCTACATCGCCAGCGGTGCTGGCGAGCCGGTCCGCCGTGACGATGGCTTCCGCGGCAAGCTCGAGAATGTCGACGTTCAGTCGGTTCCTGGTGTCGGCCACGTCACGATCGAAAAGAACCAGGTCATGCAGCAGAAGGTGATCGGCGCCATCGACGCGGTGGTGTTCGGCGGTCGGGGCCGCCCGGCGGCGGCGCCGCCGACCCGCATGGCCGCCCCGCAGCGCGCAGCCAACGTTACCGGTTACCGGTAATCGGCGGCCGCGCCACTGGGCGCGCGCCCCAAAATGCTCCCATTCGGCGGCGACAAGCGGTATGGCAGGGGGGAGATGACCCTGCTTGATCTGAGCTTGAGAGCTTTCCCGGGAGCGCGAATGACCAGCGTGGCGCGAATCGCGAGGCGGTGGCTCGGCCCAGCCAAGGCGGCAGCCGGCAGGAGACTGCTCGCGTTCCTCGTCACCGCACCTCTCCTTGCCGGGCTTGCCGCCCCGAGCATCTCGCAGGCCGCCCAGCCCGGCGCTGCTTCCGCCCCCGCGCCGACCAGATCAGCCAAGGCATCCCCGGCAGCAACCCCCGCGGCGATCCGCGCCGTACCCACCGCGCCGCCCGAGATCAGCCAGCCGCTGCCGCCGCCGCGGGTGTACCTGTTCCGCGGCGCGCTCGGGCCGCTGTTCTCGACCGGGATGGACCGTCTGGCCGAAAAGATCGAGCAGGCCGGCTACCGGGCCAGTGTCTATGAATTCACGCTGTGCGACCTGATCGCGCTCCAGGTGGCCAAGAACTACCGCCAGGAGCCGGGCCCGATCGTGCTGATTGGCCATTCGATGGGCGGGCTGTGCAGCGTCCGCATCGCGATCACGCTGCAGGAGCAGAACATCCCGGTTGCCCTCGTCGTCACCGTCGATCCGGCGCATGCGACCAAGAGTGTGCCGCCCAACGTGCATCGCTTCATCAACCTGTTCCTGTCCGACAACATTCTCGGCGGCGGCGACGTCAAGCCCGAGCCCGGCTTTCGCGGTCATTATGCGAGCTTCGACATGAAGGATCATGACGAGGTCACGCACATCAACATCGACAAGATGGAGGACGTGCACGCCCAATTGGTCACCATGATCAGCCAGTTGTCGCAGACCTCGGCCACTGCCGAGGCCGACCCGGTGCCGCTGCGCTACTTGGTGCCGCCGAAAGCCTCCGTGGAGTTGTGGGACAGCGGCACTGCACTGGCAGTGCGGCCGGGCGAGACCCTGGACCAGATCGCCACCAATTATCGCGTTCCGCTCTGGGCGCTGCAGCAGTCCAATCGCGGCCTCGCCGCCCAGCCGCTGATCCCCGGCCAGCGCATCATCCTGCCGCGCCATCTGCTGCCGCAGGTGGCAAGCCAGCCGCCGCAGCTGCCGTCAGAAGCCCAGGTCAGGCGCTGAGCGCTTCAGCCCGGCGGCAGGAACGGAATGATCATCGGCACGCGCTGCCGGTAGGTGACGTAATCCGGCCCGAGCTCCTGAGCGAGGAAGACCTCTTCCATCTTCGCCTTCCAGGCCATCCCAAGCGAGATCAGGACGGCGCCGAGCACGGCGGTCACCGTGCCCACCGCGATGCCGGTGGCGATCATGCCGAGGATCAGCCCGGTATAGATGGGGTGACGGACCATGCCGTAGGGGCCGGTATCGATCACCTTGTGGCCTTCCTTGTGGGTGATCGCGTTGGACCAGAAGCGGCCGAGGTGGATGCGCGCCCACCAGGTGAAGGCGATGCCGGCCAGGGTCACGACGGTCAGCAGGTAGACGCCGGTCTCGCCGGGATTCCAGAACGGCTTCTCGCCGAGCAGGCGCGAGGTCCACGGCGTGAACAGGATGCCGCCGAGCACGATCAGCGCGTGATAGCGGCTGGTCTTGATCACCGTCACATGCTTGCGGGTCTGCCCCGACCAGAACGAGGCGCCGACCCAGCTCGCGAGCCAGATCAGCCAGATGATGGCCAGCAGCGAAGTGGGCCAGGTGGTGGTCCATCCGCTGAACGCAAACGACGAGATGGGGCTGGCATCGCCGGACATGTCTTGGAACCGTTATGAGACCTGGGACCGGCTGCTCTTAGCTATTCGGCCGCGGTGCGAAAAGGGCGTTGTTTGTCGTGGAGCCGCTTTCCCGGCTCGGAATCGAGCAGAAAGACGATCGTCTCGCGCAAGGTCGGCTCGATCGGGCGCGGGACGTAGCCGAGCTCGCGCTTGGCCCTGTCGTCGATCGACAGATCCGAGGCCGCGCGGGCGATCCGCACCCCCTCGGCGGTGCCGGACGGGCAGCGCTTGGTGAGGTGATCGGAGACGAATTCGAGCATGCCCGCCGACAGCTCGGCCAGCCGGCCGGGCACGGCGACCGCGACATGCTTGCGGCCGCTGATCGCCGCCATCAGATCGAGGATGCGGCTGAGGCGCAGGCTCTCGCCGCCGAACACGTAGCGGCCGCCGACCTTGCCGCGCTCCATGGCCAGGATCAGGCCCGCCGCGACGTCGCGAACGTCGACCAGGTTGACGATGAAGTCGAGATAGAGCTGGACCCGGCTGTCCAGGAAGTGCCGCAGCATCTGCGACGGTGGTGTCAGATTGCTGTCGTGCGACCCGATCGGCATTGTCGGCGTGCCCACCACGACGGGGAAGCCGTCCGCGGCGGCCGCCATGGCGCGGGCCTCCGCCAGCGCCTTGGAACGCGTATAGGCGCCCGGCATAGCCTCGGCCGGCGGTGCGGTCGGCGCCGATGCGGCGCCGATCGAGCCCGGATAGTCGAACAGGATGGATTCCGTCGAGCAGTGCAGGAACCGGCGCACCCGGCCGGCACGCGCGGCCGCCAGCACCGTTTCCGTGCCGATGCAGTTGACGCGATAGAAGTCCTCGCGGTCCGGCATCCACATGCCGGGCAGTCCGGCCAGATGATAGACCTGATCGACGCCGGCGACCGCCTGCTTCACCAGGCCCGCATCGAGCACCGAGCCTTCGATGTACTCGACGTCAGCGATCATGTGGCTGGGGCAGCGAATATCGAGCACACGCACCTCGGCGCCCCGCGTCGCGAGCGCAGAGACGAGGTGATGGCCGATGAAACCGCTGCCGCCGGTGACGAGGACTTTCATTAGGGACGCGGGTGCTGATCGCCTTGAAGCCGGTCCGATGCGAGCCGATCCGGCGACCAGTTCGGCGCGATGAGGTCGGCCACCGAAGGCCGCAGACCCAACGCCATATACAATTTCGCCATCACGAACATCGGACCGAGAAAGAGATGCGCCGGATGATCCAGCAGAGACGGATTGTTGCGCTCGAACACCTTGTGCCCCACGGTCTGCGAGACGAAGCCGAAGATGATGAGCGCGGCAAACAGCGCCCAGAAGGCGACACCATGGACGTGATCAGCGATCATCATGGCTGCAGCAAGGAACAGCACGGCGAAGGCCAGGATGCCGGCCCCGAGTGCGGCATCGAGCAGCAGCCAGTAAAGCAGGACGGGCAGTGCCAGCACGGCGCCGAGGCCGATCCGGATGCCGAACGCGTCGAAATGCCACAAGCTCAGGGGCAACACGGCGCCCATGAACAACAGGATGATCCCGAACACATGCATCAGGCCGTTGCGCGGATCGCGATGATATTCGACGTAGTCGACCATCTGGCGTCGGAACATGGCGTTCATGGCTGGCTCGCTCGTCAATGAGATCGACCGCCGCTCAATCGACGGCCGCAAAGATGGGGCTATACCATCAAGCGGCTGCATCGACAAACCCGGCAATCGCGGCCCGGCCGCATCGCCGGGCAGAGCGCCGACTTGAAAACGGGTTCCATTCGCGCCGGCCGGAGAGCGCATCGGCAACCTGCTGAAACAACAGTCGCACCGGCAGCGCTCCGGGTTCATGGCCTCCGCGCAGGGCCCAATTGCATCAATTGCGATGCTTGCGGGGGCCCTGCCTGCTGGGCGTCGCCGGAGCAGGGGGCGGAGGCGGCGCTGCGGCCTCTTCGACGGTTCTTGCGATCGGGATGATCTGGATCTGCTGATTGACGGCAGCGGTCGGCTTGGACGGGTCGAGCAACTGCTCCTCGCCAAGTCCGATCGACTGCAGCCGCTTGACCGAGATCTTGAAGGTGTTCGCCAGGATGTCGCGGATCGCGTCGGCGCGGCGCTGGCTCAGGATGACGTTCGACTCGCGCTTGCCGTTGGCTTCGACATGGCCGACGATCAGGAACGTGTAGGGTAGGAGGTCGGAATACACCATCGCATCGGCGATCCGCCCGACGGTCTGATACGATTCCGGACGCACGATCGGCGTGTCCACGTCGAATTGGATGTCGACGTTCAAGGCCGGCAGATTCATCAGCTCCGGCGCGATCGGCGGACGCTTCTGCGGCGGCGGCTCGTTGCGCCCGCGCATCCTGGAGCGCTCCTGGGTCTGCTGCTTCAGCGCCGGCAGATCCAGCGTGGGCGCGGTTTCGAAGCGGCCGAGCTGGCGCACGATGTCCTCGCGACTCACCTCCTGCGACCATACGGGCGCGCTCGCGGCCGCCAGCGAAGCCGCGATCAGCCCTGACAGCAGTGATCTCGCTGCCCGCCGCATCAGCGATACCCCGCTTCGCCCATCGCCTGCTGACACCGCGCGCTCACACCGTTGGTCGTCATCAGGCACGGGATCGATTTGCTGGTCTCCTTCGTGGAGCCGCCGCACAGCTTGACGATCTCGCGTTGGCAGGCATTGGCGACCGTGACCCGCGCGGCGATGCGCTTCTGGATCGCCTCGAACGCCTTGAAATAGGTCGCCTTGCACTGCGCGGAGACCACGTCCTGGTTGCGCGACAGGCATTCCTTGAGCCGGTTGGAGTCGAGGTTGACGCCGCGGCAATTGGCGGTGATGTCAGCGCCGCAACTGGACGCGATCAGCCCCGCGGAGTCGCCAAAGCTCATCGTCTGCGCCGCCGCCAGCGAGGGCACACACAGCGCGACCGCAACACTCAACAGAATGTATCCTCGGACCATGATTGCATCTCATACGATGCACGCTGCCATGGTCAAGGCCAAACAACGGCGAAGTGTGAAGCTCGATTGCGACGCGCGGCAACGGCCGCCCGGCGGCGCGGCCGTCGCGCCAGATCACGCCCGCTGGACGAAGCTGTCGACGACGTGCTTCTCGCCGGCCTTGTCGAAGGCGATGGTCAGCTTGTTGCCGTCGATCTTGACGACGCGGCCATAGCCGAACTTCTGATGGAAGACGCGGTCGTCGAGCGTGAATTCCGACGTCGTGCCGGTGGATTTCGCCACCAGCTCGCCCTCGATGGTCATCGGTCCGCGCTTGCCGCGGCCGAAATGACCGCCGAACGGATCACGGCCCGAGAACGGCGATGGCTCTTCCTTGAAGCCGCCCTCCGACGAACCGCGCGCTGCGCCCGGCCGACGTGCCTGCGCGCGCTGCCAGCCCGGCGTGGAATAGCTCGATCCGAACGATTCCACGTTGTCGAAGCGCGACGGGCCGTAGCCGCCCGCACCGCCCCAGCCCGAGCCCCCCTTCGATTCGGTGATCTCGACGCTCGCCGCGGGCAGCTCGTCGAGAAAGCGCGACGGGATCGTGGTGGTCCAGGTGCCGTGGATGCGGCGATTCGTGGCGAAATAGATCTTGGCGCGACGCCGCGCGCGGGTCAGGCCGACATGGGCGAGGCGGCGCTCCTCTTCCAGCCCGGCGCGGCCCTGCTCGTCGAGCGTGCGCTGGCTCGGGAATAGCCCTTCCTCCCAGCCCGGCAGGAACACGTTGTCGAACTCCAGCCCCTTGGCCGAGTGCAAGGTCATCAGCGACACCGCTTCCTCGTCGGCGGCGCCCTCGCGGTCCATCACCAGCGAGATGTGCTCGAGGAAGCCGTGCAGGTTCTCGAACTCCTCCATCGAGCGGACGAGTTCCTTGAGGTTGTCCAGTCGCCCGGCCGCATCGGCCGAGCGGTCCTTCTGCCACATCTCGGTGTAGCCGCTCTCGTCGAGCACGATCTCGGCGAGCTCGGTGTGCGACGTGACCTCGCGCTGGGCGCGCCAGCGCTCGAACTGCAGGATCAGCCCGCGCAGCGAGCCGCGTGCCTTCGGCTTCAGCTCGTCGGTCTCGACCACCGCGCGCGCCGCCTCGAACAGCGGGATGCGGCGCTTGCGCGCGTGGTCGTGCAGCATCTGCACGGTGGCGTCGCCGAGCCCGCGCTTGGGCACGTTGACGATGCGCTCGAAGGCGAGATCGTCGGCCGGCGAGTTGATGACGCGCAAGTAAGCCAGCGCATCGCGGATCTCGGCGCGCTCGTAGAAGCGCGGACCGCCGATGACGCGATAGGGCAGGCCGAGCGTGACGAAGCGGTCCTCGAACTCGCGCATCTGGTAGGAGGCGCGCACCAGGATCGCGATGTCGTTGAGATGCTCGCCCTGGCGCTGCAGCTCCTCGATCTCCTCGCCGATGCCCCGCGCTTCCTCCTCGGAATCCCAGGCGCCAGTGACGGTGACCTTCTCGCCCTCGACGTCCTCGGTGTGCAGCGTCTTGCCGAGCCGGCCTTCGTTGTGCGTGATCAGATGCGAGGCGGCGGCGAGGATGTGCCCCGTGGAGCGGTAGTTGCGCTCCAGGCGAATGACCTTGGCGCCGGGGAAGTCGTGCTCGAAGCGCAGGATGTTGTCGACCTCGGCGCCGCGCCAGCCATAGATCGACTGATCGTCGTCGCCGACGCAGCAAATGTTTTTGGGAGGAGACGCGGGGCTGGGCGCAGCAACACCCGTCTCGTCATCACCGGGCCGACGCGCAGCGTCGTGACCCGGTGATCCATCTTCTTCCGAAGACGCGATGGATTGCCGGGTCGAGCCCGGCAATGACGAACCAGGGGACGACGGCGCCTGCGACAGCAGCCGCAGCCACAGATATTGCGCGACGTTGGTGTCCTGATACTCGTCGACCAGGATGAACTTGAACCGGCTCTGATATTGCCGCAGCACGTCCGGGTTCTCGCGGAACAGCCGGATGCTCTCCAGCAGCAGGTCGCCGAAATCGGCGGCGTTGAGGATCTTCAGCCGTTCCTGATAGCTCGCATAGAGCTTGCCGCCCTTGCCGTTGGCGAACACGGCGGCCTCGCCCGAAGGCACCTGGGACGGCGCCAGGCCGCGGTTCTTCCAGCCGTCGATCAGGCCGGCCAGCATGCGCGCCGGCCAGCGCTTGTCGTCGACGTTCTCGGCCTGCAGCAACTGCTTGAGCAGGCGGATCTGGTCGTCGACGTCGAGCACGGTGAAGTTGGACTTGAGCTGCACCAGCTCGGCATGGCTGCGCAGGATGCGGCCGGAGATCGAGTGGAAAGTGCCGAGCCACGGCATGCCCTCGACCGCCTGTCCGAGCATCTCGGCAAGCCGCGTCTTCATCTCGCGCGCGGCCTTGTTGGTGAAGGTCACCGACAGGATCTCGCTCGGCCGTGCGCGGCCCTGGCTCAGGATATGCGCGATGCGCGTCGTCAGCACCCGGGTCTTGCCGGTGCCTGCGCCGGCGAGCACCAGCACGGGACCATCGAGCGTCTCGACCGCTTCGCGCTGCTCCGGATTGAGGCCCGCCAGATAGCGCGCCCCACCGGTCGCGGCGGCGCGGGCGCGCGCGGCAATGCCGCCGGCGACGGGCTGGTGGTCGGGCGCAGGAAAAGGGCTCACGCGGTTGGGCTCGGTCATCAGCGAATCAGTCTCGTCCCTCTGATGGCATCATACGACGGCATCACGAGGTCTGCAGGAAGGAGCCCTCATAGCAGGGATTGACGGCTATATGGGGCCGGCGGGGGCATTTTACAGCCCTAATTCGGGGCAGACGGACGCCGCTCCAGCTTCGATGGGCGTTTGTTCCGGCAAATCGCGAATTTTTAGCGGCCCGCGCGCCCGGAACCCTTGTTCCGAGCCACGATTGTCCTGGCAACGGCGCAAGCTCCGCGTCGCTTTGAACCGCAATCGAGAGACAGAGGTCGTGTCATGTTAGGCTGGGTTGTCACCTTCCTGGTTATCGCATTGATCGCCGGCATCCTCGGCTTCGGCGGCATCGCCGGTGCGTCGATCGAGATCGCCAAGATCATCTTCTTCATCGCCATCGTGCTGTTTCTGGTGTCGGCCGTCGTGGGCCTCGCCCGCGGCCGCAGCCGCGTGTAGTCGGCCTCATCCCTGACAATGAGGTCGGCGAAGGGCGCAGTGCCTCGCAAGAGGGTGCTGCGCCCTTTGCGTTTTGGGGAGGTGTCAGGCCGGCGCAGTCAGCGCGACCTGCACCTTGGCGAGCGCGGGATCGAGCGCAACAGAGGCGAGGCGCGTATCGTTGGAGAGCGCAGTCAGAGTGAGCGTCTGGTCCTGCACGCGGAAGATCCGGCACAGCGTCGTCGCCTCGGAGGCGTCGCGCAGCATCACCGACAACGGCGCGATGTGGGTCTCGTCGGCGATCTTCTCCGCCACCAGCGCAAGCCGCGTCGCCGCTGCCGCAAGCTGCTCGGTGCGGTGGGCAGTCGTATTGGCCGCAAGCGGCAGGCCTTCCTCGTTGGTGAGCAGCACGGTCTGGAAGCGGCCGACTTCGGCGATGCGGTCGAGCAGCGGCACCAGCTCGCGGCGCCGGCCGGGCCGGCTCGCGAGCTGCGCCAGATCCAGCGAGATGCGCTCACGCTCGACCAGCGGCGCCAGCACGTCCTCGATCGCGCTGCGCAGGCTGGTCTCCCGCTCGATGGCGTCGTGGCTGCTCTGCTCCTGCAACTGGTCGAGGCTGGCCGCCTGCATTTGCACCTGCCGCCGCAACAGCTCGCGGGACAGCGCGCCCTGGCGGGCGCCGAACAAATAGCCCGAGGTGAGCAGCAGAATGGCGGCGCCGAGGCCGCTCACGATGGCATAGATCGTCATGGTCGCTTCGTCGCTGTGAGTTGACTGCAATCGTCGACGCCCGCAATGCGCAGCACGGCCTTGCGGTCGCCCGCGACCGCCTGGGCATCGCCGCGCGCCTCGCCGGCGCCGGCCGCGCGCACCGACATCCGCTGCGCGGAGAGCCCCTCGCGCTTCAACTGGGCCGCGATCTCCTTGGCGCGCGAATAGCTCAGCAGCACGTTCAGATCCTCGGTGCCGCTGGCGTCGGTATGGCCCTCGATGATGATGGTCGCCTCACCGTGGCGCGCGAGCGCGCGTTGCAGGATCGCCAGCGACCGCTTCATGTCGGCAGGGTTCGGTCGCGCGCTGCCGCGCTCGAAGCCGACCGCCAGCGGGGCGAAGCACTCGGCGGAGACCTTCGCGGTGCTCTGGGGCTCCGGGGGCGCTGCCGGGGCGACTGGCGGAGTTGGTGGCGCGATCACGACGGGAGCGATTGCGGGCGGCGTCGGCGGCGCGATGATCGGCGCCGGTTCGACGATCCGCGCCTCCCGTCGCTTGGGCGCCGCGTCGGCAATGCGGTCGTCGCGCTGCGGCACGGCCGTCACCGGCATTGCGGCCGTCGCGGTCGGCGGCGTGGCGGTGCCTTGCTGCCAGAGCGCTGCGGACATGACGGCGATCAGGGTGCCGGCGACGGCGAAGGCCGCGGCGAGCCAGACCGGTGCCTCCTCGCCGGCCACGGCGCACGCATCGACGCGCATTGCGGGCGACGGCGGAACGGAGTTCGGGGAAGGCGCCAGCATGTCAGCCCACAGGCACCTTGAATTTCGGCGTGATCAGGTCGATGCCGCATTCGAGCCCCGCGCACCACGCGATGAACTGGCGCGACATCGTCGCATCCGGAAACAGCGCGCCGTGCTGCGGGGCGATGATCTCGATGTCGAGCGTGCTGACCATCTGCGCCCACGCCTTCATGACGCGGTTGGAGACCATGTAGCGCCGGTGAAAGCCTTCCATGAAGCGCGTATGCGCCTTGAAGTCACGCACGACGGTGTAGTCGACGCCGATCGAGGCGCCGAGGTCGCCGCTGTAGAGGATCTTCGAGATCGGATCGTAGAGCTGGAAATTGCCCTCGCTGTGCAGGAAGTGCGCCGGCAGCGCGTAGAGCCTGCTGCCTGCGAGATCGAACACCATGCCCTCGTCGGGAATCGGCTTCAGTCGGTGGGCGACGATGTGGTCGAAGCCGAAATGCGGCACGAAGCGGGTCCATAGCTCGGAGATGTAGGCGTCGGCATCGGTCGTCATCAGCCAGCCGTTGATCGCCGCGACGATGTCGGGGTCCTGGTGCGACAGAAACAGATATTTCAGCCGCCCGCCCGAGAGCTGGCTGAAGGTCTCGCTGAGCACCCTCGAATAGACCTTGTGGCCGCCGGGATCGAGCAGCATGCCGACGCGGTCGTGGATGATGAGATGCTGGTTCGCCTGCACCGCGAGATCGCCGGCGCCGAAATCCTCCAGCAGGATGTTCTTGTGAACGCCGTCGTCATAGAGGACGGTATTGGCCATGAAACTACTCCCGTCGGCGCCGCGTCGTCGCCGCGCGCCGGCTCATTGGACGACGGTGCGCTACAGCACCTTCTGCAGCGACCGGACGGCTTCGCGCATGTCGAAGAAGGTGAGCCCGAGCTTGCTGTTCTCGTTGGTGAGCGCGAGCAGCAGCGCGCCGCGGCCGGCGCTGACCAGTACGGCATAGCCGGACTCGCCGCGGATGATGACCTCCTGCAGATGGCTGCGGCCGAGCTCCATGGCGGCGCGGCCGCCGAGCGACAGCAAGGTCGCGGTCATGCCGGCGACCCGCGTCTCCTCCATGTCGGCCGCGAGCACGCTCGCGATCATCAGCCCGTCCTCCGAGATCAGCGCGCAGGCCTCGACCCCGAACGAGTCGCTCTGCAGCTTGCGCAGCACCCGGTTGATTTCATCGAGTCGTGACATCGGCTTCTCCTCGACGGCGCGCGGGGCAAACTTGGAATGAAACTGACTTTGAGCCATGGCGGGATCCTGGGTGTCATCTTGAGCTGTTGAAACGGAAGCGGTCGGAATGTCGGGGTGTGCAGTAAAGGAGGAGGAGGGATGCAGCGGGTCATCCGGGACCAACGTCGTCGTTTGTTCCGGACTGCCGTCCGGCGCCGTCAGCGCGCGCGTTTCGATCGTATCAACCGCATCGTCGAGCGCGCGCTGCTCGGCCTTGATGCGTGAGCGCGAGACCGGCGGATCCATCGCCTGCAACTGGGTCACCAGCGCCTGGCGTGCCGACTGGTAGACTTCGGCGCGGCGCTCGGGGGAGGAATCCGGCAGGCTCTCCATCGCGCGCGACAGCAGGATGAAGTAGTCGGCGGTGGTCACAGGAACGGCTGCCGCATCCTCATGCGGACCGTGCGCTCGGCTCAGCAGGCTTGCGAGGCGTCCCATCGCTCTCTCGTCAACTCTACGCAACTAACGATGCGTAAGGTTAGGTCGGCACAAGAGACGCGACGAATGATCTGAATCAAATTAACTAAATTCGGGACCAAGCTGCGCAATCCGGCCGTCAGGTCGACCGAGGTCGACCATCGTGCCGCCACGATTGCCGCCGTTGCGCCCGATTGATGCCGCGTTCGGCGCAACTGCGCCTCTGTTGCAACCAGAATCAGCTACGATGACGGCGGCGAATTGCAGTACGGGGGAGGGCAATGTGAACGTCCGGGACTATGTGCGGCGCGATGCGACGGCGCTTGCCGCCGCGGTGAAGGGCGGCGAGACCAATGCGGCGGAGCTGCTGCAGCTCGCGCTGGCGCAGCACGAGCGGGCCCAGCCGAGGACCAACGCCGTCTGCAGGCTGATGGAGCGCGAGGCCCGTGCGCAGCTCGCCAAGCCTGCCAACGGCCCGCTCACCGGCGTGCCGTTCCTGATCAAGGACTGCGCCCAGGACTATGCGGGCCTTCCGACGGCCTATGGCAGCAAGGCGCTGTCCGGTTTCGTCGCCGGCGAGCATGCCTCGGTCGTCAGGCGGTATCTCGAAGCCGGCCTCGTGATCTTCGGCAAGACCAACCTGCCGGAGCTCGCGCTGAAGGGCGTCAGCGACTCCCGCGCCTTCGGCCGCGTCAGCAACCCCTGGAATCCCGCACACACGCCGGGCGGCTCCAGCGGCGGCGCTGCGGCGGCGGTCGCTTCGGGCGTCGTGCCGATGGCCGCCGGCAATGACGGCGGCGGTTCGATCCGCATTCCCGCCGCCTGCTGTGGCCTGTTCGGGCTGAAGCCGTCGCGCGGCCTGGTCTCGTCGGGCCCGGGCTTCGGCGAGTACTGGTTCGGCGCCTCCTGTGAAGGCGTGCTCTCGCGCAGCGTGCGCGACACCGCGCTCGCGCTCGACGTCATCGCGGGCAGTGAGCCGGGCGATCCTTTTCTCACCGCCGAGCCCGGCGTGGTCTACGCCAATGCGGTTGCCCACGATCCCGGCCGCCTGCGCATCGGCTACACGACGGCGTCGCCGATCGGCACGGAGGTGCATGCCGAAGCGAAGCTCGCGGTCGACAACGCGGTGAAGCTGCTGCAGGGCCTCGGTCACGAGGTCGAGGAGGCCACCCCTGACATCGACGGCGCCGCGCTCGCGACCTCGTTCCTGCACATCTATTTCGGCCAGGTCGCGGCGCTGGTGGCCGATGCGCGCGGCAAGGGCGCGAAGCGCGAGGAGTTCGAGCTGCTGACGCGGGTGCTGTCGACGCTGGGCGGCGCGATCTCGGCGGGCGCGCTGACCGCGCAGCTGCTGAAATGGAACGGCTTCGCGCGCGCGCTTGCCCGCTTCCATCTGTGCTACGATCTGCTGCTGACGCCGACGCTCGCGCATCCGCCGATCCGGCACGGCCAGGGCGATCCCTCGACCGCCGAGCAGACCTTGCTCGACATGCTCGACCGCATCGGCCTGCTCGGGCTGTTGACGCGCTGGGGCGTGCTCGACGGCATGATCGACAAGATCGCCCGCGACAGCCTGCAATACGTCCCGTTCACGCAGCTCGCCAATCTCACGGGCACGCCGGCGATGAGCGTGCCGCTGCACTGGACCGCCGACGGCCTGCCGCTCGGCGTGCAGTTCACGGGCCGGCTCGGCGACGAGACACGGCTGTTGCAACTTGCCCGCCAGCTCGAGCAGGTGCAGCCCTGGTTCGACCGCTTGCCCGACTGGGTGGTGCAGAGCTGACGATCTCAGCGTTTGATGATGACCACTTCGAGATACTCCGACGGCACCACCATCGTGCCGTCCTCGGCGCGATTGAGCGTCCCGATCAGGGCCAGCATGTCGCGCTTGAGATCGGCCTGCCGGTCGCCATCAAGCGCAGCGAAGGCCTTGAGCACCGGACCATAGTAGGTCTTGAACACGTCGACGAAATGCTCAGGCGAGCGGTAGCGCATCGCGAAATGACGCCGATGGCAGCGAATGTCGGCGGCATCGGCGAACATCTCTCGGATGCGTGCCTCGGTGCCCCAGAGCGCCGGCGATTTGGCGCCGGCGGGCGGCGGCAGATGTTTGCCGAGCGTCTTGAACAACTGGCCGATGAAGCCGTCGGGGGTCCAATTGGCCAGGCCGATCTTGCCGCCGCTGCGGCACACCCGGGTGAGTTCGGCGGCGGCGCGCTCCTGCCGGGGCGTGAACATCACGCCGAATGTCGAGACCACCACGTCGAAAGTGCCATCGCCGAATGGAAGCGCCTCGGCATCGGCCTCTTGGAACTGCACGGACAGGCCGTCGGCGGCGGCACGCTGGCGACCGCGGTCGAGCAGGGCAGGCACGTAGTCGGTCGAGACGACGTTACACCAGCGCCGCGCCGCAGCCAATGTGACGTTGCCGTTGCCGGCGGCCACGTCGAGCACCTTCTGGCCGGCGCGGATGTCAAGCGCCTCGCAGAGTTCCTCGCCGACGATCTGCAGCGTGTTGCCGACGATGGCGTAGTCGCCGGACGACCACGCGCTGTGCTGGCGTGCCTTGAGCGCGGTGAAATCGGGCTCTGCGGTCACGCCGGCCTGAATTGCAGCTGATGCGGTCATGATGGTCTCCTCCGGAGAATGCAGCGCTGTTGCGCGCGCTGGTGTGTGGAGACGTACGCGGCAGGCTTCGGGCAGCGCTATCCAGATCGCGACACGGCCATCCGGATCATGAACTTTTCGAGCGCCGCCGATGACCCATAGGCAATTGGACATCGTCGCATGATGGACGGAGATCAGGTTCCCCTGGCGGCGCGGCAGCCTTTGCCACGTAGCGTACGCCGCGCGCTCGAAGCGATGCATGACGACCTCGGGCGGCGCTGGACGCTGGCCGATCTGGCGAAGATTGCCGGCGTTTCCGGACGGACCTTGCAGCGCCAGTTCGTCAGGTCGATCGGCCGGTCGCCGCAAATGGTCCGGCAGGAGCTCGGCTACGCGCGCGCCCGTGTCGAGTTTCTGCAGGGGCGCGCCGGCGAGAAGGTGATGGACGTCGCGCTGCGCTGCGGCTTCCCGCATTACGGCCGCTTCGCCGCCGGCTATCGTCGCTGCCACGGCGAGACGCCGTCGGAAACCCTGAGGCGGCAGGCGGTCTTGATGGCGCAGCTCGCCGCGTCGCGCACCACCATTGCGCAGGTACGCGACCGGCCGACCATCGCCTTCGCCATGATCGCCACCGATCCGAGCGCGCGCGAGCTGGCGGACGACCTCGCGGCCGAGCTCACGCTGGCGCTGACCCGCGCGGGATTTGCCGTGACGACCCAGCCGCGCGCGGCGCGCTACCGCATGAATGCGTCGCTCCACGGTCGAGATGGCGCGTCCCGGCTGCTGCTGCAGCTGATCGACCAGGACAGCGGCGGGCTGATCTGGGCGCATCGCGGCGAGGTCATGCTGCGGTGGGAGGCCGACAGTCACGAACGGTTGGCCGCCCGCGTGGCGGCATCGCTGCTGCAAAGCCTGCGCCGCGCCGAGATCGACCGGGCGCTGCGCAAACCGGATGAGGATCTGACCGCGCAGGATCTCGCGCTGCGCGCCATGCCCGGCGTGCTGTCGCTCGACGCCGACGGCAACCGCAGTGCGCTCGAGCTGCTGCATCAGGCCATCGCCCGCGATCCCCGTCATGCCCTGGCCACGGCGCTCGCGGCCTGGGCCTACGGCCAGCGCGCGGTCTATCATTTCGGCACCGCGCCCGGGCAGGATCGGCAGCTTGGTCGCGCCCTGGCGCAGCGCGTGCCGACCGAGCTTGCGGATGCGACCGTGCTGTGCGTGCTCGGCAATGCGCTCACCTTGCTGGATGAGCTCGCCGAGGCCGAGCAGGTGGTGGGCCGGGCGCTCGCGCTGGATGGCGGTGCCGCCTGGGCCTGGAGCCGCAGCGGCTGGCTCGATGTCTATCGCGGCGATGCCGCGTCGGCGATCGAGCGCTTTCGGATTGCGCTGGATCTCGCGCCGCAGGACCCGCTCGCCTTCAACGCCCTCATTGGAATCGGCTGCGCGCATTTCGCCGCCGGCACCTACGCGGAGGCGGCGCGCTGGCAGCAGCGCGGCCTGCGCGAGCATCCGTCGTCGCTGTGGGTGCACCGGACCATGTGCCCGTCCCACGTGCTGGCGGGCGAGCGATCCGCGGCTTTGCGCAGCCTGCAGGCGCTGCGTGCCGGCTATCCGGACCTGACCCTGGCCGAGGTCCAGCGCGGCATGCCGCCGCTGCCGGACGCCTATTCGAGCCGGGTGTTCGAAGGATTGTCCGACGCCGGCCTGCCGGCGTAGCGGCGGCCTGTCGCCGTCATCTCTTCGGCATGCCGATGGTGCGGCCGAGCCCGTCGGGACGCGGCAGCGCGGCATGGGCCTGCAGCACGCGGGCGATGTTGGCCTGGATGTCCGGCGGAAACGGCGCGACCTTGCGCTTGGTCATGTCGATGTGCACCGACATATTCTCCGAGGTGGCGGAGACCCAGCCTTCCTCGGCATGGCGCAGCTCCTCGAAGGTGTGCAGCCGCTTCTCGTCGGCGGCGATCAGCCAGACCGCGATCTGGACGGGATCGCCGAGATGGATCTCGCGCAGGTACCGCACGTGGCATTCGGCGGTGAAGGTCGAGCCCTGGCGCTCCTTCATGTAGGCGGGACCGATGCCGAGCTCGGCCCAGATCTGGTCGATGGCGCGGTCGAACATCACGTTGTAGTAGGCCATGTTGAGATGGCCGTTGTAGTCGATCCATTGCGGCTCGATCTGCATGACCTGTGACAGAAACGGTCCGGCGCCTTGCGCTGCGGGCACTGCATTATCGCTCATCGGCTCTTCCGTTTGCTCCCTTGACCCCTGTTGCGTCCTTTGCCACGGTCCGCCCAACTTTCGGAGGAAGCAGTGGCGACGACGATCCCCCATCACGATTTGAAGCGGCCCGCGCCGGAGGCGCTGAAAAGTGCGCTCGACGCGCTCGCGGCCCGCTTCGGCAACAGGCTCATCACCTCGCAGGCCGTGCGCGAGCAGCATGGCCATACCACGACCTGGCTGCCGACGCAGCCGCCGGATGGCGTGGTGCTGGCGCAGGAAACCGCCGACATCCAGGATGTCGTCCGCATCTGCGCGCCAAAGGGCGTGCCGATCATTCCGTTCGGCGCCGGCACCTCGCTGGAGGGCCAGGTCAATGCGCCGGCCGGCGGCATCTGCATCGACATGCGCGACATGAACAAGGTGCTGGAGGTGCATGCCGAGGACCTCGACTGCGTGATCCAGCCCGGCATCACCCGCAAGACCCTGAACGAATATCTGCGCGACCAGGGCCTGTTCTTCCCGATCGATCCCGGCGCCGACGCGTCCCTCGGCGGCATGGCCTCGACGCGGGCTTCCGGCACTAATGCCGTGCGCTACGGCACCATCCGCGAGAACGTGCTGGCGCTGAAGGTCGTGCGCGGCGATGGCGAGATCATCAAGACCGGCACCCGCGCCAAGAAGTCCGCCGCCGGCTACGATTTGACGCACCTGTTCATCGGCGCCGAGGGCACGCTCGGCATCATCTGCGAGATGACGATCCGCCTGCGCGGCATTCCCGAGACCATCGCCGCGGCGTCGTGCTCGTTCGAGACCGTGCGCGGCGCCTGCCAGGCGACGATCCTCGCGATCCAGACCGGCATTCCGATGGCGCGCATCGAGCTGCTCAACGCCGCGCAGGTCAGGGCGTGCAACGCCTATTCCAAGCTGACCTTGCCGGAGACGCCGCTGCTGCTGCTCGAATTCCACGGCAGCGCGGCCGAGGTCGCCGAGCAGTCGAAGAACTTCGCCGAGATCGCGCGCGAGTGCGGCGGCGGCGACTTCGCCTGGACCACCAAGCCCGAGGACCGCACCAAGCTCTGGCAGGCGCGTCACGACGCCTATTGGTCGGTGAAGGCGATCCGGCCCGGCGTCGGCGTGGTCGCGACCGATGTCTGCGTGCCGATCTCGCGGCTCGCCGATTGCGTCACCGAGACCGAGGAGGATCTTGCGCGTCTCAAGCTGACCTCGCCGATCGTCGGCCATGTCGGCGACGGCAATTTCCACTGCTCCTTGATGTGCGATGTCGACGATGCCGATGAGATGGCGCGCGGCGACGAGTTCATGCATCGCCTCGTCGAGCGCGCGCAGGCCATGGACGGCACCTGCACCGGCGAGCATGGCATCGGCCAGGGCAAGCAGAAATATCTCGAGTCCGAGCTCGGCCCGGAAGCGCTCGATGCGATGCGCGCGGTGAAGCAGGCGCTCGATCCGCAGAACATCTTCAATCCAGGCAAGATCATCCCGGCGCGCTGATTGGCAATCCAAGCCGAGCTGAGTTTCGGATTTGGCTTCGGCGTGCAGGCCCGCTGCTCACATAGGGCCGCTGCTCACATCTCCCAGCTCGCGGGAGATGTCGGAATGCATCACGATTCACCAAATAGAAAATGCCGCCGCGTTCGACACGCGGCGGCATTTTGTTTCCATTCAGATCAACGGCAGACGCGGCGCGGTCCCCACGGGGTCGGCCGCACCCAGCAGGTGCGCGGGCCGAAGCCGCCATAGCCATAGGGACGATAGACGCGCGGGGCGGGCCGGCAACGGCCCCAGCGGTCCGGGAACCAGCCGGGACCGCAGCCGCCGGCGACGCGCTCGACATTGCTGTCCGGAGCAGCCGGCTGAGCCGGCAGCGTGAAGGCCTGCGCGGCCGACGCGCCCAACATGACGGTCGCGGCGAGCAGGGCGGAGGTGAACAGATTGCGCATTGCAGTGCGGTCCTCTCGTTGGTTTCGAAGCAGTGCAGTCCTTAGACGTCGTTGGACAGGTGTTGGTTTCGCAATTTTTTCGACGTCGCGAAACCTCTTCCCAGTACCATGGAGCTCTCCACGACGCCGGTCGCCCGATGCAGCTCTGCCGATCATGTGGCGCATCGCTGCAGTGTCGACTGCCGCCGTGCGGTCTTCTAGCAGACATTCGCTGCAAGGAACATGAACGATCGGCGACGTGTCCCGCTGGCTTTCGTCGCAGGCGGCATCATTTGCCGCCTTGCTGCGCCTTTGCGTCCTTGAGCGCCGTCCTGCAGCCGTCGGAGAGCTTGTCGAACTTCTCGATCATGCATTGTTTGATGCGGCCGCCGCCCGGCATGATTCCGGTACAGAGCGTACGCAAATCGTCGCCGCAGGCCTGGCGCATGGCGCTCCTGTCCTGAGCCTGGGCGGCGGTGCTGAAGATGACTATCAACAGCAGCGGAAGCAGCTTGTGCATGATCGGTGATCCCTTGCTTTTGCCGCGGCCGACGGGCCGGGCATCGTGAGGCGGATGTCTCGCCGATGAATTTAGCGCGGGTATGTCGACCGTCGCCGCGACGTGTAACGGTTTGTATCACGAGGTCACCGCTTAGAACGCAAGCGTCGACCTGCCGCCGAGGTCGTCGTTGACCACGGCGCTCTCGGACCACCCTTCCCTCAAACGTGCACATCCGACGCAACGGCCCGCAGCTTCTGCAGCGCGTGATCGACGCTGTGGAACACGCGATCCCGCGGCAGCACGTCGTACAGGCCGAATCGTTCGAAGGCCTCCTGGGCCCGCAGCGATTCCAGCCGCGCCACCGCGAACACGACGCCGGTCTCGCTGCAGGTGTGGATCACGTCGCGCAGAGTCTGCGCGGCCGTGAAATCGATCTCGACGATGGCGCTGGCCTCGAACACCACCAGCCGCGGCTTGCGGCTGCGCAGCATGCGCCGCATGTCGGCGCGGAACGTCGCCGCATTGAGGAAGCTGAGCGGTGCCTGGAAGCCGACCACGGTGATGTCGGACAGCTCCTCGCCCTTGATCTGCGGATGCGCCGGCCACCAGATCGTCGTGTCGGGCACGCGCTCGAAGGCGATGAGGTGGGCGCGTGTCGTGCTCCAGATGCCGTGCAGCAGCGACAGCGCAATGCCGAGCGCGACGCCCTGCTCGATCGGCAGCGCGACGATCGCCACCGCGGTCGCCAGGATGAGCAGGAACTCGCCCTTGGACGCGCGATAGACGCTTGTGATCTGCGCGACGCGGATGATGCGTAGCGCGACGAACAGCAGCACGCCGCCGAGCGCCGCTTCCGGCACATTTGCAAGCAGCCGGGCTCCGAACAGCACGAGCAGCAGCACGATCCCGGCGGCGAGCAGGCCCGCGACCTGGGACCGGCCGCCGGTCTCGACCACGATGCCGGTGCGCGGCGGACTGGCATTGACCGGAAACGCGCCGAACAATCCGGCGAGCAGGCTGCCGGCACCGGCGCCGAGGAAGTCGCGGTCGACATCGGCCGACCGATCGGGATCGGAAGGGAACGAGCGCGTCGTCGCCGATGTCTGCACCATCACCACGACCGCGATCAGGAAGGCGAGCGGGATCAGCTTCGCCCATTGTTCCGGTCCGATCAGCGGCACGGACGGCATCGGCACCGTGCCGGCGATCTCGCCGATGACGGGCACGCCGCGTCCCTGCAGCCCGGCCGACAGCACGAACAAGGTCGAGGCCGCGAGCGCGATCAGCGCGCCGGGTATGCGGGCGCTGATCCGCTCGCAGATCGTGATGGTCGCGAGCACGCCGAAGCCGATGAGCATCGTGTACGCGTTGGCCTTGCCGAGTTCGCCCGCCAAGGTGGCGATCCGCGCCAGCGTTGGCCCGCTCGGTGACGGCAGGCCGAGCACGCCCGGCAATTGCGAGACGATGATGTGCACGGCGATGCCGGCCAGGAAGCCCACGGTGACCGGCACCGACAGCAGGTTGGCGATGCCGCCGAGCCTGAAGCCGCCGGCCAGCACCAGCATGACCCCGACCAGCAGCGCCAGCGCCGCGGCCAGGCTGCCGTATTCGGGCGTGCCGCCGGCGGCGAGCAGCGCCAGGCCGCCGGCGAAGATCGGCGTGATCGTGGAATCGGCGCCGCAGGACAGGAAGCGGTTGGCGCCGAACAGCGCGAACCCCAGCGATCCCGCCATGAAGGCGAAGAAGCCGGTCTCGGGCGTGAAGCCGCCGAGCTTGGCGGTCGCCATCTGCTCGGGAATCGCGATCGCCGCCAGCGTCAGCCCGGCGGCGAGATCGGCGGGCAGGGCGCTGATCCGCCAGCCTCGCAGGGAGCGGAGCATCGGCCAATGATGATTGCCGTCGTGGCTTGGTTGCTCGCTCATGTCGATGTCTCCGAGTGCATCGCGGCCGAGCTGTTCGTCCGCTCACGCAAGATCGCGATCCCAAGGTGGCTCGGGCGCGAACGCCGCGGCGAGGTGGTCGATGAAGGCGCGCACCTTGGCCGATGGCGTGCGATCCGGCAGGTAGACGGCATGCACCGCCAGCAGGTCCGATGGCGGCACGTCGAGCGTCAGCGGCACCAGCCGTCCTGCGCGGATCTCGTCGCCGACGATGAAGGTCGGCTGGTAGATCACGCCTTGCCCGGCCAGGGCGGCGGCGAGCAGCGCATCGCCATTGTTGGCGCGCAGATTGCCGCTCACGGTGACGTCGACCGCCGCCTTGCCGCCCATGCGCCAGCGCGATGGGCCGGCCGCCGCCAGCGTATAGCCGAGGCAGTTGTGGTCGGCGAGATCGGCCGTGGTGCGCGGTGTCCCATGCGCCGCGAGATAGGACGGCGCGGCACAGACCATCATCCGGCACGGCGCGAGCCGCCGCGCCACCAGGCTGGAATCCTTGAGCGTGCCGACGCGGATCGCGAGATCCCAGCCTTCCTCGATCAGGTCGACGAGCCGGTCGTTGAGGCCGAGCTCGACGCTGACGCCGGGATGGAGCGCGGCGAAGCCGGCGAGCAGCGGTGCGATCTGGCGCGTGCCGAAGGCGAGCGGGACATTGAGGCGCAACAGCCCGCGCGGCTCGACGCGGTCGGCCGCGATCGCGCTCTCGGCCGCCTCGAAGTCGCCGAGCACGCGCTCGGCAAGGTCGAGATAGCGGCGTCCGGCCTCGGTGATGGTCAGCCGGCGCGTGGTGCGGTGAAACAGCTTGGTGCCGAGTCGCGTCTCCAGCGCTGCCAGATGTTTCGTGACCATCGTTGGCGACATGCCAAGCGCACGCGCGGCCGCCGACAGGCTGCCAGAACTGGCGATCCGCGACATCACTTCCAGTCCAGTCAGACGGTCCAGCATTCAGCCTCACTCGCCGGGTGTGAGGTGTCTCGCTAGCAGACTCGTGAGGTGCGGGGAATCATCACTCTTGCGGACGGGGGCGGGGGTGGGCGTCCGTCATAACGATGGCGCGAATCAGTCGCGCTGCCTTCGCGTCATCGCGCTGCAAGTGAAAAGATGTCGCAACAAATTCGGGTTCTCGCCGGTATCAGTTGCCGCGCCACAGTGCAGTCCCGAACAATGCCGCATTTGATCACTTCCTGACCCAAAGCGGGTCAACTTGGTGCCCGACTTCGTTTTCAGTTTCCGCCCCGCGCGAGCGCCTTCTGGGGATGCACTCGCTTGCACATGTATTGAGTTTGTGAGGATGGGTTGATGAAAGCAGTGTACACTCTTGCTGTTGCCGCCTGTGGCGTCCTGCTTGCCGGCACGGTCGCGCAGGCAGGAGATTTCAGGGTCCAGCGGCCCGTAGCAGTCTACGATGCCCCGTACTACAATTGGACCGGCTTCTATGCCGGCGCATTCGCCGGGGGCGCGCACGGGCTGTGGACCATCGACTTCTATCGCAACAACAATCACGGCCATGCCGAGGAGGGCGCTGATGGCGTGGCCTTCGGCCTCTATGGCGGCTACAATTATCAGTTCGCCAATCGCTTCGTGGTCGGCGCCGAGGTCGATCTCGGCCGGTCCACCGCGTCGCAGAGCAACGACATCTTCGACAACGATTCGTCCTACGCCAAATACGGCATGTTCGGCTCGGTCCGCGCGCGCGCCGGCTATGCGTTCGACCGCTTGCTGGTCTTCGGCACGCTCGGTGTCGGCATCGCCAACTTGACCAACAATATCCAAAAGGGCCGCAACGCCGGCGAGCAGGTGGTGTGGGAGGATCAGGTGAAGGCCGGCCTCACGACAGGCGTCGGTGTCGAATACGCCTTCACCAGCAACTGGGTCGGACGCGGTGAATATGTCTACACCGACTACGGCAACGTGACGCTGTTCAATCGCGACGGCAACCGTGCCGACTTCAAGAACGAACTCCACCTGATCCGCGTTGGCGCGAGCTACCGGTTCTGATCGGGAGCGGCGGCATGTGCCCCCGGTTTCCGGAGGCATGTCGGCGTCATGCAACGGTGGACGAACGGGGCGTCGGCATTCGAGGCGCCGTGGCGTCGGTGCGTAAGGCGGTACGTCCACGACGAACCGCCTGCCACCTCACCTCAATGGTTTGAGCTGTCTTTCCTGGCGGCCAGATTATCGTCTCCCAGGGAATGATCTATGTCTCGGCACTATCCATTGGGAGCCCGAGATGATCGATTCGCGCACTGCACCCTACGCCGCCCTGCTGCTTCGCCTGACGCTGGGTGGCTTGTTCCTGGCCCATGCCAGCCTCAAGCTGTTCGTGTTCAGCCCGGCCGGCACTGCAAAATTCTTCGGCAGCATCGGCCTGCCGCCCGAGTTCGCCTACCTCGTCATCACGGCCGAGATCCTCGCCGGCATCGCGCTGATCCTCGGCGTCTACACCCGCTGGGTGGCGCTCGCCGCCGTGCCGATCCTGCTCGGCGCCATCTTCACCGTCCATGGCTCCGCGGGGTTCTTCTTCAACAATCCGAAGGGCGGCTGGGAGTATCCGGCGTTCTGGGCCGTCACGCTGGTGATCCAGGCCCTGCTCGGCGACGGCGCCTATGCGCTGGGCAGCCTTCGCAGCGGTCTTGCCGGCGGGCAGTTGCGCAACGCGCATTGATCGTCATGGTTGGTTGACTGCCGCGACAATCTCAGTGTCGTCCCCGCGAACGCGGGGACCCATAACCACAAGCGGACTTGGGTTGAGCACGCTGGTCGACGCGCAGCCTGCCTCAAATGCCGATCACGCGGTATGGGTCCCTGCTTTCGCAGGGACGACAGCTGTGGGTTGGGTTGGCAGCTGAACATCCGTCTAGAGAACGAGGAGCCATGACATGACCCTGCCCAGCATCTTCCTGTCGCACGGCTCGCCGATGCTGCCGCTCACGGATTCGGCCGCCCGCGACTTCCTCGTCGGCCTCGGCGGCAGCCTGCCGCGGCCGAAGGCGATCCTGGTGATCTCGGCGCATTGGGAGACCGACATCCCCGCCGTCAATGCGGTCGCCGTCAACGAGACCATCTACGACTTCTACGGCTTTCCGCGCGAGCTCTATCAGTTGCGCTATCCCGCGCCAGGGGCGCCAGATCTCGCGCGGGCCGTCGCGGCGCGGTTGCAGGCGGCCGGCCTGCCGGTCGGCATCGATCGCGAGCGCGGCCTCGATCACGGCGCCTGGGTGCCGCTGCTCCTGATGTATCCGCAGGCCGATATTCCGGTGCTGCAGCTCTCGATCCAGACCGAGCGGGGCCCTGCGCATCATCTCGCGCTCGGCCGTGCGCTGGCGCCGCTGTGCGAGGAGGGCGTGCTGATCATCGGCAGCGGCAGCTTCACCCACAATCTCGGCGAGTTCCGCAAGCGCCGGCTCGACATCGACGATCCCGCGCCGTCCTGGGTGGTCGACTTCGCCGACTGGGTGCACCAGGCCGCGATCGAGGGCCGCGTCGACGATCTCGTCGACTACCGCCGTCTCGCCCCGCATGCGCGCGACAACCATCCGACCGACGAGCACTTCCTGCCGCTGTTCGCCGCGCTCGGCGCCGCCGGCGAGGGCGCCCGCGTGGAGCGCCTGCACAACAGCGCCAATTACGGCGTGCTGCGCATGGACGTGTATGCGTTCCACGCCGCAGACGAGGCGAAGGCTGCGGCGTGAGCCGTTGACTTGTTAGTTCGATCTGCATCTGCCCGTCGGGCTCATTTTGCCCGTCGGGTTACTATGTCGCAGGCGATTTCGCTTGTGTCGTCGGGCAAATCACCGCGATCCTTCCGCGCATCCCGCCTCACTTGCGGAGGGGCGTTGCGCGCGATCGTCACGACACGCGAGGCGGGGAGCGGTGGCCGCGAGAACTCGCAGCATGTCCTTTTCGATGTGCGGACGAACGATGCTCTTGCGGACGTGAAGTTGCAGGGTTCTGATACCTCGACGCTGGTATCACCGCGCAACGCGTGAAACGCGTTGTCGCGCATGGCGGCCAACAAGCCGAGCGCCAGGAAGCCTGCATATAAGCGTGAAGACCATCGCGCAGGGAGGGCCGGGGGCGGGCTCAAGCGGTGGTCGCAACACCAAGTGTTTTCATTCGTGACAGCAGCTCGTCAAGCGCCTCTGCTGGAGTTTTCCATCCTAGCGTCTTTCTCGGTCGGGAATTGAGCGCTGCGGCCACGGCGGCGATCTCGTCAGCATCGTAGACGCTCAGATCGGTACCTTTCGGGAAGTACTGCCGCAGCAGGCCATTCGTGTTCTCGTTCGTGCCACGTTGCCAGGGGCTTCTTGGATCGCAGAAGTAGATCTGAAGGTCTGTATCGATCTTGAGGTCACTGTGTTGAGCCATTTCGGTCCCCTGATCCCAGGTTAGCGAGCGGCGGAGTTCTTTGGGCAAGGTGACGATGGTGCGCGTGATCGCATCGCGTACCGCTTCAGCTCCGTGTCCGGAGAGCGCAGGCCCATCCTTCGTACGTGGGCCGTCGTCAAACCCCGGCAACCGTGGAAGGTGTAGGAGCATTGTAAACCGCGTGCTGCGTTCGACCAGCGTGCCGATTGCCGAGCTGGCGGAGCCGACGATCAGATCTCCTTCCCAATGTCCCGGCACAGCTCGATCCGCGACTTCGGCCGGACGCTCACTGATCATGATCTCCGGCGATATGAAGCCTTTGCTGCGCTTCCGCGTACGCGCTCGGGGCACGCGCAGCGCACGTCCCGTTCGCAAACAGGACGACAACTCGCGTTTCAGCGCTCCTCGGCCCTGAACAAAAAGCGCCTGGTAAATGGCTTCGTGGCTGATGCGCATCGCCTCGTCATCCGGGAAGTCGATCGGCAAGCGCCGGGCAATCTGCTCGGGACTCCACGCTTTCGTCCACCCCTGATCCTGGCTAGAGCCCGCACGACCGGCCTTCCGCCGAACGCCGCCTGGAGGCGCGACAAACCCTGCAAGCCGCTCTTCAACATAAGCGCGCAAGGCGGCGTTGCTTGCAAGCTTGCTCGGCTTAGGACGCCGGGCCGATCGATCTGCATGCCACTGGGCGGCCGTCGCCCGATAGGCCATCTTGCCGCCGTGCGTGGCTGCATTGCGATCGAGTTCACGGGAGATGGTCGAGGGAGACCGATTGAGGCGCCGTGCTATCTCTCGTACAGAATGGCGCTGCGCATTCAGCAGCGCAATCTCTTCGCGCTCAGAAAAGGAGAGGTGCCGTCCGGAGAGCGGCTTCGCTGAAGGTCGGAACATTGCCGGTGCCACGCCGCCCGCTTTTCGAAATAATCGGGGGCCGACAGCATCCGATAATCCAGCAGCCAGCGCAGCATTCTCGCTGTTCAATCCAGCGGCAATCCCACGCCAAAATTTCTGCTGTTCCGCACGCCCCGCAACTGGTGGGCGCCCCAATGATCCCAGCTTGCCCCGCGTTGACCGTTTCTTTCGAATGCCCATCGCAACCTCCTCATCGAGTGTTGCGACGACCAATTGAATCCACCGGGTGATCTCGGCTGAACCTGTGGTACCTGCCGCCTGCATTTTTTTGAGCAGGCGGGCCACGGGCGCGGCCAGCGCCCGGCCTTCCCTGCGCCCTCCTGTTGAAGGAGGGTGAGCGGACCTTGCATAGCCCGGGCATGTCATGCCGCGGAATTGTAGACGCGCGTCGGTCTGTTCGATGAACGCGAGATATCTCAGCGTCGTCATTGCGAGCGCAGCGAAGCGATCCAGAGTCCCGTCCACAGCCCTGGATTGCTTCGCTGCGCTCGCAATGACGGAGGAGAGGCCAGCGTTCCCAAAGGTGCGCCGCACACATGACCTCGCAGGTAACTGACACCGCCGTCGCCCGCGCAGAAAATCCTTGACCCTTCGGCATGCAGATGATGCGAAGGATGCACCAGGGAGTGAAACAACAATGCGCCTGCCGTTCTACTATGGCTGGGTCATCGTCGCCGTGACCTTCGTGACGATGGCCGTCGGCGTCAATGCACGCACGGCGTTCTCGCTGTTCTATCCGCCGATCCTCGCCGAATTCGGCTGGGACCGCGGCGTCACCGCCGGCGCGTTCTCGTTCGGCTTCGTTGCCTCCGGAATCGTCAGTCCGCTGATCGGACGGCTGATGGATCGCACCGGCCCGCGGGCCGTAATGGAACTCGGCGTCGCGCTGATGGCCGGCGGCCTGTTGCTGGCGCCGCTGACCTCGCAGCCCTGGCATCTCTACATCACGATCGGCGTGATGGTCGGCGCCGGCAGCGTCTGCCTCGGCTATTCCGGCCAGTCCCTGTTCCTGCCGAACTGGTTCATCCGCCGCCGCGGGCTGGCGATCGGCATCGCCTTTGCCGGCGTCGGCATCGGCTCGATGACGCTGTTGCCGTGGGTGCAGCATATGATCGCGCAGACCAACTGGCGCACGGCCTGCACCGCGATGGGCATCGTCGTGCTGGTCGTGCTGGCGCCGATCAATCTGCTGCTGCGCAAGAAGCCGGAGGAGATCGGCCTGCGTCCCGACGGCGACGTCGCGCCGCTCGCCAATGCGGCCAAACCGGTCTCCAACATCGTCGATGCCGCCTGGGCCGGCACCGACTGGACGTTGTCGCGTGCGCTGCGCACGGGCCGGTTCTGGTGGCTCGCGCTGGGCTATTTCTTCGGGCTCTACGTCTGGTACGCGGTGCAGGTGCACCAGACGAAATACCTGCTCGAGATCGGCTTCAGCTCGAGCGTCGCGGTGTGGGCGCTCGGGGCCGTCAGCCTGCTCGGGATTCCCGGCCAGATCGCGCTCGGCCATCTGTCGGATCGTCTGGGGCGCGAGGCGGTGTGGGGATTAGGCTGTCTCGGCTTCGCGATCTGCTTCGCCGCGCTGATCGCGCTCAAGGCCGCGCCGTCGCTCGTGCTGATCTACGTCATGGTGGCGACGCAGGGCGCGCTTGGTTACGGCTTGACCTCGGTGATGGGCGCGGTCGCGCTGGAAATATTCCAGGGCGCGAATTTCGGCAGCATCTTCGGAACGCTGATGCTGATCGGGCTGTGCGGCGGCGCAGCAGGGCCGTGGGTGACCGGCGTGCTCTATGACTATACCCTGAGCTACACGCCGGGCTTCGTGATCGCCTTCCTCGGCGCCTTCGTCTCGGCGGCGGCGATCTGGATCGCGGCACCCCGCAGGGTCCGCCTCGTCGCCGGCCAATTGCACAGGTTAAGGACGGCGGGGGCCACGCCGTGATGTGTGATCCGGCCGACTTGCCATCGCCGCGCGGCCGTGAGCTAATCGGCCAATCCAAGGGAGGGACCACATGAACGAGCATGTCCAGGCCGCCAAGGCCGCGCCGCTGTTCAACCCGCTGTCGCCGGAGTTCATCCGCGACCCCTATCCCTTCTATGCGCAGTTGCGTGACAACGATCCGATGCATGTGACGCCGTTCGGGGCGTTCCTCGCCAGCCGGCACGCGGAATCGAGCCTGGTGCTGCGCGACAAGCGCTTCGGCAAGGACTTCGTCGCGCGTTCGATCCGGCGCTACGGCCCCGACATCATGCAGGAGCCGGTGTTCCAGAGCATGCGGCATTGGATGCTGCAGCAGGACCCGCCGGACCACACCCGGTTGCGCGGCCTGGTCGTGAAGGCGTTCACGGCGCGGCGGGTCGAGGACATGCGGCCGCGCATCCAGGAGATCGTCGACCGCACGCTCGATCAGGTGATCCCGCAGGGCCGGATGGACCTGATCGAGGACTTCGCGTTCAAGCTGCCGGTCACCGTGATCTGCGACATGCTCGGCATTCCCGAGGAGCATCGCGAGGCGTTCTACAAGAGCTCGCGCGAGGGCGGCCGGCTGCTCGAGCCGGTGCCGCTGTCGAAGGCCGAGATCGCCGAGGGCAATGCCGGCAACGCCGTGTCCAAGGCGTATTTCCAGCACCTGTTCGAGTTGCGCCGGAAACATCCCGGCGACGATCTGACGACGCAGCTGCTGCAGGCCGAGGAGGACGGTGCCAAGCTCAGCCATGAGGAGCTCACCGCCAACATCATCCTGCTGTTCGGCGCGGGACACGAGACCACTGTCAACCTGATCGGCAACGGCCTGCTGGCGCTGCACCGCAATCCGGACCAGTTGGCGCTCTTGAAGGCGCGGCCGGCGCTGATCACCAACGCGATCGAGGAGTTCCTGCGCTACGATTCCTCGGTGCAGCTCACCGGGCGGGTCGCGCTCGAGGATATCGAGGATCTCGGCGGCCGGCGGATTCCTGCGGGCGAGAGCGTACTGTGCCTGCTCGGCTCGGCCAACCGCGATCCCGCCGTGTATCCGGACAATCCGGAACAGCTCGATATCACCAGGCCAAACGTGAAGCCGCTGTCGTTCGGCGGCGGCATCCACCATTGCCTGGGCGCGCAGCTTGCCCGGATCGAGGCCGAGATCGCGATCGGAACCCTGCTGCGGCGGCTGCCGGAGCTGAAGCTGGACGATCCGGACAACCCGGAATGGCGGCCGACCTTCGTGCTGCGCGGCCTCAAGCGGCTGCCGGCCCACTGGTAACCATCTTCGTTAACGGAGTTGTGCAACGCCCCCGGAAAGACCGACAGCGCTGTGACTTCGCCATACTTAATCCTATATGATGCAGCGCTCCGGTATCGATGCCAGTGGGCCGCGGCCGCATTGGTTTTAAGGTTGGGACACCGGAGCGTTGTCCTTTGAGGGAGACCCCGTGCAGACGACCCTGCTCGGCTTGGCGATTGCCTTCATCCTTGCGCTCCTTGCTGCGCTGATCGGCCCGTACTTCGTCGACTGGAACCAGTTCCGGCCGCAGTTCGAGGCCGAGGCGAGCCAGGTCATCGGCGTGCCCGTGCGGGTCGCCGGTGCGCTGGATGCACGGCTGTTACCGACGCCGACCTTAAGGCTGCGCCAGGTCACGTTCGGCGGCGCCAACCATCTCGGCAAGCTGCGCGCCGACAAGCTCGACGTCGAGTTCAGCCTCGGCGACCTGATGCGCGGGGAATGGCGGGCGAACGAGCTCACCATCGGCGGCATGGCCGCCGATCTCGGCCTCGATGCCAAGGGCCTGGTCGACCTGCCGGCTGCCTCCGGCCGCTTCAATCTGGCCGCGCTCGCGATCGACCGGCTCAATCTCACCGGCCGCGTCGCCCTGCACGACGCAGCCAGCCGTTCGACGCTGGAGCTGACCGACATCGTCTTCTCCGGCGACGTGCGCTCGCTGGCTGGCTCCCTGCGCGGCGATGGCGCCGTGTCGATCCGTGGCGGCCGCTACCCGTTCCGGGTGTCGTCGAGCCAGGACAAGGACTCCAACGGCCTGCGCGTCCACCTCAACATCGACCCGGGCGAGCGTCCCGTGATGGCCGACATCGAAGGCCTCATCAGCTTTCCCAACCGCTCGCCGAAGTTCGAGGGCGCGCTGACGCTGTCGTCGCCCCCGAAAGAGCAGGGCGCCGACAACGACAAGCCCGCCCAGTCTGCGAAGGAGCCGTCCGCAAAGCAGGCCCAACAGGCCAAGACCCGTCCGCTGAACCAGGCCGGCGCGACGCCTTGGCGCATCGCCACCAAGATCGTCGGCGACCAGGCGACGGCCAAGCTCGACCAGATCGAGGTCAGCTTCGGCCAGGAGGATCGCTCGCTGAAATTCGCGGGCAGCGGCGACATCCGTTTCGGCGCCGCCCCCGTGCTGAAAGCCTCACTGTCCGCACGCCAGCTCGATGCCGACAAGCTCCTGGCCGGCGGTGACGACGTCAAGGACCGGCGGGCGATTGCGCCCGCGCTGGTGCTGCCGGCGCTGCGCAACTGGATTGCACAACTGCCGACCTTGCCGATGCCGGCCAACGTGCAGTTCGCGACCGAGCAGATCATGCTCTCCGGCCGCCCGGTGCAGAACTTCACCGCCGACCTGCACAACGAGCCGTCGGCATGGAGCCTCGAGAAGGTCGATCTGCGCGCGCCCGGTTCGACGCGGCTGACCTTCCGGACCATCGGCATCTCGACCTCGGTGACATCGGGCTTCACCGGCGCGCTCGATCTCGAATCGTCGGAGCCCGACACGCTGGTGGCCTGGCTGCAGGGCCGCAGCGACAGCAGCTACCGCACCCAGCGTCCGCTGCGGCTGCGCGGCGACCTCAACGTGGCGCCGGAGCGGATCGCGATCGACAGCCTCAAGGCCGATATCGACGGCGGCTCCGTCGATGGACGCGTCGCTCTCGTCAACCGGTCGGCCGGGCCGGGCTCGCGTTTCGAAGCGGTGCTGAAGGGCGACCGGCTCGACCTCGACGCGGCGATGGCCGTGACCCGGTCGCTGGTCGGCGTCACCGGCGAGTGGCCCGCCGAGGCCACCGTGGCGCTGGACGTCGGCCGCGCCAAGCTCAGCGGCCAGGAGCTGCGTCCGCTCACCGCGCGCTTTTCCTACGATCCCAAGACCATCGCCATCGACCAGATCAAGTTCGGCCAAAGCAGCGGCGTGACGAGCGAGGGCTCCGGCCGGTTCGATCGCGCCGACGCGACCGGGCGGCTGGTCGTGACCTCGATGGCCGGCTCGCTCAAGGAGATCACGGCGCTGGTGCAGCCGTTCGCGCCGCAGATCGCCGCGCGCTTCGATGCACTCGGCACGCCTGCCGGCGCTGCCCGGTTGAAGCTCACGCTCGATCTCGCCAAGGATCCTGCCAATGCCGACCGCAGCCAGGCCAAGGCGGTGCTCGATCTCGATGCGCCGCAACTCAAGGGCTCGGCGACGCTGACGGCCAAACCGTCGGCGGCCGCGCTGCGCAGCTTCGAGGTCGACGCGATCGATCGAACCGAGCTTGGGATCGAGAGCCGCGTCGCGGCCGAGCAGGGCAATGTCGTGCTGGCGCTGCTCGGGCTCGATCGCGTCGCGGCGGCCGGCAACGGTCCGGCCCAGTTCGACGCCAGC
This sequence comes from Bradyrhizobium sp. SZCCHNS3016, assembly GCF_032484535.1. Lineage (NCBI taxonomy): Bacteria > Pseudomonadati > Pseudomonadota > Alphaproteobacteria > Hyphomicrobiales > Nitrobacteraceae > Bradyrhizobium > Bradyrhizobium sp. SZCCHNS3016. Next base: position 473,228 of record NZ_JAUETE010000001.1, read on the forward strand.
GTGACCGGCAGCTGGCGCACGCCGCTGCGGGTGAATGCGAAGCTGTCCGGCGCCGGGCTCGATGGCGATGCGCAAGGCTCCGTCGATCCCTGGGGGGACACCGCCAAGGCCAACGTCAATCTGCGCCTGCGCAGCGCCAATCTGTCGCCGTTGTTCGGATTGAAGCCGCAGGATCCGGCGGCGCAGAACATCCGCCTGTTCGGCCGTCTCGGTCTTTCCAACAATCGCGTGACGCTCGACGACATCGACAGCACGGTCGGTGGATCGCGGCTGCGTGGCCGGCTCGCCCTGGTGCTCGACGAGGACAAGCAGATCGATGGTGAACTCGGGCTGGACGCGCTCGACGTGCCGCAAGTGTTCTCGGTGCTGGTCGGCGCAGCCGGGCGTGAGCAGGCCGAGCCTCTCGGCGCAGGTCTATTGAAGGGATGGCGCGGGCGGGTCTCGTTCCAGGCCCTCAGCGGCGCCATTCTGAACGGCACTGATCTGCGTCCGCTGGGCGGCGCCATCAAGAGCGACGGTCAGTCGCTGACCATCGAGAACGTCAAGGGCAAGCTCGGCGGCGGCGACGTCACCGCGACCGTCGATGCGCGCTCCAACGCGAATGGTCTCGTCCTGAACGGCCGCGTCGAGCTCGCCGGCATCGACGGCAACGCGCTGCGCTATCACAGCCTGAAGATGCCGGCCGGCAAGGTTTCGGCGCAGATGACGCTCGCCGCCGAAGGGCGCAGCGTGCAGGCACTGGTCAACGCGCTCTCGGGCAATGGCACGGTGACGCTCGACAATGCGGCGCTCCCCAATCTCGACCCGCGGGCGTTCGATGCGGCGTTGCGCGCGGCCGACGCGGGCCAGGTGAGCGACGACGGCAAGTTGCGGCAGGTGATCGAGCCGGTGCTGACATCGGGGACGTTGCCGGTCGCGTCTGCTCAGATCCCCTTCATCATCCGCGATGGCCGGCTGCGTGTCGGCGCCACCACGCTCGAAGCGCAGGGCGCCCGCGCCGTCGTGTCCGGTGGCTTCGACATTCCTGCCGACCAGGCCGACATTCGCGCCAGCCTGAGCGCGAACACCGTCGGCAACGCCAACAGCCGTCCCGAGATCCAGCTGTTCGTGATCGGCACGTCCGTGGCGATGACGCGCGCGGTCGACGTCACCTCGCTGTCGTCGTGGCTCGCGGTGCGTGCGATCGATCGCGAAACGCGGCGTCTGGATGCGATCGCGCGCGGCGAGGTGCCGCCGGCCTATCCGTCGTCCACCGCGTCGCTGCCCGGTGCACCCGAGGCTGGCCCGGCCGCGCCGAGCGCGGCCGACGTGCCGCTTCCCGGGCGTGATCCGCGGCGTGAGCCGCGCGCCAAGCTCGGCGGTCCCCGCGCCGTCGTGCCGCCGCTGACCCAGCCGCTCTCCGCTCCCGCGCCTCAGCCGGCGGCACCGGTGGCATCGAGCCAGCCGCAGGTCGCGCCCTTGCCGCCGCCGGTCGAGATCAAGCCCGCGCCGGGTGCGCTGCCGCCGCGCCCACGGCCGGTGCCGCGTCCGCCGGTCGTGCTGACGCCACCGGGCAGTCCATGATGCCGGCTGACGGCGTGCGGAGACCGCGCCGATGATGACCTTGCGACAGGTCGAGGTCATTCGCGCGGTCATGGTGACGGGCACCATCAACGGCGCCGCGCGCCTGCTGAAGGTGTCGGCACCGGGCGTCAGCCGTCTGGTGAAATACACCGAGCGCTCGCTCGGCATCCGCTTCTTCCAGCGCCAGAACGGCCGCTACTTCCCGACGCCCGAGGCGCAGAACATCTTCGAGCAGATCAACAGCGTCTACGAGAAGGTCGACGATCTCAGCTACATCATCTCCAACATCGGCCGCGGCGCGCTGTCGGAACTGCGCGTCGGCTCGGTGCCCAGCATTTCCCAGGTGATGGTGCCGCGCGCGATCGAGCGCGTCCGCCGCCGCTATCCCGATCTCGGCATCGACATCAACATTCTCAAGATCGAGGAAGCGATTGACTATCTGATGCTGGGCAAGGGCGAGTGCGTGGCGATGAGCTACCGACTCGATCATTCCGGGCTCGAATTCCTGCCGCTGGCCTCAGGCGAATTGTTCTGCATCGTGCCGCCGGGACACGAGCTCGCCGGCCGCAAGCAGGTGTCGGCTGCCGAGATGACGCGCTATCCGCTGATCGGCATCGATCCCAACGACCCCTACGGCCGGATCATGGCGGAGATCTTCGCGCGCAACAAACTCAGCTACAACATCTCGATCAAGGCGCGCTTCGGCACCACGGTCTGCGCGCTGGTGAAGGCCGGGCTCGGCATCGCGGTGATCGACCAGTTTACGGTCGCGCATGGCGGCTATCCCGGCATCGAGTTGATCAAGATTGCCGAGCCCACGCGGTTCGACACCTACATCGCCGTCAAGCGCGGCACGCCGCTGTCGCTCTACGCCGAACACTTCATCGACTGCCTGCGCGCGGAGATGCGCGCGCTGGAGCCCGGCCGACGTCAGGTGGCCAAACCGGCGAAATCCGGCGGCGGCAAAAAATAACATGATGTTAGGTTCAGCCGATATTTGAGTAATTGTGTTAGCGAGCGAACGCGCTATCGTCTGCATCGAAATCCGCGCGTGCGACGCTCGCACGTCACAGCAGCAAGAGACAAAAGCGAACGTGCCCGATCTTTCCGCGCTCAAAGCCCGCAAATTCCTGACCGGCTTGATCGGTGCGCCGATCGCGCATTCGGCGTCTCCCGCGATGCACGAATATGCCGCGGCGGCGCTCGGCGTGCGCTGCCATTACCAGCTGATCGAGGTGGCCGGTGCCGATCGCGCGGGTCTGGCGACGCTGCTTGAAGGCGTGCGCCGGCTCGGCTTTGCCGGGGTCAATGTGACCTATCCCTACAAGGAAGCTGTGGTCGAGCTGCTCGACGAGCTCGCGCCGAAGGCGGCGGCTATGGGCGCCGTCAATACCGTCGTCGTGCGCGATGGCCGGCTGATCGGCCACAATACCGATACCACCGGCTTCGAGCGGGCAGTGGCGCCGCTGGTCAGCCAGACCGGTCGCGGCGTCGTGGCGCTGATTGGGGCCGGCGGGGTTGGTAAAGCGATTGCGTTCGCGCTTGCGAACCTCGACGTCGCAGGCTTGCACATCTACGACACCGAGCGCGCGCGTGCGGAGAAGCTGGCGAACCTGCTTCCGGGCGGCAAATCCATCACGGTGGCCGATAGCGTCGAAGAGGCGCTGCAGGGGGTGGTGGGCGTCGTCAACGGCACACCGATCGGGATGCTGCCGAACCGCGGTACGCCGGTGCCGGAACACTTGCTGCGCGCCGATCTCTGGGTCGCGGACGCCGTCTATTCGCCGCTGTGGACGCCACTCCTGAAAGCCGCCAAGGCCCGGGGCGCCCACGTCCTGCTCGGGCGCGAGCTCGCGATCTATCAGGCGGCGGACGCGTTCGAGCTGTTCACGGGGCTCGCGCCGTCGACAGAGGCGATGGGGGCGGCCTTCGACAACCACATGGCGGAGAGATATCCGGCGGTTGACGCCGCCTGAGCAAACCGGCCAATACGCGCCGGACAAGTCGTTCAAGCAAGAAACGCAAACAAGCGTTTAAGACAGAGGAGGAAACAACGTGAGATCGATCATCCTGGCTGGCCTGTGCTCGGCCGTGCTGTCCGGAGCCGCCTACGCGCAGTCCGGCGCCCCCATCAAGATCGCCGATGTCGCCGAGCTCTCGGGCGGCGGCGCGACCGTCGGCAACAACTGGAAGAACGGCATCGACCTTGCCGTCGAGGAGGTCAACGCCAAGGGCGGCATCCTCGGCCGCAAGATCGAGGTCAGCCATGCCGACTCGCAGTCGAACCCCGGCGTTGCGCGTGCGCAGGTGCAGAAGGCGCTCGATGGCGAGCCCTACGTGCTGCTCGGGCCCGGCTATTCCGGCTCGGTGAAGGTGACGGCGCCGCTCGCGGCCGAGGCCGGCATCACCCAGATCATGGGCGGCGAAGCGGCCGAGCTCACGCAGGCCGGCAACAAGTTCCTGTTCCGCACCTCGTTCGGCCAGCAATCGTCGATGCCGAAGGTCGCGAAGTACATCAACGATGAGCTGAAGGCGAAGTCGGTCGCGGTGGTCTGGGTCAACAATGATTTCGGCCGCGGCGGTCGCGACGTCATCACCAAGGAGTTCAACCGTCTCGGCATCAAGGTCGCGGCCGACCTCTCGACCGAAGCCGGCCAGGCCGACTTCGCCGCCGACGTCAGCAAGATCAAGGCGGCGGCGCCGGATGCGGTCTTCATCTATGTCAACGAGGAAGAGAGCGCGCGCATCCTCAAGGAGATCAAGCGCCAGGGCGTGACCGCGCCGCTGATCGGCGAGACCACGCTGGTCGGCCAGAAGGTGATCGAGCTCGCCGGCGATGCCGCCAACGGCGCCCGCGGCCATGTCGGTCTCACCACCGACGCACCGATCGAGGCCATCAAGGCGTTCCGCGACCGCTTCGTGAAGAAGTACAACTACGTGCCGGATCACAACGGCCTCAAGGGCTATCTCGCGATCTACATGGTCAAGGCCACGACCGAGAAGATGGGCAAGGTGGATTCCAAGGCCTTCGCCGACACGCTGCACGGCCTGACCATCAAGACCTCGACCGAGCCGAATATCCTGATGGATGTCACGTTCGATCAGAACGGCGACATCGATCGCCAGGGCTTCCTGGTCGAGGTGGTCGAAGGCAAGCAGGTCGTGAAGCAGGTGCTGCCGAAGCTCAACTGAGGACAACGGTCGACCGGCGGCGCCGGAGGGGATGCCAGTGCCGCCGTCACCCAAAGGCTTAGGGGGAAACGATGTCCAATCTGCTCGACCTGATCGTGGCGGGTCTCGCCACCGGCGCCATCTACGCGCTCGTTGCCGTCGGCTTCACCTTGCTGTGGCAGACCTCGCAGACCATCAACTTCGCCCAGGGCGAGTTCGTGATGCTGCCGGCCTTCCTGATGCTCGCGGTGATGCATCTCGGCGCGCCGTTCTGGCTCGCGGTTCTCGTCGGCATCCTGTTGTCGGCACTGCTGCTCGGTCTCGCCTTCAAGATGCTGCTGGTCGATCCGATGCTGCGGCATGGCGTGCTGCCGCTGGCGATCGCCACCATGGCGCTGGCGGTCGGGATCAAGGAGGCGGTGAAGCAGTTCTTCAGCGCCGAGGCCTCGCCTTTCCCTTCGATCGTGCCGGTAGGTGACGTCACCGTCCTGGGCCGGGCGATTTCGCTGCAGAGCCTCGGCGTGCTCGCAGTCGCGATCCTCGCGGTCGTCGGATTGACCACGCTGTTGAACCGCACCTCGCTTGGCCATCAGATGCAGGCGGCCGCGCAGAATCCCACGGTGGCGCGCATCATCGGCGTGCCCGTCGAGCGTATGATCCTCCTGACCTTCCTGATCAATGCCGTGCTGGTCGCGCTGGCCTCGCTGCTGATCACGCCGATCTATCTCGCGAAGTTTTCCAGCGGTGAGGTGCTCGGGCAGGCGGCGTTCATCGCCGCGATCGTTGGCGGCTTCAACCAGGTGCGCGGCGCCATTGCCGGCGGTCTCCTGATCGGCGTCGTCGACAACCTAGCTGCCGCCTACGTCTCCACTCAGTATCGCGCCGCCGTTCCGATGGTGCTGCTGATCCTTGTCATCCTGTTCCGGCCGCAGGGCCTGCTCGGACGCGCCGAGGAGCGTACGGTATGAGCAAGCACAGCAAACTGCTTCTCGTCGCGCTTGGTCTCGTCATCATCGCGGGCCTGATTATCGTCCCGATGAACTTCAACCGCTACGGCCTGTACATCCTGAGCCAGTGGGCAGTGATGACCATCGCGGCGATGGGGCTCAATCTGACGCTCGGCTATGCCGGGCAGGTGTCGCTGGCGCAGGGCGCTTTCGTCGGCATTGGCGCCTATGGGGCGGCGATCCTGACCACGCATGGCTGGCCGCTGATTGCGGCGCTCGGCCTCGTCATCGTGATCTGCTTCATCGTCGGCTGGCTCCTCGGCTATCCGGCGCTGCGCGTGCAGCATCACTACCTCGCCTTCGTCACGCTCGCGTTTTCGACGCTGGCGTTCCTCGTGTTCCGTAACGAGAGCTGGCTCACCAACGGGATCTACGGAATCAGCAACATTCCGCGCCCCGAGATCTTCGGCTACCCGACCCGCAAGCCGCTGCCGTTCTACTATCTCTGTCTCGGCTCCCTCGGCCTCGTGACGCTCGCGATGTGGTGGCTGATCCGCTCGCCCTGGGGCCGCGCCTTCATGGCGCTGCGCGAAAATCCGATCCGGGCGCAGTCGCTCGGCATCGACACCAGGCGCTACACGCTGATGGCGTTCGCGATCGGCTCCGTGCTCGGCGGCATCGCCGGCGTGCTCTATGCGCCGCTGACGCAATATGTCGATCCCGTTCCGTTCAACCTGCAGCTCTCGCTCGATCTGTTGATGATGGTGATCGTCGGCGGCGCTGGCTTCATGCTCGGGCCGTTCCTGGGCGCCATGATCGCGGTGCTGTTGCCGGAGTGGCTGCGCGTTGCCGAGGGCTATTACCTGATGCTCTATGCCGTGGCGGTCATCCTGCTGCTGATCTACTCGCCCACCGGCATCCTCGGCATTCTCGACCGCTATCTCAGCTCACGCCGGACCCAGGCGGCATCCGCGCTGCGGGCCGCGGCTCAATCCAAGCTGGAGGCCGCGCGATGACCGCAGTCCTCGACGTTCGCGACGTCAAGAAGAGCTTTGGCGGCATCACCGCAGTCGATGGCGTCAGCTTCGACGTGCACGAGGGCGAGATCCTCGGTCTCATCGGCCCCAATGGTTGCGGCAAGTCGACCTTGTTCAACTGCATTCTCGGCCAGCTGGTGCCGAGCGCGGGCGAGGTCAGGGTCGACGGCAAGCTCGTCACTGGGCAGCGTCCGGCGGAGCTGAACCGGCTCGGCGTCAGCCGCACGTTTCAGTTGCTGCAGGTGTTCCCGAAACTCTCGGTGCGCGACAATCTGATCCTTGCGGGACAGGAGCATCGCGGCAGCATGCTGTCGCGCCTGTTCGGTCCGTCGGATGCCGGCCTGACCACGACCGCCGATCAGATGATCGGCTTCTTCAAGCTGGAGCACCTCGCCGACGAGCCGGCCGGTGGCTTGTCCTATGGTCAGCAGAAGTTGCTCGATGCCGCGATGGCCTTCATGGGCGGCCCGCGGCTGGTGCTGCTCGACGAGCCTGCAGGCGGCGTCAACCCGACCATGCTGGGCGACCTCAAGGAGCGGCTGATCGCGATCAATCGCGAGCGCCGCGCCACCTTCGTCGTGATCGAGCACAACATGGAGTTTGTGATGTCGCTGTGCTCGCGCGTGATGGTGATGGCGGAAGGCAAGGTACTTGCGATCGGCAAACCCGACGAGATCAGGGCCAACCCGGCCGTGATCGAAGCCTATCTCGGACACTGAGGGAGCCGGCGATGAGCGATCCCATTCTCGATGTCCAGAACCTCGTCGGCGGCTACGGCAAGATGACGATCCTCAACGGCACGACCTTCTCGGTGCCGGCGGGCTCGATCACCACCGTCATCGGTCCGAACGGCGCCGGCAAGTCGACCGTGTTCAAGGCGATCTTCGGCCTGCTCAAGCTGCGCGAAGGCAAGGTGGTCTTCAAGGGCCGCGACGTCACCGGCTTGAGCCAGCGCGCGCTGCTCGGCGCCGGCATCTGCTACATCCCGCAGGGCCGCAACATCTTCGGCGAGCTGTCGGTGCGTCACAACATCGAGCTTGGCGGCGTCGCCGCTTCGCGCGATCTCGATCTGACCGCCCGCGTCGAGGCCGCGCTCGACGTCTTTCCGGTGTTGCGCAAGAAGGCGGACCGTCAGGCCTCGACCCTGTCGGGCGGCGAGCAGAAGCAGCTCGAGATCGCGCGCGGGCTGCTTCTCGAGCCGCAGTTGGTGCTGATCGACGAGCCCTCGATTGGCCTGTCGCCCTTGATGGTGCAGCAGACCTTCGACATGCTGAAACAATTGCGCGAGCGCGGCGTCTCGGTGCTCCTGATCGAGCAGAATGCGCGCTCGGCGCTGGAGATCTCCGACTACGGCATCGTGCTCGAGCTCGGCCGTACCCGCATCATCGACAAGGCCGACCGCGTGCTGGCCGATCCGCGCATCGGCCAGCTGTTCCTGGGCGGCGCGATGGAGGAGACGGCGGCATGAACCAGCGCTCGATCGCAACGGTCTCCATCTCTGGCGCGCTCGACGAGAAGCTCAAGGCGATCGCTGCCGCGGGCTTCGAGACGGTCGAGATCTTCGAGAACGACCTGCTGGCATTCGGTGCAAGACCGCGCGAGATCGGCCAGATGTGCCGCGACCTCGGCCTTGCGATCTGCGCCTATCAGCCGTTCCGCGATTTCGAGGGCATGCCGGAGCCGCAGCGCGCGCGCAACTTCATCCGCGCCGAGCGCAAGTTCGACCTGATGCAGGAGCTCGGCACGGACCTGCTGCTGATCTGCAGCAGCGTGTCGCCGGCCTCGCTCGGCGGCATCGACCGCGCCGCCGCCGATTTCCACGAGCTCGGCGAGCGCGCCGCGAAGCGTGGCCTGCGTGTCGGCTATGAGGCGCTGGCCTGGGGCCGTCACGTGCATGACTATCGCGATGCCTGGGAGATCGTGCGCCGCGCCGATCACAAAGCCATCGGCGTCATCCTCGACAGTTTCCATGCGCTCGCACCGTCGCTGCCGACCAACGCGATCCGCGCCATTCCGGCCGACAAGATCTTTCTGGTGCAACTCGCCGATGCGCCGAAGCTCGAACTGGATGTGCTGTCCTGGAGCCGGCATTTTCGCAGTTTTCCGGGGCAAGGCGATCTGCCGGTCGGGGCGTTCATGGAGGCGGTGGCCGCGACCGGCTATACGGGGCCGCTGTCGCTGGAGATCTTCAACGATCAGTTCCGCGCCGGCTCGGCGCCGCGCACCGCGCTCGACGGCATGCGCTCGCTGCTGCTGTTGCAGGATGACCTCGCCGGAAAGATACCGGCGTCATCGGCCGCGCGCTTCGAGCCTCGGGTCAAGAGCCACGGCATCGGCTTCGTGGAATTCGCGGTCAGCGAGGACAAAGCGGAGTCTCTGGCGAAACTGTTCGGGCAGCTTGGCTTCCGCAAGACGGGGCGTCATCGCAGCAAGGCGGTGCAGCGCTGGTCCCAGGGCGCAATCGAGCTGGTGATCAACTGCGAGCCGGCCAGCTTTGCGCATTCGCATTACGTCACGCATGGGGCAGGTGTCTGCGCGTTGGCGCTGGACGTCGACAGCGCCGCTCGTGCCATGGCGCGGGCGCAGTCCTTGAAGACGCGCACCTTCACGCAGCCGGTCGGGCCGGGGGAACTGGAAATTCCGGCGATCCACGGCGTCGGCGGCAGCCTGTTGTACTTCCTGGATACGCACGGGCGGCACTGGGACGTCGATTTCGAAGCTGTCGCCAGCGACAAGAGCACCGACCGTCTCGCCGCAGTCGATCACATCGCCCAGTCGATGCCGTATGAAGAGATGCTGTCCTGGCTGCTGTTCTATGCCGGGATCATCGACTTCTCGCGGCTGCCGCAGATGGAGATCGCCGACCCCCGAGGCCTCGTGCAGAGCCAGGCGATCGTCAACGGCGATCGCAGCCTGCGCTTCATCCTCAACGGCTCCTCGGCGACGCGCACCTTATCTTCGCGTTTCATCTCCGAGTTCTTCGGTTCCGGCGTCCAGCACATCGCGTTCTCCTGCGACGACATTTTTGCCGCCGTGGCCGAGATGCGCGCCCGCGGCGCCGGCTTCCTCGACATTCCCGATAACTACTACGACGATCTCGAAGCCAAGTATGATCTTGCGCCCGAGACGATCGCAGCGCTCCGTGCCAACGAGATCCTGTACGACCGCGACGGCGACGCCGAGTTCTTCCAGGTCTACACCCATATCTTCGAGGAGCGCTTCTTCTTCGAGATCGTGCAGCGGCGCAACTATCAGGGCTTCGGTGCGGCCAATGCCGCGATCCGGCTGGCCGCGCAGGCGCGCGAGGTGCGGCCGGACGCGATGCCGCGGCTGTAGCTCAGGGCTCGGGCCGGATGCCGGGCAGGCGGACGATCTCCTCGGCGAGATAGTCGATCAGCAGCCGCACGCGCGCGATGCCGGCGCGCTCCGGGACGATCAGCATGTTGAGGGGAGTCGATGGCAGACGGTGGTCGGGCAGGATGACCGTCAGCCTGCCAGCCGCGATGAGATCGTCGACCAGCCACGCATGGCTCCCGCCGATACCGCGCCCGGACAGCACGGCCTCTCGAACCGCGAGTCCGTGATTGGTGCGGAAGCAGCCTCTGAACGGCACCTCATGGCGTTCTTCATCGGGTCCCATGACGACGAGCGACTCGCTACCCGCGACGTTGGTCATGCGGATGCCGTCATGCCCGATCAGTTCCTGCGGCGTGCGCGGCGTGCCGCGTCTCGCGAGGTAGTCGGGAGAAGCGACCAGCAGCCGGTGCGAGTGGCCGAGCGACCGCAGCTTCAGAGAACTGTCGGTGAGCGGAGCGAGACGCAGCGCGATGTCGACACCCTCCCGCACGAGGTCGATGCGCTCGTCGGTCAAATTGAGATCGATCGCGATGTCCGGATAGCGATCCTGAAACGCGAAGACCAGCCGCGCGACATGCAGGATGCCGAAGGCCGCCGTGCAGGAAATCCGGATGATGCCGCTGGCAGCGCCGCGCGCACCGCGCGCCTCGTCGCCGGCCTGTTCGATAAGCCGCAGGATCTGGACGCAGTTCGTGTAGTAGCGGCTGCCTTCGTCGGTCAGGGTGACGCGCCGGGTGGTGCGGCTGAGCAGCGGCACGCCGATCGCATCCTCCAATTCCTGAAGGTGACGCGAGATGGTGGACTGGCCCAGCCCGAGCTCGCGCGCCACGGCCGACAGGTTGCCGCGCTCGGCGACCCGGACGAAGCTGCGCATGTTGATGAGGCTGATGTCTGATTTATCCATAAAACAGCTTAATGTTATCGATATAGGCCATATAGTGGATAAGTTGGCGCACGTCTATGTTCCGGCTGTTCCAGCAAAGGATCCAAGCCATGAACGTGCTGCTCGTCTTCGCCCATCCCGAACCCCGATCGCTCAACGGTGCGCTGCGCGAGGTCGCCGTCGCCGAGCTCAAGGCCCAGGGCCACGAGATCCGGGTCTCAGATCTCTATGCGATGGGCTGGAAGTCGGCCACCGACCGCGCCGACTTCCCGCTGTTGCCGCCGGACGGGCCTCTGAACGTCGCCACCGCGTCTGGCGAGGCCTTCAAGACCCACACCTTGACCGAGGACGTCAGGGCCGAGCAGGACAAGCTGCTCTGGGCCGACGCGGTGGTCCTGCAGTTTCCGCTGTGGTGGTTCACGATGCCGGCGATCCTCAAGGGCTGGGTCGACCGGGTGTATTCCTATGGCTTCACCTATGGCGTCGGCGAGCACAGCGACAAGCGCTGGGGCAACCGCTATGGCGAGGGTGTGTTTGCCGGCAAGCGCGCGATGCTGGTCGTGACCACCGGCGGCTGGCAGGAGCATTATTCGGAGCGCGGCATCAACGGGCCGATCGACGATCTCCTGTTTCCGATCAACCACGGCATCCTGTTCTATCCCGGCTTCGACGTGCTGCCGGCGTTCGTGGCGCACCGGGTCAACCGGCTCGATGATGCCGGCTTTGCCGCGATCGCCGAGCGGCTGCGCGAGCGCATGCGGACGCTGTTCACGGATCAGCCGACCCCGTACCGGCGGCAGAACCACGGCGACTATCTGATCCCGTCGATGCAGCTTCGTCCCGAGCTCGGCGCGCCGGACGCGCGCGGCTTCGCGCTGCATGTCGACGCCGCGCGCTGACGTGGAGGGCGCGGGCTCAGCCCGCGCCCATCGCGACCGCAATGTGGTAGGTCGCGAACGCGGCCGCATAGGCGAGCGCGAACATGTAGAAGAAGGTGACGGCCATCCAGCGCCAGCTGCCGGTTTCTCGGCGGATGACGGCGAGCGTCGAGGCGCATTGCGGGGCGAAAATGTACCAGGCGAGCAGCGCCAGCGCCGTGGCGAGGCTCCATTTGCTGGCCAGCACCTGTCCGATCTGCTCGGCGGCCTCCTTGCCGCCTTCGATCGCATAGACGGTGCCGAGCGCGGCGACTGCGACTTCGCGGGCGGCCATGCCGGGCACCAGCGCCACCGCGATCTGCCAGTTGAAGCCGACCGGCGAGAGCAGGGGGGCGATCGCCTGGCCGATCATCGCCGCGAGGCTGTAATTGATCGCGGGCTCGGTCGCCCCCTCCGGCGGCTGAGGGAACGACGCCAGGAACCAGATCAGCACCATCATCGCGAAGATCGTGGTGCCGGCGCGCTGCAAGAACATCTTGGCGCGGGTGTAGACGCCGATTGCGATGCTGCGCAGCCGCGGCATCTTGTAGTCCGGCAGCTCCAGCATGAACGGCGCCGGCTGGTAGTCGCGCATCAGGAAGAACTTCACCAGGAACGACACCAGCAGCGCGCTGATGATCCCGGCGGCGTAGAGCCCGAACATCACCAGGCCCTGCAGGTTGACCAGGCCCCACACCTTGGTCGGCGGGATGAAGGCCGAGATGATCAGCGTATAGACCGGGATCCGCGCCGAGCAGGTCATCAGCGGCGCGATCAGGATCGTGGTGAGCCGGTCGCGGCGGTTATCGATCACGCGCGTCGCCATGATGCCGGGAATGGCGCAGGCAAAGCTCGAGAGCAGCGGGATGAAGGCGCGGCCATGCAGCCCGGCGCCGCCCATGATGCGGTCCATCAGGAATGCGGCGCGCGCCATGTAGCCGAAATCTTCCAAGAGCAGGATGAACAGGAAGATGATGATGATCTGCGGCAGGAAGACGATGACGCTGCCGACGCCGGAGATCACCCCGTTCTGCAGGAAGCTCTGCAGCAGGCCTTCGGGAAGCTCGTCGTGAACGAGCTGGCCGAGCGCGTCGAAGGCCGCCGATAGCACCTGCATCAGCGGCTGGGCCCAGGCGAACACCCCCTGAAACATCACGAACAGGATCGCCAGCAGGATCAGCAGGCCGCCGACCGGATGCAGCGCGATGGCATCGATCCGGGCGGTCCAGGTATCGGGCCGCTCGGGCAAGCTGACCGTCTCCGCGATGATACGGTCGGCCTCGCGCTGGGTGGCGCGCAGCTCCGGGACCGTGAGAGGACGCCAAGTGTTGGCGCGCTCTCCGGTGGCCGCGGCCGCCCGGGCGAGGAGCTCGTCGGTCAGCCGCAGCAGGTCGTCGGTGCCGCCCTTGCGCACGGCGATCGACGTCACCACCGGCACGCCCAGCGCTAGCGACAGGGCGGGGACGTCGACCGTGACGCCGCGCCGCTTGGCGATGTCGAACATGTTGAGCACCAGCGCCAGCGGCCGGCCGGTACTCTTGAGCTCGAGCAGCAGCCGGATCGTCAACCTGAGGTTGGTGGAGTCGGCGACGCACAACACCAGATCGGGCAGGACCTCGCCGGTGGCACGTCCCAGCACGAAATCCCTGGTGATTTCCTCGTCAGGGCTGCGACCGCGCAAGGAATAGGTGCCGGGCAGGTCGACCAGCGAGACCTGGCGGCCCTGCGGGGTGACGAATGCGCCCTCTTTGCGCTCGACCGTGACCCCGGGATAGTTCGCGACCTTCTGGCGGCTTCCCGTCAGCGCGTTGAACAGCGAGGTCTTGCCGCTGTTGGGCGTACCCACCAGGGCCAGATGCAGCAGAGGGCTTTCCATGACGACGCTTTCCGCGCGGCCTATGCCACGATGACGGCCATGGCCTCGCGCCGGCGGACCGCGACGGTGATGTTGTCGACACGCACGGCGATCGGATCGCGCCCGACGATCCCCTCATGCAGAATTTCGACCCGGGCCCCCTCGACGAAGCCCAGTTCGATCAGCCGGCTCTCCAATTCGACGTCCGGCAGGGACGAGCTCGCGCCGCCCGCGGCCAGATGCTGGATTGTTCCGGTATAGCCTCGCCGGGCAAGACCGAGCGGCTGAGGCGGCCTTGTATCGCAGATTTCGCTCATAGCCTGTATTTTCAATCGCGTGCCAAGAGGTCAAGCGCGGCATGTGCAATGCAGCGGCTTCTTAGAGCGATTTTAAACAGGCCGGGCGGACCGCCGTCTGATCTGCCTCAAGGAGCCGCGACGGCTGCCGTGTGCCGGGTGTCCACCGCCGCCTTCGGCTCGAGGCCCGAAGAAGCTGCGGCGCGGCTCTTGAAGTGGTCGAGCACGAACAGCCGGATCGCCGAGGACAGGTTGCCCTGCTGGCGATTGTTGTCGATCTCTCCGACCAGCTCGGACAGGGTCATGTTACGGAGACCCGAAATCTCCTTCATGCCGTTCCAGAAGGCCTCTTCGAGGCTGACACTGGTCTTGTGGCCAGCGACCACGATTGAACGTTTTACGACGGGCGACTTCATCACGCGTCCTCGCCATTGATACGATGTTGATCGAGTAATTCGTTCGCGCGCTTGTCGCGTTGCGCGTCATTTGCGCGTTCGGACTTCGTCCTGCCGAAGCGAGCGCGGTTGCTTTCGGCAACCTTCGCTGCTTCATCGCGCTCCACGCGCTTTCTGAAACGTTTCAAGTTGATGACATCACCCATGCTTGCTCCAATCATCTAAGCCATCGAACGTCGTGACGAGAGCATGCGCATTGCGCGGATGAGCTCAGGCGTTCTCCAGACAATCACGTCATCGCTCCCTGATAGTTCGAGGGCCAGTCGCGTCGTTGCGAGCGGGATTTGTTTACTCACCAAACGCAGCAGAACTTGTAGTCGAGAGTATCCTTTAGGGGTTAACGGCGAGAATTGCATCACCCCCCGTAGTACTACGGGGCTACCGTCAGGGTCGTCCGGGCCGCGTCATCTTCTCGGGCTGCACGAGGCGGTCGAATTCGTCCTCAGACACGAAACCGAGCCTTAAAGCTTCCTCTTTCAGCGTCGTGCCGTGCTGATGCGCTGATTTGGCGACCTTGGCCGCATTGTCGTAGCCGATCTTCGGCGCAAGCGCCGTCACCAGCATCAGCGAGCGCTGCATCAGCTCTCGAATCCGATTCTCGTCGGCGCGAATTCCCGTCACGCAATGTTCGCTGAATGAACGCGCTGAATCACCTAGTAATTGTATGGACTGCATCATGCAATGTGCGAGCAATGGCTTGTAGACGTTCAGTTCGAAATGCCCCTGGCTGCCGGCCATGGTGATCGCCGTGTGATTGCCGAACACCTGGCAGCACACCATCGTGAGTGCTTCGCACTGCGTCGGATTCACCTTGCCCGGCATGATCGAGGAGCCGGGCTCGTTCTCCGGCAGGATCAATTCCCCCAATCCCGAGCGGGGGCCCGATCCGAGAAAGCGGATGTCGTTCGCGATCTTGAACAGGCCAGTGGCCGCCGCGTTGAGCGCGCCATGTACGTACACATAGGCGTCGTTGGACGCGAGCGCTTCGAATTTGTTGGCGGCGCTGGTGAGGGGCCAGCCGGTGATGTCGGCAACATGCTTGGCGAACAGCTTCGCGAATTTCGGATCCGCGTTCAGGCCGGTGCCCACGGCGGTGCCGCCTTGGGCCAGCGGCAAGAGATCTCGCGCCGCCGTCTCGATTCTTGCGATCGCGCTCTCGACCTGCGCGGCGTAGCCGGAGAACTCCTGGCCGAGCGTGAGCGGCGTGGCGTCCTGGGTGTGGGTGCGGCCGATCTTGACGATGTCCGCGAACGCGTCCTGCTTGGCGCGCAACGCCGCCAGCAGCTCCGACAACGCCGGCACCAGATGGCCCGAGATCGCCCGTGCCGCGGCGATGTGCATCGCGGTGGGGAAGGAGTCGTTGGACGACTGGCTCATGTTGACGTGATCGTTCGGATGTACGGGCTTCTTGGTCCCGCGTTCGCCCCCGAGCAGTTCGCTGGCGCGATTGGCGATCACCTCGTTGAGGTTCATGTTGCTCTGGGTGCCCGAGCCGGTCTGCCAGACGACCAGCGGAAAGTGGTCGTCGAGCTTGCCGTCGATGACCTCCTGCGCCGCTTGGACGATGGCGTCCGCCATGCGCGGCTCGAGCAGGCCGAGCTCGCGATTGGTCTGCGCCGCAGCCATCTTCACGAGCGCGAGCGCGCGCACGATGCCGATCGGCATGCGGTCGTGGCCGATGCGGAAATTCTGCCGGCTGCGCTCGGTCTGCGCGCCCCAATAGCGGTCGGCGGCGACCTCGATCGGGCCGAAGCTGTCGGTCTCCGTGCGCGTCGATCCCTGCGATGATGAACTAGCTGAATGTGCCATGAAGCATGCCCGTCATTGGTTGCGAACCGGCGTCGACCGGTTCGAGCATGCTTCAATCTAGTGATCCCACCGTCGTTCCGCGCGGGGGCGAATGCGCCTACTTCTTGCGGAAACGGTCCAGACGCACGACTTCGGCGCCTTCTCCTGGCGTGGCCGGCGGGAGCGGCTTGTCGTCGCCGGCTTCGGCCGGCGTCGCAGGCAACGGACCGGCAAGGGCCGACGGCGCCGGGGCGGCCGGCAGTTTCGGCGCAGCCGGCGTCTCGGCAATCGCCTCCGACGGCTCGAACTGCAGTCCGAATTGCACCGACGGATCGAAGAAGCTCTTGATGGCGTGGAACGGCACCACGAGGCGCTCAGGGATGCCGCCGAACGACAGGCCGACTTCGAACCGATCCTCCGAAACCACCAGATCCCAGAACTGGTGTTGCAGGATGATCGTCATCTCCTCCGGGTATTGCGCCAGCAGCCGCGGCGACAGCTTCACGCCCTCGGCCTTGGACACGAAGGTGATGAAGAAATGATGCTCGCCTGGGAGCCCATGGGCGGCAGCGTCGCTCAGCACCCGGCGCAGCACCCCGCGCAACGCGTCGCGCGCCAGCACATCGTATCGAATATGATCCGTCGCCATGATCGGTCCTGTGTCGTGTAGGGCTGCGCCCGACGCTTCGGGCCGCCGCGCCCGGCAAGGCAGCAGCATTCCCGACTCGCGTCAATCACATCGTAGCCGGCATCGGCGCTGAGGTCAGCAGCCATGCCGGTCGATCGCCAGATATGGGAACGGGTAGAAGCTGGCGGAAGTCCGGTCAACGAAGGAATGAATCGAAGCCGCGCCAAAAAGCTGGGGACAGCACGGCCCTGAAGCGGAGATGAGTTAAAGCGAAGACAGGTTAAAGCGGAGGAACGTGAAAGTGGAGGCTTCTGTTGCCAGGTGCCTCCGAACCCCGCCTAACGGAGCTTAACCCGTTAGGACTTTAAGGTGGTCTTTCAAACTGCGTTACGCAGCCTGAGCAACCGGAGCAAAGTTGTCGTTGGCAACTATTGCAGTAGCCCGATAACGGCGGAACAATACCGGGAAAAAGCTCGCCCTTTACGCCCTCGTCGATCCTATTTCGCCCCCGCCAAAACCCATCTGTCGGTGGGCTTTGGTGGAGGCGCCGGGTACCGCCCCCGGGTCCGAATGGTTTATTTCGACGGCGATTTATTTCCATAGCCGGCAAGCCGGCAGGTTCTATATAGGCCCCCGGCCGGCGGATGCACAGGGCCGAAACGCCGCGGCGCGCGACAAAAATGTGGGCGGCTGCCGGGAACCCTCTGGTTCAACCTTGGCATTCTGGTTTTTGTCCTCCTACAGTGCGGCATGCCTTCCGAAGTTGCGCGGGTTGCCTCTCCCGCGGCCGGCATCGCCGAACACCCGCCCAACCTTCGCACGCTCTTCTTCGCATTCGCGAAAATGTCGCTGTCGGGCTTCGGGGGCGTGCTGGTGTTTGCCAGGCGTGCAATCGTCGATGAGCATCGCTGGATGACGGCGGAGGAGTTCAACGCGACCTTCGCGCTCTGCCATTTCCTGCCCGGACCCAACATCGTGAATTTCTCCGTGGTGTTCGGCGCGCGGTTGCGCGGTGTCCCGGGCGGAATCGCTGCCTTTGCCGGCCTGCTCGGGCCTCCGATGCTGCTGATCACCTCTCTCGGCGCCATCTACGGTCATTTTGGACAAGCCGACACGTGGCGACGGGGGCTTGCTGGCGTGTCCTGCGTGGCCGTGGGCTTGCTGGCGTCGGTGGTGTTTCGCATGATCTCGCCGCTCCTCAAGAAGAGCGACGTGGCGGGCCTCGTCGTCGTGGTCGGCGTGTTCGTGGCGATCGGGCTGGCGCGCCTGCCGCTTCAGGAGGTTCTGCTGGTGGCCGTGCCGCTCAGCCTTGCCGTCACCTATGCCAAGACGCGGCGGGCACGATGAGCGGGGACGACAATCCGCTGTTCCAGCTGTTCTGGACCTTTGCGTTGATCTCGCTGTTTGCGGTTGGCGGCGCAGTGGCGGCGATTCCCGAACTGCAACGTGTTGCAGTCGAGGCCCGGCACTGGATGACGGACAAACAGTTCGCCGATCTGTTCGCACTCTCGCAATTGTCGCCCGGGCCCAACGTTCTGATCGTCACCCTGATCGGCTATTCGGTCGCAGGCGTGGCAGGTGCGGCGGTCGCGACGATCGCGATGTGCGGTCCCACCGCCGTGCTCTCCTATTTTGTCAGCCGCTGGCTCTCGAATGCGCGGGATGCGCGCTGGCCCGCCATGCTGCAGGCGACGCTGGTGCCGCTGTCGATCGGCTTGATGGCGGCGAGCGCATGGATTCTCGGTCAGGCTTCCGACCAGACGTGGCGGGCGTTCGCGCTGACGGTCCTTGCCGCAGTCGTTGCATCTATGACGCGACTCAATCCGCTCTGGCTGCTCGCCGCGGGCGGCTGTCTTGGTTTTGCTGGCCTTCTCTAGGGAAAGTCGCTAGGCAAAATAGAAGCGCGACCGGTTTGCTCCGGGCCGCCGAACGAAAACAGTGCCGGCCATCAAGGCCGATCGGGGAGGGCGAGGCATGGCCGAGACCACGGGCCAATTGTCGGGCGAAACGGCGGGCATGCCGGCTGCCCGCAGCGCGACCGGCGCATCGATCATTCTGGTCCTTGCCTTCGCGCCACAGATCATCGAACTGCTGATCGCCTTGGCGGGTCTCGTGGCGCCACTATCCGGACGCGGTCCGCTGCAGGTCATTGCGGCCCATGCGTCGGCCTTGTCAATTGCGATCCCGAGCCTGGCGCAGCAATATGCCGCAAGCGGCAAGACATCGCTGTCTTCCGATGTTCTGCTGGCTCTCATCTACACCTATCCGCTGATCGCGGTCGCGGTGTTCACATTCATGGTACGTCCACGCGCGCCGCAGGACTATTTCGGTGGTGTCGTGCTGATGGCGATCGCGCTGTTCGCGTTGTGGGCCTCCAGCGATCTGCAGGGCATGCGCGGCTTCTCGTTCGGTGCCGGAACTGCGCCGCGGATGTTCGGTCTGCTGCTGCTGGGGCTCGGAGCTGCCGTGGCCGTGATCGGCGTCGTGAGTGAAGGCGCGCAGCTTGCGACCTATCACTGGCGCGGACCGCTGTTCGTCTCGCTCGCGATCCTGACCTTCGCCGTCTCCATTCGCCCGCTCGGACTATTGGTCACGGGGCTTGCAAGCTTCCTGATCGCGGCGATCGGCAGCCCCGAGACGCGCTGGCGCGAGGCCCTGATCGTCGGCATCTGCCTGACCGGTGGCTGCGCGCTGCTGTTCCCCTACGTGCTGGGGTTGCCGATGCCGCTGTTGCCGCGTTTCCTTTTGCAGTGAGGGCGTGATGGATCTGTTTGCTAATCTCGCCCACGGTTTCGCCGTCGCGTTGTCGCCAATCAATCTGCTGATGTGCCTGATCGGCGCGCTGGTCGGCACGCTGGTCGGCGTTCTCCCGGGCATCGGGACCATCGCCACCGTCGCGATGTTGCTGCCGATCACCTTCGGCCTGCCGCCGGTCGGCGCGCTGATCATGCTGGCCGGCATCTATTACGGCGCGCAGTATGGCGGCTCGACCACGTCGATCCTGGTGAACATTCCTGGCGAGGCGACGTCGGTGGTAACCGCGCTCGACGGCTTCCAGATGGCGAAGCAGGGCCGTGCCGGTCCGGCGCTGGCGATTGCCGCGATCGGCTCATTCTTCGCCGGCTGCGTTGCCACCGTGCTGATTGCGATCCTCGGCGCGCCGTTGACCAAGCTCGCGCTGGCGTTCGGCCCAGCCGAGTATTTCTCGCTGATGGTGCTGGGCCTGATCTTCGCAGTCGTGCTGGCGAAGGGCTCGGTGCTGAAGGCGATCGCAATGATCGTGCTCGGCCTGCTGCTGTCGATGGTCGGCTCGGACATCGAGACCGGCGTCTCGCGCATGGCCTTCAATATTCCCGAGCTCGCCGACGGCCTGGGCTTTGCCACCGTCGCGATGGGCGTGTTCGGCTTTGCCGAGATCATCCGCAATCTCGATGCCGGCGCGGAGATGGACCGCGACCTCGTGCAGAAGAAGATCACCGGCCTGATGCCGACCCGAAAGGATCTGAAAGACTCCACGCCGGCGATCCTGCGCGGCACGGTGCTCGGCTCGATCCTCGGCATCCTGCCGGGCGGCGGTGCGGTGATCGCCTCGTTCGCGGCCTATACGCTGGAGAAGAAGCTCGCGCGAGATCCGTCGCGGTTCGGTCGCGGTGCGATCGAGGGCGTCGCGGCGCCGGAGAGCGCCAACAATGCGGCGGCCCAGACCTCCTTCATTCCACTGCTGACGCTCGGCATTCCGCCGAATGCGGTCATGGCGCTGATGGTCGGCGCGATGACCATCCACGGCATCGTGCCGGGCCCGCAGGTGATGCAGAAGCAGCCTGATCTGGTCTGGGGCATGATCGCCTCGATGTGGATCGGCAATCTCATGCTGATCATCATCAACCTGCCGCTGGTCGGCATCTGGGTGCGGCTGCTGCGCGTGCCATACCGGCTGATGTTCCCGTCGATCGTGATCTTCTGCGCGATCGGGATCTACTCCGTCAACAACGCGCCGGTCGACGTCGTCCTGGCGGGCGCGTTCGGCCTCGTCGGCTACTGGCTGATCAAGCATGATTTCGAGCCGGCGCCGCTGCTGCTCGGCATGGTACTGGGGCCGCTGATGGAGGAGAACCTGCGCCGCGCGCTGTTGATCTCGCGCGGCGACTGGTCGGTGTTCCTGACGCGGCCACTGTCCGCCGTGCTGCTCGCGATTGCCGCGGGACTGCTGGTGCTGGCGGTGCTGCCGACGCTGCGCCGCAAGCGCGACGAGGTTTTCGTGGAAAGCGAAGGCTGACCTCGCGGGCCAGCTCAACGCCGCCGCTGCCCAGGCGCTCGACGACGAGGGCGTCCGCAAGCGCCTGCTTGAGTTCGATAGCGTCATTCCCGGTGCTGCGGACCGCACGCCGGAAGCGCTGGCGGCGCTGGTGAAGGCGGAAATCATCAAATGGACCGCGGTGCTCAAGCCGGCGAGCTAGCGCGAGACGACCATCGAGGCGGAAGGGGCAGGGCGAAACGGACGGTTCCGCCCTTCTCATTTGCGTCATTTGCGGCGGCGGCCGACAATTTTCGGGGTATAATTGGTGACCGGGCCGAGTCGAGGCTAGGGCCGGGCGATTCCTGCCGTTAAATTCGCCGCCTTCTGCGAAAGGCCGCCAGCGCGCACCATGCACCAGTATCACGACCTGCTCGAACGCATCCTGTCCGACGGTGCCGAGAAACACGACCGCACCGGCACCGGCACGCTGTCGGTGTTCGGCCACCAGATGCGCTTCAACCTTGCGGCCGGCTTTCCGCTGGTGACCACCAAGCGGCTGCCGCTGAAGGCGATCGTGCACGAGCTGCTGTGGTTCCTGAAGGGCGACACCAACATCAAATACCTTCACGACAACGGCGTCACGATCTGGGACGAATGGGCCGATGCCAATGGCGATCTCGGCCCCGTCTACGGCTATCAGTGGCGCTCCTGGCCGACGCCGGACGGCGGCCATATCGACCAGATCGCGGGCGTGATCGATATGATCAGGCGCAACCCGGATTCGCGCCGGCTGATCGTGACCGCCTGGAACCCGGCCGATGTCGAGAAGATGGCGCTGCCGCCCTGCCACTGCCTGTTCCAGTTCTACGTCGTGAACGGCAAATTGTCGTGCCAGCTCTATCAGCGCTCGGCCGACGTGTTCCTCGGCGTGCCCTTCAACATCGCCTCCTACGCGTTGCTGACGATGATGGTGGCGCAGGTGACGGGATTGAAGCCCGGCGAATTCGTGCACTCCTTCGGCGACGTGCATCTCTATTCCAACCACATCGAGCAGGCGCGGCTGCAACTCACTCGCGCGCCCCGTCCGCTGCCAACCATGACGCTCAATCCGGACGTCACGGACATCTTCGGCTTCCGCTACGAGGACTTCGCGCTCGCCGGCTACGATCCGCATCCGCATATCAAGGCCGAGGTCGCGGTCTGACGCATGCCACTGTCGATCCGCAGCGCCCGGCCTGACGACATCGGAAGCGTGTTCGCGCTGATCCGGGAGCTCGCCGACTACGAGAAGCTCTCGCACGAGGTTTCAGCCAGCGAGGCGGACATCGCCGCGGCGCTGTTCTGCGCGCATCCCACGCTGTTCTGCGACATCGCCGAGTGGAACGGCGAGGTCGCGGGCTTTGCGGTCTGGTTCGTCAATTTCTCCACCTTCGCCGGAAAGCCCGGCATCTATCTCGAGGACCTGTTCGTCCGCCCCGCGTTCCGCCGCAACGGCATCGGCCAGGCGCTGCTCGGCCATCTCGCCCGCACCTGTGTCGAGCGCAACTGGGCGCGGCTGCAATGGTCGGTGCTCGACTGGAACGCGCCGTCGATCACCTTCTACAAGTCGCTCGGCGCCGAGCTGATGGACGACTGGAAGCTCTGCAAGGTCATGGGCGAGGCGCTCGCTCAGCTCGCGGAGAGGGCGCCGTGATCGAGATCGTGCTGATCGTCGCAGTCGCCGACAACGGCATCATCGGCGCCGCCGGTGCGATCCCGTGGCGGCAGAAGAGTGACATGCAGCGCTTCAAGGCGATGACCATGGGGCGCCCGATCGTGATGGGCCGCAAGACCTTCATCTCGTTTCCGCGCCGGCCGCTGCCGGGCCGCACCAACATCGTCGTCACCCGCGATTCCGAGTTTCGCGCGCCGGGCGCGATCGTGACCCATACCGTTGATGAAGCGCTCGGCATCGCGCGTGGTGATGCGCTGCGGCGTTCAGCCGCGGAGATCGCGGTCATCGGAGGCACCGAGCTCTTTGCTGCGACGATGCCGATCGCCGACCGGTTGGAGATCACCGAGGTGCATGCGAGCCCGCTTGGCGATACCGTGTTTCCGGCGATCGACCCGGCCCAATGGGAGGAGGTGGCGCGGGAGCGCCATGCCTCGGGGCCTGACGATCAGGCCGAATTCTCCTACGTCACCTATCGCCGGCGGCGGTGAGCGTTTGCCAGTGGGACCGGCGCGACGGCCGTTCAAGACCGTCCGTTAATGATGAAGTCGCGTTGTTTGGCCGCGTGGCGGATTTGAGGCCGCGGCAAACCGGCGCTTCCGGCCCTGTTTACATTGACAAAACCCGGTTCGGGCTTAGCTGGAGCGCTACGTTGTAAGGGGCGGGGCCGTCCCTTATAACCCGGCGACCGTCGGGGCCGGCGTTGGTGCACACTCAGCCTCTCGGAGGAGATCGATCGATGGCGTGGAAGAATCAGGGCGGAGGCCCGTGGGGTCAGGGTCCGAAGGGGCCCTGGGGCTCGGGACCGCAACCGGTCGGTCCAAGGCCGCCCGACCTGGAAGATCTTCTGCGGCGCGGCCAGGACCGGCTGCAGCAGTTCATCCCCGGTGGCGGCTTCGGCACCGCCGGCGTCCTGCTGATCGTGCTCGGCGCCATCATCATCTGGCTCGCCTCCGGCATCTACCGCGTGCAGTCCGAGGAGCTCGGCGTTGTGCTCCGCTTCGGCAAATATGTCCGCGATGAGCAGCCGGGCCTGCGCTATCACCTGCCTTATCCGATCGAGACCGTGCTGCTGCCCAAGGCGCTGCGCGTCAACTCGATCTCGATCGGCATCACCGCCAATGACGATCCCGGCCGGCGCGGCCGCGGCGGTCGCGATGTCCCCGAGGAAAGCCTGATGCTGACCGGCGACGAGAACATCGTCGACGTCGACGTCACCGTTCTCTGGCGCATCAAGCCGAAGGGCGCCGCCGACTTCCTGTTCAACATCCAGAACCCCGAGGGCACCGTGAAGGCGGTGGCCGAGAGCGCGATGCGTGAGGTGATCGGCCGGTCGAACATCCAGCCGATTCTCACCGGCGCCCGCACCGTGATCGAGCAGAACGTGCAGGAGCTGATGCAGAAGACGCTCGACAACTACGGCTCCGGCATCCAGATCACCCAGGTGCAGATGCAGAAGGTCGATCCGCCGGCCCAGGTGATCGAGGCGTTCCGCGACGTCCAGGCGGCGCGTGCCGACCTCGAGCGTCTCCAGAACGAAGCCCAGACCTACGCCAACAAGGTCGTGCCGGATGCGCGCGGTCGCGCCGCGCAGATCCTGCAGGTCGCCGAAGGCTACAAGGAGCAGGCGATCGCCGAGGCCAAGGGCCAGAGCGCGCGCTTCCTCAAGGTCTATGACGAGTACAAGAAGGCGCCCGACGTGACCCGCGAACGGATCTATCTCGAGACCATGGAGCGCGTGCTCGGCGGCTCGGAGAAGCTCGTGCTCGACAGCGGTGCCTCCGGCGGCCCCGTGCCGCTGCTGCCGCTCGGCGATCTCCTGCCGCGCCGTACGGCGCCGGCGGCTCAGCAGGGAGGCGTCCGATGAGGTCCCCCGTTGCAGGCATCGTCGCGCTCGTCGCCGTGCTCGTGCTCGTCGTCATCGGCTACAGCTCGCTGTTCACCGTGCAGCAGACCGAGCAGGCGCTGGTCGTGCGGTTCGGCAAGCCGGTCGACGTCGTCACCGAGCCTGGCCTGAACTTCAAGGCGCCGTTCATCGACAACGTGATCTCGATCGACAAGCGCATCCTCGACCTCGAGAACCCCTCGCAGGAAGTGATCGCCTTCGACCAGAAGCGGCTCGTCGTCGACGCCTTCGCGCGCTACAAGATCAAGAACGCGCTGCAATTCTACCAGAGCGTCGGCTCAATCCAGACCGCCAACGTCCAGCTCGGCACGCTGCTCAACGCCTCGTTGCGCCGCGTGCTCGGCGAGGTCACCTTCACGCAAGTCGTGCGCGACGAGCGCGAGGGCCTGATGCGCAAGATCCGCGATCAGCTCGACAAGGAGGCCGACGCCTATGGCATCCAGGTGGTGGACGTCCGCATCCGCCGCGCCGACCTGCCGGAGGCCAACAGCCAGGCGGTGTACAATCGGATGAAGACCGAGCGGCAGCGCGAGGCCGAGGAGTTCCGGGCGTTCGGCGGCCAGAAGGCCCAGGAGATCAGGTCCAAGGCCGATCGCGAGGCCACCGTGATCGTCGCCGAGGCCAACTCGCAGGCGGAGCAGACCCGCGGCGCCGGCGATGCCGAACGCAACCGGCTGTTCGCCGAGGCCTACAGCAAGGACCGCGACTTCTTCGCCTTCTATCGCTCGATGACGGCGTATGAGAACGGCCTGAAATCCGGCGACACCCGCTTCCTGCTGCGGCCCGATTCGGAGTTCTTCCGCTACTTCGCCAACCCCTCGGGGAAGCCGGCGGCGGAGACGTCGTCCACCGCCGGCTCGACCGCGGCCGTCGCGGTGCCGGCGCCCAAGCCCTGATGGCACCTGCCTGATGCCCAGGGCGGTTGATCCGGGCGAATAGGAGTTGACATGGACGGGGCGAAGCCGTTGCTTCGCCCCGTTACATGTCAAGAAGGTCGAACGGGAGGTCCGGGTCGGATGAGGTCCATTGCGTTTTCCGATTTCCTCATCGGATTAGGTATCCTGTTCGTGCTCGAAGGCCTGATGTTCGCGGCCAGTCCGGAGTGGATGCGGCGGGCCATGAAGACCGCGATGACCACGCCCGACAACGTGCTGCGCGCGGTCGGCATCGGCTCCGCGGTGGCCGGTTTGGTCCTGATCTGGGTGATCCGGCGACCGATCTGAGCGGCGGATTGTTGTGCGTTTGCGCGTTCGCCGAACGAGGGGCGGCCGCGGCAAACGACGGTCCGCCGGCCGGCCAACGCCATTGTGAGGCGATGGCTGCGCCATTTTGCCGTATTAGGTCGCCCTCAATGATGAATCCGCGGTCCGATCCGGCGTGCTTGCGTCCCCCGCCGGTTCCGGCGCACTGTAACGGTTGAATTTGCCGACTTTTCTGGAGATCCGCCCGATGACCGCAACCCTTGCTTTCAGCCGTCGACTGCGCCCGATCCTGACCGCGGCGGTTCTTGCCGCGGGCTGGGCGCTCGCGCCGGCCCCGGCCTCGGCGCGGGGGCCGGAGGGGATCGCCGATGTCGCCGAAAAGGTGATCGACGCCGTCGTCAACATCTCGACCTCGCAGACTGTCGAGCCCAAGGGCGGCTCGTCCGAGGGGCGGAACGCCAATCCGCAGGTGCCGCCGGGCTCGCCGTTCGAGGAGTTCTTCGACGACTTCTTCAAGAACCGCCGCGGCGGTCCGGGCGGCCGGGGCGGTGCCGACAACTCGCCGCGCCGCACCAACTCGCTGGGCTCGGGCTTCATCGTCGACGACTCGGGCGTTGTCGTCACCAACAACCACGTCATTGCCGATGCCGATGAGATCAACGTGATCCTCAACGACGGCACCAAGATCAAGGCCGAGCTCGTCGGCGTCGACAAGAAGACCGACCTTGCGGTGCTCAAGTTCAAGCCGCCGCGGCCGCTGACCGTCGTCAAGTTCGGCGACTCCGACAAGCTCCGGCTGGGCGATTGGGTGGTCGCGATCGGCAACCCGTTCAGCCTCGGTGGCACCGTCACCGCCGGCATCGTCTCGGCCAAGAACCGCGACATCTCGTCGGGACCCTATGACAGCTACATCCAGACCGACGCCGCCATCAACCGCGGCAATTCCGGCGGCCCGCTGTTCAACCTCGAGGGCGAGGTCATCGGCGTCAACACGCTGATCATCTCGCCGTCGGGCGGCTCGATCGGCATCGGCTTCGCGGTGCCGTCGAAGACCGTGGCCGGCGTCGTCGACCAGCTGCGCCAGTTCGGCGAGCTGCGCCGCGGCTGGCTCGGCGTACGCATCCAGGGCGTCACCGACGAGATCGCGGAAAGCCTCAACATCAAGCCGGCGCGCGGCGCGCTGGTCGCCGGCGTCGACGACAAGGGACCGGCCAAGCCGGCTGGCATCGAGCCGGGCGACGTCGTCGTCAAGTTCGACGGCCATGACATCAAGGAGCCGAAGGACCTGTCGCGCATCGTCGCCGACACCGCCGTCGGCAAGGAGGTCGACGTCATCGTCATCCGCAAGGGCCAGGAGCAGACGCTCAAGGTCAAGCTCGGTCGGCTCGAGGATACCGAGAAGGTGCAGCAGGCGGCGATCAAGAAGGACGAGCCGGCCGAGAAGCCGGTGACCCAGAAGGCGCTCGGGCTCGATCTCGCCGCGTTGTCGAAGGACCTGCGCGCCCGCTACAAGATCAAGGACAGCGTCAAGGGCGTCGTCGTCACCGGCGTTGACCAGGCCTCCGATGCCGCCGAGAAGCGGCTGTCGGCCGGCGACGTCATCGTCGAGGTCGCCCAGGAGGCGGTGACCTCGGGCGTCGACATCAAGAAGCGCGTCGACCAGCTCAAGAAGGACGGCAAGAAGTCGGTGCTGCTGCTCGTCTCCAACGCCGACGGCGAGCTGCGCTTCGTGGCGTTGAGTTTGCAGTAGGGCAGGAGTCCACGCCTCCACATCGCGGGGCACGGTGCGTAGGGTGGGCAAAGGCGCACCGTGACCTACGCTTGGTGCGACGCTCCCTCGCGCGCCGTGCCCACCATGTGGCTTCTGCGTTCGCTGCACGACGGTGGGCACGCTGCCGCCCTGCGGACGGCCGCTTTGCCCACCCTACGGCAGCCACACACTCCGCTGTCGTCCCGGCCTTGAGCCGGGACCCATAGCCCCAGGGAGCAGTTTGGGGCGGGCTGATCATTGGCCGTTTGCTCGTCGCGACGGCCGCGGCGTAGGGGTCCCGGATCGGCGCCCCGACGCGCTGGCGCGCGCCGTGGCTTGTCCGGGACGACGACGGTTCGCAAGGCGAATTCACGGCTCAAACAGCGATCGACATAGCTTTGCAGTCTCGCGGCGCATCGCGCCCGAGGTCTGCAATCAGTTCGTCCCTCTCGAAATGCAGAGGGCGCAGGGAATGCCGGGTGAAGGCCTCACCCATGGCCCGCCTGCGGAAAAAATGCAGGCGGCAGGTACCACAGGCAAAGCCGATTCAACCGGCATTCCCTGCGCGACGGTCTTCACGCTTATACGCAGTCTCCCTGGTGCGCCGGGCTTGTTGGCCACCATTGCGACAATGCGCTTGCGCGCACTGCGCGTGATACCAGCATCGGGGTATCAGGACGCTGCGACTTCACGTCCGCGCATCGCCGTTCGTCGGCGTGCCCGAAGACACGCTGCGGCAACAACGCGGCCATCGCATCCCCACCTCGCGTGTCGTGACGATCGCGCGCTACGCCCCTCTGCGGTGAGGCGGGATGCGCATAGACAATCATGATTTCAGATAAAGCGCAAGAATATTATTTTTTTCAGAAGCCATTGCCCCGCCCCCGGCTGGCCGGCGACGACGTTCCGGCGCAGGGTGGAGCGCGCGGCCGGAGTCTCACAGCGACCGCTGGTTGACCCGCTTCGACAATTCCTCGGCACTTTCCTTGCGCTCGGAATAGCGGTCGACCAGATAGTCCGCCCGGTCGCGCGTCAGCAGCGTGAACTTGACGAGCTCCTCCATGACGTCCACGACGCGGTCGTAGTAGGACGACGGCTTCATGCGATCGGTGTCGTCGAACTCCGCGAACGCCTTTGGCACCGATGACTGGTTCGGGATGGTGATCAGCCGCATCCAGCGGCCGAGCACCCGAAGCTGATTGACCGCGTTGAACGACTGCGAGCCGCCGCTGACCTGCATCACGGCCAACGTCTTGCCCTGCGTCGGCCGGACGGCCCCGAGCGACAGTGGGATCCAGTCGATCTGGGTCTTCATCACGCCGGTCATCGCGCCGTGCCGCTCCGGCGAGCACCACACCATGCCTTCGCACCAGGTCACGAGATCGCGCAGCTCGCGGACCTTCGGATGATCCGGTTCGGCGTCGTCGACCAGCGGCAAGCCGCGCGGATCGAAAGTCCGTGTCTCCGCGCCGAAGCGCACGAGAATGCGCGCCGCTTCCTCGGTCAGCAGCCGGCTGAACGAGCGTTGCCGGAGCGATCCGTAGAGCAACAGGATTCGCGGAGGGTGGGAGGAGAGCGCAGGCTCCAGCAGCTTCGCGCGGTCGATGGCACGGAATGAGGTTTCGTCCAATTGAGGCATCGTGTCAGACAACGCGGTATCCTCCGGCAAAATGATCGGCGTTGGCCGTCCTCGTTCGAGATCCGCCGGTACAAGCGCTCAGAACGCGATGTCCGCAGCGACCGCTTCGATGCCGGCCTTCGCGCAGATGTCGTCGTTGTCGCCTCCGGGCGCGCCGGATACGCCGATCGCTCCGACCTGCTGGCCAGCGGCCTCTATTGGCATGCCGCCGCCGACCATGACAACGCCGGGAACATTGACGATGGCCCGCTCCGCGGCGTCCGGTCGTGCCAGCCGGGCTGCGAGCGTGCTCGTCGCCTCGCGCCAGCTCGCGGCTGTCCTCGCCTTGCCCGTCGCGGCCTCAAGGGTATGCCAGCCGGCGAAACGGTCGCGCAGGGTGACCAGCGCGAGCCCCGACGGATCGCTCACGGTCACGGCAGCCTGCCAACCGCGTTTGCGGCACTCCGCGAGCGCCGCCTGTGCCGCCTTGAGCGCCGTGTCCGGCGCGATGATCCGGCGCGTCCACGTGGGGTCGTCGGCGCGCGCCACGACAGCCGGGCCGAGCAGGAGGACCGCTGTGAGCAGCGGACGCAACACCATCACGCTGACAGCCATTTCGCCATGTCTTCTGGCTTCGGCAGGCCGCCCGCATGGACGACCTTGCCGTCGATCACCACGCCCGGCGTCGAGGCGATGCCGAACCGGGCAATGTCGGCGAAGTCCGTGATCTTTTCCAGCTCGATCTCGATGCCGAGCTTGCTTGCTTCCGAGGAGGCCATTGCTGCGGTCTGAACACAGCGCTTGCAGCCGGAGCCGAGAATTTTGACGTTCTTCATGGGGCTTGTCCTTTCATCAGAACAGGGCGTTGAAGAGATAGCCGACGGCGACGATGCCGGCGGCGACGACGCCCGCGAAGACAGCGATCAGCCGGAGCGTCAGCACCTTGCGCAGAATGAGCATCTCGGGAAACGAAAGCGCGATGACGCTCATCATGAAGGCGAGCACCGTTCCGAGCGCCGCGCCCTTGCCGAGCAGCGCCTCGACGACGGGAATGATGCCCGCAGCGTTGGCGTACATCGGCACGCCGATCAGCACCACGGCCGGCACGGACCACCATTGGTCCTTGCCCATGATCGAGGCGAGCAGGTCGTTCGGGACATAGCCGTGAATGAATGCGCCCGCCGCAATGCCGATGATGATCCAGGCCCAGACGCGGCCGACGATGTCGCGCACCGCGTCGATCCCGGCCCGGATCCGATCGGCGACGGTCTGTGAATCGGGCTGCAGCTCCGCCTGTCCTGCGCGCACGTCGCGAACCCATTGCTCGAGCCAGCCTTCGAGATGCAGTCGTCCGATGATCCATCCCGCCACGATCGCGACCGCCAGGCCGAAGGCCAGATAGATCGCGGCGATCCTCCAGCCGACCAGCGCGAACAGCAGGCCGAGCGCGACCTCGTTCACCATTGGCGCCGCAATCAGGAACGAGAAGGTCACGCCGAGTGGGACGCTCGCCGAGACGAAGCCGACGAAGAGCGGCACCGCCGAGCACGAGCAGAAGGGAGTGAATACGCCGAGGATCGCAGCCGCGACGTTGCCGAGGCCCTCGCGCTTGCCGGCGAGCAATGCGCGGGTTCGCTCGGCTGAAAAGAAGCTGCGCACGACGCCCATGCCGAATACGACCAGCGTCATCAGCATCAGCACCTTGGGCGCGTCGAACACGAAGAAGCGCGTGGCTTGTTCCAGATGGCTGCCGCGGGGCACCGGCAGCAACGACACCAGCCATGCCGAGAGCGCCTCAAGCTGCCAGTAGATCGCAAACCACATCGCGACGGCAGTTGCCGTCGCCATGATCCAGATCGCAGCCGATGCCGACCCGTCAGGATAGGTCGAAGCTTCGGTTTTCATGCTGCGCTCCTGTTCGGCTCAGGCATGGCCGCCATGACGGCGTCGAGGATGGCGCGGCGATCGGGCGTCAGGTCAGGGCTCAGCCGATACCGGACCCACTGGGCGTCACGCCGGTCGATGACGAGACCGGCGGCCTTGAGGGCGGACATGTGCCGGCTCATGCGCGATGCGCTTGCTCGGAGCTGCCGCATGAGCTCGCAGACGCAATGCTCGCCGCCGTCCCAAAGGATGCGCAGGGCGGCGAGACGGGTCGGCTCGGCCAGAGCGGCGAGCAGCGGGACAGGATCGGACATGGCGGCGATATATGCGTATTTTCGTATTTGCGCAATAGCGCATATAATGGTTATGGATGTCCGGTTTGACCGGCAATCGGCGCGGCGCGCGGCGTCAGGCTGACAATGGCTGGTGATGCATGGCCCGCGCGGCGACGCCCTGCGAGATCCAGGTTGGGAAATTAGGCGAGCTGCTTGGCGTCAGGCCAATGCACGCGCAGGATGGTCTTGCCGCCGGCGGCCGGAATGTCCGTGCGACTGGTCTCGACGACGCGGCCGCCGAGCGGGGCATGAAAGCGGAGAGCGGCGATGTTGGCCTCGAAGACCCAAAGGTGCAGCGGGCCGGGCGTCTGGGCTGTCCGCGGAGCGGATGTCCAGGATCTTCACCACGCGCGACGCCACGCGTTTTCTCGGATAGGGAGCGCGGCCTCGCCGAGCGAGACGCGCGCTGCCTATGTGACGATGGGTTGCTCGCGTCGCTCAGTTGCGAGCGCTGCCCACGGTGGTCGGAGCGACGAGAGCGGCGCTGCGACGGTGCTGGGCGAGCACGGCGAGCTGGTGCGGGGAGGCGGCGCTGTCCGCGGCGATGGTCTGCTGCGCGGCGGATGCACCGACGACAGAAAGCTGGTGCGGGGTGGCCGGCAGCGCGCCGACTTCGTAGCTCGGCAGCTCACCGGCGACAGCCGCGCCGGTCAGCAGCGCGAGGGCAAGAAGAGAGCCGGGAATGATGTGCTTGATGGTCATCGGGAGGTCCTTTTGTGACGATGATCGATTGCATCGCGTGCAATCGCTTTCGTTTCCTTGGACACTCCCTAGCCTTGTCAGCTTTATATGCGCTGCAGCATGATTTGACAATTCATCGATTGGTGATGCGGTTAAAACGACACTGCGCGCCCCGCCTTGATGCGGAGGGCGAATGATCTGATCTGCGATCTGAGATGAGATTGGAATGAAGTTACGTGCGAGTGCATTGGATTGAAATAAAATCCTAATTATGTGCTGATCAGGCTTTTCGTAACGGCTTTGCTTGCGGTGGCGATTCGTATACGGCGTCCGATTGCGATCGCCGAGCATTCGCAAAACTTTGATCAGATGTCACGCGCAGCAGGCCGCGCTGATCGCGAAGCGCTGACGCAATCCAGAGCCTTGCGTCCGACTCTGGATTGCTTCGCTGCGCCGCTGCGCTCGCAATGACGGCCTGGCGGCTGCCCATGAATGCGTCCTCTCTCACAACAAGGGAAGAGGGCGCTGTATTTGCGCTTCGTTTGCACGCGTCGTTTGACATCCGCGCCGCGACGGCGGCCTCGTCAGTCGACGAACTGATCGCGCGTGTAGCCTTGCGCATAGAGCAGGGCGGTGAGGTCGCCGTGGTCGATGCGGGCCGAGGCGGCGGCCGAGACCGCGGGCTTGGCGTGATAGGCGACGCCGAGGCCGGCCGCCTCGATCATGCCGAGGTCGTTGGCGCCGTCGCCGACCGCCAGGGTGTCGATCTCGTCGAGATCGAACGACTCGCGCAGCTCGATCAGGGTGGCGAGCTTGGCGTCGCGGCCGATGATCGGCTCGCGCACCTCGCCGGTGAGCTTGCCGCCATCGATGACGAGCTCATTGGCGCGGTTCTCCTGGAAGCCGATCTTGGCCGCGATGGCGCTGGTGAACAGCGTGAAGCCGCCGGAGATCAGGCAGGTATAGGCGCCGTGTGCGCGCATGGTCATCACCAGATGACGGCCGCCCGGCGTCAGCTTGATGCGTTTGGTCAGGACCTCGTCGACGACGCTCACCGGCAGGTCCTTCAGCAATGCGACGCGTTCGCGCAACGCCGGCTCGAACGCGATCTCGCCGCGCATGGCGCGCTCGGTAATGGCGGCGACACGCGGCTTCAGCCCGGCGAAGTCGGCGAGCTCGTCGATGCATTCCTGGCCGATCATGGTGCTATCCATGTCGGCGAGAAAAAGCTTCTTGCGCCGGACGGCTTCGGGCTGCACGACGATGTCGATCGGCATGTCGCCGCGCAGGTCGCGCAGGCGCGCCTCGAGCTTGTGGACCTCGCCGTCGTGGGCGAAGGGGATGTCGATCGCGACCTCGTCGAACAGCCAGCGCGGCGTGCCCGGCGAGGGCAGCACGGCCAGGAAGGCCTCCACGATCGTGGTATCAAGCGCGGGATCGGCGGGATTGCAGATGAAGGTGGCGACGAGAGACATCAGGTGACTTTGCCAGGGATCAACAAAGCCGTGCTTATCGCAGGGCCGACCGCCAGCGGCAAGTCGGCGCTGGCGGTGGAACTTGCGCAAAAAGCGGGCGGGGTCGTCATCAACACCGATTCCATGCAGGTTTACCGTGACCTGAGAATCCTGACGGCGCGGCCAACACCTGACGACGAGGCTGATGTGCCGCACCGGCTCTACGGCCATGTCGACGCAGCCGTGAACTACTCGGCCGGCCACTATGTCCAGGATGCCGCGGTCGTTCTTGCCGAGGTGCACGCGGCCGGGCGGCTGCCGATTTTCATCGGCGGCACCGGGCTGTACTTCAAAGCGCTGACACGGGGATTGGCGGCGGTCCCGCCCGTCCCTGACGACGTCCGAGACGCGGTGCGCCTGCGGCTCGACCGCGACGGGGTCGAGGCGCTGCATGCCGAGCTGGCGCGGCGCGATCCGGCGGCGGGCGCGCGGCTGAACGTGCGCGACCGCACCCGCGTCGCCCGCGCGCTGGAGGTGATCGAAGCCACCGGTCGGCCATTGGCCGAGTGGCATGCCGAGACCACCCCGCCGCTGCTGCCGGCGGGCAGCTATCGGGCGCTGTTCATCGCGCCGGAGCGCGAGACGCTCTATGCGCGGATCGACGCGAGGTTCGATCTGATGCTGGATCGCGGCGCGCCGGAGGAGGTTGAACAGCTGGCGGCCCGCGGGCTCGATCCGCTGCTCCCGGCCATGAAGGCGCACGGCGTGCCGGCGCTGATCCGTTATCTCCGCGGGGAGATCACGCGGGAGGAGGCGGCCGTCATCGGCAAGGCCGACACCCGCCATTACGCCAAGCGGCAGTTCACCTGGTTTCGGCATCAGCTACCGGAGTTCGGGTGGATGACGCCGGAGCAGGCGCGGGCGTGGGTGGCGAACTGGTGAACGGGAAAGCACCAACGCGGGGAGACGTGAGATGGCAGATATTCTCATCGGCGACGTGGACGACCGAACGATGGAATTGCTGCGGCGTCGAGCGCAACGTCACGGTCACAGCCTCGAAACGTTTCTCTTGGAAGCGCTGAAAGGGCTCGCACAAGATGAAACCGCCGCGCTCGACGATGCCCAGCCGTTCGGCAGCTGGCTCTACGCTCTGTCCAGGCCCGGCGTCGACTTGGAGGAAGGTCTGCATTGGCTCTCCAAAACGTGGAACACGTCCGTCTTCACAGACTCGTGAACGTTTAATCCACTGTCAGACTTCGTTGGACTATTGGATCGGCTTGCGCACATTGGCCTGAAGGCCCATAAGGTGAACATGGCAAATGTCACTGATCCCCTAGAACTCTTGCGGGCCCGTAAGGCCAAGATTGAGGAGCTTCGCGCCAAAGAAGCGGCCGAGCGCGCTCGGCTGGAAGCCTTGGCCGCCAAGCGGGCGAAGGAAGAAGAAGAAGTGGCAATGGTCGAGCGCGTCCTAGCGCGCTGGGCAGACGAAAATGCCAGTCAGGTTGCGACTGCCGATGCCGGTTCTGCGGACGACAATCCGGAGTCGGCTTCCGGGAGCGTGGAGGCATCTGTTCTCCCGAGAAGGCCCCCGGGCCTGGGTTCACCTCGCCCCGAGGGCATCCCGACCGTTCCTGAAATGGTGACACGGCTACTGCTTGACGCCGAACAGCAGGGCAAGCGCGGTTTGACTTCAGCTGAAATTCTTGAGGGGGTTGAAAAGCGCTGGTGGTCCGGTGTTCCCAGCAATGCGATCATGCCGACCGTATACCGCTGCATTGCCAAGGAGCACTGGTTCAGCAAAGAGGGCAAACTTTTCGTACGCTTGCGCGGTGGTCAGCCCCCGAGACGTCGCCGCTACTCCATAACTCAGCTGGAGCGAGATAACTAAATACGAACGGCGGGCCGAGGGCCCGCCGCATGAATCCCTCTTGCTTTCAGGCCGTGTGCACCGATGCAAGGGGCAGCCACCATGAGGGTGGCAGGGTTGGTTTCGCCAGCTCAGAAACTACCCCGGCGCAGCCACGGAAGGCGTCGGGACTTGAAGGAGGTGGGAGCAATGCAACCACCATAGTATAGGCGTGGCGCTGTACCAATCTTGCACATTGGTGCAGCGTCACGCCCTTTAGTATAGTTAAATGCCTGAGATTTCGCAAGGATTCTCAAATCCGGCGTTTTTTCAATGGCTTATAATGTCAAAAACCAGTATTGAGAAAGCTGGGCCGAGTAGCCGTTGCCAGCTGACACTTTGCTTGTCCGGCCCCGCGCAAAATGTCGGCGATTTCGCCGGGCTCGGGCTTTCGTTGATCAATCCTTGGGATTGACCCGTCGCGGGCACTCCCGCGGAACGCCCGGGGTGGCCAAATTACCGCTCGCCGAACGGCGAATTCCGCGTTAACCTGACAAAATCGCGCGTGCAGGCTGGCTTTGCCTTGACATTGGGGCATGGCTGGCTATGTTTCGCGCAACCTTTGGGAAGCTCGCTCGGCATCATGCGCAACTTTATTTCCATTCTCCTTATCGCCGTCGTACCCAGGCGCACCGCCGGGGATGGCTAGCGGCCATCCAAATTCCGAGCGGTGCGCAGGGCCTTCCAGGGCCCTTTTTTATTGCCCGGAAGCCATCGAACCGACCAGCCGAGCCACTGACCGAAACCATCCGCTAGACCCGACCGACCAAGACGACAAGCCGCTGACAGAAGCGATCCGGAGCCTGCCATGACCGACAAGAGCCACGATCCGAACCAGATGACCGGCGCCGCGATGATCGTGCGCGCGCTCATCGACCACGGCGTGCAGCACCTCTTCGGCTATCCCGGCGGCGCGGTGCTTCCGATCTATGACGAGATCTTCCAGCAGAGCGAGGTCGAGCACATCCTGGTCCGCCACGAGCAGGGCGCCGGCCACGCTGCCGAGGGCTATGCCCGCTCGACCGGCAAGCCGGGCGTGGTGCTGGTGACCTCCGGCCCCGGCGCCACCAACATGGTGACGCCGCTGGCGGATGCGCTGATGGATTCCATTCCGCTGGTGTGCATCACCGGCCAGGTGCCGACGCATCTGATCGGCAACGACGCGTTCCAGGAATGCGACACGGTCGGCATCACCCGGCCCTGCACCAAGCACAATTGGCTGGTCCGCAACGTCAACGATCTGGCGAAGGTGCTGCACGAGGCGTTCTACGTCGCCACCACCGGCCGTCCGGGCCCGGTCGTGGTCGACGTGCCGAAGGACGTGCAGTTCGCGACCGGCACCTATCATCCGCCGCGCAAGTCCGACGTGCACATCTCCTACGCCCCGCGCGTCAAGGGCGATGCGATGCAGATCCGCAAGGCGGTGGCGCTGCTGGCCGGCGCCAAGCGGCCTGTGATCTATTCCGGCGGCGGCGTCATCAATGCGGGCGCCGAAGCCTCGAAGCTGCTGCGCGAGCTGGTCGAGGTCACGGGATTCCCGATCACCTCGACCCTGATGGGGCTGGGCGCCTATCCGGCGTCGGGCACCAACTGGCTCGGCATGCTCGGCATGCACGGCACCTACGAGGCCAACATGACGATGCATGATTGCGACGTCATGCTGTGCGTCGGCGCGCGCTTCGACGACCGCATCACCGGCCGCACCGACGCGTTCTCGCCGAACTCGAAGAAGATCCACATCGACATCGATCCGTCCTCGATCAACAAGAACATCCGCGTCGACGTGCCGATCATCGGCGATTGCGGCGACGTGCTCGCCGACATCCTGCAGGTGTTCAGGGCCGAGGCGAAGAAGCCCGACATCAAGGCGTGGTGGCAGCAGATCGCCACCTGGCGCGCGCGCAACTCGCTGGCCTACAAGCCGAACCGCGACGTGATCATGCCGCAATATGCGATCCAGCGGCTGTTCGAGCTGACGCGCGGGCGCGACACCTACATCACCACCGAGGTCGGCCAGCACCAGATGTGGGCGGCGCAGTTCTACGGCTTCGAGGAGCCGCACCGCTGGATGACCTCGGGCGGGCTCGGCACCATGGGCTACGGCCTGCCGGCCGCGATCGGCGTGCAGGTGGCGCATCCCGACAGCCTCGTCATCGACATCGGCGGCGACGCCTCGGTGCAGATGACGATGCAGGAGATGTCGACGGCCGTGCAGTACGAGCTTCCGGTCAAGATCTTCATCCTCAACAACCAATACATGGGCATGGTGCGGCAGTGGCAGCAGCTCCTGCACGGCAACCGGCTGTCGCATTCCTACTCGGAGGCGCTGCCGGACTTCGTCAAGCTGGCGGAAGCCTATGGCGGCGTCGGCCTGCAGGTGTCTAAGCCCGGCGATCTCGACGGCGCGATCAAGGAGATGATCTCGGTCAAGAAGCCGGTGCTATTCGACTGCCGCGTCGCGGCGCTGGAGAACTGCTTCCCGATGATTCCGTCCGGCAAGGCGCACAACGAGATGATCCTGCCCGCCGAGGCGAGCGATCCGGCCGCGGCGTTCGCGGGCGGCAAGGCGCTGGTGTGAGCTGAACCTGGTGGCAATGAAGCGCTGATGTGAGAATCGATCGTGAGCAGGATGCCCACCTCAAACTCCGCCGTCATCGCCCGGCTTGCCGCCTTCGCTAAAGCTTCGGCGCGCCCTGAACGCGCGGTCTCGTCGAAGCCTTGGCGAAGACGGGACCGGGCGATCCAGTACGCCGCGGCCATCATGAGTCCCACGACGGCGACGGCGTACTGGATGCCCGCTTTCGCGGCCATGACAACTGTGATCAGGAGGCGGCCGTGTTCACACTAGCCGAGCTCGAAGCCGCCCACGCCATCGTCGCGGCCGCGGTGCCGGCGACGCCGGCGCATGCGTGGCCGCTGCTGGCGCAGCGGCTGGGGACGCATGTCGTCGTCAAGCACGAGAACCATACGCCGGCCGGCGCCTTCAAGGTGCGCGGCGGGTTGGTCTATGTCGACAACCTCAAGCGCACGCGGCCGGACGTCCGCGGCCTGATCACCGCGACGCGCGGCAATCATGGCCAGAGCGTTGCGTTTGCCGGCCGCCGCAACGGCCTGCCGGTGACGATCTACGTGCCGCGTGGCAATTCGGTCGAGAAGAACCGCGCCATGGCGGCGTTCGGCGCCGAGCTGATCGAGCACGGCAGCGACTTCCAGGAGGCGCGCGAGGAGGCTGGCCGCCACGCCGCGCGCGACGGCCTGCACATGGTGCCGTCGTTCCATCCCGATCTCGTGCGCGGCGTCGCCACCTACGCGCTGGAGCTGTTCCGCAGCGGGCCCGATCTCGACGTGCTCTACGTCTCGATCGGGCAGGGCTCGGGCATCTGCGGCTGCATCCTGGCGCGTGATCTCTTGGGCCTGAAGACCGAGATCGTCGGCGTGCAATCGACCGAGGCGCCGTCCTACGCGCTGTCGTTTGCGGCCCGCACCGTCGTGACGACCAACAGCGCCGATACGCACGCCGACGGCCTTGCCACCCGCAGTCCCGATGCCGATGCGCTGGCGATCATTCTTAAAGGCGCCTCGCGCATCGTGCAGGTCAGCGACGCCGAGATCGCCGAGGCCGTGCGCATTCTCTGGACCGACACCCACAATCTCGCCGAAGGCGCCGGCGCGGCACCGCTCGCAGGTGCGTTGCAGGAAAAGGGCAGGCTCGCCGGCAAGCGCGTCGGCCTGGTGCTGACCGGCGGCAACATCGATCTCGACCTGTTCAGGCGCTGGGTGATGCCGGCGGCCGCTCATGCCGAAGCGGGAGCTGCATGATGCGCACCCGGCCTGCCACACAAACCACTGTCATCGCCCGGCGCGACCGGGCGATCCAGTACGCCGCGGCAATCGTGAGTCTCACGACGGCCGGCGTCGACCGGATGCCTGCCTGCGCGGGCATGACGGCAGAGGGAACAAGGGGACACCAATGAACCAGCCAGCATCGGCCTATTTCATGGAAGAGCGTCACGATCCGAACGAGACGCACACGCTGGCGGTGCTGGTGCAGAACGAGCCGGGCGTGCTCGCGCGCGTCATCGGCCTGTTCTCGGGCCGCGGCTACAACATCGAGAGCCTCACCGTCTCCGAGACCGAGAGCCAGAAGCATCTGTCGCGCATCACCATCGTGACCACCGGCACGCCGATGGTGATCCAGCAGATCAAGCACCAGCTCGACCGCATGATCCCGGTCTACCGCGTCGTCGACATGACGCTCACCAAGCGCGCGATCGAGCGCGAGCTCGCGATGGTCAAGGTGCGCGGCACCGGCGAGCCGCGCGTCGAGGCGCTGCGGCTGGCGGATGCGTTCCGCGCCCGGGTGATCGACGCCACCACGGAAAGCTTCGTGTTCGAGATCACAGGCAATACCGACAAGATCAGTCAGTTCATCGATCTGATGCGTCCGCTCGGCCTGGTCGAAGTGGCCAGGACCGGCATTGCGGCGATCGGGCGGGGATCGGAAGGGATGTGAGCCATGCTGGCGCGCGACTGGTACTACAACGAACGCAACCGGATCGGGCTCGACCATGCCGTGGCCTCGATCTATGGCTCGGGCGATGATGCCGACGAGCGCGCGCGCGCCGCTCTGAAGATGCTCGGCGTCAAGCCGGGCTGGCGGGTGGCGGACATCGGCTGCGGCAACGGCGTGCTGGCGACCGAGGCGGCGCTGATGGGCGCCGTCGTCGACGCCATCGACATCTCGCCGGCGATGCTGGCGCTGACCCGGATCTACAGCCGCGACCGCCGTACCGCGGTGCGGATGCATTCGGCGGGGCTGCTGTCGTTCGCCTATGAGGCTGCGACCTACGACCTGATCGCCAGCGAGTTCACGCTGCACCATCTGCCGGACTTCTGGAAGGCGGTGGCGCTGGCGCGCATCTTCGCGGCGCTGAAGCCGGGCGCGCAGTTCTTCCTGCGCGACATCGTCTATGTCAGCATGCCCGACGGCGCCGAGCGCTCGGTCGAGCAGTGGGCGGACTTCAACATCAAGAACCACGACCTCGCTCGCGACAGCGTCATCACCCACATGCGCGACGAGAACTCGACCTTCGCCTGGGTGATGGAGCGCATGCTCGCCGAGGTCGGATTCGTGACCGTCTCCGCCGACTACCACGCGCCGATGCACGCGACGTATGTGCTGCAGAAGCCGGCGGGGCAGGGGTAGGCACGCGGCGATGGTGAGTCTGGTGAACCCTGGCGGCGCGGACGTGCAGCCATACGGAGGGAGTGCTTGGCTGTACTTCGGGCCGAGACCTTTACGTGCGGCCATCCTTCGAGACGCCCGCCTTCGGCGGGCTCCTCAGGATGAGGATCTTCGTCGCGGCGTGCTGTTTCCCCTCATGGTGAGGAGCGCCGTCTTCGGCGCGTCTCGAACCATGAGGCCCGTGCCGCCCGATGTTGCGGGAGTAGGCTAACCATGTCCCAGCAGCTCCTCATCGCCTTCGTCACCTTCGCGTTCGTGATGGCGTTCACGCCAGGGCCGAACAACATCATGCTGCTGTCGTCGGGCGTGACCTACGGCTTCCGCCGCACGGTGCCGCACATGATGGGCGTCAGCTTCGGCTTCGCCTTCATGGTCGGCGCCGTCGGCTTCGGCCTCGCCACGGTGTTCATCTCCTATCCGGTGCTGCAGGAGGTGCTGAAATATCTCGGCGCCGCCTACCTGATCTATCTCGCCGTGGTGATCGCGTTCTCAGGATCGGCCAAGCCGGATGACGACACGACGCCGCGCGGCCCGATGTCGTTCTGGGGCGCGGCGCTGTTCCAGTGGGTCAACGCCAAGGGCTGGGTGATGGTGATCAGCACCATCACCGCCTATGCCGCGATCGCCAGCTTCCCTGCCAATGTCGCGCTGCAGGTCGGGATCAGCTTCGTGATGGCGATCGGCTCGACCATCACCTGGACCCTGTTCGGGACGGCGCTGCGGCCGCTGCTGAGTTCCGAACGCGCGGTGCGCGGCTTCAACATCCTGATGGCGGTGCTGCTGCTCGCCTCGCTCTATCCCGTCTTCATGGACGCATGAGGGAGGC
This sequence comes from Bradyrhizobium sp. SZCCHNS3016, assembly GCF_032484535.1. Taxonomy (NCBI): domain Bacteria; kingdom Pseudomonadati; phylum Pseudomonadota; class Alphaproteobacteria; order Hyphomicrobiales; family Nitrobacteraceae; genus Bradyrhizobium; species Bradyrhizobium sp. SZCCHNS3016. The sequence goes on from NZ_JAUETE010000001.1 coordinate 514,880, forward strand.
GGCCGCCATGCGAGATCGGGGTTTCCAAGCAGGGCCAAAATGCTCTAGACACGGGCCGGATTTCGTCCGGGCGCAGCCGCCCGTGCCTCACCCAAGCGTCTGACTTTTCAGCCAATTCCGGCCATCTCAAAGAGGAAACGACAATGCGTGTCTACTACGATCGCGACGCCGATCTGAACCTGATCAAGGGCAAGAAGGTCGTCATCGTCGGCTACGGCAGCCAGGGCCACGCCCACGCGCTCAACCTGAAGGATTCCGGCGTCAAGGACGTCGCGATCGCGCTGCGCAAGGGCTCGGCTTCGGCCAAGAAGGCCGAGGGCGCCGGCTTCAAGGTGATGGAAGTCGCCGAGGCCGCCAAATGGGCCGACCTGGTGATGATGCTGACCCCGGACGAGCTGCAGGGCGACATCTATCGCGAGCACCTGCACGACAACATGAAGCAGGGCGCCGCGCTCGTGTTCGCCCACGGCCTCAACGTGCATTTCAACCTGCTGGACCCGCGCCCCGATCTCGACGTGCTGATGATCGCGCCGAAGGGCCCCGGCCACACCGTCCGCTCCGAATACCAGCGCGGCGGCGGCGTGCCCTGCCTGATCGCGATCGCCAAGGATTCCTCGGGCAATGCCCATGATCTCGGCCTGTCCTATGCGTCGGCGATCGGCGGCGGCCGCGCCGGCATCATCGAGACCACCTTCAAGGAAGAGTGCGAGACCGACCTGTTCGGCGAGCAGGCGGTGCTGTGCGGCGGCCTGGTCGAGCTGATCAAGGCCGGCTACGAGACCCTGACCGAGGCCGGCTACGCGCCGGAGATGGCCTATTTCGAGTGCCTCCACGAGGTGAAGCTGATCGTCGACCTGATCTATGAAGGCGGCATCGCCAACATGAACTACTCGATCTCCAACACCGCCGAATATGGCGAATACGTCACCGGCCCGCGCATCGTCACGGCCGAGACCAAGGCGGAGATGAAGAAGGTGCTCGGCGACATCCAGTCCGGCCGCTTCGCACGCGACTGGATGCTGGAGAACAAGGTCAACCAGACCTCGTTCAAGGCGACCCGCGCCAAGCTCGCCCAGCATCCGATCGAGGAGGTCGGCGCCCGGCTGCGCGACATGATGCCCTGGATCAAGAAGGGCGCGCTGGTCGACAAGTCGAAGAACTGAGTTCGCGCAGGACTTGCTGAGAATTGAGAACGGCGGGCCGAGGCCCGCCGTTTTTGTTTGGTAGGTGAGTCCTTAGGCTGTTTCAGGACGTCGCGCGGCGTGAGGCCAGCGGCGCGAGCAGGCGGACGATCTCGCTGACAGCGACCAGGCCGACGAGCCAGGCGGCGCTGGTCAGGCCGAGGCGGGCGACGATCGGGAGCGTGAAGCTCGCGGCACCGCCGAGTGCGGGCGTGGCGGCCAGCAGCACCAGCTCATACGCCGTGTAGGCGCCCAGCAGGGCGGCGGCAAAGGCGAGCGGAGCCGGGCTTGCGCGCAGAGCCTGCAGCACGCCCCGGGCCGTGGCAGTGGCGCTGAGCGCGGCGGCGCCGATCATCGCGCCCCAGGCCAGCGTGTTGGCATCGACCGGATAGTGCAGGGCGCCGAAGCCGATGCCCTGGTTGACCAGCCAGGCGCCGATCATCACCGGCAGCGCCGTGCGCAGCGGAAGCATGGCGGCCGCAATCACGGCGAAGGCCGCAAACGGCGTCGCGCAGGCGAACACGAAGCTCGCCAGCGCACAGGCGGTCGTCAGCAGCCCGAAACAAAACGCGGCTGCATGCCGCGGCGGGACGGGCGCGAGGCGAGCCTCGGAACCAGAGGGGGCGAGGACGTCGAGAGTCATGGAACATCTCCTGTTGTTGCAATTGTAGTCCAGTTTTGAGGCGGCTGTCAGCCGCTTCGGGAGGTCTGCATCACTGCACGCCGAAGCTCGCGAGCCGGATGCCGCCGAACACGCCGAAGCCGGGTGCCAGGAAGCCGGTCGGGTTCTGGGTGTGACGGTTGAACAGGTTATCGATCCGGCCAAACACCTTGACCTGGTCGGACAGCGCGTAGTCGCCGCGCAGGTTCACGAGCGTATAGCCGGGTGCGACGAGGCCGGTGGTCATGCCGTCGCGGCTGACATCGAGCCAGTCGCCGACCCGCAGCAAGGTGGCCGACAGGCTCAGCGCATCGATCGGCAGCCAGGTGGCGGTGGCGCTCCATTTCTCCTTCGGCCGGCGCAGCAATTGCTGGCCGGTGGCCGCGTCGACGGCGCGGGTGAAGGTGTAGTCCGCGCGCAGCGATATCCGATCGGTGAGCCGCGCCGTCACGAAGCTCTCGGTGCCTTCGGTAGTGGCGAGGCCGACATTGGCGTAGGAGGTGAAGGTCGCGTTGAAATTGATCAGGTTGGTGATGCTGTTGTGGAAGTAGGTCGTGCCGAAGCGGACGCGATCGTCGAACAGCGGCTGCTCGAAGCCGGCATCGTAGCCGGCGCTCTGCTCCGGCCGGAGGTTGGGATTGGCGAAGAAGTTGAACGCCGGGAAATCCTGGTGCAACTGGCTCAAGGTCGGTGCCTTGAAGCCGGTGCCGTAGCTCGCCTTCAGCTTGGTCTCGGTGACCGGCAGGATCACCGCCGGCGCGATCCGGTAGGTGCCATGGCCGCCGAACTGGTCGTTGACGTCGTTGCGCAGGCTCGCCACGACGAACCAGCGCTTCGCGAACTCGGTCTGCAGCTCGACGAAGCCGGCCTTGTTGCCGTTCTCGGCCGAAAGGTCGGTGGTCTTCAGCCGTTCGGTCTGCTGCTCCAGGCCGACGATCAGGTTGTTGCGCGGGGCGAGCTCGGTCACCGCGTGCCAGTCATATTTGATGCGCTCGCCGGTCGCGACCGCGGCGACGGGATTGCCGGCCGTCAGATCGGACGACCAGTTGTTCACATAGTTGACGCCGAAGTAGTTCCTGATGCGGCCGCCGAGCAGTGACCATACGGCTTCCTCGCGCGTCGCCAGTTGATGGACGGTATGGTTGCTCTGGGCGGCGTCGGGAAAGCTGGGAAGGCCGCTGTCGCCGGTGAACAGCAGGGTGGCGTCAGTGTAGCGGACCACCGAATTGAGCGTCCAGGCCTCGTTGAGATCGACGCCGAGCTTGGACGAGGCGGTGACGTTGTCGTAGGCGTTGCCGATGGCCTTCTGCCCCGCAGGCAGCAATTGCCACGGGGTCACCGGAACGTCACCGGCGTGCAGATGCGCGACGTTGACTGCGTAGTTGACATTGTCCTGAGAGCCGCTCAGCCCCGCGCTCTGGTTGAAGGTCTTGAACGAGCCGCTCTCGACCGAGGCGGTCGCCCGCGCCGGTCCGTCGCCCTTGCGCGTGACCACCGAGATGACGCCGCCGATGGCATCGGAGCCGTACAGCCCGCTCTGCGGCCCGCGCAGCACCTCGAGCTGTTGGATGTCGGCGGCGAGCAGATGTGCGAAATCGAACGCGCCGTTGCCGTTGGTGACGTCGCCTGCGTCGATGCCGTCGATGATGAGCTTGGTGTGGTTGGCATTGGTGCCGCGCATGAAGACGTTGGTCTGGCCGCCCGGGCCGCCGGCCTGCACGATGTTCAATCCGGGGACCGTGCTCAGGATGTCCGGCACGGTGCGGGCCTGCTGCGCGGCGATATCCTTGTCGGTCACCACGGTGATCGCATTCGCGACGTTGGCGACCGGCGTCACAACGCCGGTCGGGCTGACGGCGACGGGGGCGCTGGCCGGCGCTGCCGGCTTTGCAGCCGGCGTCTGCCGTCGCGCGGCGTTGCGGGTTGGAGAACCGCCGGACACCGCCCGCCCTGCGGCAGCCGGCTTGCGCGGCGCGTCAACCTCGACCGGCGGCAAAAGGTTGGGGGAGGCGGATTGCTGCGCGGCTGCCGGGAAAGCACCGAGCAGCGCAAACGACGCGAGGACGCAGAGCGACGACAGAACGGCGCGATGCCGCCTGGCATGGGGAACGGGAGACACGAGTGACCTCGGCATGACGTCAGTGGCACGTCACCGCGAACGAGGTCTCACGCAGACCTTTGCAGACCTGCCTGAAAACGATGCCAATAACGCCCCGACCGGCATCCTCGCGTGTGACCACGGCTGACGGCAGGTCTCCTGGCTCGCGGGTCGTCACCTCCACGTCGCCTTCCCGGGACCGAGATTTCCCAGTGGCCTATGACGCGAGATTCGCCGCTTACAGTTGCGGGGGCAGCTGCGGCCTTCGATCTCGTCTCTTGCGAGACGCATCCGGCACCGCATTCCCTTTTGAGCCCCGGTCGAGGGGCACCGTCACGATCAGCGTAGGAGTGCGGGCGCACCAAAGTCAATCCGGCGCCCGGTGATCTCCTGGCGATAACGCTGGCCGGTCGGCTTGATGATGCCCGGCCGCCTGCGACAACCATAGCTGTCGTCCCTGCGTTTGCAGGGACGACAGCGGAGTATGAGGAGGCTCGCGAGTCGTTGCTGATGAGGATTGCGTCTTGTGAGCACCCGCTCACTTCTCGACCTTGTTGTGCACCATCCAGAACCGCAGCGTGCGCTGGGCGGTGTCGAGCGACAGCCGGGCATAGTCGCGCTCGGCGAGCTTCAGGGTGTCGCTGTCGATGGCGTGCTTGATCGGCCGGTGGGTCAGGATCTTCGCCACCACCGACCAGGCCAGCCTGGCGGCACGGCAGGGGATCAGCACGATGTCGGTGCGCGGGCCTTCGAGCACCTTGGCCATCATCTCGGTCGGCACGTTGTTGAGCAGGCCGAGTGCGGCGGAAACCTCGCCGAAGCGGCGGGTCTCGGCGAAGAAGGCGATGGCGGCATCGTTGAGCTCGTTCAGCCCCTTCATGCGCTTGACGGCCTCTTCGGCCAGCGTGAAGTCGCGGCCGACCAGGCCGCCGTCGCTGCGCGCGACGTCCGCGATGGCCTTGAGGATCTTCTTGATCTCCTGCTGCAACGCTGGCGGCGCCGAGGCCATCAGCTTGGCGCGCACGGCTTCGGTGGCGCGGCGTAAGAGGTCGCGCAGGTGCTTGGTGGGCAGGTCGACGCGCAGCCCGATGATCTCGGACAGTTCGTCGTCATCCGCGGCATGCGCCATCATCCCGGAATAGCCGGTATCGGAGAAGCGCGCGGTCTGGTTGTTGGCGAGCTTGCGGATGACCCGGCGCTCGCCGCGGTCGACGATGATGTCGGTCACCGCCTCGGTCAGATGCGGACGGCTGGAGATCGCCATCAGGTGATCCTGGCCCTTGGTCGCCGCGACCTCGACCAGCGTATGCTCGGTCAGCCGGCTCGAGTGCATCAGCACGCTCTCGGCCACCGAGATTTCGTCGTCACGGGCGAGCTGCTGGATCAATTCGACGGGCGCGTAGTCGACCGGCGCGAGATGCTTGGAGAGCTCGGCCCGCGCGCGGGTCTCTACTCGCGAGACCAGCATGCACAGCACATTGTCGAACACCTTGATCTGGTCCTCGGTGAGGCGTTCGCCGTCATGCAGGAACAGATTGGTGACCTGGCGCAGCGTGTTGACGCGCTTCGCCGAGGAGCCGCTGCGGACGGCCTCTTCGAGCTCGGTGATGATGGAGTGTTCTGAAGGCGGAAGCTGTTCTGGCTGTGACACGATCGCGCTCGTTTGTCCGGATGGCCGGAGCGACAGCGACGCGCTTGTGATCCCGCTGCAAGGCTCTCGGCCGGAGCAGTTTTCGGCACGGGCGATAACAACGCGTTAGGGTCGGAGGACGTAGTACCCCGGAGAAACACGGATACGGAAAATTAAGGCGATACGCGTAGAGGGGGGACGACGAGCTGGAGCCGGTCTTCCGGAGATTCGCCGGACAGGCGATGGAATGAGGCCCGAACACCTCCCCGCAGACGCGGTGACGACAGGCCAGCGAAACGGAAAGGTTAATGATCTCATAAGGTCACAGACCTTCCTTCATCCAGTTTGCTCGCTGCCATCGATCTCACGTCAGCTGTCATCCTCCCAAGCATTGAAACTTAAATCCCAATCTTGCCGCGGCCATTTTGCTGTGCGCCGTGCGCTGCGTGCCGTCTCCCGGTGTTCCGGGGCGGGCTCGGCGGGGATGACCTCGTGCGAAAAATCAGCGCCAGCATCGCGCCGCATCCCGTGCGATAATCGCCGCGCAAATCGTTGAGGTCACCATGAAATCCGTCGTCATCACCGGGGCTTCCACCGGCATCGGCTTCGCCTGTTCGAAGCTCCTGCTCGCGCGTGGCTTCCACGTGTTCGGCAGCGTTCGCAAGCAGGCTGATGCAGACCGTCTGCGCAGCGAGCTCGGCGCCAACTTCACGCCGCTGCTGTTCGATGTGACCGACGAAGCGGCGGTGAAGGCGGCCGCCGGCGAGGTGCGAGCGGCGCTCAAGGGCGAGACGCTCGCCGGTCTCGTCAACAATGCCGGCATCGCCGTCGCGGGGCCGGTGACGGAGCTGCCGATCGAGCAGTTTCGCCATCAGATGGAAGTGAACGTCATCGGTCCGGTCATTGCGACCCAGGCGTTCGCGCCGCTGCTCGGCGCCGATCCGGCCATGAAGGGAGAGCGCGGCCGGATTGTGATGATCAGCTCGGTCGCGGGCCGCAATGGCAACCCGCTGATGGCGCCGTATTCGACCTCGAAGCATGCGGTCGAGGGGCTATCCGAGAGCCTGCGCCGCGAGCTGATGCTGTTCGGCATCGACGTCATCGTCATCGCGCCGGGGGCGGTGAAGACGCCGATCTGGGCCAAGGCCGAGGAGGTCGACCTGTCGGCGTACCAGGCCTCGCCGTTCTTCCCGGCGCTGCAGAAGATTCGTGGCTTCATGCTGCATCTCGGCAAGACCGGGCTGCCGGCCGAGACCATCGCCGCGCGGGTGGCCGACGCCTTGACCCTGCCGGCGCCCAGGGTGCGCTACGAGATCGCGCCCGATGCTATCAGGCAATGGATCGTGCGGGTGCTTCCGAAGCGGACCGTCGATCGCATCATTGCCAAGCGGCTCGGCCTGACGCCGGCGACCAGGGCCTGATGCCGGCGATGACGACCATCGGCAAGACCCAGGCGGAGCTGACCCGCCTGGTCGAGGGGGAGATTCGCGCGCAGCCGGGGTGCGAGACGGCACGCGTGCCGGCCGTTCATGCGCTCGACGTGCGCAGCGGCCGCAACTGGGAGATCCCGCACGTCGTTCTCGGCGACAGCCTGATCAGCGACATCGACCGCGCCGTGATGAGCGTGCAGCGCCGGCTCGGGCGCGAGTTTCACCTGATCGATGATCCCGTCACGGAGCCAGCGTCGGAAGCCGCCGCGACGCCGCAGATCGACACCGACGACTCCTGACATTCCCTGCGCTGACGTGAGCCCTGCGGGCTCAGGTCAGCAGGCCCTGCCGCAGCGCCAGCCGTACCAGCTCGATGTCGCTGGCGACGCCGAGCTTGTCCTTGATCAGCGAGTGCAGGTTGGCAACCGTCTTCGGGCTGAGATGCAGCGCTGACGCGATCTCGTCGGTGGTCCGTTCGGCCAGCAGCATCTGCATCACCTCGAACTCGCGCGCGGACAGGACGTCGGCGGCCGCCCGCTCGCCGGAGAGCCGGCTGAGCGCGAGCTCGTGATCGATGTCGGGGCTGATCGCGATGCGGCCGGCGAGCACGTCCATGACGGCGCGCACGAGCGTCTCCGGCGGGCTGCTCTTGGTGACATAGCCGCGGGCGCCGGCGCGGATCGCCTGCACCGCGAAGCCCGCATTCTCATGCATCGTGAAGACGAGGATGCGCGCGCTACGATCCCATTGCCGGATGCGGCGGATACCCTCGATGCCGCCGACGCCCGGCATGGTCAGGTCCATGATGACGAGATCGGGCCTGACCTCCTTGAACAGCCGGTAGGCTTCGGCGCCATCGGCGGCTTCGGCGACCACGCGCAGCCCCGGCTGCTTCTGCAGCATCGACCTGTAGCCCTCGCGGACCACGGCATGGTCATCAACCAGCAGGATGGTGCCGGCGGGCGCCGTCATGCCGCGCAAGCCGTTTCCGGCTGGGGCGGCGCACGCGAGAGATCGGGCAAGGCCGGGACCGGAATCTCGACGCGGAGTCGCGCGCCACCGCCGGAGGTGGCCGCGAAGCTCATCTGGCCTCCCATGGAGGCGACGCGCTCGCGCATGCCGAGCAGGCCCATGCCCGGCTTGTCGGGAGCTTCACCTGCGGGACCGTCGTCTTCGACGGTGAGCACGGTCGCGCTCGCCGGCCCGTCCTGAAGCGTCAACTGCAGCCGCACGCGCGTCGCTCCGGCGTGCTTGACGGCATTGGTGAGCGCCTCCTGGGCGATGCGGTAGAGGTTGGTGGCGATGATGCCGGGTAGTCGGTCGATGCCGCCCGACAGGCTGATCTCGAAAACGGTGCGGCCGTGCTGCCGCCTGTTCCACCCGGCGACGAGACCTTCGAGGCTGGCGGCGAGGCCGAGCTCGTCGACGTCAGGTGGGCGCAGCCGCATCAGCGCGCCGCGCAACTGGTCCATCATGTCGCTCGCGGTGCGCGCGATGCCGTCGCATTCGCCCACCAAAGCGGGGCAATCCTGCGCCGCGCTGTGACGGATCGACGCCGCGAGCGCCCGGATCGCCGCCAGCGACTGGCCGAATTCATCATGCAGCTCGCGCGCGAGGTGACGGCGCTCGTCGTCCTCCAGCGCAATCAGGCGCCGGGTCAATTCGCTGCGCTGGGCCAGCGCTGTCTCCAGCCCCTCGGCGAGCTGGTTGAAGGCATCGCGGATCGCCGACAGCTCGGCAAGGTCGAACGGCGGCAGCCGTGCCGACAGATCATGGGCCGCGATCCGCTCCAGCCCGGCGCGGATCAGCCGGGTCGGGCGCAGCGCGCGGGCCAGCGCGGCGTAGGCCAGAATGCACAGCAGCGCCAGCGCCGTCCCGAGCACGGGTAGCAGCCGGCTGAGCTCGCGCCAGGCCTCCGCGGTCATGACGCCGGCATCGGCCCAGACGACGGCATCGCCGGTCGTTTCGCCGCGAAAGCTGACCGGCCGTGCCGCTTCCCGGCCCGGATCGAACAGCCGCCGATACAGCATCGCGAAGGCGCGGGGCGGATCGTCCGTCTGCGCCTCGGCGCCGCCGCAGATGCGCTGCACGATCGCGCCGTCGACGCCGCGATAGGCGATGCACAGGCCCGGTCGCATCGCGGCGGCGGCGACCGCATCGAGGTCGGGAAAGCCGGCCGGCGGGCTGTTGACCCAATGCATCTTGCTTTGCTGCAATTGCAGCGTCCTGGCCGTGATCTCGGCGATCCGCTCATTGCGCGCATGCACCGAGCGGTCGGTGTCGAACAGCACATAGGCGCAGATCGCCCCAAAGCAGAGCGCCGAGACCACCGAGATGCGCAGTGTCAGACGGTATTTGAGGTCGTAGCGGGTCCACATCTTCGGCACGTCCATGGTAGCCCTGCCCGCCGGCATTTAACGGCAGAACCGCCTGGGCCAAAAGCGCTGCGGCCTGGTCGCCGTCACCGTCGTGAAAATTTCCCGTGCCGCGCCGGGACCGCGGCCGCTGCGGCCATAGCGCCGCTGCGTCTAGCCTTGGATCGCCACACATCTCTGCAGGGGGATCCCATGTCGAACCGTCGCGTCGTCCGTTGTCTCGTTCTCGCGCTTGCTTTCGCGGCCGGTCCGGTCCGCGCCGCCTCCGGCGATGTCCCGGCTGTGCTGGTCGACGATTTCAGCTATCTCGACACGTCCGGCGAGCCGGTCGATCAGACCGCAGCGCATCAGCGGCGGCTGGATGCATTCATCGCCGCGCTCCGCAGCGACGTCGCCGCCGACGCGCGGCTGCGGCCGGTCAGCCCGTCCTGCGCGCCGTCCTGTCCCACCGATGCGTCCCCGGAGGCCCGGCTGCAGATGGCGGCCGCGGCCGGCGCAACCGTCGTGATCACCGGCGGAGTCCAGAAGCTCTCCACGCTGGTGCAGTGGGCGCGCGCCGCGGCCATCGACGTCGCCTCCCATCGGGTCGTCTTCGACAAGGTCTTCACCTTCCGCGGCGATAGCGACGAGGCCTGGCAGCGCGCCGCGATCTTCGTTTCGCGCCAGGTCCGTGACGCGCTGGCGCCGCCGGAGCCGATCCGGCTGGCGCTGCTGCCGTTCGAGCTCGACGACACCAGCGCAGGTGCGGCGCTCGGCGAGACCGAATCCGACCAGAAGGGGCTGCAGGAGGCGACCGACGCGGTGCGGCAGCTGCTGGCGCAGTCCGGGCGCTATCGCCTGGTGGACGCGGCCGGCGAGATCAAGCCGGGGCAGCCGGTGCGTGAGTGCGACGATTGCGAGGCCCGGGCGGCCCGCGCCGTCGGCGCCCAGCAATCGCTGCTCGGCATCGTCCGGCGGATCGGCCGCACCGAATACATCATCGGCTTTCGTGTCCGCCAGGCCGACAGTGGCGCGCTCGTCGCCGCCGGTGACAGCGGATTGCGCCTCGGCGCCAATTATTCCTGGAGTCGCGGCGCGGTGCGTCTGGTGCGCGAGCGGCTGCTCGAGACCGGTACCCAGAATTGAAGAAGGGCGAGGATCGGTACGCGAGGATGGCAGTGATGCCACCTCTCGTCGTGGCGCGAGACGACACGCCGCCCTCCGTGCAAATCCGGGCTGTTGTGATTTGTGACGATTTCATTACGGTCGGATGACAGGATAGGCTTCCTTGATCTGTCGGCATGCGCCGGCGAAGGGCGCCTGCATTCGACCGCCTGATGTCACTGACCCCGAACGACCAACCGATCACCACGCTCGCCGCGGCGAGCGCAACACGCTCCGCGGCCGTCCGGCTGTCCGCCGTCGCCGCGCCGCATGTCGCGGCGCTGGCCCTGATGCTGCACACCGAGACCGATTTCGGCTCGCGGCTCGGCTTCGTGCTGGCCTGGGGCATCCTGAACTGCTTCTGGCTGGTGCTGCTGCGGCGGCCTGCGGTGTCTGGCGCGTTGGCGCTGACCATGGTCGTGGTGCTGGTGCTGCTGTCGCAGCTCAAGCACGCCGTGGTCCAGATGACCGCGAACTTCGTCGACGTGATGCTGATCGATCACGACAGCGCAGCGTTCCTGTTCACGATCTTCCCGAACCTGAAGCTGTCGGTGCTGGTGGCGGCGGCGGTGGTGCTGCCGCTGATGGGATTGCTGTGGTGGGCCGATCCGTTCCGCGTGGCGCGGCTGCCGGCGCTGGCTGGCAAGCTCGCGTGTCTCGCCGCGCTGACACTGTATTCGCTCAACTGGCGCGACGAGACCTGGCGCGGCTATTATGACGACGGCTATCTGTCGAAATTCGCCCGCTCCGGCGTCACGGCGGTGTCGGACTTCCTCGCCAACGGCTTCATGGAATCCGACGCCACGGCTGATCGAAGTCTGGCTGCCTTCGTCCCGGATTCCTGTCATCCGGCCGCGCGCCGGCCGAACATCGTGCTGATCCACGACGAATCGAGCTTCGACATCCGCTCGGCGCCAGGCATCAAGGTACCAGCGCGCTATGGCAGCCATTTCAAGTCGTTCGACGGCAAGGCGCGGCAGTTCATGGCCGAGAGCAATGGCGGACCGAGCTGGTTCACCGAGTACAACGTGCTGGCCGGCCTGTCGTCGCGCTCGTTCGGCCGCTTCGCCTATTTCGTGACCCGGATCGCGTCCGGCCGGGTCGAGCGCGGCCTGCCGCTGGCGCTGCGCAATTGCGGCTACGACACGGTGTCGCTCTATCCCGCGCAGGGCGCCTTCATGAGCGCGCGCAGCTTCCAGACCACGGTGGGCGTCGACCGCTTCCTCGACGCGCGCGATCTCGGCGCCAAGGGCGTCGAGCCCGACGGCTTCTTCTACGATGCCGCGCTCGATCTGATGCAGCACCGGCCGCGCGGAAAGCCGCTGTTCATGTTCGTCTATCTCGCCGCCAACCATTTCCCGTGGGAGACGACGTTCCGGCCCGACCTGACGCCATCCTGGCGAGCGCCCGGCAATCTGCCTTCGATCGATGAGTATCTGCGCCGCCAGGCGATGAGCGCGACGGACTATCAGCGCTTCCTCGCCAGCCTGAAGAAGCGCTTCGGCGACCAGCCGTTCCTGATCGTGCGCTACGGCGATCACCAGCCGGAGTTCTCGCCGCACATTCTCGATCCCAAGCTCGACGAGGCCGGCATCGGCGAGAAGCTCGAAAGCTACGATCCACGCTATTATCAGACCTATTACGCCGTCGATGCCGTCAATTTCGAGCCGCGCCAGAGCGCGGTCGTGATGGATCGGATCGACGCCGCCTATCTGCCGCTGGTCACCTTGGAGGCGGCCGGCATTCCGCTCGATCCGTCCTTTGTCGAGCAGAAGGAGATCATGCTCCGCTGCAAGGGCGTGTTCTACGCCTGCGGCGACGGCGCCGAGGCGCGCCGCTTCAACCGCATGCTGATCGACGCCGAGCTGATCCGGGGGCTGTGACCGGCCGACGCCAAGGTCGGCCGGGCAACGTGTTTGCAACGCCCGCTGCTACTCCGCCGCCGTGTCGGTGACGATGCCGCCGATGTTCTGCCAGTGGGCGCCGTCGAACTGGATCATCTGCAACTGCTTGTTGACGCGATAGTCCGTCGGCGAGGTCGTGATGCTGATGCCGGGCAGCAGCATGCCGAGCTCGACACGGTTGAGGTTAGTGGCCTGCTTCAGCACGTTCTCTCGCGTCAGCTCGTCGCCGCACTGCTTCAGCACCTGGACCAGGAGCTCGGCGGTGATGTAGCCATAGACGTTGAAGTTCGAACCCTTGTCGCCGTCGGGATAGTATTTCTCCATGAAGGCGAGATAGCGCTGCACGCCGGGGTCGTTCTTGAAGCCTTCCTCGAGCGGATCCTTGACGTAGCCGACGCTGATCAGACCCTTGGCATTCTCGAGCCCGGCGGGCTTCAGGGTGGCGCCCAGCGAATTGGCATTGATGTCGACGATGTGGACCGGCTTCCAGCCGAGCTCGGCGACCTTCTTGATGGCCTGCGCCGCCTGCTTCGGCGTCGAGGCACTGAACAGCAGATCGGCGCCGGCGTCCTTCAGCTTCAGGATGTGAGAATCGATCGTCGGCTCGGTGATCTCGTACGACGATTCGGCCACGATCATCTTGGCGGCCTTGTCGCCCAGCCCGGCCTTCAGGCCGGCGAGATAGTCGCGGCCGAGATCGTCGTTCTGGTAGAGCACGCCGATCTTGGCGTCGGGATGGGTCTTGAGGATGTACTGGCCGTAGATGCGGCCTTCGACGACGTAGCTCGGATTGAAGCCCATCGTCCAAGGAAAGTTCTTGGGATCGGTGAAGCGCGAGGCGCCGGTGGCCGCGAACAGCTGCGGCACCTTCTTCATGTTGAGATATTTTTGCACGGCGACGTTCGGCGCCGTGCCGATGATCTGGAATGTCAGCAGCACTTCGTCGCTCTCGACCAGCTTGCGCACCTGCTCGACCGTCTTCGGCGGTGAATAGGCGTCGTCATACTGGATCAGGTTGATCTTGCGCCCGTTCACGCCGCCCTGGTCGTTGATCATCTTGATATAGGCGGCCTGCGCCTTGCCGATGGTGGCATAGGCCGACGCCGGGCCGCTCAGCGGCACGGTCTGCCCGACCTTGATCTCGCTGTCGCTGGCGCCGGTATCGTACTTCTTCTCGGCGGCAAACGCCGGCGCGGTCGCCGCGAGCGACAGCAGAGCAAGCGCGGCCAGCGCGGTGGTCCCAATCCTCATCACATCCACTCCCTGAATATCTTTTGTGAAACTCACTCAGCCTTGATGGCGGCGTCGCGGATGACCGCGCTCCACTTCTTCGTTTCGTCGGCGATGAACTGGCCGAATGCTGCAGCGTCGCGCGGCTGCGGATCGAGCCCCTGGGCGAGCAGCTTCTGCTTCACCTCGGGTGCGGCGAGATCGGCGAGGATTTCGCGCGACAGCCGGTCGACGATCGGCTGCGGCGTCGCGCCCGGCGCCATGAAGCCGTACCAGCCCGACGCGACCACGTTCGGCAGGCCCTGCTCGCGCAGGGTCGGCGCCTGCGGATAGATCGCGCTGGGCTCGGTGGCGGCGACGCCGAGCACGCGGAACTGGCCGGCCTGGATGTAGGGCAGCGCGGTGCTGATCGCGGTCAGCGTCGCATCGACGCGGCCGGCGAGCAGCTCGGTGTAGGCCATCGAGTCGCCGCGGAAGGGAATGTTGAGGCCGGTCACCTTGGCGTCGCGGAACAGCAGCTCGGCCGCGAGATGCGGCTGCGAGCCGGCGCCCGGCGAGGCGAATGTCAGGCCCTCGGGCTTGGACCTGCCGTAGGCGATGAGCTCGGCCAGCGTCTTGAACGGCGCGTTGGCGCTGATCATCAGGAAGATCGGCGCAACGACGGTGCCGGCCACGGGGCGCAGGTCCTTCACCGGATCGTAGGTCAGCTTGCCGAACAGCGCTTCGGCGGTGACGTAGGGCGCGGCGGCGTAGAGCAGGGTGTAGCCGTCGGGTGCGGCGCGGGCGACGAGGTCGTTGGCGATGCGGCTGCCGGCGCCGGGCTTGTTCTCGATGATGAACTGCTGGCCGAGGTGATGTTCGAACTCCGTCGCCAGCAGGCGCAGCGAGATGTCGCTGGCGCCGCCGGCGCCATAGGGGCAGATCAGCCGCACCATGCGGGTCGGCCAATCGCCCTCGGCTCGTGCACGATGGCCGTAGCCCAGCGCCAGCGCGGCCCCTGCACCGAGCAGGCCGCGGCGCGTCATCGTCGGTTGTCTCATCGCGCGTCTCCCTGTCTGCCGCATCCCTTGTCCGGGCTGCTCCGGCGCGTTCTTCGCCGCGCCTTGTCGTCTTTGCTCGCGCCGCGTCAGATCACCTTCCTGCGGGCGAGATCGTCCATCTCCTGGTCTGATAGTCCGAGCCAGCCCTGGTAGATCTCGCGGTTGTCCTGGCCGACGTCGCCGGCGGCATGGCGCAGCGTGGCGGGATCGTTGCCAAAGCGCGGCACGACGTTCGACATCGCCACCGAGCCGAAATCGCGGTCGGGCACGCGCGTGATCATCTCGCGCGCGATCGCCTGCGGATCAGCCGCGATCTGGTCGATCGCGTAGATCGGCGCGATCGTTCCCTTGGCCGCGGTGAAGCGGGCGACGACATCATCCAGGTCATGCGCGGCGCACCAGGCGGCGAAGATCGCGTTGAGTTCGGCCGCATGCTTCACCCGCGAGGCATTGTTCGCGAAGCGCGGATCCTCGATCAGGTCGGGACGATCGATCGCGCGACAATTGGCGGCGTAGAGCGCGTTGGTCGAGCCGGCGAGCGTCACCCAGCGATCGTCGCTGGTGCGATAGACCGCGGCCGGCGCCGAGTAGCCGTTGGCATTGCCGATCCGGCTGCGGCTGAAGCCGAGCTGGTCGTGCTCGACCGGCAGCACGTCGAGCAGCCGGAACACAGCCTCCGTCAGCGCCAGGTCGATCTCCTCGCCCGGCGCCTCGGGATCAACAGCCCGCTTCCACAACGCTGCCAGCACGCCGAGTGCGCCGAACGCGCCGCCGATGGCATCGCCGATCGGATAGCCCGGATGGGTCGGCTCGCCCTCGGCCTCGCCGGTGATGTAGGTGAGCCCGCCCATCGCCTCGAAGATGCGGGCAAAGCCCGGACGGTCGCGGTACGGCCCGTCCTGGCCGAACGCGGTGGCGCGCAGGATGACGAGGCGCGGCTGGATCGACCACAGCACCTCTTTCGTCAGGCCCCAGCGGTCGAGGGTGCCGGGGCGGAAGTTCTCGATCAGGACGTCGAAGCGCGGCAGCAGCCGCTTGAACAGCGCGAGTCCCTCCGGCGTGCGCAGGTCGAGCGTCGCGAGGCTCTTGTTGCGGTTGGCGGTCTTCCACCACAGCGGCTTGCCGTCCTTGAACGGCGGAAAGGTGCGGACACCGTCGCCATGGCCCGGCATCTCGATCTTCAGAACCTCGGCGCCGTAGTCGGCGAGCAGCGTCGCCGCGAACGGTGCAGCGATGATCGTCGCGATGTCCAGAACGTGCAAACCCTGGAGTGGCCCGGCCATGTCGTGATGCACCTGTCTCAGCCGGCTTCGGCCGCAAGCGCCGGCTCCGGCGCGCGCCTGATGATCTCGGGCTCGGCTTCGTTGATGAGCGCCCGGATGCTGGCGGCGAGCGCCGTGATGCGCGGGCCGATCTCCGCCTCGAGCTGACCCGGCTGCAGCCGGAAAGCGGGAATGCCGCAATTGATCGCGAAGGCGCGGCCGGAGCTGTTCGCGTAATGCAGCGGCGCAGCGACGGCGTGAATCGCGGGCATGTATTCGCCGACACAGGTGCAGAAGCCGCGCTCGGCACATTGCGTGATGCCGTCGAAATAGAGCGTGCGGAAGCTGGCCCATTGCCTGGCATCGTCGGCGGCGAGCTGCGCGTCGAAGCGCGCGGCTTCGGCTGGAGGCAGGATCGCGGCCGCCGCGCGTCCCATCGCGGTCGCGACCACGGTGATCGGCATGCCGATGTCGGGAACGTGCGGCCCGACATCGCCGGAGCGCGCCGTCTCGACATAAACCACGGCGTTGCCGTCGAGCAGGCCGATCGAGACGGTGCCGCGCACGCTGGCGGCAAAATCCTGCATCAGCGGCCGTGCGAGCTGCCGGAACGGCATGTCGGCGAGCAGCGGATGCGCCATCCGCAGCGCGCGGACACCAAGGCGATATTTCGCGAGGTCCTGGTCGAAGGAGAGATAGCCGAGCTCGGTGAGCGTGTGGGTCAGCCGGGCGACCGTAGGCCGCGGAATTCCGGTGCGCACCGATATGTCCATGTTTCCGAGCACGGGAGATTCCGTCCCGAACGCCTCCAGCACGATGAGGCCCTTGGCCAACGTGGTGGCAAAGGCGGCGTCGCCGGCGCTGTCGGCCAGCATTGTTTCGAGGGCACGATTGCGGACGGTGAGGGCGGATCGTGGAGCTGCGGGCATGCGGCGGAGAATGATCCAGGAATTTTGGAGAGTCCATATATTTGTAGATGTGATGATTATGCGTCCACTATATGGACAAATGTCGGACGTGCGGTGGCCACGCGCGATGCTCGCCCGATCGTGGCTTGTGACGCGGGTGGAGGCCCGCTACCGGTGCCGCCTCAACGTCCGGGAGGCCAATCGATGTCGACATCAGTCAAGCAGATGCTGGAAGCCGCCAACGCCGCGGTTCCGAAGATCACGCCGGCCGAGGCGCAGGCCATGATCGCCAAGGGCAACACCCTCGTCGTCGACGTGCGCGATGCGCCGGAGGTCGAGAAGAGCGGCAAGATTGCCGGTGCCGTGCACGTTTCGCGCGGCATGCTCGAATTCCGCGCCGATCCGGACTCGCCCTATCACGACAAGAATTTCGCCAAGGACAAGAGCGTGATCCTGTATTGCGCCTCGGGCGGCCGCTCGGCGCTGTCGGGCAAGACGCTGAAGGATCTCGGCTACGACAAGGTGTTCAACGTCGGCGCGTTCAAGGACTGGGCCGAGAATGGCGGCGCGGTGGAGAAGCCGATCGAGCCGGGGATGTGAGCGTGCCCAACTGATTGGTGCGGCGGTCGTCGCGCCAACCACCGCCGTCATTGCGAGCGAAGCAATCCAGGGCTCCGCAAGGACTCTGGATTGCTTCGGCGCTACGCGCCTCGCAATGACGTGCTGCGAAGGCAGGGCTTACTTCGACATCTTGCTCCACAGCCAGCGCGCCACCGCCTGCGGCGAGGACTGTGCGTCACTACCGGAAGCGCGCAGATTGGCCTGCTGCATGGTCGCGATGTCGATGCGGCCGAGCAGCGGCCGTAACGCATCCTGCAATGCGTGGTCCTCGGCGCGCTTCGGCGACAGCAGCAGGATCGCGTCGTAAGGCGGGATCGCCTGCTTGGGATCGTCGAGCACGACGAGGTCGTGTTTCGCGATCAGCCCGTCGCTGGTGTAGCCGGCGATGACGTCGACCTCGCCGGACGCGACTGCCGCATACATGAAGTCCGGCTGCATCTGGCGCTGGGCGCGGAAGGCGAGACCGTAGGCGTCGCGCAGGGCCGCCCATTCCGGGCGCGAGAAGAACTCGTAGTCGCCGGCGATCGACATCTCGGAGGCATGGCGCGCGAGGTCGGCGATCGAGCGGATGCCGAGGGCTTCCGCCTTCTTGCGCGGCATCACCAGCGCATAGGCGTTCTCGAAGCCGAGCTCGCCGAGCAGGGTGACCTTGTCCTTGGCGAGATCCTGCTTCAACGCATCGAGCAGTGCGACGCGCGGCAGCTGCTCCGTGTGGTGGAACTGGTTCGCCCACAGCGTGCCGGAATACTCGACATAGAGATCGATGTCGCCGCTCTTGAGCGCACCATAGATGACGCTGGAGCCGAGGCCGGCGCGGGATGTGGTCGTGAGGCCTGCCGCCTGCAGCCGCTCGCTGAGCAGCGCCGACAGCACATATTGTTCGGTGAAGGTCTTGGCGCCGATCACGTAGCGCGCGGACGTGCCGGCGAGCGAGGGCAGCAGGCTGGCGCCGACCATCAGCGCGATCGTCGCGGTGCCGAGGCCCACGCGGGCGCGGCTGCGCCTGCGCAAGCCATGCTCGATCAGCGCTAGCAACTGATCGACCGCAAGCGCCAGCACTGCGGCGGCGACGCAGCCGAACACGACCAGCACCCAGTTCTGGGTCTGCAATCCGGCAAAGATGTAGTTGCCGAGCGAGGTCTGGCCGATCGGCGTCGACAAGGTCGCGGTGCCGATCACCCACACCGCCGCGGTGCGGATGCCGGCCATGATGACCGGCAGCGCCAGCGGCAGCTCCACCATCGTCAGCGCCTGGCGCTCGGTCATGCCGACGCCCTTGGCGGCCTCGATCAGGCTGGCGTCGACGCCGTTCAGCCCGGTGATGGTGTTGCGCAGCACGGGCAGCATCGAATACAGCGCCAGCGCCAGCATGGCCGGAAGGAAGCCGAAGGCCGAGAACGACAGGCCGAACCAGCGCAAGCTCAGTGCCGCCAGCGCCAGCAGCAGCGGATAGAACAGCGCCAGCAGCGCCAGTCCCGGCACCGTCTGCACCACGCTGGCGACGCCGAGCAGCAGATTGCGCAGGGCAGGGCGATTGCGCGCGACGAGCGCGAGCGGGAAGCTGATGGCGAGGCCGAGCGCGAGCGCCGCGATGCTGACGCGCAGATGGCTGCCGAGATAGTCGGCGAGATGCGACAGCGCCTCGGCGAAGCGTGGATCCGACAGGATGCTCATGCCGCCCCGCTGTCGGGCAGCAGCGCCACCAGCCGCGCCGCCTGCCGGCGCGGCGTCGTCATCAGCTCCGTCACGTAGGGTTCGCGGCTGGCCGCGAGCTCGGCCGGCGTGCCGACCTCGACGAGGCGTCCGCCGCGCATCACCGCGATGCGGTCGGCGAGCAGCAGCGCCTCGGTGATGTCATGCGTGATCATGATCGTGGTCAGCGCGAGCTTGTCGTGCAGCGCGCGATAGTCGCCGCCGAGCGCATCGCGCGTCAGCGGATCGAGCGCGCCGAACGGCTCGTCCATCAGCACGATGCGCGGCCGCGCCGCGAGCGCGCGGGCGACGCCGACACGCTGGCGCTGGCCGCCGGAGAGCTCGTGCGGCAGCCGGTCGCGATGCGCCTTGCGGTCGAGCTGGACGAGGTCGAGCAGCTCGTCGACGCGCGTGGTGATCTCGGCCGGCGGGGTCCCCAGCAGCCTGGGGGTGATGCCGATATTGGCGGCAACCGTCATGTGCGGAAACAGCGCCCCGTTCTGGAACACATTGCCAACCCGGCGACGCAGGCTGACAGGATCGAGGCCGGCGATATCCTCGCCGGCAATCCGGATCGTGCCGCCGTCCAGCTCGATCAGGCGGTTGGTCAGCCGCAGCAGCGTGGTCTTGCCCGAGCCGGAGCCGCCCACGATTGCCAGGAACTCACCCTCGGCGATCTCCAGCGATACGCCGTCAACCGCGGTCACGGCGCCTGCCGCGCCGGGGAAACTCTTGCGGACATTGGCATAGACGATGAACGGCGTGCGCTGCATGCGGCCTTGTGGAACGGTTGGCCTTGGGCTCAGGCAGAACACCTAGCACGTCCGGCCGCCGCGTTGAACTTCGCCCCGCAAGCGGCTAAGCCGTCCCGGCCATTCTCGGGGGAGGAACCTGGACGTGACGATGCCCACGGCCGCCGCGGTCGCACTGGAGCGAACGACGGTGGCATTCCGTCTCGCCGGCGGACGCACCTACACCGCCGTCGAGACGGCGGATCTCAGCGTCGCCGACGGCGAGTTCGTCGCCATCGTCGGGCCGACCGGCTGCGGCAAATCCACCCTTCTCAACGTGGCGGCGGGCCTGCTGAAGCCGGCGGCCGGCAGCGTGCGGATCTTCGGCCAGCCGCTGGCCGGCCTCAATCGCGACGCCGGCTACCTGTTCCAGGCCGATGCGCTGTTCCCATGGAAGACCGCGCTGGAGAACGTCGCGATCGGGCTGGAGGTCGCGGGCACACCATCGAAGGATGCGGCCGCCAAGGCGCAGCAATGGCTGACCTCGGTCGGCCTTGGCGCCTTCGGCAACCGCTATCCGCACATGCTGTCGGGCGGCCAGCGCAAGCGCGTCGGCCTTGCCCAGGTGCTGATCCGCAATCCGCGCATCATCCTGATGGACGAGCCGTTCGGGCCGCTGGACGCGCAGACGCGGCAGATCATGGGCAATTTGCTGCTCGATCTCTGGAATGCCGACCGCAAGGCGGTGCTGTTCGTGACCCACGATCTCGAGGAGGCGATCGCGCTCGCCGACCGCGTCGTCATCATGTCGGCCGGCCCGGCCTCGCGCATCATCGGCGACTGGCGCGTCACGCTGCCGCGCCCGCGCGACATCTTCGAGGTGCGCATGAAGCACGAGTTCCACGAGCTGCATCGCGAGATCTGGCAGACGCTGAAGGCCGAGGTCGAGAAGACCTACAAGCAGGCGGAGGCGGTGTGATGGGGCGTTTGCAGGGCTTGAGTTGTCGCGCGCTTCCTTCTCGGCCACGGCGGTGCGCTCCCTCCCCCCTTGCGGGGGAGGGTTGGGGTGGAGGGTACCCAGCAAAGATTGGTGCTCGTGGCACCCCCACCCCCAACCCCTCCCCGCAAGGGGGAGGGGAGCAGAGCGGCGTGAGAGGCTTCACCTTCGTACCCACCACACCGCATGGAGCAGCGTGATGTCGCGTCTCGGTCTGCTCGCGCTGCAATTGCTCGTCGCGATCATCGCAATTGCGCTGTGGCAACTGCTCGCCACCGTGCCCGTGTTTGGACGCATCTGGCTTCCGCCATTCTTCTTCTCCAACCCGGTCGACGTGTTCGCGCAGGTCGTCAAATGGTTCGCCACCGGCGCGATCTGGAAGCACCTCGCGATCACGCTGTGGGAGTCGATCCTGGCGTTCGCGATCGGCTCGCTCGGCGGCGTGCTGGTCGGCTTCTGGTTCGCGCGCAAGCCGCTGGTGGCCGCCGTGTTCGACCCCTACGTCAAGATGGCCAACGCGCTGCCGCGTGTCGTGTTGGCGCCGATCTTCACGCTGTGGCTCGGCCTCGGCATCTGGTCCAAGGTCGCGCTCGGCGTGACCCTGGTGTTCTTCATCGTGTTCTTCAACGTCTACCAAGGCGTCAAGGAGGTCTCGACCGTCGTGCGCGACAATGCTCGCATGCTCGGCATGAGCGAGCGGCAGCTGATGCGCCATGTCTATTGGCCGTCGGCGCTGTCCTGGATGTTCTCCTCGCTGCACACGTCGGTGGGCTTCGCCGTCGTCGGCGCGGTGGTCGGCGAATATCTCGGCTCCGCGGCCGGCCTCGGCTATCTGATCCAGCAGGCCGAAGGCATCTTCGACGTCGCCGGCGTATTTGCCGGCATGTTCGTGCTGTCGGCGTTCGTCATCCTGATCGACATCTGCGTGACGCTGGTGGAGCGTCGGCTGCTGGTGTGGCGCCCGGATGCGGCGGATGGGCGATGATGGTCGCCGTGGCGCCACATGCTCCGCTGTCGTCCCGGCGAACGCCGGGACCCATAACCACCGGCCGTCGTTTGTGGCACGCGCGATGACCAGTCTTCTCCAACCGCGACATCACGCGGTATGGGTCCCGGCGTTCGCCGGGACGACAGCGGCAATTCGGGGCGGCCTTCTCATTCACAGCACACACGCCTAATCTGACCGATAACATGAACGGAGGAAATCAATGAACAAGATGTTGGGCCGGATCACCGGCGCGCTGCTGGCGCTGACGCTGAGCACCGGTCTCGCCAGCGCTGCCACCAAGGTCACGATCGCAATCGGCGGCGGCGCCTGCCTGTGCTATCTGCCGACCGTGCTGGCCAAGCAGCTCGGCGAATATGAGAAGGCCGGGCTTGAGGTCGAGCTGGTCGACCTCAAGGGCGGCTCGGATGCGCTGAAGGCGGTGCTCGGCGGCAGCGCCGACGTCGTCTCCGGCTATTTCGACCATTGCGTCAATCTCGCCGCCAAGAAGCAGGAGATGCAGTCCTTCGTGGTCTATGACCGCTATCCCGGGCTCGTGCTCGTCGTGGCGCCGTCGCACAACAAGGAGATCAGCTCGGTCAAGGATCTCGCCGGCAAGAAGGTCGGCGTCAGCGCGCCGGGCTCCTCGACCGACTTCTTCCTGAAATACATGCTGAAGAAGAACGGCCTCGATCCTTCGGGCACGGCCGTGATCGGCGTCGGTCTCGGCGCGACCGCCGTGGCCGCGATGGAGCAGGGCCAGATCGATGCGGCCGTGATGCTCGATCCCTCGGTCACCGTGCTGCAGGGCAAGCATCCGGATCTCAAGATCCTCAGCGATACCCGCACCCAGCACGATACGCTGGAGGTGTTCGGCGGCGAATATCCCGGCGGCGCGCTGTACTCGACGGCGGCCTGGATTGCCGGCCATGACAAGGAGACGCAGGCGCTGACCAACGCCATCGTGGCGACGCTGGGCTGGATCCATTCGCATACGCCGGAGGAGATCATGGCGAAGATGCCGGAGGAGCTGGTCGGCAAGGACAAGGCGCTCTATCTCGCGGCGCTGAAGAACACCATCCCGATGTACTCGCAGACCGGCAAGATGGACCCGAAGGGCGCCGACGCCGTGCTCGCGGTGTTCAGCACCGGCTCGCCCGACGTCGCCAAGGCCAATGTCGACGTCAGCAAGACCTTCACCAACAAGTTCGTCGAACAGGCGAAGGGCACGAAGTAGGGGGATGACCGAGGTCGTCATCCACCGCGTCACCGCGCTCGACCTCAAGGTCGAGCCGTGGGAGTGGCCGTTCGCGAACCAGCGCCGCGACGACATCGCGGCGCATTTCGCCGAATGCCGGCGCGCCAAGCCGGGCCTGTGGAACGGTCGCGTGCTGCTGGGGCGCAACCCGCGCTTCGCGGACGGCCTGTTCGAAGCGAGCTATTTCGAGACCGATTTCGCCAGCCTGCTGGCGTGGCGCGACTGGGGCTTTCCGGATCGCTCCGCCTTCAACGGCTTCGGCATGGGCGCGCTGCGTGCTGCCGACGGCGCCTTCGTACTCGGCGAGATGGGCGTGCATACGGCCAATGCCGGCCGGCTGTATTTTCCCGCCGGCACGCCGGATCTCGCCGACGTCAACAACGGCGTGCTCGATCTCGCCGCCAACGTCGCGCGGGAGGTCGAAGAGGAGACCGGGCTCGCGCCATCGGACTATCAGGCCGCGGCGCATTGGGACTGTGTCGTGACCGGCGCGTCGATCGCGCTGATGCGCGTGCTCGACGCCTCCGACATGGGCGAGGCTCTGCAGCGCCGCATCGAGGCCAATCTCGCGGCCCAGGACGAGCCGGAACTCTGCTCGATCCGGCTGGTTCGAAGCAGGAGCGATCTGACTGCGGCGATGCCGCGCTTCGTGACCGCCTTCCTCGAAACGCAATTCAGCCCGGGAGAGCCGTCCTCATGAGCAAGAAACCGCGCACGCTGGCCGATGAGCTCGATGGTTTCATCTCGCCGTTCCGGATCGATGGCGGGCACAGATTTCACCTCAAATCGCACAAGACCAAGGTCAAGGGCGGCCTCGACAAGGAGCAGGGCGAGGCGATCATCGAGCAGAACCGCCAGCGCCTCTCCGATTTCCAGGAGAGACTGTACGCGCAGGACCGCTGGTCGGTGCTGGTGCTGCTGCAGGGCATGGATGCCTCGGGCAAGGACAGCGCCATCAAGAGCATCTTCGAGGGCGTCAATCCGCAGGGCTGCGAGGTCACCTCGTTCAAGCAGCCGACCTCGAAGGAGCTCGATCACGATTTCATGTGGCGCAGCGCCATCGCGCTCCCCGAGCGCGGCCGCATCGGCATCTTCAACCGTTCCTACTACGAGGAATGCCTGGTCACGCGCGTGCATCCGGAGTTCCTCAAGGCCGAGAAGCTGCCCCCGAGGCTCGTCACCAAGAACATCTGGCGCGAGCGCTTCGAGGACATCTCCGCTTTCGAACGTTACTTGTCGCGCAACGGCACCGTGATCCTGAAGTTCTTCCTCAACATCTCCAAGGAGGAGCAGCGCGCGCGCTTTCTCGACCGGCTGGAGGAGCCGGCGAAGAACTGGAAGTTCTCGATGGGGGACATCACCGAGCGCGCCAAGTGGCCCCGCTATCAGGCGGTCTATCAGGACATCGTGCGCCACACCTCGACGCCCTATGCGCCGTGGCACGTCGTTCCGGCCGATCACAAATGGTTCGCCCGTGTCGTCATCGGCTCGACCATCGTCGCCGCGCTGGAAAGCCTGGATCTGCATTTTCCGCGCGTCGATGCCGCCTCGCGCGAGGAGTTCAAGGCGGTGCGGAAGGCGCTGGAGAGCGAAGGCAAGGGTGGCAAGAAGGGCGGCGGCTGAGACGCGAAGCCAAAGCCGCAATCACCCGGCATTGCCTCACGCCGCGCCGGCCTGCCGTCGGTCGGCGTCGTCAGCCACCAGGAACCGACGCTCGAAATCGGTGGCCGGCATCGGCTTGCCGAAGTGATAGCCCTGTCCCTGCTCGCAGCCGAGCCGCAGCAGGAACTCCGCCGTCGCCTCGTTCTCGATGCCCTCGGCGATCACGGACAGGCCGAGCTGCTTGCTGAGGCTGACCGTCGAGCCGACGATGGCCGCGTCGTCGGCCTGGGTCAGCACGTCGCGCACGAAGGAGCGGTCGATCTTCAGGCCATCGAGCGGGAATTTCTTCAGGTAGCTCAGGCTCGCATAGCCGGTGCCGAAATCGTCGAACACCAGGCTGACGCCGAGCGCCTGCAGCCGGTTGAACGTCTGCAGCACGCCGGGTTCGTCGTGCAGCAGGATGTCCTCGGTGACTTCGAGCTCGAGCAGGCGCGGCGACAGGCCGGTCGACGTGAGCAGCTTGCTGACGAAGGCGGCGAGGTCGCCGGACTGGAACTGGGACGGCGACAGGTTGACGCCGACGCGGATGTCGTGGCCGGCGAGCTGCCATTGCCGCGCCTGCCGGCAGGCGGTGGCCATGACCCAGGTCGCAACCGCCTCGGACAGATGCGAGGTGTTGACGACCGGAATGAAATCACCAGGAGGCACGAGGCCACGCGTCGGATGACGCCAGCGGATCAGCGCCTCGGCGCCGATCACGCGGCCGTTCAACAGCTCCACTTGCGGCTGGTAGAACAGCTCGAATTCGTTCCGCTCGACGGCGAGCGCAAGCTCGGCCTCCAGCGTCAATCGCTGCTCGAGCTCGCGGCGGATGGCGCTCTCGAAGAGCACATGGCTGCCCGGCCGGTCCATCTTGGCGCGACAGAGGGCGAGGTGCGCGTTGCTGAGCAACTCGTCTGCCGAGTGCCCGCCCTCGGGATGCACCGCGACGCCGAGGGTGACCTTGACGCGCTGCTGACGCGTGCCCGTGTCCAGCGGCGCCTCGAACAGCTGCGACAGATGGTCGGCGAGCTCGGCCACGGTGCCGCCGATGGCGGAGCAGGGAATGGCGACGGCGAACTCGTCGCCGCTGAGCCGGGCGACGCGGCCCATGTTGCCGATCTCGGTGCGGAGCCGCTCGGCCGCCGCGCGCAAGACGCTGTCGCCGAAGGCGTGGCCGAGCATGTCGTTGATGCGCTGGAACGCATCGAGCCCGATCACCAGCAGCGCCACGCGGTCGGACGCGGCATCCGCGGTCTCGATCATGGCGGCGAGCTCGCTCTGCAGCGTGTTGCGATTGATCAGCGCGGTCAGCGTGTCGTGCTCGGCGAGGTAGCGGATGCGCTCGGCCTCGCGCTTGCGCACCGAGATGTCGCGCAGGATCGCGCCGTATTGCAGGCCGTCGGCGCCCTGCCAGGCGGAGAAGCTCGCCTCGACCGGAAACACCTCGCCGTCCTTGCGGCGGCCGTCGAACTCGATCGTGGATCCGCCGGGCAGCAACGTCGCCGGCAGCGCCGCCTCCTGCTGCGGAAACAGGTCATGCGTGTCGCTGCCGTCGGCGCGCAGGCGCGCGAAGGGCTGGCCGATGATCTCGTCGGCACCGTAGCCGAAGATCGCGACGGCGCCCGGATTCCACACCGTGATCCGCCGGTCCCGGTCGGTGCAGACAAGCCCGTCGCCGATCGACATCGCGATTCGCTCGAAGCGGCTCTCGGCAACGTGCCGCAGCAGGCCGCGGAAGCCGATCTCGTCGAGGGCCGTTGCCGCGAGATAGGCGACCAGCGCGATCTGCAGCAGCGAGGTGTCGAGCACCAGGGCATAGCGGTCGTGCAGCAGCAGGGCCGCGGCCTCGATCAGGACGCTGATCATGGCGATCAGCAGCGCGCGCCGCGCCGCCGAGAGCTGCCGCCAGCTCGCCAGCATGATGATGACGATCAGCAGCAGGCCGGCCATGGTGGCCGTCGTCGATGTCGAGAGCAGCGTGCGGTGCTGAATGATCGACTCGGCCGCCAGTGCCTGCAGCATGACGCCGGGCAGAACGCGACCGTTCGGCACGCTGTAGTAGTCACCGAGCTCGATGGCGGTCGCGCCGACGATCACCCGCTTGTCCTTGAGCCTGGCCAGCGCCGCCACGTCGCCGCGGACGACGTCGACATACGACACCCGCGGCAGGGACGATGGATCGATGCCGTAGTCGACCAGGAACGAGCTGTGCTTGACCGCATCGCTTCCGGCGAGGAACGCTCCCATGGACTGCAGGTAGGTCTTCGCGCCGCCGGTCTCATCATTTTCGCCGAAAGCGTAGCTTCTGACGCGACCGTCGCGTGCCACCTCGATGTTCACGAAGGCCGACCATGCGAGCTGCTCGAACTGTGGCAGCGGTCGGTTGAGGTGAATGGCGGTTTCCTTCCCCGCCGCATCGAGCTGCCTGAAGACCGGCAGCACGACCGAGCTCTTGGCATTCTGCAACGCGTTCAGGAAGGCCTGATCGCCGGCCGCGTCGGACGGCGTGCTGAAATCGACGTCGAATGCGACGTCGCGGACACCGGCGCGCTGCAACTGCTCCAGCAGGTGCGCATGCTGGGTCCGCGGCCACGGCCAAACGCCGATGGCTTCGATCGAGCGCGGGTCGATCGCGACCACCGCGATCTCGCCGCTGGCAGGGCGGTTGTCGAGGCGGAAGCGCAGATCGACGAGAGCTTGGCTCAACAGCTCGTGGCCGCCTGACAGGCCGACCGTCAGCAGCGCAACGACCACCAGAATATGCGGCATGAACCGCCTGAACATGCCCTCTCCCCAATGACTGCGTGCCACGTCGACGCCCGCTTTCGCGATCCCAATCTCATCCCACTCCGACCGCAGAGCCATCAGGAACCCTGGTGGCCTGCGCTCCCCCATGACCACGCATGCCGGCGTGAAGCTCGATGGCGGATTCTCAGTTCTTGTTGTGACCGTAGGCGTGGGCATTGCCGTTGCCGTGGCTGCCATTGCCATGGTCGCCGCTATTGCCGTTGCCGTTGCCGCTGTTTCCGTTGCCGCTGTTTCCGTTGCCGCCGTTACCGTTGCCGCTGTTTCCGTTACCGCCGTTGCCGTTACCGTTGTTGCTGTGGCCGTTGTTGCCGTTGCCACTGCCGCCATTGTTGTTGCCGTTGCCGCCGTTGCCATTGCTGGCGGCATTGGCGCTGGCGGAGCCGCTCGGTGAGCCGATCGCTGCGGTGACGGCGGCTGCGATCGAGGAATCTCCCGACGTGCCGCTCGCGGTGGCCGAGTTGCTCGTCGCATTGCCGCTGTTGCCGCGCGCGTCATTCCAGGCGGTGCTTCGTCCTGCACCGGCGGTCGGCGTGTGGGCGCCATGGGCGAGGCCGCGCGTCGCCTTCTGGATGTTCAGGTTGACCTCGCCGATCGATGACGAGATCCGCACGACACCCGGCTTCGCGCCGCCGAAGCCCGTTGCAGAATGCTGCTGTGCGGCGACCGTTGCGCCCGAGCTGTTGGCGTTCAGTGCGTGGATCACGCTCCCCTTCGCTTCGCGCGGCGGATGCAGGCCGTCGCGCGGCACCGGAACGCGATCGATCGTGGAGGCGCGCGGGCGGCCGTGCTCGATCGGGCTGAAGGTGCCGGAACCGGACAGGCTGAGGCCGGAGCGGCCGGTCGCAAAGGCGGTGGCGGCCTGACCGGGCATCACCTGGGCGATCTGGCCGGTCTTGAAATCCGACACCTGCACCTGGCCGCGGCTGACCTCGACCTTGGTGCTGCGGCCTGAGATCGTGACGCTGAACTGCGTGCCCTTCACGACGGCGGCGAGATAGGGCGTCTCGACCTCGAAATGCTGGACATTGCGCTTCTCGACGTCGAGCAGAATCGAGCCGGCGCGCTGCAGGATGGTCGTCGCCATGCCGTCCTTGGGCGCGGCGGGCAGGCCGACTTCGGAGTTCGGCGCGATGACGATCGTCTCGGCGCCGCGTGTCAGCCGGACGCGGCCGGTCGGCCCGGTGCGGATCGTATCGCCTGGCTTAAGCGGGTCCTCGCGACCGAGCGACACCTGCGCTGCGCCCTGGGTGGTGACCCAGACCTCACCGGACGATTTGCTCACCAGCCACGGCTCACCGTCGGCCGCGAATGCGGCCGGTGTTGCACCGAAAAGGCACGCGGCGATTAACCGCGGTATCAGGAAGCGCTTGGAGGACATGGCACGAACTCGCATCGTTGGCGGCTTTTGAAACTAATCGAAATGTTTCAAGAGACCCTTAGGAGTTGCAGCCGTGTTTGCTTCCCGCATTTACGCTTCATTGACCTTAACAAACTAAAAACGAGGCATGCGCGCTGGTTGTGTTGAGCGAACTGGGAGGGCTGCGGGTTGGCGCGACAGGGCCATCATACCGCACGCCTCGCGACGGCTGCATGGAGCCGCGCTTGCCGCCGGCATTTCCCTTTCGGCGGCGCTGTTTGCAGCGACGGCCTACGCGCAGCAGGTCAGCCAACCGAGCTTCGATCCGCGGCAGACCGAGCGATATTTCGACGAGCAGCAGTCGCGGTCAACGCAGCCGGCGCCGCCGCGGCCGCGGGCGCCGCAATTCGCGACCCAGGGCGGCGGCGATCGCAAGCCCTTGTTTACCATGCGCGCCGTCACCCTGACGGGGGCGTCCGCGCTGCCTGCCGAGCAGCTCGCCACGAGCTATCAGCCCTATCTCGGCAAGCCGGTGTCGCAGGCCGACCTCGCTGCCATCGCGACAGCGATCAGCGATCAGTATCGTACCGCCGGCTATCATCTCAGCCGTGCGATCATCCCGCCGCAGGACATCCGCGATGGCCGGGTGCGGATCCAGATCGTCGAAGGCAGCATCACCGAAGTGGCCTTGAAGGGCGCCGGCGCGGAAGAGTTCGGCATCAGGCCGATGCTTGGCCCCGTGCTGGCGGAGCGGCCGTCCCGGCTCGAGACCCTGGAGCGGCAGTTGCTGCTGATCAACGGTCGCGGCGGCGTTCGTCTGGTCGATTCCTCTCTGGAAGAGATCGGCGGCACCACCGGCCGGTTCCGCCTGGTGATCGAGCTGCAGACCTGGCACGTCTACGGCTTCGCCGGCATCGACAATCTGGGATCGTCGACGGTGGGCCCCTGGCAGAGCTACGCCACCGCCGCCTTCAACTCCTATCTGTTGCCGGGCGACACGCTCTCGGCCAACCTGTCGACGACCCCCGGCGATCCGCGCCAGCTCGCCTTCGGCCGGCTGTCCTATGAAGTGCCGGTCGGCACCGACGGCGCCTATGTCGGCGCGTCCGCGCTGTATAGTGAGGTGCGACCGGGCGACCGGAGGCGGCTGTTCAACGACAACACTGTGACCGAGACGCTCGAGCTGCGCGGCGGCCTCGCGCCGATCCAGTCGCAGCGCGCCTCGCTGAAGCTCAATCTCGCGGCCGCCTTCAGCGACGTGACCGAGCGTGACCTGTTCGGCATCTGGTATCGCGATCGCATCCGGACGCTGACCTTCACCGCCGACTACCGCTGGAAGGATAATGTCGGCGGCGACAGCTACCTGACGCTGGCCTATCGGCAGGGACTGAACGCGTTCGGCGCGACGCGGCTCGACGATCCACTCGCCTCGCGCGCGGGCGCCTCGCCGAGCTTCTCGGTCTTCAACGGCTGGTTCGCGCGCTATCAGACCTTGTCCGAGGCGTGGTCGCTGAAGCTCGCGGCCGCCGGCCAGCTTGCTTCGGGTCCGCTGTACAATTCGCAGCAGTTCTATCTTGGCGGCCTCGCCTATGGCCGCGGCTATGGCAGCGCCGAGATCAGCGGCGACAATGGCGTCGCCGGCACGTTCGAGGTCCGCTTCGAGCAGAAACCGAACTGGCAGTATCTCACGAGCTATCAGCTCTACGGATTCTTCGATGCCGGGCTCGCCTGGAACGATGGCTTCCGGCCGTCCGACGGCGTGGCGCTGACCTCGGCGGGCGCCGGGGTGCGCTTCACCTTCCCGAACGACTGGCGCGCCGATCTCGGCGTCGCCGTGCCGCTCGGCTACCGCGCACCCGACAATTCGACGCGCAGCGCGCGTCTGCTGTTGACGCTGTCGAGCGTGCTGAAGCTGTGCCCGCAGCGCGGGCAGGGCCCCTGCATCTGAGAACTGCGCGCTTGGTGCGGCAGCAGAGGTCCACTTCTCCCATTGGGAGAGGACCGAATGCTATGGCAACCGCTGGAGCCGACTAACTCACGCGCTGGCTGTCGCGATGGTTCATTGCCTTGAATGGCGCGTACCGCGAGATCGGCGAGACCTCGTCCATATCGTCGATAACAGCTTCGTCGAGGCGCTGGGAGCATATTGGTATGCTCGGGCGGCGAAGTCTCAAGAACGCTGAATTCTTCTGCTTCGGGCTGACAGCAGACGTGCCATTCCTACTCATGTCGCCATACCTTCACCGCCGAAATCAACAGTATTGCGGCGAGCGTCGGCAGGAGGATGGCACTCGGGACGACGCCAAGTAGCAGGCCGCCAACAAAGGCGCCAACGATAGAACCGGCAGCCATTGCCAGCATGAATGACGCATTGTCTCGGACCACGACGAAGCTCTGATCTCGGCTGTAACGCGCAAATCCGACAAGCATCGTCGGAAGGCTGACTGCCAACGAAAGGCTTCCCGCCAGCTTTACATCAAGGCCGAACAGCAGGATCAGCGTGGGAATAAGAAACTCACCTCCTGCTACGCCTAGCAGCGAAGCGATCACGCCGATAATGAAACCTGCCAGTATGCCAGCGGCAACCAGGCGCCAGCCGGCGAACGGCGCGGTAGCCCCGGCAGAAGCGTCATGAACGAACAAGAGCACGCCGGCTATAACAACCAGCAGCGTTGCAATGATTTTGTAGAGTGTTTCCGATTTCAGGCGCGTAGCCCATGAAGCACCGACATACGCCCCGACAAGGCTGCCGGCGAGAAGGTTCGCGATGATTGACCAATGCTCGCCGATCTCGGCAAAGGGCACTGTACGGGCACGGAACGCTAGCGCGGCCGCGACCACAATCAGGCTAGTGGCCTTGTTCAAGATGACGGCTTCGAGGCCTCGGAAACGAAATAGGCTGATCAGCAGCGGCAGCCTGAACTCCGCGCCGCCGAGGCCGATTAGACCGCCTAGCGCGCCGATTGCAGCGCCAGCGCCGAAAGCGACTGGTTTGTTTCGCATTGGAACACGTGGGGAAGGGCGCGCAGGGCGGCCTGAACGATATTTGCCCGTGATCCATCGTGGCGGCTGGCTTCACACCTGCTTACGGCAGGGCGTGGGGCTCAGGAACCCTAGTCCAGAACCCGGTCATTTGTAAATGTCAGCTTCGCTTGAAGAGCGGCCTATCGGTCCCGCTGCTGCCTGCTTCCGGTCGAGGCCCGGCAGCCGCCCTTGCGTGCACAGCCGCCGCGCCGAAGAAGTTGGCATCGCGACTGCGGTGGCCGCATCAGATCTAGACCGGCTTGCCGGAGCCGTGGAACAGCCGGCCCTTCTCGGTGATCAGCACGATGACGAGCGCGCTCGACGTGCAGACCAGGAAGCCCGCGGCGAAGGGCAGCGCGGTGCCGTCGAAGGCCTGGCCGACGATGGCGCCGGCGGCCATGCCGAGCAGGGTCGTGATCGAGCCGTAGAGCGAGGACGCGGTGCCGGCATTCGCCCGCTGCGGCTCCATCGCCAGGGCGGTGAAGTTCGCGAACATCAGGCCGAACGTAAACATCATGCCGGCCGACAGCAGCATGAACAGCCACAGCGGCAGCATGCCCAGAACGGCCGCGCTGAAGCAGGCCAGCGCGATGACGACACTGCCGACCAGCGCGCCGTGCGAGATCATGCGCATGCCGAGCCGTCCGACGAGGCGGGCATTGAGGAAGCCGGCCACCGCAATGGTCACCGCGATCGCCGCGAAGGCGAGCGGGAAGTAGTGGCCGAGATGATAGACGCCGGTGAATAGCTGCTGCGAGGACAGGACATAGCCGAGGACGGCGCCGAAGATGCCGCTGGCCGCGAGCGCATAGCCCAGCGTCTGGCGGTTGGTGAGGGTGTTGCGGAAGGCGGCGGTGATCGCGGCGATCGAGAACGGCTTGCGCTCGCTCTCGGGCAGCGTCTCGGGCAGCCGCACCGCGGTCCACAGCAGCGCGACGATGCCGTACAGGGTCAGCACGACGAAGATGCCACGCCACTGCGTCAGCAGCATCACCGCCTGCCCGAACGACGGTGCGATCACGGGGATGGCGATGAACACCATCATCGCCAGCGAGACCACGCTCGCCATGCGGCGGCCGGCATAGCAGTCGCGCACGATCGAGGTCGCGATCACGCGCGTCGCCGCGGTGCCGAGGCCTTCCAGCGCGCGCGCCAGCAGCAGCAGCTCGAACGACGGGGCGGCGATCGCGAACAGGCTGGCGACCGCATACAGCACCATGCCGCCGATCAGCACCGGGCGCCGACCGAAGCTGTCGGACAGTGGGCCGATGACGAACTGACCGAGGCCGAAGCCGATGACGAACGCCGACAGCACCGTCTGCAGCCGGTTGGCGACGTCGATGTGGAATGAGGCGCCGATGTTCGGCAGCGCCGGCAGCATCATGTCCATCGCCAGCGGATTGAGCGCCATGATCGCGGCGACCACGATGACGAATTCGGTGAAGCCCATCGGCCGGTGACGGACGATCTCGATGGTGTCGGCACTGGTATCAGCCAAGGCGCGGGCCTTCCATGGTGTAGGGAAATGCGGAAATGGGCACCCATACGTATCGTCTTTGCTGCGTCGCACAAGGCGTGTTTCGGAATGGCTGGTCACCGGCGCCGGCCGTTGGCGCGATTGTGACCCGCCGTGACCCGCTGAAAATTGCGCCGGCGGCGACGCGATGGTAACGGCCGTGTGATCGACGTCCGGATCCAGGCCAGCATGAAGACCTACAAGATCGTCGTCTATGTCCCTGAAGCGGCGGGGGACGCCGTACGCCACGCGATGGGCGAGGCCGGCGCCGGCCGCATCGGCAATTACGACCACTGTTCGTTTACCGCGAAGGGCGTGGGCCGGTTTCGTCCGCTGGCAGGCGCCAATCCAACCATCGGCGCGGTCGGCCAGCTCGAGACGGTCGAGGAGGAGCGCATCGAGACCGTCTGCGCCGAGGACCGGCTGAAGGCCGTGCTACAGGCGATCCGCGCTGCGCATCCCTATGAGGAGCCGGCGATCGACGTCTACCCGATCGAGGTGGTTGCGTTGCGATCCGCCGACAGTGCTTGATCTCGTTGAAGACCCGTTCGACTTTGTTGCGTCCCCAGTCATTTCAGCGTCGATTTCGCGCTCGCTCCATTTGAGCTTCTCGGGCGCCCTTTGTGAGCTAAAGCAGGAGAGCCAGCTATCTTAGTTTGGCTTGTCAATCTGCCGCCTGATCTCGCCGATGAACGCCGCCAGATTCCGGTCCTCCGGCGTCATGATTGCGAGCCTTTCGGCGTAGCCCAGCGCCGCCTTCGCATCGCCTCTCGCGCGGCTGAGCGAAACCAGAGCGGACAGCACATCCCTATCATTGGGATGGCTTTCCAGAGCTTCCTTTAGGACCGTCATTGCTTCGTCGGCTCGCCCGCCGGAATGC
The DNA here is from genome assembly GCF_032484535.1 of Bradyrhizobium sp. SZCCHNS3016. Classification (NCBI taxonomy): domain Bacteria; kingdom Pseudomonadati; phylum Pseudomonadota; class Alphaproteobacteria; order Hyphomicrobiales; family Nitrobacteraceae; genus Bradyrhizobium; species Bradyrhizobium sp. SZCCHNS3016. The sequence goes on from NZ_JAUETE010000001.1 coordinate 549,255, forward strand.
AGCGCCACCGCGTAGACATAGATATAGCGTGCGCGACCCGGTTCGAGTTCGGTTGCTCTGCGCAACTCGGCGAGCGCCTCGTCGTGCCGCTTCAGCCGGGTCAAGGTCAGGCCGAGTGCGTGATGCGCGGCCGCGTCGGCAGGTGATGCCGCAATTGCTCCGCGCAGAACAGTTTCTCCGTCGCCGTCGCGGCCAATTTGGCGATAGAGGTCGGCCAGATTGATGGCGGCCGCCGCATAGTGCGGGCTGAGCCTGAGGGCTGCCTTGTACTCGGTCTCCGCGTCCCCGGTCCGTCCGCGCAAGGCCAGGAAGTTTGCCAGTGCGGTGCGGGCCTCGGGCCGTTCGGCATTGGCGCGCTGCGCCGTGATGAATTCGCCTGCCGCCTGATCGAAGCGTGCGCGATCGGGCAGCGGCTGGCTTGCAGTCGGAACGGAAGCGAGCAGGGAGGCGACCCTGATCCGCACGCCACGCACGGGATCGGTGAGCAGCGGCGAGACCAGCGGCCAAATCTGGCCGGCAGGCACGTTTTCCAGCATGTCCAGCGCGCCGATCCGCACCATGGGATCGGGATCGGCCAGGCCTGCCCGTGCGGTCGCAATGTTCGCCGGAGCGATGCGCGAGGCGAGTTCGCCGAGCGCGCTCGCACGCGCCACAGCCGGCGCGTTCCTGTCCGCGGCCAGAAGGCCAAGCAGCGCGGCGGCGTCGGCCTGGTCGCTGCGTGCTGCGTGGAACGCGGGCCCATAGGTCTGGAAGCCCTTTCGGTCGGGCCCGAACCATTGCTCGATCGCGTCGGCGGCCCATTGCGCTGGCTTGTCGCTGTGGCAGTCGTTGCAGGCGTTCGGGGTCCCCAACGTGACCGAAAGATCCGGTCGCGGAACGCGGAAGGCGTGATCGTGACGCGGGTCGATCTGCATATAGGTACGCGCCGGCATGTGGCACGACATGCAGGTCGGCGCCGGATCGGCGCCCGCGTGATGGCGATGCTTTGCATCGGCGTATTTTTCGGACGCATGGCATTGCAGGCAAACGCCTTCGCCGGAGACTCGGAGCTTTGCGCCGTGCGGCTCGTGACAATCGCTGCAGGCAACGCCGGCGGCAAACATCTTGCTCTGCTTGAACGGCGTATAGTTATAGGGCTCCTCCACATCGCGGATCTGGCCATCGGCATGATAAGTGGTCCGCGTCAGCGCCTCGACCATATGGGTCTGGGACAGCGATTGACCGGGTGCCCAGTCCTCACTGAAGCCGGCACGGCGCGCGTGGCATAGCCCGCACGTCTCGATCTCCTTTCGCAGCGCGGCCGGCGCGGCTGAACGCATCGCATTTCCGCTCCGCGGATCGATCGGCCAAGTGACGCCGCGCCGTTCATCGAAGCGGACCAGCAATCCCTTGCTCGGATCCTCGTGCTTGCCGAACGGCCACCAGCGTTGCTTGTCACGCGCCCAGGCGGCGTGGGCGGAGCCCTGACCGTGACAGGTCTCGCAACCGACGCTGATTTCCGCCCATGTCGTCGCGAAGCGATCCGTCGCGGCGTCGTAATGCTTGCGCAGGCCGGTCGAGTGGCATTCCGCGCACATGAAATTCCAGTTCTGGTTCAGCTTGGTCCAGTGCAGGACGTCGTCGTGCTTGATCTCTTTCTCGGGATGGAGATGGAACCAGCGCTGCCCGCCCTTGTCCTTGGGCCGGCCGTCCCATGCGATCGGCAGCGCCTGGATGCGTCCATCTGGAAACTCGACGAGATATTGTTGCAGCGGATCGACACCGAACGTGTACTTCACCTCAAACACGGCAAGCTTGCCGTCGGGCCCGTCGGTTTCGACCATGAATTTTCCGCCATCGCGGAAGAGGCGGGACTGCACACCGAAGTAGTCGAAGCTCTTGTTGAAATCACCGAGCACCGTCTTGTCGGTCGCGTGCGCCATCGCGGCCTTGTGCTGCGAAATATCCCATAATTTGGCTTCTGCCTGATGGCAGCCGGCGCAGCTTTCGCTGCCCACATAGGTGGCGACGAATGAGGCCTGCGCCGTGGAGGCCGGTCCGTCGGCCTTGAGGAGATGAAAAACCATGCCGACCACCAGCACGAGCGCGATCGTGACCGCTACTGCTATCCAGGTCGCGCGCCTGAAGAAGGCCGCTTCGCCGGAAGCAAGCCGATCCGCCGGCGCAGCCGGTGATGGGGCCGCGGCGGATCCCTTCCGCGAACCCTTCGTGCCGGCTTTTGGCGGCCTGCGTGTCAACGCTTGTACCTCACGCCCCAAATTGGTCAGCTTGCGATCGAGCTGCTCCGTCGGTCATTTCCGCACATGCAGGAATGTCTGCCAAGGTTGCTTGACCTGCATCAAGGCGTGCCTCCCGGAGGGGCCGATGATGAGCTTTCCGATGGGAGGATGCCAAGATGAAATTATCAGTTGCCCTGACAGGGCTGTTGCTGGTGACGGGGTTCGTAGCTGCGAGCACCGAAAGGGCAAGTGCCGTGGTGTATTGTCAGTATGTCGAGTATCCCGTCGGCTGTGTCGTGAGGCCCGGCGTCGTGCTGCGGCCCCGCCCGGTGGCGCGCGCCGTGGTGGCCCCAGGCGTGCGCGTGCGGGGAACGCCGATGAATCGAGGCGGGCCGGTCAATCGCGTCGGCAGACGCTAGAATTATCGCTCTCCGCGAGCCGGTTGGGCCGGCCGAACGTCATTGCCCGCGTCGATGATCGCGATTTGCGGGCAGGGTCGTTCCGGCAGCGAGAAGCAGTGTCAATTGTCTCATTTGTCAATTGTCTCATCTAAAGGCAAAGGCAGTGATCATGAAGCGAATGAAGTTGGCTGCGTCGGTGCTGTCGTTGACGACGCTACTCGTGCTTCCAGCATTGGCCCAACAGTCGGCGCCGCCGAGTGCTGTGTTGCCGACCGAGCGATCGGTTCTGCCGATTCCTGAACCGAACCCTCCACACAGCACCGTATTCGATGCGCGCGATGCGCCGCCGCCGCCGCGGTTTGAAGTCAAGGCGCCGACCGGTGCACCTAATGTACTGATCGTGCTCATCGACGACATGGGCTTCGGCCAGTCGAGCGCATTTGGCGGCCCGATCAGGATGCCGACGGTCGACCGCCTCGCCAACGAGGGTCTCCGCTACAACGAGTTTCACACCACGGCGCTTTGTTCGCCGACCCGCGCGGCGCTGCTCAGCGGCCGCAACCATCACATGAACAATTTCGGTTCGATCGCGGAAACCGCGACGTCCTTCCCGGGACAGACCGGTCAGCGTCCCAACAATGTCGCGTCCGTCGCGGAGATGCTGCGGTTGAACGGCTACAGCACGGCGCATTTCGGCAAAAATCACGAGACCGCGGCATGGGAGGTCAGTCCCTCCGGCCCGACCGACCGCTGGCCGACGCGCCAGGGCTTCGACAAGTTCTATGGCTTCATGGGCGGCGAAACCAATCAATGGGCGCCGCTGATCTACGATGGCATGACCCAGGTCGAGCCGTCGACGGACCCGAACTATCATTTCATGACCGACATGACCGACAAGGCGATCGACTGGATGCGGTCGGAGAAATCGCTGACGCCGGACAAGCCGTTCTTCATGTATTTTGCACCCGGCGCCACCCATGCCCCGCATCAGGTGCCCAAAGAATGGATTGCCAAGTACAAGGGCAAGTTCGATCAGGGCTGGGACAAGCTGCGCGAGGAGACGTTGGCGCGGCAGATCAAGCTCGGCGTGGTGCCACCCGATACCAAGCTCGCCCCGAAGCCGGACGCCATCCAGGATTGGGACAAGCTGAGCGCTGACGAGAAGAAGCTGTTCGTGCGCCAGATGGAAGTATTCGCCGGGTTTGGCGAATACACCGACACCGAGATCGGCCGCCTGATCGACGCCATCAAGACAACGGGCCAACTCGACAATACGTTGATCTTCTACATCGTCGGCGACAACGGCGCGAGTGCTGAAGGCGGTGCGAACGGCCTGTACAACGAGATGACCTATTTCAATGGAGTGCAGGAAACCGTCCAGGACGTCTTGAAGCACTATGACGAACTCGGCGGTCCCAACACCTACGGCCATTACGCGGCCGGCTGGGCGGTCGCTGGCGACACTCCGTTTACCTGGACCAAGCAAGTGGCCTCGAGCTATGGCGGCACCCGCAACGGCATGGTCGTCCACTGGCCGAAGGGGATCGCGGCGAAAGGTGAGCTTCGTCCGCAGTGGCATCACGTCATCGACATCGTGCCGACCATTCTCGAAGCAGCGAAACTGCCCGAGCCCAAGAGCGTAAATGGAACGGTGCAGACTCCCATTGAAGGCGTAAGCATGGCCTACAGCTTTGCCGACGCCAAGGCGCCGAGCAGGCATGTGACGCAGTATTTCGAAATCTTCGGCAACCGCGCGATCTACAGCGATGGCTGGCTTGCCGGCACGGTGCACCGGGCGGCCTGGGAAACCAAGCCGCGGCGGCCGCTCCAGCAGGATATCTGGGAGCTTTACGATGCGCGATCGGACTTCAGCCTGAGCAACGATCTGGCTGCCAAAAATCCGGACAAGCTGAAGGAGATGCAGGAGCTGTTCCTGAGGGAAGCAGTGAAATACAACGTGCTGCCGCTCGACGACCGCACCCTGGAGCGCACCAACGCAGCGCTGGTCGGACGTCCCGACCTGATGGCCGGCCGCACCAGCCTGACGGTCTACGAAGGCATGATCGGGATGACGGAGAATGTCTTCATCAACCTGAAGAACCAATCGCACGCCATTACTGCCGATCTGGACATCCCGAAGGGCGGAGCCAATGGCGTCATCATCGCTCAGGCCGGACGGTTCGGTGGCTGGACCTTCTACCTGAAGGACGGCAAGCCGACCTACACGTATAATTTTCTCGGTCTGCAGCGATACACCGTAACCGCCAAGCAGGCTCTTCCGGCAGGCAAAGCCGTACTGCGCTTTGAGTTCGCTTATGACGGTGGCGGCCTGGGCAAGGGTGGCGTGGGCACGATCCTCGTGAACGGAAAGACAGTCGCGACCGGCCGGATCGAACGAACCCAATGCTGCTTCTACTCCGCGGACGAAGGCGCTGACGTCGGCGCCGATGAGGGCACGCCTGTTACCGAGGCCTACAAGGTGCCGTTCAAGTTCGCAGGCAAGATCGGCAAGGTGACGATCGATCTAGTGGGTATGAAGAAGGCCGACAATGAAGAAGCCGTCCAAGCCCGCAAGGCAGCGGCGTTGAAGAAAGGACTGTCCGATTGATTCGCTCTTCGCGCTCGCCAGGTCAGCGATCGGTCCCTTGAGAAGGAGCGGCAATGAAAATAGCCATTCTGGCGACGATCCTCCTGGCCTCAAGCCTAGGGGGGCCGTAGGGCAAAATGCAAGCACCGTGGAGCCGAGGTTCTCGGGTGGAAGTTCCGGATCAAGACGCTTGAGAAAGATCTGACCGAGGTACCCAAAAGTGGTATCGCTACGATCATGTCGGACGAGTTTTTCAATGTCTACGACAAGACCGGACGGGGGATGAGCGACTACAAGCCGTAGTCGTCGACGACAACTCAGGCATGCCGCCTGAAATGGGAGCGTGGGGGGATTTCGATTGCAGCGCGATAGATCGGGACGCAGGTCCGGCTTCCTGCGATTGTGGCTGAGCGGCGTTTTCGCGTCCGCCGCGTTGGCTTCTTTTTCGCCTCTGGTCGCCCATGCCGATGAGAGCGGCATCTCGTTCTGGCTGCCGGGATTGTACGGCAGCCTCGCCGCAACGCCTGCCACGCCGGGCTGGTCGGTGGCTGCCATCTACTACCATACGAGCGTGGGTGCCTCAGGCGCGGCCGCGGCGTCGCGCGAGTTCCAGGTCGGACGATTTTCTCCGACCGTCAACATCGATCTCAATCTGGCTTTGCGCGGCCAGGCCGATCTGATGTTCATCGCGCCGACCTACACGTTTGCGACGCCCGTGCTCGGCGGCCAGTTGTCGGCGACGCTGGCCAGCGTCTACGGCAGAAATTCCGCGAGCATCGCCGGTACGTTGACGACGGTTGCCGGGCCGATCGTCAGCACGCGCACCGGATTCCTCGAAGACGCACTCGTCTCTTACGGAGATCTCTATCCGACCGTGAAGCTGAAGTGGAATAACGGCGTCCACAACACCATGGTCTACGGCGCGGGCGATATTCCCGTCGGCGACTATAGTCGGAACCGGCTGGCCAACATCGGCATCGGTCACGGCGCCATCGACTTTGGCGGCGGCTACACTTATTTGAATCCAACGACCGGCACGGAATTCTCGGCCGTCGGCGGCTTGACCTACAATTTCAAGAATCCCGATACCCAATACCAGAGCGGTATCGATTTCCATCTGGACTGGGGCGTGTCGCAGTTCCTGTCGAAGCAGGTCTTCGTCGGCTTCGTCGGCTACGCCTATCAGCAGATTACCGACGACTTCGGTCAACCCGCCGTTTTCGGCGGCTTCCGCTCGCGCGTCCTCGGCGTTGGCCCGCAGATCGGATATATTTTCCAGATCGGCAGCAATCAGGCGTTCCTGGGGCTGAAGGGATATGGCGAGTTCGACGCCGCCAACCGGCCGTCGGGCTGGAACACGTGGCTGACGTTCTCGATCTCGGAGGCCGCGCCCGCCAGCACGGTGGCGCCGACTTGGCACAAAGTGTCGAAATAGCATAGAGAAGTATCGACCTCCCGCATTGGACTGAATTCCGGCATTGTCATATCGGGTGGTTCCGCGGCGGTGCAGCACGTCCGTCGCTTCGGATCAAAACGGGATCGAGCTACCGTTACCCACTCCGGATTGATGAGTACGTGTCCTAGCATGCGGGAGCTTCGTTTCACGTTGCGCGGCTTTGGCGCGGTTTTGGTTGCAGCGCTGCTGGCGCTGTCGGCCCATGCGGCATTTGCCGGCGACGCCGCACCGGCCGATCAGATCTCGGCGTTCCGGCTCGCGCATGGCGAAGGCCGCGTGACGCGCGACGCGACGCTCGACCGCATCGCGATGGAGCAGGCGCGTGCGATGGCCGACAAGGACGATCTCAGCCACGAGGTGCTCGGCCCGTTCACGCGCCGCGTGGCGCCGTCGAAGGCCGGCCGCGCGGCCGAGAACATCGCCTACGGCTATGACAATTTCGACAAGACGCTGGGGCAGTGGATCAACTCGGCGGGTCATCGCAAGAATCTGCTGCTGCCCAAGGCGACCAAGGTCGGCATCGCCAGCGCAAAGAATGCCAGCGGCAAGCGTACCTATTGGGCGATGGTGATCGCGGGCGACTACGACGCCGACAAGCGGAAGGGCGCTCCGAAGAGCAAGGCCAAGGCCATCGTCGCGCAGACCGCGACCCGATCCGAGAAAGGCAACGCCACGCCGGCGACGCGCTGGGGCGCCAAGCCGCCGACATCCTCCTCCAAGGACTGCCACCTCAGCATCAAGGTCATCGGTCTCTGCATCTGAGCGCCGGGACTCGCAGCCGTGGCTGGGACGCCATGCCTTCCGCGCGATCACGGCGTTGTGCGAGCAGGCTCGTTGCCGAGGCGAGTTTAATCAGATATGCAAGTTTTGGTTGTCTTTTTGGCAGCCGGTACTGTGAAGATTTTTCATCACATTTTGAACGGAGACTATCATGGCAGTCATTGAGCAGACCTCGGCCACCAGCACCAATCCGCAGACCGTCTCGGCGTCCTTCCAGTGGTCGCTAACGTCCTACGAGGAGCAGGGCAATCTGTGGCTCAAGTGGAGCACGAACGCACCCTTCCGCGCGCAGCAGGGGCAGATTTGCGTCTACAACGGCAGCAGCTTCCCCGCCGATCCGCAGAAGGACCGCAAGGCCTGGTCGTGGGACAACGAGCACGGCGGCGGCTCGGGATGGGACACGGGCCAGCGCTACGGCTCCGACTGGCACTGCGCCTGGATCGCCGAGAAGAGCCCGAACGGGCCCTACGCCTACGCGGTCAAGCTCATCACCAAGGGCATCTGAACCAAGGGCCCGTCACAACCACGGCGTCTGGCGGCCCGAGCCGTACCCGGCCGGCCTCGCAGAGGCCCGTGATCCGACGCTGAGCCGCAATCGAAGAGGTGCGGGCGACGACCATCGCCCGCACCTCATCGCGACAGACTTTGGCGAGCGGCGATTGCGAGCCCGGCTTTGCCGCAGCGCTGAAGGCCGCCGTCTCAGCGCTGCTGCTTCGTCAAGTGCAGGTAGGCCGGATCAAATTCGCCGATCTCGCTCAGGCGCGGCCAGTCATGCACTGTCAGCGTGCCGCTGCGGAAATCGACGGCGCGGCTGGCGCGCAGCTCCAACAGGGTGCGGTTGACGGTGGCAATCGCCATGCCCAGGGCCTCGCCGAGCTGGATCAGGCTGACCGGTAGCCGGAGCTGGCTGTTGCGCACGAGGCCCGGCACCCGGGCGCGATAGAACAACTCGCAGAACAGGTGCGCCAGGCGCGCCGGCTTGCTCCGTGCGCTGTTGTTGGTGATCGCCTCGCGGAAGATGGCTGCGTCCATCAGGGTCTCGCGCCAGATCGCAAAGCCGAGCGCCGGGCGCCGGCTCATCGCCCGGATCAGCTCCTTGTGCAGCACGCTGGCCACGGCGGCCGGTCCGATCGCGCAGACCGCATGATCCATGCGGTTGAGGAACAGCGCCTGGGCGTCAGGCCAGTCGCCTGGCATGTGGAAGGAGAGATATTGCCGCGCGCCGCTCGGCAGCAGGTGATAGCGCGCCACCCATCCGGACAGCACGACGACGGAGCGGTCCGGCTCGTCGCCCTGGCGGATCAGGTCCTCATGATCGACCAGCTCGCGCGGGGCGAAGCTGAGCGTCTTGATCTCGGCGACGTCGTCGTTCGAGAGCTGCGAATGCTCCTTGAGCTTGGTGATGACGGTCCGGTTCGCTTCCATCGCAATCGTGCCCGTGTCGTCCTCTCGCATATCAAATGAGATGATGCCGCCGGCAGTTCCGAACTAAAGTTGAGCGCAGAAGATGCGGGTAAAAGTCACCGGGCGCCGCCTCGGGAGAACAGTCATGCCCCACATTGCGTTCCTCGACCTGGTCCGGCGCTTGTTCGGCGGTGCAGCTGCCGATGGCGAGAGCAGCACGGTGGGGAACGACGGCCGCTCCGGTCCGTTAATGCATCCGATGTCGGATCAGGAACTCTCGCGCGCCATCCGCGATCTGCGCCGCCATCGGCCATCCGAGACCGCGCCGAACGGACCCGCACGGCGTTCGTCGGCTGCGCGGCGCGATCGCTCGTGACTAGACCGATCGCGCCGGCGCCGTGTCCTGCTCCATCAGAAACAGCATCAGCCGCACCAGCTCGTCCTCCAGCTCGCGTGTGCCGACGAGGCGATGCTCGCGCATGACGGCGGTCCGGATCGGTCCCAGCGCAGCGCGCACCAGGATGAAGCGGCGCGCGGCCGGCATCGTCTCGCTCCGCAATCCCGCCGCCTCGATCAGCCGCTCGGTCATGCGGTCCACCATCTCGTGCAGCGCCTTCTGCAGCTCCGCGTCATGGCCCAACAGGCCGAGCAGATAGCGCCGCACGCGGTGACGGCCGGCGAACGGGGCAAAGCCCTGGCGCACCGCCGCGCGCACGATCGCCTCGCGGCCGAGCCCGCGATGCGCCTCGAGCGCGTCCGCGAACTGCTCCTCCTGGCGGGCGAACTCGCGCAGCACCAGCGCACGCAACAGCGAGGTCTTGTCCCTGAAGTAGCTGTAGAGCGTGCCGATCGAGAAGCCCGCGCGCTCGGCGATGGCGTTCGTGCTCAGGCCCTTGCCGCCGCCGCTCTGCAGAAGTTGAGCAGTCGCCTCGAAGATCACGTCGAGGGTCTGCCGCGTGCGCTTCTGCACCGGGGTTTTTCGAAGCATTTCAGGAGCTTGCTGCACGGTCTGGACCTTGGCTGGCGGACGGGCGAAATCGAGTAGGCGTTGCCGCCGGCTCGGGTTAGATCAGAGCCCGCATGCGGGCGGCCGGACAATGAGTGGATGGGCTCCGGGCCGAGCCTGCTTGCACCGGGCTGAACCTCATTTGAACGAAGGACTGATTGCCATGCTGCGCGTCGCATTCCCGTTTGTCACAATCATCGCCATCTCCCAATGTCTTCTGTCGCAGGCCGCGCTGGCCGGCAACCGCGCCGCCGCCGACAGCTGCGCCGCCAAGCTGTCGCCGGTGGCGAAGCAGATCTACGACGTGACCGCGCCGGCCATCGGCCCGGACAGCGTCGTCAAGGACGCGATCGTCGAGCGTGTCAGGCCGCTGGTGATGGCCGGCAAGTTCGATCGCGACACCGCCCGCGCCAACGCCACGCCGGCCGGCGAATGCCTGGTGCTGCTGAAGTAGGTCGCGCCGCGCCCCATAAGGTTTGGAGGCTGCGACGGGACATGAGGCCGCAGCCTCCCGGAGCAGGCGGCGTCGCTCCGGAGCAAGCCGGCTTGGCAAGTCAGCCGACTCGCACATCAATAGGTGATGCTGGACCTTCTCACCCGTCACTGGGTTGCCGGTGCCGCGTTCATGGCCGCAGCGCTGCTGGCGGCCTGTCGCTGCTGCTGCACGTGATCATCGCCGCCAACGCCGTCCGGCACGCGTCGCACGCCCGCGCGGTGGCCTGAGCGCGCGTCCTCATTCGCCCGGAGCGAGCTGGATCGTCCGTGCCGGCTCTGGCCGACGGCGCAGCCGTCTGCGCGAGACGTAGAGCAATACGCCGGTGATTCCGAACAGCGGCATCAGCGCGGCGGCGAGCATGAAGACGAATTGGCCGGGCCAGCCGAGAATGCTGCCGCGGTGGATATCCAGGATCCGCGCCAGGGCGCGCTCGCCCACGGTCTTGTCGGCGTAACGCTCGGCCGCGAGCCGCCGGCCCGTCGCGCCGTCGATGCGGAATTCGTCGCGCCTGCCGTCGTGCGCCTCGCTCGGCCAGGTGCGCACGCGCACCGCCGTGCCGACGCCCGTGGGCAAGGTGATCTGCATTACGGCAAAGCGATCCCCGATCTGTTCGCGCAACGTGGCCCACACTGCGTCGAGCGCGACGAGCTTGGCCTGCGCTGTGGAATCTGCCCGGGCGTCGCGTGAGGCCTTGCCGGGCATCGGGGCGGGCGACGAGGACGGCGCGAGCAGCCAGGTCAGGCCGTCCTTGTACCAGGCGTAGGAATAGGAAAGACCGGTCAGCGCCATCACAAGGTAGATTGGCAGCACCCACGTGCCGATCACGCTGTGCAGCGAGCGATGCAGGCCGCGACCGTTCAGGCCGAGCTGCGGCTTGAGCCACAGCGTCGCGCTGCCGGCCCGTCGTGGCCAGCGCAGCACGAGGCCCGTGATCAGCAGCACCACGAGCCCGAGCACCGCGGCGCCGGTGATCTGGCGGCCGGCGCCATTGCCGTCGCCCGGCAGCAGCAGCCAGCGATGCAGCCGGCGGACCGTGGCGAAGAACGCCTCGCCGCTGATCGGGCCGAGCATGCGGCCGTCATAGGGATCGACCAGCGCCGAGGTTGGCCGCCCGCCGTCCTCTCCGCGCGCGAAGCGGACGCGCACGGCGGCGGTGGGATCGCGCGACAGCGTGACCGCCGAGACCTTGCCGAGCGCTGGATCAGCCTGCAGCCGCGCCACCAGTTCGGCCAGTGACAGCCGCGCCTCCACCCGCGGAGCGACGCGCGCCAGCGAGGCGTTGAGGCCGGCCTGGATCTCGTCCTCGAAGCTCATGACCGCGCCGGTGAGGCCCATCAAGGCGAGGATCAGCGCCGCCGCGAGGCCCAGGACGGAGTGGATCTGCAGCAGCGCTGGTTTGATGCGCAATGGCGTCAAGCGGCGTCCTCCCTGCCTCGTTGCTAGAACTTCACCGTGGCCGACAGCGACACCCGCCTGGCATCGCCGACCGCGACGTTCAGCGCGCTCACCGCCGACGGATAGTAGACGTTGTCGAACAGGTTCTTGACGTTGAGCTGATAGATCACCGGCAGGTTCTGGTGCTTGGTCTCATAGGTCGCGAAGAGGTCGGCGACCACATAGGACGGCAGCACGAAGCTGTTGGCGGCATCGCCGGCGCGGTCGCCGACATAGCGCGCGCCGCCGCCGAGCCGCAGTTGGCCGGGCAGGGCGGTACCGAAGTCGTAGACGAGATAGAGCGAGGCGGTGTTGAGCGCGACGTTCTGCAGCCGCTTGCCGGCATAGACCGGATCCTCCGTGACCCGAGCATCGGTGTAGCCGTAGCTGCCGATCATGCTCCAGTGGTCGGAGAGCTTGCCGGTGACGTCGACCTCGGCGCCGCGCGAGCGCGCCTTGCCGGCGGTGGTGTATTCGACCACGTTGCTGGCATTGGTCTGCGACACCAGCACATTGCGCTTGTCGATGTCGTAGACGGCGATGGTGCCGGACAGCCGCTTGTCGAGGTCGAACTTGAAGCCGGCCTCCCAGGCCGTGCCTTCCTCCGGCGCGATGCTGGAGCCGAGCACGACGCCGCCGCTGAGCGGGGCGATCGTCGAGTTCGGCTTCAGCGATTGCGTGTAGCTGGCATAGAGCGAGAGCTGGTCGCTGAGCTTGAGGATGGCGCCGCCGAGCGGCAGCACCTTGTCGGCGGCGACATCGGTGTTGGCCTTGAACGGGCGTCCGCGTCCGGCGATCTGCTCGTAGTCCATGTAGCGTACGCCGCCGACCAGCGCGAGCCTGTCGGTGAGATGCAGCGTGTCCTGCAGGAACAGCGAGTAGGTGCCGAGCTTGTCGGTCTGGTCGCTGTCGGTGGCCGAGATCGTCGTGCCCGGCTGGATCAGCCCATAGACCGGGTTGTAGACGTCGAACGAGCTCGAGACCTTCTGGCGGATCAGGTCCTGGCGATAGATGGTGCGATATTGCGCGTCGCCGCCGAACAGCACCTCGTTGCGCAGGCCGCCGATCCAGAAGACGCCCTGCAGGTAAGACGTGCCGTAGCTGACCCGACTGAGCGAGCCCCAGGTGCCGTCGTTGCTGCGCGTCTCCGCGCCGGTGGTCGCGTCGATGGAGGTGATGCGCAACTGGTTGGCGCTGTAGGTCTCGGTGTTGTAGCTGTAGGCCGCTGTCAGCTTCCAGTCCTCGTTGAGCCTCTGCTCGACCGAGGCCTGAACGAGGTCGGACTGCCCCCACATGTTGTTGTAGGGTTCGTCGAGCCGCCGCGTCGCGGGGATCGCGAGCGGCGCGCCGTTGACGAAGGCGGTGCCGCGATCGAACGGGCTGATGAACTCGCGATGCTCGTAGGCGAGCTGGATCGTCGTCATGTCGCCGTACCAGGCGAGCGACGGCGCGACCAGCATCTCGCGGTGGCGGCCGAAATTGCGCCAGTAGTCCTCGCTGACGCCATAGCCGATGAAGCGATAGGCGAGGCCGCCGTCGCCGATCGGGCCGGTGACGTCGATCGTGCCGTCGGCGCCGGTCCTGTCGTTGGCATAGGCCGAGCCGAGCAGCGTGACCGAGCCGTGCTGATAGAGTTCGGGGCGCTTGCTGATGGTGTTGACGATGCCGCCGGGATCCATGATGCCGTAGAGCAGCGAGGCCGGCCCCTTCAGCACCTCGACGCTCTCGACGGCGGCGGTGAGGCTGCGTCCCTGCACCAGCGGCATGCCGTTGCGCATGATCGAGCCGTCGCGGTTGTCGCCGAAGCCGCGCCGCATCACCGCGTCCTGGGTGCCGGCGAGCGTGTTGGTCTGGGTGACGCCAGAGATGTTGGCGAGCGCGTCGTCGAGATTGCGCGGCAACTGATCCTTGATCACCTGCGCGGGCACGACATTGACCGACTGCGCCGCATCGAGCGGCGAGGCGCCGCTGCGCAGGGTCGTCGCGCTCGGCATGGCCCTGTAGTTGAGCTTGGCGGCATCGAGCACCGCGGCCTCGGCTGCGGCGCGCTCGGCGCGCGTCGGCATCGGCGGTGGTTGCGCGGCGCGCCGTGACGGCTGCGCCTGGGCGCGGCGCTGTGGTGCGCCGGGAGTGGTTTGAGGTTTGCGCTTCGGTGTGGACGAGTCCACCGTCACCGGCGGCAGCTCGGATTGGGCATGCAGTGTGGAGGAGCAGAGCAGGTCGGCGGTCAGGGCACTCAGGATCGCAATCGTGTGACACGTGCCGGAGCGCGGATCGCGCCGGCCTTCCATCTTCGTCATCGTTTACTTTCACTTCCAACGTCGCGCCGTTCAAGCGAACGGTTTGCATGACGTGGTGTGTAGCAACGAGGTCGAGCGATGAACACGCCGCGTGTCGTTGAATTGCTCTAAGCAGCGCGGCGCCGAAATGTTCTGAATTGGTTCGGACATGCGCGCGCACGCGGCAGCTTTGCGGCCTCGCGCGCGAACTGATCATGGCGTGCGCAGACCGATGCACGAACGCGCAGACGTTGCGCATGCGCGGCGCTTCTTCACCCGCTTTGGCGAATGAAGCACCGTCGGTCTCATTTTTCGGGACTCGGCGCCGACCCTTGTCAGCGCATCGGATACGTCGTGCCGGAATGCGCGCTCATCGTGCCCCATCGATACGCGCGATCGGCCGGGACTATTGTGCCGCTGCGAGCTCCAGCTCCGCCGGCTTGCCGGGGCCGATCAGCGGAATGTCGAGCGTCACGCGCGTGCCCTGCTGCGGTTGGCTGTCGAGCTCGATGCGGCCCCCGAGCGTGGACGCGACGAGGTTGAAGGCGATGTGCAGACCGAGGCCGGCATTGCCCTTCTCGCGGCGCGTGGTGAAGAACGGATCGAACACCCGGCCGCGCACGTGGTCGCGCATGCCGACGCCCTGGTCGGCACAGACGATGCGCACCGAGTCCTCGCTGGGTGGTGCGACCTCCACGGTGAAGACGCCGCTGATGTCGCCAGGATAGGCATGCGTCGCCGCATTGAAGGCGAGGATGCTGATGACCTGTCCGAGCGCGCCGGGATAGCTGGTGAGCACGATGCCCTCCGGGCAGGAGAGCACGACCGTCAGTCCCTGGCGCGCCAGCAGCGGGCGGAGCTTCGCGACGTGATCGCTGATCCAGCTTTGCAGCTCGAAGGTCTGCAGCGTTTCGTTGGCCTGGTCGACGGCGACCTGCTTGAAGCTGTGCACCATCTCGGAGGCACGATGCAGGCTCTGCGTCGTCAGGTGCAGACCCTGCTGCAGCCGCTCGACCCCCCGCGCCAGATCCGAGCGGCGCACCGGGCCGCCGCCGAGCATGCGGGCGATCGCCTCGACGTCGCCTTCCATCGCCGTCGAGGTGGTCAGCGCGAGGCCCAGCGGCGTGCTGACCTCGTGGCCGACGCCGGCGACGAGCTGGCCGAGCGAGGCCAGCTTCTCGGCCTGCACCAGATGGGCCTGCGTGGCATGCAGATCGCGCAACGAGGCCTCGGAGCGTTCCTTCTCGCGCTGCAGCGCCTCGGCGGTGCGGAACTGCTTGCGTGCCTGGTACTCCCGCGCCCCGACGGCATAGAGCGAGAGCAGGCAGGCATTGCCGACCAGCGAATGATCGATGAAGCGCAGGCCGAGCGGCAGCGGCTCGGTCGCAAGACTCTCGGCCACCGCCAGCGCGCTCCAGCTCGTTGCACAGAAGATCGCGTAGGAGCCGGTGCGCAACGGCAGCATGGTCGATACGAACAGGATGACGATGATCATGCCAGCCGCGGAGTAGGTGAAGCCCGACGGCAGCACCCAGTAGATCGTCGGCAGCACGCAGCCGGGGATCACGCAATAGACCAGGTGAATCGGCTCGGCCCATCGGCGCGCCGGCGTCGACAGCAAAGCCGTCAGCGGCAGCAGCACCAGCGCGGCGGTCCCGCCGCGGATCGCGAACGTGGTCGGCACGATCTCGGGATAGAGCACCCAGTCCCACAGCGTGTAGCCGGCAAAGGTGAGGGCGCCGAGCAGCATCGCGATCTGCGTCCAGGCGGTGCTGCCGCGGACGTAATGGTCGACGAAACGCCGCTCCTCGACGGTATCCTCGAAACGCAGCCCCAGCCGCTCCAGCAATCCCAACATTGTGCCACCGCAATCGAAAAACGATCCCCCGCCGCGGAGCGAGAGCCTCGGCGGGAGGGCAGACATACACGAGATGCGTTGGTTGAGAAAACGACGGGAGATCGCATCCGCCGCCTGCGACACGCAGAGCGCTATCGATCACGAAGGATCCCTATGCCGCCAGGCGGCATGCGACAGCAGTATAATTGAGATTGATCAGGCCCGCCCAGCGAGGAGACGAACATGCGTCGCGGCGGTCTCAAAGGTTCATTTGAGCGCCTGCCCCTCGACCGCCAGTTCCTTGCCGTATCGCCCCTTCGTCTTGAAGGTCACCTTGTCGCCATCGAAGCTGAGCCGCCAGGTGCGCTCTTCGCCCTGACCTATGAACTGCACGTCGATCGCGAAGGTCGTGGCGTCGATCCAGTTGCCCTTCATGGCCCGATAGATGTAGGGCTGCCACGGATTGGGTAGCGCCGTCTTGCGATAGGAGCCGTCGAGGCCGATCGGGCTCTGCAGATGCACCGTGCCTCCGGCGCGGTCCCGCGAGGGGATGTCCCAGGTGACCTGCGGTTCCGTTCCCGTGAGGTCCAGCTTGATCGTGTTGATGCCGAGCGGGCCGGGCGGGAAGCTGTAGGTCTTGCCCGAGACGGAAGCCGCCATCTCCGGCACGGCTCCGACCGGGCCTCGCGTTTCCGTCGCGACCTCGCGGACATCAGCGGCCAGCTCGGCTGCCGCTTCCGGCGCCGCAGGCAGGGCGCTGTCAGATGTCACAGTCGCCGAAATGGTGTTGGCGAGCTTGCGGAATGGACAGAACTCGCGCGCGGTCATCACCGCCACGATGTCGCGGTCGGGCAGTACCATGATGACCTGGCAGTGGTAGCCGACCGCCATGAATACGTGTTTGTCCGGCAGGGCCCAGAACTGATCGGCGTAGGAGAGCCCCGGATCGAACTTCGCATTCATGCTGACGGTGGCGTGGTTGACGGCTTCGATCCAGTCCGGCGGCAGCAATTGCTGCTCGCCCCAGCGGCCGCGCCGCAGATAGAGGTAGCCGATCTTCGCCATGTCGCGCGGCTTCAGCGCCAGCCCGAAACCGCCGGCGGAAATTCCCTGGGCATCCTTGAACCAGGTGTGCTCGGTGATCCCGAGCGGCCCAAACAGCCTCTCCTTGGCGAAGTCCTCCGCGCTCTTGCCGGTGAGCTTCGTGACGATCGCGGAGAGCAGATGGGAGTTGCCGCTGTTGTAGTAGAACATCTCGCCGGGCGCTTGCGCCATCGGCCGGTCAAGGATGTACTGCACCCAATCCGGGCTCCGGCCCATCTCGTAGAGGGATGTCTCGGCGCCGCCGCTATAACCCTCGTCCCAGTCGAACCCGGAGGTCATGTTGAGCAGGTGCTGCACCGTGAGCGCCTGCTTGCGCGCGTCGACATTGTCGATCTTGCGGTCCCTGAAGAAGTCGAGCACCGGATGATCGAGACTGTCGAGCACGCCGTCCTTGAGCAGCATGGCAATCAACGTCGAGACCACGGCTTTGGTCGCGGAATTGATGATGTGCGGCTCGTCGGCCTTGTAGGGCGCGTAGCTGGCATCGACCACGATGCGGCCATGGCGCGTGATCAGCAGGCTGTCGAACCTGAACGTCTTGCCCGCGGCGACCAGCTTCGCCAAGGCCGCCGAATCCATCCCTTCATCCTCGGGGGTGGCGATTGGCCAGTCGGATTGCGGAAAGCCGGCTCGGCTCGCCTCATCGGCGGCCGCGTGGGGCGTGAGCGGACAAACGAGCAGTAGGGCGACGGCAAACCAGAATCCGGTCCTGACACGCAACATGGCATTTCCCCCGGCGAACGGTGCGTAGGACATGCTATCAGAGCGCGACAATCAATCAAAGATTGCGTGATGATCGCCGCGCGCGCCGCAGAACTGGAGCTTTCGCGCGAATAGCTTTGCGCAGCGCCCGATTTGTGAACGGCTGCTTCACGCCCGATCCGGCGCTACTCGATCTGCGCCTGGTAGACGAGATTGCGCAGCAACGAGCGTTGAGCTGGCGTTGTGGGCCAACGGAGCATCCGCGACCAAGCGTCCATTGATGACGTCATGCTGCCACCGGCGCTCGCCTCATATCCCGTGTCGTCCCGGACAAGCGCGCAACGCGCGCGCCGATCCGGGATCCGTAACCCCAGGGAGACGTGCGAGGCACGATGGCCTCACACGGCAATCATCCTCATCGGCCCTCTCGGTCGGACCAATGCGCCCGCAGCGCGGCGGCAATGCTCTGCGGCCGCTCGACGATGCTCCAGTGGCCGGCGTCCTGCTCGACATGGAGCTGGGCGCCATGGCGCTGCGCGAAGCGGCTGAGGGTGTCGAGCGACATGTAAGGATCACGCGTGCCCGAGATCACGAGGCCGCGGCGTGGCAGATTCGCCAGCCGTTTGATCCAGTCACCGCTGAAGCGAAGCGCGTTGGCGGAACGATACAGCGTGAGGATCGTCCGGCGCATCGGTGCCTGCCATGCCGCGGCTTCGCGCGCAGCAAGCTCTGCTGGCAGGCCGCTCTGGCGGAACGCACGCGCCATCATGCGTTGTGACGACAGCGCCATGAACAGCTCGCCCAGGATCGGCGTGTTCCAGATCCGCGCGATCAGATGTCCCCGATAGTTCGCATCGAGCGCCGCGCCCGCGACGGCCCAGGAGCGCACCAGTTCGGGCCGCAGCGACGCCGCCCGCAGCACCAGCAGCGCGCCCCAATCATGCCCGACCAGATCGATCGGCCCGAACGCCGCATGCTGCGCCTCGATCAGCGCCAGGAGCCAGTCCGCGTAGGCGTCCTTGGTGCCTGCGAAGCCCGCGGGCCGCTCGCCGCAGAAGCCAGGCAGGCAGGGCACGGCGACGGTTTCGCCGAGCGCTGCGATCAGCGGGCCCCAGATCGCGGGCGTATCGGGGACGCCGTGGAGAAAGAGGCGGTTGGTCATGGCTCGTGCCTATCACAGGCCGTGTCGCTGCATCATGCACAAAAATTCTACTTTCTTTTTTTCAGAAATCATGGTTGTATGCGCCATCCCGCCTCGTCGAAGAGGGGCGTACGCGTCGTCACGATACGTGGAGTGCGGGGAGCGATGGCCGTGAGGGTGCCGGTGGACGACGGTGTCCTTGCGGACGGCGAAGTCGTGTGGTCCTGGCACCCCGATGCTGGTGTCAAGCCGGCGCTGTTCATGACGAGCGCGCCGGTGACGGGGGCAATCAAGCCGGTCCCCGAGGAGAGCACGAAGTAAGTCGTAAAGCCGTTGCGCAGGGGAGGCCGGGATGTCCTGGCCGTACCTGTGGTTCCTGCCCCGTGCACTTCTTCACGCACGGGGGCCGCGGGTGTCGGCAGACGCCCGGTCTTCCCTGCACCCTCGATTGACGAGGGCTTTGATGCTGATGATCAGCCTGGGCACGGTCGTGCTGCGGGGATGATGAGGTGCGTTCTGATGCAGGCTGTTTGGCCGAGGTCTGATGAGAGTGAGGCGCGCGGGTGTTGCGTCAATCACGCGGGGGGAGCGCGTCGCTCCACCCCAACTGTCATCGTCCGCGAAAGCGGACGATCCAGTATTCCAGGGACGGTTGTGGTTCAGCCGAGAGGCCGCAGCGTACTGGATACCCGCTTTCCCGGGTATGACAGCGGTGGGCGGGGCGGGACCTCGCCGCTGGGCAGTCCCCCTCAATACGTCACCCCTCCTGACCATTATTCGGCGTTGCGAGACCCTCCCATTCCCAGTAAAAGTGCTGTCGAGGGCACCTCGGCAACCAACCATCAATGGTTTTGCCGCACAGTTTTCGTGTTCTCACAAAAGGGTTTGGCAATGCTGATTCGCAGCGCAGAGATCGAGGCCATCGCCGGGGCAGACGCCCGGACGATCGCGCTCGCCGCGCTGCAGCCCGCCGGCCTGATCGGCGCGATCGAGCTTCTGCTTCTTAGCTGCCCCTGAGGGCCGGCTGGGCGGGATGCGCCTGGGCACTCAGGGGGCTGCTTCGACACCGAAACACCCTTCAGCGCCTCTGGAAGCCACGCGCACCACCCGAAAAGTTCGAGGAAAGCAGATGTCCAATCCCGTTCAGTCCGACAAGGACCGCGTCGTCATTTTCGACACCACCCTGCGCGACGGCGAGCAGTGCCCCGGCGCCACCATGACCTTCGAGGAGAAGCTCAACATCGCCGCCATGCTGGACGGCATGGGCGTCGACATCATCGAGGCCGGCTTCCCGATCGCGTCCGACGGTGACTTCGAGGCTGTCAACGAGATCGCCAAGCGGTCCCAGAACGCGGTGATCTGCGGCCTGTCGCGCGCCGGCGCCAAGGACATCGACCGCTGTGCGGAGGCGATCCGCCCGGCCAGGCGCGGCCGCATCCACACCTTCCTGTCCACCTCGCCGGTGCACATGAAGTACAAGCTGCAGATGGATCCGCAGCAGGTGTTCGAGCTGGTGATCTCCTCGGTGACGCGCGCGCGCAACCACACCGACGACGTCGAATGGTCGTCCGAGGACGGCACCCGCACCGAGTTCGACTTCCTGTGCCGCTGCGTCGAGGCTGCGATCAAGGCCGGCGCCACCACCATTAACATTCCCGACACCGTCGGCTATGCCGTGCCGGAGGAGTACTACGACCTGTTCAAGCGCGTGCGCGAGAGCGTGCCGAACTCCGACAAGGCGGTGTTCTCGGTCCACTGCCACAACGACCTGGGCATGGCGGTCGCCAACTCGATGGCCGGCGTCCGCGCCGGCGCCCGCCAGATCGAATGCACCATCAATGGCATCGGCGAGCGCGCCGGCAACGCGGCCCTGGAAGAGGTCGTGATGGCGATGCGCGTGCGCAACGACAAGCTGCCGTACTGGAACAAGATCGACACCACCCAGCTGACGCATGCCTCGAAGGTGGTGTCGGCTGCGACCTCGTTCCCGGTGCAGTACAACAAGGCGATCGTCGGCCGCAACGCGTTCGCGCATGAGAGCGGCATCCATCAGGACGGCATGCTGAAGAACGCGCAGACCTACGAGATCATGCTGCCGGAGACGGTCGGCGTGAAGCAGACCTCGCTGGTGATGGGCAAGCATTCCGGCCGTCACGCCTTCGTCCACAAGCTGGAGGAGATGGGCCACAAGCTGGCAGGCAACCAGGTCGAGGACGCCTTCGTCCGCTTCAAGGCGCTGGCCGATCGCAAGAAGCACATCTACGACGAGGACATCGAGGCCTTGATCGACGAGGGCATGGTCAGTGCCCATGACCGGATCAAGCTGTTGTCGCTGTCGGTGATTGCCGGCACCCGCGGTCCGCAGCGCGCCACCATGAAGCTCGACGTCGACGGCGTGACGAAGATCGAGGAGAGCGAGGGCAACGGGCCGGTCGATGCCGTCTTCAACTGCATCAAGTCGCTGGTGCCGCACGAGGCCAAGCTGGAGCTGTACCAGGTCCACGCCGTCACCGAGGGCACCGACGCGCAGGCCGAGGTCTCGGTCCGGCTGTCGCAGGATGGCCGCTCGATGACCGCGCGCGCGGCGGATCCGGATACGCTGGTGGCATCTGCGAAGGCCTATCTGGGTGCGCTCAACAAGCTGGTCATGAAGCGCCAGCGCGACGTAGCGCAGGGCGCGGGTACGGCGGCCGCAGCAGCGAGCTGAGTTCACGATCGTCGGTTGGGGCCGAACCTTGCTTCGTCATTCCGGGGCGACGCGGCAGCGTCGAACCCGGAATCCCGAGCTTGGCTTGCGCCAACGCCAATACCCTCCGGATTCCGGGCTCAGCCGCTTGCGCGGCTGCCCCGGAATGACAGTCACTACCATTTTTGCGCTGCAGCACGGGAATCCCCGCCTCTGCGGCTAACGGTCAATGGCATTCCGGCCGGCGACCCGCTAACAATGTCCTTGGCATACAAAGCGGGGGCGTCATTGCAATGTCCCCCGAAACGTCGGGAGGACACCTTGCACTTGAAGTTTCGCCATGTGATCGCCACCGCCGCCTCGCTCGCGGTGCTCGCTCTGGCCGGCCCGGCCCTCGCTGCCGACAATCCGATCGTGATCAAGTTCAGCCATGTGGTGGCGTCGAACACCCCGAAGGGCCTCGCCGCCGACAAGTTCAAGGAGCTGGCCGAGAAGTACACCGACGGCAAGGTCAAGGTCGAAGTCTATCCGAACTCGCAGCTCTACAAGGATAAGGAAGAGCTCGAGGCGCTGCAGCTCGGCGCGGTGCAGATGCTGGCGCCTTCGAACTCCAAGTTCGGCCCGATCGGCATCAAGGAATTCGAGGTGTTCGATCTGCCCTACATCCTGCCCGACCTCGCCACCCTGCGGAAGGTGACCGACGGCCCGCTCGGCACCAGGCTGCTGAAGCTGCTCGAGCCCAAGGGAATGATCGGGCTCGCCTACTGGGACAACGGCTTCAAGCAGATGAGCGCCAACAAGAAGCTCGTCGATCCCGCCGACTACAAGGGCCTGAAGTTCCGCATCCAGTCCTCGAAGGTGCTGGACGCGCAATTCCGCACCCTCGGCGCCATCCCGCAGGTGATGGCCTTCTCCGAAGTCTACCAGGCGCTGCAGACCGGCGTCGTTGACGGCCAGGAGAACACGCCCTCGAACATCTATACCCAGAAGATGCACGAGGTGCAGAAGTACATCACGCTGACCAATCACGGCTACATCGGCTACGTCGTGGTCGTGAACAAGAAGTTCTGGGACGGCCTGCCGCCGGATATCCGCGCCGCCTGCGAGAAGGCGATGAAGGAAGCGACCGCCTACGGCAACAACCAGTCGGCGAAGGAGAACGACGACGCGCTGGAGGAGATCCGCAAGTCCGGCAAGACCGAGCTGGTCAAGCTGACGCCGGCCCAGGACGAGGCGATGCGCAAGGCGATGATGCCGGTGTACAAGGACGTCGCGGGGCGCGTCGGCCAGCCGCTGATCGACGAGTTCCTGAAGGAGACGCGCGGCTCGACCAACTGATGGCGTGAGACGAGCGGTGCGCGGGCCATGGTCCGCGCACCGAGGGGGCGAAGCACTCGGCGCGCAAGAAGGCAGACGGCGCAGCCAAGCGCCGCGGACGTTTGATTGTGGGGGAGGGGACTTGGGCTTTCTGTTGCGCATCCTCGATCGGCTCGAGGAGATCCTGATCGCATTCCTGATCGCGGCGGCGACCTCGATCATCTTCGTGGCCGTGCTGCACCGCTATCTGGTCGGCATACCCTTCCTCTATCCCATCCTGTTTCCGATCGACCTGTCCTGGGCGCAGGAGCTCTGCATCTACATGTTCGTGTGGATGGCGAAGTTCGGCGCCGCCTATGGCGTGCGCACCGGCATCCATGTCGGCGTGGACGTCGTCGTCAACATGCTCCGGCCGTCGCTGCGTAAGGTGACCATCCTGTTCGGCCTGCTGTGCGGGGCGCTGTTCACCTCCATCATCGGCACCATGGGCGCCAAGTTCGTCTACGGCCTGTCGCAGACCGACCAGGTGACGCCCGACATGGAGCTGCCGAGCTGGCTGGTCTATCTCTGCATCCCGCTCGGCTCCTATCTGATGTGCTTCCGCTTCCTGCAGGTCGCCTGGCACTATCTCCGTCACGACGAGCTGCCGCATCACGACCACGCCTACGTCGAAGGCGTCGACCCGACGGCGACGGAGGCCCTGCGATGAGCAGCCTCCTCATCTTCAGCCTGCTCATCTTCCTGATGCTGACGGGCATGCCGATCTCGATCGCGCTCGGCCTCACCGTTCTGTCGTTCGTGTTCTTCATGACGAACGTGCCGACCGAATCGGTCGCGCTGAAGCTGTTCACGGGCATCGACAATTTCGAGATCATGGCGATCCCGTTCTTCATCCTCGCCGGCAATTTCCTGACCCATGGCGGCGTCGCCCGAAGGATGATCAACTTCGCGACCTCGATGGTCGGGCACTGGTATGGCGGCCTCGGCCTTGCCGGCGTCGTGGCCTGTGCGCTGTTCGCCGCCGTCTCCGGCTCCTCGCCGGCGACCGTGATCGCGATCGGCTCGATCATGCTGCCGGCGATGGTCAAGCAGGGCTTTCCCAAGCGCTTTGGCGCTGGCGTCATCACGACGTCAGGCGCGCTCGGTATCCTGATCCCGCCTTCGATCGTGATGGTGGTCTATGCAGTGGCGACCGGCGGCAGCATCGCGCTCGATCCGGCCGGTCATCGCGTCTCCTCGGCCTCCGTCGGTCAGCTGTTCATCGCCGGCGTCATCCCTGGGCTGATGCTGGCGAGCCTGCTCGGCTTCACGACCTTCTATCGGGCCTGGAAGAACGACTATCCACGGATGCCACGGGCGAGCTGGGCCGAGCGCTTCACGGCCTTCCGCAAATGCGTCTGGGGCCTGCTGCTGATCGTGATCGTGCTCGGCGGCATCTACACCGGCAAGTTCACGCCGACCGAGGCCGCGGCCGTCAGCGCCGTCTATGCCTTCGTCATCGCGGTGTTCGTCTATCGCGACATGTCGCTGAAGGACGTGCCGAAGGTGCTGCTCGGCTCGGCCAATATGAGCGCGATGATCCTCTACATCATCACCAATGCCGTGCTGTTCTCGTTCCTGATGGCCAATGAGAACATCCCGCAACAGATCGCCAACTGGATGGCGGCGGCCGGCGTCAACTGGATCGTGTTCCTCCTGGTCGTCAACATCCTCCTGCTGCTCGCCGGCAACGTGATGGAGGCGACCTCGATCGTCTTGATCATGGCGCCGATCCTGTTCCCGGTCGCGGTCAAGCTCGGCATCCATCCGGTGCATCTGGGCATCCTGATGGTGGTCAACATGGAGGTCGGCATGTGCCACCCGCCCGTCGGCCTCAACCTCTACGTCGCTTCGGGCATTGCCAAGATGGGCATCACCGAGCTGACCATCGCCGTCATGCCCTGGCTGCTGACGATGCTGGGCTTCCTCGCGCTCGTCACCTACGTGCCGGAAATCTCGCTGTGGTTGCCGCGCATGCTGGGGATGCTTTGAGGCGTGGCAACAAACTGAAACTGATTTGCAAAAACAGAAAGGTATTTGAAGCAATTACATCTTCGTAAGGTCGCACACTCTGTCCAAACTGTAAGTTGAAGGCGCGGAACGGCAGGCTCATGCTGATCCGAGTTTCCAAGGAGGTTGGCATGAGAAAGTTCACCATCGCCGCAGTCGCCGTGCTCGCCATCGCCGGCTCGACCGCGGTCTACGCCCAGCGCGGCTGGTTTCATGATCACATGCATCATGCGCGCATGAATCCGGAAGATCGCGCCGCCATGCTCGATGCGCGCATCGCTTCCGTCCATGCCGGCCTGAAGCTGACGGCGGACCAGGAGAAATTGTGGCCGCCGGTCGAGAGCGCGGTGCGCGATCTCGTCAAGCTGCGGTTCGATCGTGCCAACGCGCGAATGAAGGCAGCCGATGAGGCGCAGGACAAGGATGTCGATCCGGTGGCGCGGCTGCGCGAGCGTGCCGACACCATGGCGGTCACGGCGGATGCGATGAAGAAGGTCGCCGACGCCGCCGACCCGCTCTACAAGACGCTCGACGACGGCCAGAAGCGCCGGCTGTCGATGCTGACCCGGCCGATGGGGCGCATGATGGGACCGGACGGTCCGCGCCATCACCGCTGGATGGAGCGCGGCGAGGGCGGCATGGAGGATGGTCCGGGCTTCGGCGAGCATCGTTTCGGCCCGGGACCGATGGGCCGCATGGGCTGGTCCGAGGAGGAACGCGAGTCCGGGCGGCTTTGACAGCCGTTTAACGATCCTTCTGATTTCATTTGGGGAAGACCGCCGCCCGCCGGCGGTTTTTCTGCATCGAAAGTGCCGAAAAATCCTCAGGGATCGCTGGACATCTCGGAATCGCTTTGCTAAACGACCGGCTCTCGCGGAAGGCTTTCTCCGGATGCAAGATCCGGGCGCATAGCTCAGTTGGTAGAGCAGCTGACTCTTAATCAGCGGGTCCTAGGTTCGAGCCCTAGTGCGCCCACCAAGCCTTTCAAAGACTTGCGCCGAAACACCGTTTGAGGTTGAAGAACTAAAACGGTTTTTCAAACGGTGTTTTTCGACACCCTGCTCTCAATAATTTGAAAAGCGGACCAGAGGACGTGCGGCCGGCCAGCCGCGATCTTCGGTGTTGTCCAGCTCCAATCTCTTTGAACGTTAAGAAGCTGCTTGACGTCCGAATGGCGTACGCCAGCCCACCAGAGGGTGACCAGAATTGAGGCCGGCAAATCCCTCAGCCATGCGAGGACGTGGCGGAGGTTGTGGCCGACGGCGGTGAGGATGACGTTGATGGCGTCACCCTCACGGCCCTTGAGATGGCTGCGGCCGAGATGCCCATTGCTCTTCATGTGGCCGATGATCGGCTCGATGGCTGGGCGGCGGCGCAACTCGCGTTCGATAACGTCGAATACGCCGCGCTTCTGCCCGGAGATGAAGACGCGGCGCGGACGTTCCGTCGTATGGCGCTACCCCTGTCCACATAGGCACTCTCGATGGCGCATCAGGTTAGCTTCTCGGTCGCCTCAATAATGCTTCCGAGCGTATAGCCATCGTAGGGATTGCCGGGAAGGGACTGCGCATGGAGCACGAACTGGCTGCCCGGTTCGCGGCCGTTGGTGGTGACGATCGAAGCCTTGACGCCGAACTCGTAAGACGTGGATGCCTTGCCCTTGCGGATGCATTCGACCTCCGGCGCGTGGAAGGAATAGAGCTTCCAGCCGCGCTGGCGCTGCTGCTGTGACCTGACCTGGTTCGCGCGGGCCAGCGGCGTCTCGAACACTGCTTCGAGTTCGCGGCGCAATTGCCGACGATGGCGCTTTCAAGGGAATCCCAATCTGCAAGTTTCAGGCTTCCGAGCTTCGTCTCTGCCAACGCCTGCAATCGGAAATGCGCCAATATCCAGAAAGCCGATTCCGGACCAGATACTTATTTGTTATTAATATACGACTAATTAGTTATGTCGAGGGGCACGCCGAACGAACTCAAGGCGCGCATTGTTGCTGCGTTCGAAAGCAGATGCGTTTCTGGTGCGGCGACCCCCAACAGCATTCGTGGTCGCTAAGTTAGGATGGGCGTTGACGCCAAGGTCGGTGGTGCCGCAATCCCAGGCTGGACCGTTACGGCTCTGGTGTTCATTCCATTCGCGGCTGGTTATTTCCTGTCGTACCTGTTCCGGACGATCAATGGCGTGGTCTCCCAGCGCCTCGCCTCCGAGCTTGGACCGATGCTGATGATCGCTCTTGGCGCTCGCCGAGGCGAAGCAAGCCACGCGTCTGGAGGTCGTATCAATAGAGCCGAGCCGGACAAATGCAGCGCTGCGGTTGGAGGCTCCGGCACGTCGCGATGAACCGATATGCCGGCCGAACCGGCTCCATCGGGAGCGGCGGAGGTTCATTTCGTACCCGACAGGAAGCTCTTGATGAAATCGACGGCTCCCGCCGATTTTGCCGGATCGGGCGGCGGCGCTTCGGCGGCCGACGGTTGCGCCGCCAGACGCGCGGTGTGCGCGTGAAGATGCCGCGTCCGCCGGTGGGCGTGAGTGGCACTCTGCCCGTGCCTCTGCGAAGCACTGCTCACGGTGATCGTGATCATCTTCGATACCAGCGGTGGATCGAAGTTGAAGTGCATGCCGTCGCCCAGGACGAGCTGCAGGGTATGCTTGCCGGGGGGCAGCTCGATCAGAGCCTCGGTCTCGCCCGCGCCGTAGTGCAGGTGCTTTCTGTCCTGCGGAATCGGCTCGCCCGGGCTGATCGGCTCATCGGCGTCGATCAGGAGGTGATGATGGCCGGTGTTGGCAAAGGCGTCACCGGCATGGGTCACGCCCATGTTGCGAAGTCCGAAGCGGCACCAGAACGCGCTCTTCACGGTGTCGCCGTCGGTTGGCGTGATGAAATACAGGTAGGCGTCCTTCGGCGCCGTTTTTGCCTGCGCCCATGCGAGAGGCGGCAACAGCGCCAGCGTGCAGGCCAACACGGTGGACCCGAGCGTCGCGACTGGGGCGAGACGACGTCGTCGCCAGGGCGTCAGATCCAATAGCGGCGCGCGACGCGTAGATTTCTCACTCCACATAAATCCCCAACTCATAAACAACGACGATCATCGATCGCAAATATCGAACGGTGTAGCCGGTCCATGAATGGGGCGTAGCGCGGCAAATTTGAGGTTTCGATCGGTCTCGTCCTACGATTCCCGATAAGAATTTGAATAAAGAGGCTCGGCAGAACAGGCGATCCTGCGGATCTGCGACGCTGGTGTTCGCTGTGGTGCGAGACATTTGCGGGCGCAGGCCCGGCATCGGCGTCGACGGCACGCTGGCCTGGCTCGGCATACAGCGGCCGCATCAGAGCGAAAGAGCGAGGCGGAAACCATGGGTCGGATACCTGACGCGCCCATCATAGCGGTCGCGGCTCCCGCTGCGGGCATAGCTCGCATCCTTCTTCCATGAACCCGAGCGAATGACATGGACGAAGCTCTGCTCGTCGATCCATGCCGAGCCATCGGACGGCGCGCCCTGATAGCTCTTGTGCCAGCTGTCGGCCACCCATTGGTCGACGCTCCCGCCCATGTCGAACAGGCCAAACGGATTGGCCGCAAAGCTTCCGACCTTCATGAGCTGCGCGGGCGCGCCGGGCTCGTTGCATCCGTTGCAATTGGCCATGCCGGAGCGCATCTGGTCGCCCCACCAGAACGCCGTCGTTGCGCCGCCGCGCGCTGCATATTCCCATTCGGCCTCGGTCGGGAGCCGGAACGGCTTGCCGACGGCCCGCGAGAGCCAAGCCAGATAGTCCCTGGCGTCGTCGTAGCCGACATTTGTCACGGGGTTGTCGTCCGGGCCGCTCATCACGTCGGCGCATGCCCTGTCAGCCACGCACGCCCTCCACTCGCCAATCGTGACGGGGTATTTGCCGAGCGCGAACGGCTTGATCGTGACGCGGTGGACCGGAAGCTCGGAGCGCTCGACGCCGCCCATCGCGAATGCCCCTCCTGGAATCATCACCATGTCAGGCAGGCGAATCGCCGCTGCCTCCGCCGGCCCTGGGGTCGCAGTCGACTCTGCTGCCGGCGCAGTCTCGGGAGCGGTCGCAGCGCTTGCCGACGCGAGCAGGGCGGGCGCCTCGAGCGGCGCGGTTTCCGCGGAACGCGAGAGCGTTGCAGTGTCCGAGGGCGCGTCCGGCATCGGCGCCGGGGCGGGGGCGGTCGCGGCCGACATGGCCTCTGCCGTGACGACGCGCACCGAACTCTCGACGCTTGCGCGGCTCGACGCGGCCACGGAGGCCTCGGCGGCTTGCGGCTGTGTTGGCGGGGGAGCGGCCGGCTCCCGCGCCAGCAGGAACCAGCTAGCGGCGGCAGCGAGCAACAATGCGCCGAGGCCGGCCGCCGCAGCGCGGGTCCAGACCAGCGGCCTGCGCTCCGCCCTCGCCGCGGCCGCACGAAGCCTCGTGGCCAGCTTGTCGTAGCCGTGCGCCTGCCAGATCTCCGCGCGGCTGCGCGCCTCGTTCGGGGTGTATTGAGCGATCGAGACGCCGGGAATGCAGCAGACGACCCGTCCCGCCTGTCCGTCACCGGGAGCCGTGGCCTCGACCTCGGCCGCATCGCATCGTGCGGCGAGCGATTGCTTCAAGGGGCCGCACATCATCAACAACAGTCCGCCGTCGCCCCTGCTGCGGCGTTCCTGGATCTCGGGGCAGGCGACCTGCTCGTCGACACGGTGGAAACTGGGCGGGCGCAGCGTGTTCATCGCCACCCGCACGATCCGGCCACACTGCTCGCAAGGCACCGGATAGGTGACGGCGGTCAGCGGTCGCTCGTCCCGATCGGTGGCCGGCGCCTGCGCTGGCGCGACGACGTCGATGCCGATCATCGGACGCCTTTCGTGCGCCGGCCTTGCCGTCTGGTCATTGGCCCCAGGCGGCAAACGCATCCTTGAACGCGCGCTCACCGTCCGCTCCCTTCTCGATCGCCAGCACCGCCCGGCTGCCGCCATTGTAGACGATCGGTATGTCGATCCAGTCCTTGCCCTTGAGCAGCAACACGTTCCGCTTCATGTCGACATCACCCGCCGACAGCGCGATCATGAAGAACTCTGGCGTCACTTTGGCGGTCATGGTGGTCAACGGGGTCCCGCGGCCCGCTTCCTTGGGTTTCATGCTGACGCCCTTCAAAGTGTCCACCCCGACGTGAGACGGATCGTCCGGCCAGTTGAACTTGATCTCCATGATGTGGCTCGCCGGCATTTCGGTTTCCTTGTTTGGACGCAGCGACAACGTCGCCTTCATCCTCTTGTCGATCTCCACATCGCCTTTGATCGATGCCGGCACCGCTCCTGCCGCAGGCTCGACATGCCAGGTTACCTTCCCGAGATAGCGCTTGCCGTTCGGATCTTGCGGATCCTCCTGATACAGCACGGCGTGGGATACCATCGTCGCGGTCGCGTTCCCCGTGGTGATCGCATCGCCGCCTGCACCGCCCCTGACGTCGGGCGTGATCCGATCCGCGGTGACCTTGCGGGGCTCGGTGCCGGCCGGTAGCGCGGCGGCCGGCGAGGCCGCATTCCAGGAGACCGGGAGTCGGTTCAAGACCGTCTGCCAGGACGTCGTGATCCGGCTCGCCGCCGGCTGCCAGTAGATCGATGCGCCAACCACCGCGACCGCCAAGCCGGCGGCAGCGGCCATCATGTGCCGGCGGAGCGAGCGGTGTGGACGCCTCGCTCCATGATCAGGCCGCGGACGCCGACCCGGCGACAGCCCGCGATGATCGATACGGACAGCGGCGGGCTCCAACTCGGCTTGACCGGGTGTCATCGTTTCGGACGTTTCCACCTCGTGGGCGAGCACGGCCACTCGTGCGACCGCGGCATCGTCCGCCGGCGACTCTGCAGCCTGCGCAAAACGATCGGCCACGGGCGGCTCATTCTCCACGACGTCGACCGGCGCTGCGGGCGCGACGGACGCTGGCGGCGCAGAGGCGGGCGTATCAGACGACGAGGCGGCAGGCGTTTCGTCGGTCGCGACCTCACGCGCCCGGCGCCGCGATGGGCGTGCATCGATGCCGGCGCCTGTCCTGTTGCTCAGCCCATCCGGCACCGGACTCTCGATCGAGATGGCCGGCTCGTCGCGTTGCTCCGACAGCCGGGCCATCGACAGGCTTTCGGCCACCGTGGCGATCTCGTCTTCCAGCGAATAGGCGCGGCGCGTCAGGGATTGCGCAGATGCAGGGTGATCCGCCGCCGTGCCAGCAGCGGGTCCCGTGGCAGCCGGATGCGTACCGGTTGCCGGCTGTGCCGATGGCTGCGGTGAGCCGACGGCTGCAAGCGCGACCGGATCGACCCGGCGAGCGTGCTCCCGAAGTCTGATCATCCGGTCGGGAAACAGCATCTTGACGAAATTGCAGAGCGCTGCGCCCGGCAGCAGGAACTGGCGCATGGCAGCCGGACCGCTGCGCAGGATGCTGCGTGCGATCGTTTCGATGTCGTGCTCACCTTGCGCGACGCGCTCGCCGGTCTGCCGATCGTCCTCGATGACGACGACCTTGCGCGCCCTGAGCATCGCAGCGAGTTCGCGCAGATCGGATTGCGAGGCATCGTCAATGACGACGAGATCAAATGCGCCCAGCCGAGCCGGTAGCTGCTCAGCCACGCGCCATGCCGGCATCAGCTGGCATGGAATTCCTTCATAGCAGCTCTCGAGTGCCTCGCGTGCAACCTGACGCAACCGGCATGCGGTGGGGCCGGAACAGGTCGCTGCCGTTTTTCGCAGCGTGGTCATGAACACGGTGAGGGCTTGCCTCATGCTGCTGCCGGTGTTCTGTACCAGGCCGAGATGCATCCGTGCCACGACCACCTGGCCGAACAGCTCGCGCAGTCGCATCTCCATCGCCGCGCGCTGGTCGGACAGATCCCGCAAGCGCTGATGCTGACCGATGCCTTCGTTCTGCCGCATCAGCACCGCCCAATTCCAGGCCATCATCCAATCTGCAACGAGCACCGGATCGCCGGTCTGCGGATGTGCCGGCTCGGTCCTGATCCGCCGGGCGAAGGCGTCCGCTCCGGCCTCGGTGATCGCTCGGCAGACCTCGTCGAGCAGCTCGAGATCCTGGCGCCGGTCGTGCAGCGACTGCAGCCGGGTGCGAAGGGTGCTCCAGCGCGCCTCGATGTCGCGCGGCTCGACACCGTCGCGGCCGATCTGCGAGAGTACGTCGGCATGAGCCTGCGTTGCGATCTTGCCGCTGCCGCCAAACAGCTCGTTCAGCCGAGTGAGCTCCAGCCGCTGCTTGCCGATGCGGAGAGCCATGCTCCTCACTGCGGCTGCGAGCGCGGACAGTCTTCGGCCGTCGCCGAGCAATCCGGCGATCGCGTCGTCCGGCATCGACACCTTCGGTGCGGCGGTGAGAACATTGCGCTTCGCCAGCGCCGCCAGCACGATCGCGGCCTCGACGCTTTTGACGACGCGCTCGTGACCGTGGAACGTGTGAGAGGAGTCCGGCTCGGGCGCAGGCGCACCGATTTCGGCCGCCAGCGATCGCCATCTGGCGTCGAGCGAATGCAGGTGACGACGCCAGGTCAGATAGTCGCGAACATGGCCCCAGTCGGCCGCGCCTTTCGGCGCGAAGCCCGCCACCCTGATCGCCTCCACGGTCTGCTTCAACGCACGGCCGGACAGGGAGAATGTTGCGAACGGCCTTGCTCCGGCCGACAGCCGTTCGACAATCGTGAGCAGTTCCTGGCTGGCGAAGGCGTCCGCCGGCGTTTCCACCGGCCGAACCAGGAAGCCGGCACGTTGCGACAGCAGGGACGACGCATCGCGGGCAAAATCGACGAGGATGCCACCGTCAACCGACATTGCATCGGCCTTGCGGCCGACCGGCGACAGCGCTGCGAGCCAGGGCTCGTCGGCAATGACCCGGTGGGCCGCCGCGAGCGCGTCGAGGTCGCCGGCGAGCAAGTCCGCTCCGTCCGGCCCGAGCTCCGCGATGATCTGGCAGGCAAGCCGGCTGTCATGGCTTTCGCCGTCGATCCGTGCCGGCTGCAGGTCCTCGTGCAAACGTCTCACGGTCACGGCGTCCGGCAGGGCCGCGATTTCCGGGAGCGCGTCGTCGACATATGCGAGATCGGCACCCAGCCGAACACGCGCCTCACGGGCCTGCTCAACCGCCGCAACCAGAAGGTCGCTCTCGCTCACGAACCGTGACGGTTCATCGGTAAACCAGGCATAGGCGTCGCGGTCGGCGATCAGGGTCGTCAACGCGTCGAGCGGCAGGTCGGTGACTCCGGATGACCGCAGCATGCTGCGGCCGGCGATATCTGCGAACGCGTCATCGATACGCGATATCTCGATGCTGGTCGCGATGATGTCACGCTCCAGCCGATTGACCTGCTCAGCCTGCTCGCGCGGGTTCATCGTCTTGAGGATCGACAGCAGCCGGCTGACGACTGTCTCCGCATGCTTCAAGACGTCCTTGTCTGAGCCGGTCAGATCGAGCGTCAGATCGCCGACGGCGCGCGGCAACTTCTCGGACAGCAGTCCAAGTGCAGCCTCGTTGCGAGATATGACGAGAATGCGCAGGCCCAGCGCGAGATGATGGCAAACCAGATTGACGAGGGCGGAGGTGCGCTCGGACCCGCGCGCGCCTTGCACGACTAGTCCATCCGATCGCCGGAGCTGTCGCACCATCTCCATCTGGTCGGAGTTCGTCGGCAGCGGAAAGAACAGGTCGCCGTGATCCGCCGCGATCTGCGCGTTCGGACTGTTGTCGATCGGGTCACCGATGACGCCGGACAGCCGCCGGCGCGCACCGTCATTGGCTTCGTGGTCCGGCGCGCCAAGCCGGAGGTGCGACAGTGCGGCCAGGCAGCACGCGTCGCCTGGCGCGTATTCGATCGCTCGCTTCAGCCGCTCGATGTCGCGCAGCAGCAGCGCGTCCGAGCGGGGCCGCGCAAAGATCACCCAGCGATCGGAGACGACCAGTTGCTCGCCCTCCTCTGGAGGCAGCAACGCCGAGTCGGGCATGGTGGGACAGTAGATCCCATGTGGGTCGAGCTGCGAGCCGATGGCGCTGAGAATTGGTTCGAAGCTGGTGGGCTGGAATGGCGAAAGCTCGTTGCCGCGCTCCATCGTCTCGAGCAACTGCTCGGCCGTTCGACGTGCCGATCCGGTCGCTGATGTCAACGGTTCGAATGCCTTGAGATTGACCGTCGAACCGGCCATGCGGGGTCGGATTCTGATTTCGGTATCGGAGCCATCGAGGACCTCGATCTCGACCAAGCGCTCGAGCAGCGGCAGATCCAACTCGCGGCCCTGTCGCCGCCAGCGTGAGACGCCAACGCCCCACACGATCTCGCAGCTGTCGTCGCTGCCTCGGGCCCCCGCCACGCGAGCCATCTCGCGCAATCGCTGGTGAAACGCGATGGTCCTTCGACGCGGCCGTTCGGCCGCGGCCCACGTGGCCCACGAGCCGGCGAGATAGCGGTCCAGACGTTCGACGATGTCGGAGCGTTGCTCCAGGTGCAATCGCACGCTCCAGAGCCCAGTGGCCACCTCGGGCCCGTTCACCGGCGAGCTGTGTTCGGCGCGTGCGTGACCCGCCGCGACCAGCCGGTCCTTTTCCGCTGCGCTCACAGTGATCGTCACGCGCTGTCGAACCAGCGGGCGACGGTCCGGATCGGCGGACACGTCAATCCACATCGCCAGGTCGTACTCGACGGCGGGAGGATCGATGGCGACCAGGCATTCGACGGAGAGCCACACGGGGCCATCCGCGTCGAACGTGTTGTGGGTGATGCCGGGCAGCTTCTCGAGTTCATGCTGATGAAATACGAAGCATTGTCCGCCCGCAAGCCGATGGTCAGCCAGGCGCTCGACCACGCGTGCGTCGCGCAGGATCATCTCGGTAAGATGCCCAAGAACATTCTGCAACGGTCCGGCCGCCGGCTCCAACCGATGGACAGCGTTCATAGTGCCTCTCCAATGATCGCGGCGACTAAGTGAAGCAACCGGTTCACTCTCAGCTCCCCTCCCGACGTTCGTCCCGCTTTGCGGCAAGCTCTGCCACGAGCAACAAGGCCAAGATGGACGCGTCTGAATACTTACGATCCTGATGTGGCCAAGCGACGTCTTTCATCTACGGCATTCGCGGGAATACTAAGACGAACGTCAGATAGACCACACTAACTGGCGAATAGTAGCATCACGCAATGCGGCGTAATGATGGGAGCGCTGCCAGACTTGCTTATGATCGGAAAATTGCACCAAACTGATTTGTTGTCATTCCGAGAACCGCCGCCGCCGGTTCGCGCAATCTGTTTAGAATCTCTTTAAAGAAGCCGGCGTCCTTCCGGTTTGACTGCCTTGATCGGAAACGGCTGGTATTCGCATGCGTCGGCGCGCCGCCGCTGTGAATAAGCCATGCGGCGCCTCGCCGCAATCTCAGCCGCGCTCGCTTCCGGTTTGCCGTTGGATTTCATTGCTTCGTCCGAGCTGCGCCATCGCGTGAACGTAATTTCTTTCGGAGTGAGGCCGTCGTTGACGAAGTGTGGCGTCGCTTATTACTTCGCGATGAAAGCGCGTGAATGCAGCTCTACGCTGTGCTGCTCGACGCTCGGCGCGCCGGATAGGCATCCGGCAGCAATGATCAATGACTGAAATTACTTAGCCAGATCTCGGCGGGTGTCGGCGCGATTGGTCTGCCCAGGCGTACCTCTGTCGCGCAATGAGCTTCGCCCAAGTGCTGACACGCGAGCATCCCCGACGAGCCCAAGTATCGACATCGCGGGCTTCTAGCGCGAATGGCTCGCAGTCGCGCACGAGTTCTGTGCTCACGGCGGCGCGGGCGAAGGGGATGCGCGTCCGCGCATCATCATGGGGAGGTTTGACTGATGGTCTTGATTAGCCGCAGCGGAAGACGCGCAGGTTTCTCCGCGTCTTCACCCGACGGTGCTTTGAGTATTGGCAAGGGCGGTCGCTCGCTTCGTGGCCGCAGCGGACTCCCGTCAACTTTACTCGCCGCCGTGTCGACATTGGCGTTGAGCGCCGCAGCAGCCCAGGCGGCCGACGCCGGCTCATCGCGGTCCACGGACGGGGCAGCCGTCAAAGCACTGATGGCGAAGCTCGAGTCCATGGAGCAGCGCATCAACAGTCTTCAAGTCGAGCTCAAGGACGCCAAGGCAAAGAAGACGACCAGCGTCGGGCAGTCCGCATCACTCGCATCTCGCCGCCCGGCCGACCCGATGCCTCTGATCGGCGCCAAGGACGCGCGTGCCGGAGGTGCGAAAGCGTCCGACAACGCGCAGACTGCGTCGAGCCAGCCGGTCGGCAACGCCATGGCGCTCGCCGACTCGAAGGACGTCAAGGACAGTGGGTCGAAGGGGGCTGATGCCGGACCATCGCCATCCCCGGCATCACGGCTGGCGGCAGCGTTCGCCGATTCGGATTCTAAGCCGCGATTCCTGCCGGCAGCAGATCTAAAAGCACCTGCGCCGCAGCCCAGCAGAGACCTGTTCGGCGCCGCGCCGTCGCCGGTCCCCGGCATGAAGATCGGCATGTACGGCGAGATCAAGCTCGGCTCGGTGCAAAATCCCGCAGCGAACGGTCAGTGGCAGAACGGCTTCGACATGGCCCGCCTTGTCTTGCTGCCGACCTATCAGGTCAATGACTCCATCACCTTCAACGCGGAGCTGGAATGGGAGCATGGCGGCATCGCGTTCGACAATGACGACAAGCTGCATGGTGCGGTCGAGGTCGAGCAGGCCTTCTTTGACATCAAGTTCAACGACCACTTCACCCTGCGCTCGCCGGGTATCGACCTGATCCCGATCTCCTTCACCAACCTGTATCACGAGCCGACGCTGTTCTACAGCGTGCATCGGCCGGAGCTCGCCAACGGCCTGATCCCGACGACCTGGTATGCGCCATCGGCAGGATTTCATGGCAAGATCATCGATGGCTTGAACTACCAGTTCCAGGTCAGCCAGAGCGCAGAGGACTTCGGCGACGGATTCGACCATCGCGGCGACAATGGTCACATCAATCCGGGAGGCTATGAAGGCGGCATCAGCGGCTCGGAAGCGCTCGCGCTGTCGCGAGCGCCGATCGGCGACTATCGGCAGCTGAGCAACCAGCTCGCCTATACGCTCCGGCTGAGCTACACGCCATCGTTCCTCCCCGGCTTTGCCGGAAGCTCGGCGATCTATTATTCGCCGAACGTCACGCCGCGGGGCGCCTATGCGACGTTGCCGGACGGCAGCGAGGTGCCGCTCGGCAAGAACGCGATGACGATCTTCAATACGGAGGCTCGCTATCGCGTTCCGAACACCGGGCTGGAGCTGAGGGCTGAATATGCCCATGTGAACTTCTCCAATCCGGAGAACCTCCGCGCCAACAATGATCTCGTCGACGACAACAATGTCGGCAAGAACATGTGGGGCTACTCGGGCGAGATCGCCTACCACTTCAGGGCGCCCAACGACTACGACATCGTGCCATTCTATCGCTATACCCGGCAGAACTTCCAGACGTCGGGCATGCTCGGCTCCGATCTCACCAACGGCCTGAACAACATCACGGGCAGCGGAGACATGACGTTCCACGACGTCGGCCTTGCCGTGTTTCCGAATCCTAGCCTGGTCTACAAGCTGAACTACACCAAGGTGATCGACCACAGCGCGGCGGGGGCGATGTCCGACCGGGTTCTCGCGGGCGTCGGCTGGCTCTGGTAGCCGACCGACGCGAGCAAGGGGCGGCGGCCTGACGGCAGCGGCGTCTCCTCGCAACACACAGGTTGGAGCACCCGGGCGGAAAGCGACCGCTCTCCGCCCGGGTGTGCCTCGAAACGAAGAACGGACTCGGCAGATCGGGTGGGCGGGCGAGTGGTTGAGATTGCTGATTTGAGCGCAGGCTGGCTGCGATGCCGCACGCTCGCAACGTTGCTCACGATGTCGATCGCGTTGGCGGGCTGCAACCCGGCGACGCTCAGCAGCGATAGCCGCGGTGATGACGTCCTTGACAAGGTGGGCCGGATCGACCTTTCGCCGCGCTATCCCAGGCAGGCCATGCCGGAGCAGTCGCCGGCGGCGCGGCGCGCCCGTGCCGAAATCTATGGCGGCAACGACGATGCACGAGATGCCAGGGATGCGCGAGCGGAAGCGCCGGCCGCGGGCTCGCTTTCGATCCAGCAGGTGGCCGCGCATTCGCAGCCGGTTGGCAACGGGTTCGAGCTGAACTTCGAGAATACGCCGATCGCGACGGTGGCCAAGGTCGTGCTCGGCGACGTCCTCGGCGTCGGCTACACTATCGATCCAAGGATCCAGGGAACGGTCAGCCTGTCCTCGGTGCGCCCGGTCCCGAAATCGGACGTTGCCTACGTGCTCGAGAACGCGCTCCGGCTCACCGGAACGGCGCTGGTTCGCGACAACTCCGGATACCGGCTGATTCCACTCGGCGACGCAGTGGGTGCCGGCAACGTCGATCCCGCTGGAGGCTCGGCAGAGCCAGGCTACGGCATCTCGGTGCTCCCGCTGCAATATGTCTCCGCCCCGACACTGCTGAAGCTGCTCGACAGCTTTGCGCTCAAGCCCGGCACGGTGCGCGCCGATCCCGGCCGCAACGTGCTGCTGATCCAGGGGACGGGCGCCGAGCGACGCACCGCGATCGATGCCGCGCTGAGCTTCGATGCGGACTGGATGCGCGGACAGTCGGTTGGGATCTTTCCCATCGTCAACGGCAATCCGGAGCCGATCGTAGCCGAGCTCGAGAAGATCATGGACACCGGCGAGAGCGGGCTCGGCCAGAACATGGTCAAGTTCCAGACCGTCAGCCGGATGAATGCGGTCATGGTGATCAGCCGCAAGCCGGCGCTGCTGCATACGGCGGAGACCTGGATCAAGCGGCTCGATGCCGGCAACACGCTTCGCAACAGCGTCCATGTCTACCGCGTCAAGTATGGTGAGGCACGGCAGATGGCGCGGGTGCTGAACGACATGTTCACCGGAAATGCGGGCGGTGCGGCCGAGGCGTCGTCCTCGGACCTCGCCCCTGGGTCTGGAGCATCGTCGACCTCGAGCAGCGAGCGGCTGTCGGCCGCCGGCATGATGGCCCAGTCGGGCGGCTTCTCGGGCCAGCAGCAAGGCAACAGCGGCCTGGTCGCCAACCGCGGCTTCGGCGGGGCGCCGCCGCCGACCCAGGCCGGCCTTGATACGGGATCGGAATCGCGCGCATCGGGTTCGGGCGGCAAGCCGCTCATGGACGGCGTGCGGATCACGCCCGACGTCGTCAACAACACGCTTCTCATCTATGCCGACAGGGAAAACTACCGGCTGATCGAAGCGACCCTGCGTCAGTGCGATCGTCCGCAGCTGCAGGTCGCGATCGACGCGACGATCGCCGAAGTCACGCTCAACGATTCGCTGAACTACGGCGTGCAGGCCTATCTCACCAGCAAGAACCTCGGCCTGAGACCCGACCAGGGGTCCCTGCTCAACACCACGTCGATATCGGCGCCGGCGTCGGTCGCCTCGGCCGCGGGGACGATCACCAACGCCTTCCTGAATCGCGCCTTCCCCGGGTTCAATTTCCTGATCGGGTCGGAATCCCAGCCGAGCGCGATCCTCAGCGCGCTGCATACGGTCACCGATGTCAAGGTGCTGTCCAACCCATCGCTGGTGGTGATCGACAACCAGGCGGCGACATTGCAGGTCGGCGACCAGGTGCCGGTCTCGACCGGCAGCGCCACGGTGCTGACGACCAACAACACGGTCGTCAACACGATCGACTACCGAAACACCGGAATCATCCTGCGCGTCGCACCGCGGGTCAACGAGAACGGCAATGTGCGGCTGGAGATCGAGCAGGAGATCAGCAACGTCTCGCCGCAGACCGCCAACAGCCTCACGCCGACGGTCGCCCAGCGCAAGGTGAAGAGCTCGGTGGCAGTTGCCAGCGGCCAGACCGTGCTGCTGGCCGGTCTCATCAGCGAAACCCATCAGGGCACCCGCAGTGGCGTGCCGGGGATCGACCAGATCCCGGGTCTCGGCGACCTCTTCAGCAACAACGACCGCAGCCGCGGGCGGACCGAGCTGATCATCTTCATTCGCCCCCAGATCATCCGCGACGGCACCGACGCCCACTACGTCGCCGAGGAGCTGCGCTCCAAGCTGCGCGGCACGATCAGGCCTGTCTCGACAAGTGCGCTTCAGACTCCGCGGGTCAATCGATGATGCGGCATGCGACAACGGCCTTCGCTGTTCTGGCGCTCGCCTTCGGCATCGCCGCGGCCGACGCGCGGCCGCGCGGAGACGCATGGGCCGCGCTGGCGCGCGGCGATTATGTCAGGGCGGCCGCAGCGTTGGCACCGATGGCGCAGAGTGGACATCCGCGCGCCATGACCGCGCTCGGCTACATGTATGAAAACGGGTTCGGCGTCCCGCAGTCCTACGAGGCGGCGGTCGATCTATATATCGGAGCCGCCGAGCGCGGCGATCCGACGGCGCAGCACCTCTTGGGCCTGAGCTACGACAAGGGGCATGGCGTCTGCCAGGACCTCGTGCTGGCCTACAAATGGCTCAATCTTGCAGCGGCCGCAGCGTCCAATCTTCTGCGCGAACCCTATTTGCGAATCCGGGACGCCGTCGCGTTCAAGATGTCGCCCGATCAGATCGCCGACGGCCAGCGGCTCGCGCTCGAATGGCGGCCGACGCAGCCCGGCGGAGGTCGCGCGACCGCATCGATTTCGGGTTTGTAGTTGTTCTAATCAGCTGACCGCAGAAGGGTCATCTTTGGTATCGAGAACGAACTGTTCAACAATCCGGACCTCGGCAATGAAGTGATCGACAACGATCCGTCACGGGACGCGCCATGAGCTCGACTCCTCCTCTACGATTGGCCGACGATCTGCGGGATAGCCGGGGGCCGGTCCGGCTCGCCGCTGGACGGGTCGGCGCTGCGGCGCAGGAGAGCGCGGGGATGGGATCTTCGACGGCGACCAATCCCGCAGGTCCCGAGTCCGCCGACGACATCGCGCGGCAGCTCGGATTGACTCGGATCGCGCTGTCCGATTTGCTGGCGTCCAAACCGCTCACAGAACATTTTTCACGGCGCTTCCTGCGGGAGACGATGGTCTTCCCGTTCCAATCCGCCGGGGACGGACCATGCCTTGCGGTGGCGGATCCCCGCGACACCGCAGCGGCACGCGCCGCGGAGCTGGTGTTCGGCACGGCGGTCGAACTGGTGGTCGCCTCCGCCGAGGATGTTGCCACCGCGCTGAACCGGCTCGCCGGAGAGGACGAGGTACCGGCGCGCAACGAAACGGCTGAGCCGCTGCTGCGCGACGACGACATCGAGGGCTTGCGCGACCTCGCCACCGGAGCGCCGGTGGTACGCGCGGTCAACGATCTGTTCGAGCGGGCGGTGGAGCTGCGCGCCAGCGACATCCATATCGAGGCGATGCGGAGCGGGCTATCGGTCCGGATGCGTGTCGACGGCCTGCTGAAGCCGCTCCCTGAGCCGTCCGGCGTGCTGCCCCAAGCCGTCATCTCGCGCATCAAGATCGTCGCCGGGCTGAACATCGCGGAACGGCGCCTGCCTCAGGATGGCGCTGCGCGGCTTCACATCGGCCGCATCGAGCTGGACGTGCGCGTCGCCGTGATGCCGACGCAATATGGCGAGTCGGCGGTGATCCGGCTGCTTCCGAAGGACCGGGGTCTGCTCGCGATCGAGAAGCTCGGCTTTTCTCCCCACGACGATCGATCGCTCCGCCGCCTGCTGGCGCTGCCGCACGGCATGATCGTGATCTGCGGGCCGACCGGCAGCGGCAAGACCACCACGCTCGCCACCGCGCTGTCGATCCTCAACGAGCCGACGCGCAAGATCCTCACCATCGAGGACCCGGTCGAGTATGAGATACCGGGCATCAACCAATCGCAGGTCAAGCCATCGATCGGGCTGACCTTCGCCTCCGCCCTGCGGTCCTTCGTGCGGCAGGATCCCGATGTGATCATGGTCGGAGAGGTCCGTGACGGCGAGACCGCCCACGTCGCGGTCCATGCCGCGCTGACCGGCCATCTCGTGCTGACCACGCTGCATACCGAAAACGCCGCGGCTGCTGTGCCGCGTTTGCTCGATCTCGGCGTCGAGGACTTTCTATTGCGCTCGACGCTCCGCGCGGTGATCGCGCAGCGGCTGGTGCGCCGGCTGTGCGAGCGCTGCAGGTCGAAGCGGATGCTGAGCGCCGACGATCTCTGCGCGGACCCGCGCTATGCCGCGGTGGGCTTCGACGTCGGCGAGACGGTCTACGAGCCGGCGGGCTGCGAGCGCTGCGGCGGCACCGGCTATCGCGGCCGGCTCGGCATCTTCGAGGTTCTGGAGCTGAATCCGGAGATCCGGTCGCTGATCCAGGGCACGACCGATGCGGCCGTGATCGACCGCAGCGCCATTCTGAACGGCATGACCACGATGCTCGACGATGGCGTCGCGAAGTGCCGGGCCGGCGCCACGTCGGTCGCGGAAATCCTGCGCGTCACAACGTTACGGTGAGCCGGTGAGCAAATTCCGCTATCGCGCACTGACCGAGAACGGCGACGTCGTTCACGGCACGATCTCGGCTACGACGGCCAAGGAGGTGATCGACCGGATTGAGTATCTGCGGCTGCTGCCGATCGAGACCGTCGAGGAAAAGGCCGCGAGCGTCCTCGCCCGCGATACGCTGGCGCTGTTCGGCGGTCCGACCCCTGGTGATGTCACGACCTTCACGCGTGATCTGGCGCTGTTGTTAAAGGCCGGAGCACGGCTCGAGGACTCGCTCGAGCTTCTGGCCGGCGATGCCGATATCGGGCGGTTGCGTCCGATCGTCAGCCGGTTGCGATCCAGCGTTCTGGCCGGAGAGAGTTTCGCCGAAGCGCTGACGCATCATGCCTTGCAGTTTCCCGCGATGTATGTCGCGCTGGTGCGGGTCGGGGAGGTCTCGGGCACTCTCGATCACGTGCTCGATGTGCTCGGCGCCGAGCGGGCGCGCGCGGAAGCCATGCGTCGCAAGCTCAGCGACGCGATGCAGTACCCGCTTTTTGTCCTGATCGCCGCTTTTCTGGTGATGCTGTTCTTCTTCATCGTCGTGCTGCCGCAGTTCTCGGCGGTGCTGCGCGATTTCGGCGCCAGGCCCGACGCCGCCATCAACACGTTTCTCGACATCTCCGATTTCGTCCGCGGCAACGGCGCGGCGATCGCGCTGTCGGCGAGCGCGCTGATTGCTGCCGCTCTCCTTCTCCTTGGCCGCGCAAGCGTGCGCGCTGCCGCGATCGCGCGGGTCTGCCGGCTTCCGGGCCTCGCGACCGTGTTCAGGTCGTATCGCACGAGCGTATTCTGCCGCAATCTCGCGATCCTGCTCGGCAGCGGGCTGACCTTGACGGCGACGCTGCGCATCCTGGTCGACATCATGGCGGCCACCGGCAGCGCTGCGGCGTGGAACGCCGCGGCCGACCGCGTTCGTCAGGGCGGCAAGCTGTCGGAAGCGCTGGCCGCGACGAACATTCTGCCGGCCATGGCCACGCGGATGATCCGGATCGGCGAGGAGACCGGACAGCTGCCGGTCCTCGCCGGCCGCATCGCCGAGTTCTACGAGGCGAAGCTGCAGCGCGGCCTCGATCGCATCGTGGGCATCGTCGGTCCGGCCGCGATCATTCTCATCAGTACCGTCGTGGGCGGCCTCATCGTCTCGGTGATGACTGCACTCCTGTCGGTGACGCAACTCGTCGGGTAGCACAAGATGGACCATCGCATGAAACAGGCAGGGATCAGCGGCACCGCGCGGCGGATAAAGGTTGCGCGCGACGACCCTCAGAGCGGCTTCACGCTCGTCGAGATGCTGGTCGTCATCGCCATCATCGGAATGATCATGGGTCTGATCGGACCGCGTGTGCTGACATCCCTGAACGAATCCCGGGTCAAGACCGCCCGGATTCAAATTCAGAGTTTTTCGAGCGCGCTCGATCTGTTCTATCTCGACACCGGCCGCTATCCGACCTCGTCCGAAGGTCTGACCGCGCTGGTCCGGCCTGCCTCGACCATCGCAGGCTGGGCGGGTCCGTATCTCAAGGGAGGAAATGTTCCGAACGATCCCTGGAATCACGCCTACGTCTACCGGTCGCCCGGACAGCATGTGCCCTATGAAATCGTGTCGTACGGATCGGACGGGCAGGAGGGCGGCGTGGATATCGCCGCCGACATCTCTTCGTCGATCACGATCGGTGCCAAATAACGATGCTTGGCCGTGACGGCTGCGAAGCCGGCTTCACCCTGATCGAGATGGTCTGTGTGCTTGCGATCGTCGCGCTGCTGGCGTCCGTCGCGGTCCCCGCCGTCTCGCGGCAGACCTCGCGGCCGCAACTCGAGGCCTATGCGGTCGAGGCTGCTGCGCTGTTGAAGGCCGATCGCAACGCCGCGATCAGGCGAGGCCTCGAGGTCGCGACCCGCGTCGACGCGCAGGCGCGCTCGCTCAGCTCGGGAGCGAACGGGCAGGTCGTTCGCTTGCCGACCGACGTGCGGGTCGAAACGGTGCTGCCGCGTCGTTGCGACGACCGGCCCGCATTCCAGACCATCAGCTTCTTCGGAACGGGCATGTCATGCGGCGGCGTCATCACGCTCACCCATCTCGATGCGGGCTACCAAATTCGCGTCAACTGGCTGACAGGAGGGATCGAAATTGTCCCGGGCACTAGTCTGTCGAGCCGATAGGGCGACGGCAGGATTTACCCTGATCGAGACATTGGTCGCGCTTGCGATCATGGCGGTGTCGCTCGTCGCCATCGGCGCGCTCATGGGGGCCTCGGCGCGCGGCA
Organism: Bradyrhizobium sp. SZCCHNS3016; assembly: GCF_032484535.1. Lineage (NCBI taxonomy): Bacteria > Pseudomonadati > Pseudomonadota > Alphaproteobacteria > Hyphomicrobiales > Nitrobacteraceae > Bradyrhizobium > Bradyrhizobium sp. SZCCHNS3016. Next base: position 593,959 of record NZ_JAUETE010000001.1, read on the forward strand.
GCAGGAAGCTGGAGCAGCACGTCGCTCTGGTACAGGCGGCCTATAACGCGCTGTGGCTGGCCTTTCCGTCCCGCCTGCCGCCGGCATCGCCGACTCAGTCGGGGGAGTCGACGGCTCATCTCTGGCGCGCGCAGGCGGAGCCTTTCGCAATCGATGGCGGTGCGCCGGACAGCGCGTCGGCGTGGATCCCAATGAAGATCGTGCTCCAGGTGCGATCGCCATCGGGCGCGACCATGGAGCTGGAGACCGTCCGGCTGTTTCGAAGGCGGGGCGAGTGATGGCGACGCGGACCGACGATGCGCAAGCAGGCTTCACCCTCGTGGAAGCCCTCGTCGCGATGGTCTTGATGGGGCTGATCGTCTCCGGGCTGCTCGCGATCACGTCGCAATGGCTGCCGAACTGGGATCGTGGCCTGCATCGCATCCAGCGCAGCGAATCCGTGAGCGTGGCGCTCGACCGCATCGGCGCCGACATCGCGGCCTCCGAATTCATCAAGCCGGATGGGCAGGCCAAGTCCGTTCTATTCGACGGGTCGGAGACGTCGATCACGCTCGTTCGAACGGCGCTCGGATCGCATCGGGGCCGGGGACTGGACGTGGTCCGCATCGCCGAAGGCGGCGGCGATCGCGCGGGGTTGACCCGCACTCGCGCGGCATTCGCGCCCGGCAGTGCGTCCGCCCGGGATTTCGGTGATCCGGTGGTGTTGCTGAAGGCGCCATATCGGGTGTCGTTTGCTTATGCGGGGACAGACCGGATTTGGAGTCCATCGTGGCAGAATGCAGAAAGGCTGCCTGCGGCCGTGCGGGTGACGGTGCACGACGGAAGCCGCGCGAGCGCACCATCGCTCACACGGATCGCCGTCATTCGTGTTTCGGCGCCGCTCGACAGCGTCTGTCGGCCCGCAGACGCCACCTGCGACAGACATGCGCTCTCGGCCGATGCAACGGTCGGGCGTGCCTCCATGGCATCGAAGTAATGATGATGTGGCGACAGAAGCATCCGCGAACTCCGGATCCCGATGATCGGGAAGGCGGCTTCGTGCTCGTTGCGGTGCTGTGGCTCCTGGTCTCGCTGGCAGGATTGGCAGGAGCCTTGTCCGTCTATCTCGTTAGCACCTCTCAACGCCTGTCGCTCGATGATGCTCGCCTGCGATCGGCGGCGCTGGCCTCGGCAGGCCTCGAGCTTGCGGCCTACAGATTGTCCGCATCGCCCAAGCCGCAGCGTCCTGCAGCCGGGGCGTTTTCGTTCCGGCTCGATCATGCGCAGGTTTCGGTCACGTTCCGGTCGGAAGCCGCACGGATCGATCTCAACCAGGCGTCCCGGCAGATGCTGGCCAACCTGTTCGAGGTTCTCGGCGCGCGCGCTGACAAGGCCGGCGAGTATGCCGAGCGGATCGTCGGCTGGCGAACGCCGCCGGCCGACAACGTTGCGGACGCGGAGCGCGATCTCTATCGCAAGGCCGGTGCGGACTACATGCCTCGTTCCGCGCCGTTTGCAAACGTCGAGGAGCTCCGGCTGGTGCTCAACCTGCCGCCGCAGCTGGTCGACAAAGCCATGTCCTACGTCACCGTCTTCAGCGGCCGGCGCGAGATCGACGCGCTGGAGGCTGCCCCCGAGGTAGTGGCTGCGCTTCCCGGGATGACCCAGGATCAACTGAAAGGCTTTCTCGATCAGCGAGCCGGCCTGCGCCGCGACGTCAGGTCGCTCAACGCGGCGCTCGGGCCGGCGCGCGCTGGAACGACATTGGAGGTCGCCGATGCCGTCCGCGTGTGGGTCACGATCGGCTTTGACGGCGGTCGCAGGGCCGCAACGGAAGCGGTCATCCTGCTGGGCGATGGTGAGGATCCTTACCGCGTCCTGGCGTGGCGGGATGATGGCAATGCTCCGGGGATGCTCCGGCAAACAGGAAAGGCGCCGAGATGACGATGTCGACGCGCGTGCGCCGCGAACTGGCGGTCTGGATCGGCTCCGTTGCCGAAGCCGTGGTTGCCGCGATGGGCCGGCTCAAGATCAAGCCGCCTGTCCGGCTGATCGAGACCGAACGGAACGTCTTCATCATGCGGATGATCGCGCGACCCGGGCGATCCGTCCCGCCCGATTGTCGCATTCTCCTGCCGGACGGCAACGCGAGCCTGCCCGCGCCTCCGGAGAGCTGGAAGGCGGCCCTTCACGGCAGCCGGATCGAAGTCGTGCTGAGGCCGGACCGCTTTCTCTGGCGGCCGCTGGATCTGCCCAAGCGCGCCGTCGAGTTTCTCGATGCCATGGTCCGCTCGCAGCTCGATCGGCTGACGCCGTGGTCGGCGCATGAGGCCGTGTTCGGTCGGACTGCGCCGGTCGAGATATCGAGTGAGCGCATCCGGACCACGGTGATCGCCGCGCCAAGGCCGAAACTGGAGTCTCTCATTCGCCTCGGCGAGTCCTGGCGGGCTGGATCGATCATCCTGTTTGCTGCGCCCGAGACGGCGCCGATGCCGGTCGACGACCAGCTCACCGCAACCAATGCAACGAGGTTGACCGAGCAGCGCCTGGGCGGATCGCTCGACGTCGGCCGTGTCAGTCGGGTCCTGGCCGCTCTGTTGATCGTCGCGGCAATCTCAGCGGCGCTGTCTTTCGCTGCGGCGAGCCTGCTGGGCGAGAAGCTGGACGTGCAGCAACGCCAGCTCACGCAGAGGATTTCGGACTGGCGCGCGGCGCTGCGCCTCGATCTGCAAGGCACCGACAGCGCCGCGCTGCGCGGCCTGATGCGACGCAAGCAGGAGAGCCCCGCGGTGGTCGTGCTGATGGAGGCGCTGTCCCGGATCCTGCCCGACAACACCTATGTGACCGAGCTGCGGATCGAGAAAGACAGATTGCAGATCGTCGGAATGACCCAGGATGCGCCGGCACTCGTCAAGCTGATCGAGCAGTCGGCGCACTTCACGCGCGCGACCTTCTTCGCGCCGACCACGCGTTCGGCTGAGGATCCCGGAGAACGGTTCCATATCGAAGCTGGCATCAAGCCCCATTTTGGACTTGGCACATGAGCGTCGCAAAGCTCGTCACGGAAAATTCCGCATCGCCCTCGATCGCCGCGGTCGCCTATGCGGGATTGCTGATCGTGCTGATCTCGGTCACGGTGCTGTCGATCAAGAGCATGATCGATCAGCGCAGCGAAGTGACCTCGCTCGCCGATACACTCCACCTGCTGGACGCCCACAGCATGGCGGCCGCGCGTCAGGACGGCAACGGCGATGCCGGCATGACGGGATCGGCCTTTCTCGAAGGACCGACCGTGACCGTGGCAGGAGCAGCGCTGCTGCAGCGCCTCGGCGACGTGGTGACGCGTCATGGCGGCAGCGTGTCGTCGTCGCAGCTCGATGTGCAGGGCCCCCGTGCCAAGGACGGTCATATCAGCGGGAGCGCGAGCTTCGAGGCCGGTCAGTCCGACCTGCAGCCGATCCTCTACGATCTGGAGGCCGGCATGCCCTGTCTGTTCGTCGACGAGCTGGTCGTCGAGGGGCACGCCCCCGCGGCGGCATCCAGCGGAAAACTGCGCGTGCTGATCACGGTCTCTGGACAGTGGCAGGGCCCGCAATGAGCAGTCTCGCCAAGCTTTGCATGATCGGCTGTTGCTGCGTTGTGGCGGTGGCGTCGGCGTTTGGCATCGCCCATTCGGCCGGTCTCGATGTCTCGGCAGCGGTCTCCGCCGAACAGCCGAGCGGACCGGCGCAAGCCTCGTCCATCGCGCAGCGACCGCCGTCGCGCACCGGCAACCCATTGTGGGGCATTCCGCTCGAGCAGCTGTCGGCAACGCGCGAACGCCCGCTGTTCTCGCCGTCTCGCCGCCCTCCGCCGACCGATGTCCCGCCGCCGGCCGTCGTGGCCGCTCCGGTGGTGCAGGAGCCGTCCGTTCCGGAACGGCCGCAGCTCGCGCTCGTCGGCACCGTCGTGAACGGGGACCGCGGCCTTGCCGTGTTCGTCGATACGAGCAGCAAGACGCCGTTGCGGATCAGAACCGGCGCAGACTATCGGGGTTGGACGCTGCGTCTCGTCGAGGCGAGATCGGTCACGCTGCAACGGGGCGAAGACGTCACCGTTCTCACGCTGCTGCCGACGCCGGCGCCGGCCCAGCCGACAAATTCAGCTAACGAAAGTTTTGCGCAGATGCCGTCAACCCCCACGGCGCCTCCGCTGGCTCAAGCAGGGCCGCCCTTTCTGTCGCCTGAGTCCAGGCTACTTCGGATGCATCAACGCCAACGTTCGGGACGCCGCCAATTGTGAGGATGGATCCGATCTGGATCGAGGCGCGACGGTGGACGCCGGACGGCCGCACCGGCATGCCCCGATCGAAGCCGATGCGGTTGTTGGTCGGTGGCGCTCAGCGCTTGCACAATCCGCTCGTCAGCACCCATCCCTTGTCCGTGAGAGCCGCGGAGACGATGTCGAAATACAGGCGCTTGTCCGGATCGTCCTCCGACACGAACGAGACCTGGCACAGGAAACGGCCGTCCTCGTCGCCCTTGTCGCAGGTCGCCTCGACGATCTTGAGGCCCTTGTCGTGGCGGACGCCGGATGACGGCGCCTCCTGCTCATAGGCCTTCTGGATGATCTCGGTGGTCGGTGCTCCACAGGCCATGCCGGTCACGTTGCAGGCCCATGCGAGAACAACAGCAAGCAGCATCGTTCGGTCTCCTCGGAGCGGGGCACTCACAAACATGTCCGGCAGCATTCGCGTCCGACACGACCTCATGAGCTTCATGGCGAGCTACGAGAGCTGGTTGTCGTTTTTGTGTCGCTGCTGTCCGCCATGCGCACAACGCAGCCGGCTGGACGTGTAGTTAGATCGATTCTTAAACACCGGTCGGCAATTCTCACAAAGCGAAAGAAAACGTCACAAAGGAGCCACCCGACGTAGCGACGAAGGCAGAGGGGGACGAGGCGGCAGATCGGCTGATGAGTTCGGACTGCTCATTCGAATTCCGCATCCCGGGGACGGTGATCGTTCCTACCGGTGTATCTCGAGCCAGATGGGGATCAGGCATGTTAGTTGGGCGTGTGCGCAAGCCAACTCTGCGATTACTGACATCGGCGGCCGCGATGTTGGCCGGTTTGACCGTTGCGGGTCCTGCGGCGCAGGCCCATGATCTGGCCGAGCCGACGGTGTTCAGGAGCTGGCACGGCGTGCTCGATCTGCTGATGATCGCACGCCCCAAGCCGATCTCGACGATCACCTATGCGCCCCCTGGGGGCTCGCCGATGAACCCGACCGGCTGGGTCTACGAGATCTGTCGGCGGCCCGCCTCAGGCGACAAATGTCCGGCCGGCGCCGCGGTGGCGGACTACGGTGGCGTGCGACTTGCCCTGCAGAAGGGGGATACGCTGAAGATCAGGCTGGTGAACCAGCTGCCGCAGCTCGACCCGGCCAAGGTGAATCACAACACCGATCCCGGTCAGGCCAATTTGTTTCGCAACCCGACCAACCTTCATACCCATGGGCTGATCGTCGAGCCGCGTGCGCCGACGCTGACCGACCAGACCTTCGGGGACTACGTCTTCGTCCAGATCTTCAATTCGGCCAACGGCATGCCGGTGCCGCAGACCACCCACCAGCACGGCTCCAACAAGATGGACTCCGCGGATTTCCGCATCGAGATTCCGCGCAACCACCCGTCGGGCCAGTTCTGGTTTCACCCGCACATCCATGGCATTTCGCTCAACCAGGTCTCGCAGGGGCTGGCCGGCATCATCTCGGTCGGCGAGGTCTCGGACTACGCGCATGGCGATGCCAGGCATTCGCCGTTTCCGGACGCGAGCGTGCGCCATCTGATCCTGAAGGATCTTCAGGTCGCGCCCGGCGGCCCGGTGCAGTTCGACGGCGGTCCGGTGGACGTCCAGCCGGGCGAGGTGATCAACCAGCAGGATCCGGGCTTCTGCGCCCAGTTTCCGGCAGACAGCTCCGAAGTGCGTGAAGGGTCGTGCCCGGGCGTCGATCTGTCGGCCGATGGCGGCTCCAACTTCTCCGGCGGCAAATGGTTCTTCACGGTCAACGGCCAGACGTTCCCGAAGATCAAGGTCACCGATCCCGATGGCGAGGTCTGGCGGCTCACCAATGCGTCCGGCAGCCTGTCCTACAATCTTCAGCTGACCGATGACGAGACGCAGAAGCCGATGGTCATGCAGCTGATCTCGGTCGACGGCGTGAGCGTGAACCTGCCGCAGGATACGACGATGGACACCATGGTTCGTCTCGGCGGCGCCCGCTTCAGGGTCGTTCCCTGTCCGCCGTCGCCGACGTCGGGCTTCCATTCCAAGCCGGTCTGCGTCACCCAAATGGTCATGATGCCGAGCTCGCGCACCGAAGTGTTCGTCACCTATCGCGATCCCGCGACGGGTGCGATCGCCAGCCTCGGGCGGTCTGCCTCCGCGACCTTCAAGATGGCCGGACTGACGATGGGCAGCGGCGATCAGTGGCCGGCGGTCGATCTCGCCAAGGTGCACTTCCACCAGCGCGGTTGGCGCAGCCACATCGCCTACGCCATGGACATCAGGGGCGACGCCTTGGCGACCATGCAGCCATCAGGCATCCTCGATGCCAAGGTGCCGTATGCGAACGCTGCGCCGCTGCGTGCCGGCTGCCGTCCGCTGCCGGCGGGACATCGCCGCCGGATCTTCTTCGGCATCGCCGACCTGACCGACGACGGCACCTTCGGTCTCGGCTATGAGGAGGTCGATCAGAAAGGCAACCCGGTGCCCGGCACCCAGCTTCCGGTGAGCCAGTTCGACCCGTCGCAGAACATCGTCTGCCTGCCGCTCGCGCCGGGACAGCGCCCCGTCCACGAGACCTGGGAGCTGGTGCAGCTGTCGACGGAAAATCACAACTTCCACATTCACCAGACGCGCTTCCGGACCGTCAACAGCAAGGCGGGGGAGAACACGCCGCTATCAGTATCGCTGAACAGGAGCGTCGGCGGGGGCATGCTGCAGGACAACGTCCCGCTCGGCGTCGCGACTCCGAACGTCCCGGAAGTAATGGAATCCCAGAGCGGGGTCTGCAGCATCGAGCAGTGGCGGAACGGGCAGTGCACGTCGAAGCCCGTGGTGGTTGATATCCCGTTCTCACAGGTCGGCGAGTTCGTCTATCACTGCCATATTCTCGAACATGAGGACGGAGGCATGATGGCGAAGATCAAGGTCGTGCCCTCGCCCTATGGCGGCAATCCATGGGAGGCAATGAACCAGATGCCGTGGTAGTTGCGGCAGCGGTCTTCTGCCATGTCGTTCACGAGGTCGGCGCCACATCTGCGGCGCCGACCTTCGTTTGTGCGCAGCGATGCTCTTGCGCGGCCGCCTTACCGCCGCGAAGGACGATCGCCTGCCAAACGCGACGCGCTTTCCTGGTCCGGTTCGAAGAAGGAATTACGCATTTTGAATCGGTCTAAACGGCTGCAAACGTCTTTGCATGACTTTGAAATGTCAGGCTCGCGTGCCGCAAGCTGCACGAGCGCGGTCCCCGCGATGTGGCGATCTGCAGCAACATTGTTATTCCTCAGCCGCTCCGGCAAATCGCCAACATCGACGCGGCAATTCGCCGCAATCGAAACACTACTCTCTCGACTGACATTCGGAGCCATTTGCAGCGCGCTTGGTTGCGAACGTCGCAAGGACGGAGGCAGACCCGCGAACGGGTAGGGCTGTTGCCGAGGCAAAGTGTGATCGATCGCTCGGGTTCATTGTCGCACTGAACTGGATGGTTCGGAGCGTCGCTGCTGCCGTTTAGACGGCTTCGCAGGAGAGGTTGACAGCGATTGATGCCCTGAGAAGACGAAAATGCGTTCGGCGAGGGAGGGCGTACCATGGAAACAAAGTTGAGGTGGACGAGATGAGCGATTGGTTGAAATGGACGGCGCCCGCAGTGGCCGTCATGTCGATCGCCGCACCGGCCCATGCCATTCAGTACATGAGCGTCGAAGAGGCGCAGAAGGCCGCTTTTCCGGGAGCCAGCTTTTCCGAAGTCCAGCCGGGCAGGGTATGGAAGGCGAGCAATGGCGGCTACTTCTACTACGATCACGTCGTCGGCAAGCACCTACTGATCGACTACACGGTTGCCGTCGGACCCGACGGGCGGGTGCGTCGCGTCGACATTCTGAACTATCGCGAATCCTATGGCGGCGAGGTGCACGATGCCAGCTGGCTCGGTCAGTTCGTCGGCAAGAGCAGTCAGAACGAGCTTCGCATCAACTCCGACATTCGCAACATCTCGGGCGCCACGCTGTCCTCGACCCACTTGACCGAGGGCGTTAAGAAGGTGCTGTCGTATCATGCCAGCCACTTCCGCTAGCCTTCGACGAGCACGGGCTCTGCTCGGGACATTCGTCGAGATCGACGTCACGGATGCACACCGCTGCGATGCGGAGAATGCCGTTGAAGCTGCGTTTTCCGCGGTGAACGACGTGCATCGGCTGATGAGTTTCCACGATCCCGACAGCGACGTGTCGCGGCTGAACCGCGCGGCATCGAGCGGCGTCGTGAAGGTGCATTCCTGGACCTACGCCGTGCTGAAGATGGCGCTCGATGTGACCCATCACTCCGACGGCGCCTTCGACGTTGCCGTCGCCGGCGCGGGAAGGCCGTCTGTGGGCTCGACGGCGCAAGCGGATGTCCCGCAGTCGACTGCGATCGAGTTGCTCGCCGACGACCGCGTCCGTTTCCGCGATTCCGCCGTCAAGATCGATCTCGGCGGCATCGCCAAGGGGTTCGCCGTGGACCGCGCGATCGCGGCGTTGCAGAGCCGCGGCGTGCGCTCCGCAATGGTCAATGCAGGTGGGGACCTCGCCGCCTTCGGGCCCGATGCCCGCATCGTCCACATTCGCGACCCGCGTTTCCCAGACAGGCTTTTGTGCCAGGTCGAAGTAAGCAATGGGGCGCTCGCGTCGTCGGCGCGCCGCTTCGACCCGTTTCGATCGACGGAAACAATGGATACAGCGGTCGTCATGCCTTCGACCCGGCTGCCCACAGGGGCGGCCCACGGCGCCACCGTGAGCGCGCCAACCTGCATGGTTGCCGACGCCCTCACCAAGGTCGTGATGGTGGCTGGCCAACAGGCTGCGGCGCCACTGGCGCGCTTCCAGGCGAGCGCGATGTTGATTGCGGCGAACGGCGCCATTCATACGACACCGGACTGGCAAGGAGTTCACCAGCATGCGGCTTAAAGGCTTGTTTCGGTTCGCCCTCTACGGAATTCTCGGACTCTTGTTCGCCAGCGGGGCGCTGTGGATCTATGCCGATCAGATGAAGACCCGCACGGAGCTGGACAGCGAGATGTGGCAGCAGGCCGCCGCATTTCTGCTGAGCATGCATGGCGGAACTGCAATGGTGACGCTGATGCTGCTTGGGGCGCTCGGTCCCGTGCACGTCCAGCGCGCGTGGCGTGCCGGGAAGAATCGAGCGACCGGTATCGTCAGCCTCGCGATGTATGGTCTGCTCATCGCGACGGCGTTCGGGCTCTACTACGTCGGATCCGAAGCGCTTCGGCCCTGGATCAGCACGGTCCACATTGCGTTCGGGCTCGGCGTTCCGGCTGTCATCACCGCCCACATCATCGTCGGCCGCTCGAGCGTTGTCGCCACGGCTCAGTCCGTGCGGCCACAACGTGCGACCTCTCCGACCCTGGTTCCTGCCGACGCGCCTGCCGATGCCGATCTGGTCAACGTCATGAGCAAGGTAGGTTGACCGCATCCGCCGTTGGGCCGAGCAGGTCTCCATCCCGGCAACGACTTCCTTGCTCGCAGTTGGCCAGTCGCCGCATGGAGGAATTCTCCGAGCCGGCGATCGATGCGGGCACCGCTCGGCCTCGATCGCGGGTGCTGGGCCTTGAATGAAGTCGGCCACCGAAACCCCGGCCGAGCACACCGAAGCCTGTCGTTTGGGCGGCGGTTTTGAAAGGTCTTGCAAAACAACGAAGCCATTTTTCCCAAAACGGTTTCTTAGTTCACTGATTTTGCTGGCTTTTTTCGCTTCCCTAGGGAATGGGAGCCTCAGGTCACCCGGTCAGATCGCCACTTCCGCCGAAGCTCGGTATCGCTATCTCTCGGCCCTTCGTTCTCGGATCCGCAAAGGCGCGTTCGCAGCGTTACATATCGTTTCGACGAGCAGACGTACCGCCCGTCCTTCCCAGGTGATCTGAGCGATCGGAGCTTCCCAGTATTCCGACAGAACATGGGCCAAATGGCGCGCCTTCACACTCAAGCCCATCATAGTGTAGGCGGGGGTTTCCATGATCGCTCGCTCAATGGGATCCAGACGGGCAAGCACAACCTCGTCCTCTATTGTCAGGTACTCGTCAGGCTGCGCTGGATCGCCAACATGACGGTCGAGTTCAGCTACCAGAGCTAGAAATTGGTTCTCAAGATCGAATAATGCAGCGTCTGCGGGCGTTCAATTCATCGACGGTGACCAGCCCGGAGTTCGATTGACGCGCCGATAGATAGCTCCGCGCGTGATGACTTCGCCTGAATATCCGCTGAGCGCCTGCTGCGAGACACGGCTTCTTCGAAACGCTGCTCGCGCCTGCGGGTGTTCGATTTTGATGCCCATCGGCAACAAGCCCAGGGACTCGCATACCTCGCGAACGATCTCCGGTGGATTAATCAAAGACAGGCAGGGGCTTTGAGATCCGCCTACACTCGATTGCAGAAATGTCCTCCATCGGCTCGCAGGCGTTGCGCGGTTGGCTTCAATCGGAAATGGCTGACGACCCGTCGGCTTGGCTCGTGACCGAGCCAATCTACCAAAGGCCCTCCTTCTGCAAGCGACCTACCGATAGCGGAAAAGACCACCGTGCTAATTGCCTGCTGCTGGCTTCGCAGATGACCTTCAAGTAACTTATGTCTAGTGACGTATCCCGCGTTCACTCCTGGGATTGAATGATTCATCAGGAGCTTCGCGTCGAATTCAGAGACACCGGCAGCGGTGGCAATCGTTCGAAATGTTTGACGAAGGTCGTTGCCCCACTTTGATAGGACCTCTCGATCTTCCTTGGCTTCCGCCAAATGTCCCGCGGCGCTCTCGGCTGGAAACAACCATTCTTGCGCTTGAGAGGGATACATTTGCCGACCGAAACGAACTACTCGGATGAGGCTCAGGATCATTTCCCGAGAAAGAGGGATATCGAACGCTCGCTTGCTGCCACCCTTAGGTTTTAGGATGTGCAAGGTTCGTCTTCGAAAATCGATGTGACTGGGTCGGGCCTGCTGCAATGCTGCTGGCCTAGATCCACATAGCAACGTGAACAGATGGAACTCTCGCCGGACTGGGTTATCGAGGTTGGCCAGCTGATGGAACCATCCTTTCAGATCGCTGGCGCCCATAGCAGTATTTCGGCGCCTTTCCTGATTCCAGTCGACAGCATCTGCCGGATTGTCACGCGGCAGCGATCGATTGGTCTTCCGGGCATGATTGTAGATGGCTCGCAGCGTCCGCATGCTGCCATTCGCTATGTAGGGGCCATTTTCCTTGGTAAGCCGATCGTGTTTTTCCGCGACGCTAACCGGATCTTTCGCGAGATCGAGCAAAGGGGTGTCGAGCCATTCCGAAAAAAGGCGTTCGACGTGATCACGATAGCCATTTATCGTTTTCTCGCTGCGTCCTTTGCGGATCAGGTGGGCTTCTAGGTAACGTTGCCAAGCCTGCCTGAGGCTAACGGACGCTGAGGCAGCTTTCTGGTCTGTCCCAGCTTGTTCGGTATCTCCCCCTTGGCTCGCTTTGGGGTGCAGCCCCTTGCTGATCTGAGCAAGATGCTCCTTGGCGATCGCGCGCGCTGCTCGGGTCGTCAATTCGCGGGTATCTCCGATCGACACCCGGATGGATGACGCCCGCTTCTTTCCGAACCTAAGATCGCCCTGGACGGTGAAGGTTCTTTTTCGCTTCCCTACAACGACAAAGAAGCCCTTCAATTCGGTGTCGCGAGCAAGATACCAGCCATCTTTCGGGGTAGGTAGTTGGGCGATAGCCTTGTCGCTCAGGAGAATGCGAATGTCGGTCATGAGAGTACGGGGGACTGCTGAAACGGTTTTCAAACGGTTTTGGCGACCCGAGACGTCTAACGGTTTGGGCTCGCCGGACCGAGAGGCTATGCGACAAGTCCGGATAACTAAGAGGTTTTCTTCGATGTCATCGTAGTGTGGCGCGGTCTTGGAAACTGCAGCGAAGCCCCGATCTTGAACTCTTAATCAGCGGGTCCTGGGTTCGAGCCCTAGTGCGCCCACCAAGCCTTTCAAGGACTCTTGGCTGATACCGTGAAGCCATTCCGACAAGCGGTCATTTCGGAAGATGCCGGCGCTTGATCTCGCCATTGAGCCGCTCGATCGGATCGGTCGAATGCAGCTTGGCGCGATGCGGACAGGACCTTGCTGACTGAAGCCTTGATGCCTTCATCCGCGTCGGAGATCACAAGTTTGACGCCGCACAGCTCACGGCGGGCGAGCACGCGCAGGAACGCCGTCCAGAATGTCTCGGTCTCGGAGGGCCGATGTCCATGCCGAGAACCTCGCGGCGGCCGTCGCTGTTCGACATGGCCGGCCGTGCGTATCACGCATCCTTCGCCGTTGTGTTCGATGTAGTTCGCGCCGCGGCTGGCGCTGTTGGCCTCGATCGCGTCGATCATCTGCCTCAAGGACAACCCGTAACCAACGAGCTTCGCCGGATCCGGCTGCACCTGGTACTGCTTGACGAAGCCGCCGATAGCGTCCGGCGCCGGCAACGCCGGGCACGGTTCTCATCTGCGCCCGGACGATCCAGTCCTGCACGATCCGGAGTCAGACGGTGCGCCGGAAGTCGTCGGTCAGCCGCTCGCCTTCCGGAGTGACCTAGCGGCCGTCGGTCTGCCAGCCCGGCCTCCCGTCGTGGACAGGTGCGGACGCGCCCGGTTTTTCGTATTCTCATCACATGCAATGCGTCGAGCCCGGGTCTTTTCCCTTTTTACTCGCACTTTCTTCAACCGGGCCCAAGGCTTGGAGGGAAAAGCGGGCCTGGAAACCACTCTGCGCTCCAGGCAACGGAGATGTTAGAATAAGCTCGCCGCCAACGCCGGAGGCGATGGCTCTTGCAATGGCCAGGCCCAGGCCGGATCCTTCTGCATCAGTACGACCGCGCTCGAAGGGGCGGGACAGGCGCGTCAGCAACTCTGGCGGAACCGGCGGTCCTTCGTTGGTCACCGTGAGCACGCCAATGTTTGAAAGTGTCACTGTGACCGGAGCGTCCGACGCTCCGTGCTTGAGGCCATTCTCGATCAGGTTGCGCGCCAGAATGGCAAAAGCATCGGTATCAATATCTAACAGAACCGGCGTCGCAGGAATATTGAGAACAAGCCGGCCGGCCGTGGCCGGATCGCGCATTATCTCGTCTGAGACTAATTTCAGCACGGATGCGATGTCGATCGTCTCCTTGGCTTGAAGGCGCCCGCCCTCGGCCTTTGCCAGTTGCATCAACTTTTCAGACAGTCGCCAAAGCCGCCGCAGCGCCGTCTCGATCTGCTGTGCCCGACTTTGCGCCGCAGCGTCCTGCGTCTCCGCGATCAGCCGCTGTGTCTGCGCCAACGCGGCGGCGATCGGTGTACGCAATTCGTGCGCAGAGTTGGCAGTAAAGCTTCGCTCGGCTTCCAGTGCACGCCGAAGCCCTTCCAAGAGGTGGTTCACAGCGTCGGCAATCGGTGCGATCTCGGAGGGCAGGTCTGCGACCGGAATCGGAGACAGGTCGCCGCTGCCACGCGCCTCTATACCCCTCCCCAGGCGCCTGACCGGCGCCATCGAGACGCGCACGACGCCCCAAACCGCCACAAGACCGAGAGGCACCAAGAGGCCGAGCGGCAGAGCCAGGCCGAGGAGAGCCTTGTTTGCGACCTCGCGACGGTGGGCAAGCGGTTCTGCCACGGCGATCGTCACCGTGTTTCGCAGCGCGGCGTCGAAGTAGAGTCGGTGGGTCGCTGTGTCGACGAACCCCGTCTTGGCGAAAGGCGGAAATATCGCGTCGTCAGCGCGGTGCGAGCGCAGCAGCACGGACCCGCGCGCGTCGCGCACGATATAAGTGAAGTACTCGTCATGCTCCCTCAGGGTCGCAATACGCTGCGACGTGTCGCCGTCCTCGCGGTCCAGGATGTCGAGCACTGCGAGTGGAAGAAGGCGCTGGGCTGTTTCCTCGAGCGCACTATCGAAAACCCTGTTCATTTCGTGGCGCAGCCTTTGAGCTGTCGCGACGGCTGCGACGATCCAGAGAAGTGCGATGCCGAGTCCTAGCCACAGCGAGATGCGCCACTGCAAGCTGCGCGGCGGCATCATGCGCTGTGTCCCAGTCGGTAACCGAGACCACGCACCGTCTCGATGACGTCGTGTCCGAGCTTCTTGCGAAGCCGACTGACGTGCACCTCGATGGTGTTGCTCTCGATCTCTTCTCCAAATGAATAGAGCCGTTCCTCAAGAATGGTCTTTGACAGGACCCGACGCGGTCGCTGCACGAAGGTCTCGAACAGCACCCATTCCCGCGCTGTCAAGTTGATGTTCTTTCCTGCACGGGTGATTGAGCGGGCGGCCAGATCGATCTGGAGATCGCCGATCCCGACAAGGGGGTTCGGATTACCGGAATAACGACGCGCGACGGCGTTCAACCGCGCCGAAAGCTCCGAAAGATCGAAGGGCTTGATCATATAATCGTCCGCGCCGGCGTTGAGGCCTTCAATGCGATCGGAGAGTTGATCGAGTGCCGTCAGGATGATGACCGGCGTCACCGTGCCCTCGGTGCGGAGATCGCGCAGGAGCTTGATACCGCGACCGTCGGGCAGCATCAGATCCAGCAGAAGCAGGTCATAGGCCGTGCTGCGCAGATGGTCCTGCGCGGCATCAAGGCGGGTAACCCAGTCAACTGAGTGTCCATCGGAGACGATCTGGTCGCGCACCGCAGCGCCCAGAATCGTGTCGTCTTCAATCAGCAATATCCGCATCGCCTCATTCCGCCCACCCCCCCCCATCCATCTCGGATCATAGATAGTCATAGAGGGGAATCTGACGTTGACCTGACGCAAAAGCCACAGCGTCTTCAGGTCGCCGTCAGGAAACCGGCTCACAAGGACGACAGGTTGAGGCTTCGAACGGGAGCAGGAAACGTGAAAGCGATAGCAGTGATCGTGGCCATTCTGATGGGCACTCTGGCGCCGGGTCTGGCGGTGGCTGATAATGACGACTGCAAGGTTCCCATGGCCCAATGGCAGCCGCGCGAAGCAGTCGAGCAAATGGTAAAGGCGCGCGGCTGGACCGTGCGAAGGATCAAGATCGACGACGGATGCTTCGAGATTAGAGGGCAGGACGAGAACGGTCGTGACATCGAGGCAAAGGTAGATCCCGCATCGCTCGCCGTGATCCGCGTGAAACAAAAGCGTGGAGAGCACGGCAGGAACCGCGATGATGAGGAAGACGGTGCCCGGCGTGGTGGACGCTCCGGGCCGGGGGGAGCCCCTGAGCCAGCGGGAGTACCGCCTTCCAACGGGCTTTTTCAGGGCGGTGCCGCCCCCAAGGCCGAAGTCAAGTGATGCCGTGGTGCGGAGTCCATCTCGTTGGAGCCGTGATCAGAGAAGGTGAGAGTCGGCGCCATTGTCCATTGCCTGAGGCGAACGAACACATCGCGTTCAAGTGCGCCCCGCCTGCTGCGGGGCGTTTGCCGTTTTTGAAAAGGTCCAACCTGACGGCTGCCTGAAGCAGATTCCTATCGACCTTCAGGAGCACGTCATCTGCGGTCTTCAGTCTTGGTGCGATCAATACGCCACTGCTGGAGACCAACAATGAAATCGCTGCTCGCCGTCCTTGCCGTCACCACCGCGCTGACCGCTCCCGGGCTCGCCATGGCGCGTCCTGTCACGCTGACCACCACGCTCAGCAACTATGGCGGGAACGGAGCCTATCTCGCGCTTTACGTCACCGATGCGACCGGAGCCTACAAAGGCACGCTGTGGGTGGCGGGCTCAAAGTCCAAATATTACAGCCATCTCAGCGGTTGGAACCGAGGATCCCGCGGAAACCCCGCCGAAATCAACGGCATTACGGGTGCCAGCGTCGGTGCCGGCCGGACGCTGAAAGTCACGCTGGACCTCGCGGATGCGCTCTTCGATGCAGGCTACAAGCTCCACATCGATGCCGCCGCTGAGGACATGCGGGACAGCCCGTCCGAGGTGGTCGTGCCGCTGACATCCGCGGGAGCAGGTCGGCCCGTGGCGGGCCGCAGCTACGTCCGCTCCTTCACCTACGCCATGTAGGCCTATGGACAGGGATGGATGTCATGCCGCGCTGGATTCATCGGATTCTAGGCCTTTTCGTCATCATTCCGCTGATGGCACTCGCGATCAGCGGTTCGGTGCTGTCGGCGATTCCGGCCTGGGATCGGGCTGAAGCAATTTCGCCAAGCAGTGTCACCGTCGCCGCTTTGGCTGGCCGAGTCGTCGGCACCTATCCTGGTGTGGAGGAGCTCAAACGCCTGCCCTCCGGTAAGATCATCGCCTTCTATTCCGGGAACGATGGCCCGGCCGCGAGCGTGGTGAACCCTGTGAGCGGTGAATTTGTTTCGGACTACACGCGCTCGGCATTCGAACGCTGGATGACCAACCTGCATCGTTCGTTCTTTCTCGGCGATAGCGGGCGCGTGGCCGTCGGCGCCGGCGCGCTGGCGATGCTGGTCCTGCTGCTGTCTGGCCTGCAGATGACCGCCCGACGCATGGGAGGATGGGGACAGATTCTCAGCCGGGCGCGCGGCGATGGCATTCAGCGACTACATACCGACCTCGGCCGGCTGGCGGCTGGTGGGCTTCTGCTGTCAACTCTGACGGCGCTCTATCTGTCGCTCACCACGTTCGGACTGATTTCGGACGGCATGTCGCAGGCGCCCGCTTTCCCGACGGCGACGACCCGCGGCCCGGCTCTTCCCGTCGAGCAAATCGCGGCTCTGAGCGGGATCGATCTTTCCCAGCTCCGGGTGCTGACTTTTCCCAACCCGGCGAACCCGGACGACGTCTTTCACCTGACCACCGCGACCGGCGAAGGATATGTCGATCCCGCGGGCGGAGGCCTGCTGGCTTGGCACGACCATTCAATCGCCCGGCAGATCTACGAATTCATCTACATGCTGCACACCGGCCAAGGGCTCTGGTGGCTCGGCCTGCTGTTGGGCGTCAGCGCCCTCAGCGTTCCGGTACTTGGCTTGAGCGGAGCTGTGATGTGGTGGAGCCGGCGCCGTGCATATGCTCCAATTGCTGACAACGTTATCGCCAAGAACGCCGACACCGTGATCCTGGTCGGGAGCGAGGGTGGCAGCACATGGGGCTTCGCCCGCACGCTGCACGCCGCCCTGACGGCTAACGGACACGGGGTTCATACGGCCTCGATGGATAGCTTGTTGCGATCCTATCCATCGGCGCGGCGCATGTTCTTGCTGGCCGCGACCTATGGCGACGGCGCGGCTCCCGCGACGGCCAGCGTGTTCCTCAAACGCCTCGACGGGATCACAGAGCCGCCGCCTTTCCCAATCACGGTCCTCGGCTTCGGCGACCGGCAATTCCCGCAATTCTGCCGTTTCGCTCGCGACGTCGAAGCGACGTTGGCGCGGAAGGGCTGGGCGTCGCTGATGCCGCTCGAGACGATCGACCGCCAATCCGAGCAGGAATTCGCCCGATGGGGCGAGGCGCTGTCGCAGGTCATGGGCGAAGAGCTGGCGCTGCTGCATGTGCCGGAGCGGCCGCGCACGCATACCCTGACGCTTGTCGACCGCGTCGACTACGGCGCGGAGGTGCAGGCGCCAACCTGCGTGCTGCGCTTCGCGCTGCCGATGAGCCACATGTTCGCGCGCGTCGCAGGGGGCGGCTGGCCGCGCTTCACGGCAGGCGACCTCATAGGCATCGTGCCGCCGGGCTGCACCTCACCGCGCTATTATTCGTTGGCCAGTTCGACCAGCGATGGATTTGTCGAGATCTGCGTGCGCAAACATCCCGGCGGGCTTTGCTCGGGCCTGCTGCACGGGCTTGAGCCGGGCGACAGCGTCGAGGCCTTCGTGAAGGCCAATCCAGCCTTCCGTCCGGCGCGCGGACGAAAGCCGGTCATCCTGATCGGCGCCGGCACCGGCATTGGTCCCCTGGCGGGATTGGTCCGCGCCAATTTCTCGCGCAGGCCCATGCATCTCTATTTCGGCGGCCGCGATCCAGCCTCGGACTTCCTCTATGAGCCCGAGATCGCCGGCTGGCTGCATGACAGACGGCTGACGAGCCTCGCCACCGCCTTCTCGCGCGTGAAAGGCGGCGGCTATGTGCAGGATCGGCTGCGCAAGGACGCCGATCGATTTCGAGCCCTGATCGCCGGTGGAGCGCAGGTCATGGTGTGTGGTGGGCGCGACATGGCGGCGGGCGTGACGGAGGCGATAGCTGATGTACTCGCGCCGACCGGCCTGACGCCGATTGCGCTCAAAGCCCAGGGGAGGCTTGCTGAAGATGTCTACTGATCTTGTTCGCCACGCATTGAGCGGCGCCACGATGGGAACGCGCTGGTCGGCGCTGGTCTATGCTTTTCCTGACACCGACATTGCTGCGCTGGAGGCCGCCCTGGCTCGTGCCGTCGATCGCGTCGACCGCCAGATGTCCACATGGAAGCCGGACAGCGATCTGATGCGACTGAACTCGGCCGCGCAAGGCGTCTGGGTATCCCTACCTGTCGAGATCATGCAAGTTCTGCAACGGGGCGTGACGATCGGACATGCATCGGGCGGAGCCTTTGACATCGGCCTGGGGCACCTGGTCAATGCCTGGGGCTTCGGACCTGCTGCCTCTGCTCCCGACAAGGACGCGATCCAGATGGCGCTTCGTGAGCGACTGCCGCCAACCCATACGGTTCTAGAGCTGGATGTGCCGGGAAGCAGGGTGCGCAAACACGCGCAGTCTACGTTGGACCTTTCAGGAATCGCCAAGGGTTTCGCCGTGGACGAGATGATGCGAACGGTCGAGGCCTTCGGTATTTCCAATGCGCTGGTCAGTCTGGATGGAGAGCTGAAAGCACGAGGCGCCAAGGCGGACGGAACACCGTGGCGCGTGGCGGTGGAAAAGCCCGACTACGAACGGCGCGGTCCGCTTGGCGTCGTTGAATTATGGGACGCGGCGGTCGCTACTTCAGGCGATTACCGGCATTGGATCGATCTCGGGCGAAAACGTCTGTCTCACACCATGGACCGGTCACGCGGCGGTCCCATCGACAACGCAATCGCCTCAGTCTCCGTCGTCGCGGCAAGCTGCATGGATGCTGACGCATGGGCGACGGCATTCATGGTCCTCGGTCCGGTGCAGAGCAAGGCGCTGGCGCAGGAGCAGGGCCTCAGTGCCCTGCTTATCCAGCGAGGGAACGAGAGGTTGGTCGAGATTCCCGTCGGTCCGGCGTTCGAGGTGCCTTGGGCAGCGTCGGCGGAGATGAGGCGGCAAGATCTATCACATGGGTGAGGTCGATGTGCACGCGCTCCGCCTAGCTGCCTAGGTACGGCGGCAAACGGCCATGCGGTGGATTGGCTCTCGATGCTGGATTTTGGTTCCGACAAATCATCGTGATGCGGCTGGATGGAGAGGTTTGACCAACATCAAGCTCGCGCATCGTCACCCATCTAGCTTCCTCTGCGAATTTTCGTCCGCGACGCAGAGGAGATGGTCATGAAGGCGCTCGTCTATAACGGTCCGGGAAAGAAGGCCGTTGAGGAAAGGCCGAAACCCAAGATTTCGGCTCCGACCGACGCCATCGTCAAGCTTGTGAAGACGACAATCTGCGGGACTGACCTCCACATATTGAAAGGCGACGTTCCGACCTGCGTACCCGGCCGAATTCTTGGCCATGAGGGCGTCGGCATCGTCGACAAGATCGGCGGCGCCGTTACCGCCTTCGGGCCGGGCGATCACGTCATCATCTCCTGCATTTCCTCCTGCGGGACCTGCGACTATTGCCGGCG
Source organism: Bradyrhizobium sp. SZCCHNS3016 (assembly GCF_032484535.1). Classification (NCBI taxonomy): domain Bacteria; kingdom Pseudomonadati; phylum Pseudomonadota; class Alphaproteobacteria; order Hyphomicrobiales; family Nitrobacteraceae; genus Bradyrhizobium; species Bradyrhizobium sp. SZCCHNS3016. The sequence goes on from NZ_JAUETE010000001.1 coordinate 613,942, forward strand.
CGGAATGTATTCCCATTGTGTGAACGGCGGCTGGATCCTTGGCAACCGAATCGACGGAACGCAGGCGGAATACGTGCGTACTCCATTTGCTGACACTAGCCTTTATCATGTGCCGGCCGGAACCGAGGAAGATGCGTTGGTAATGCTGAGCGACATTCTTCCGACCGGGTTCGAGTGCGGCGTGCTCAACGGTAAGGTCCAGCCCGGCTCGACGGTGGCGATCGTCGGCGCCGGCCCGATCGGCTTGGCAGCCCTGCTGACGGCCCAATTCTACTCGCCGGCCGAAATCATCATGATCGACCTCGACGACAATCGCCTGGAGATGTCGTCCCGGTTCGGCGCCACAACTGTCATCAACAACAAGGATGGCAAGGCTGTTGAAAAGATCATGGAGATGACGGGCGGTCGCGGCGTCGACACCGCCATGGAAGCGGTCGGTGTGCCGGCGAGCTTCATCGTCTGCGAGGATATCGTTGCGCCCGGCGGCGTCATTGCCAATATCGGTGTTCACGGCGTCAAGGTCGATTTGCACCTGGAGCGACTGTGGGACCGCAATATTGCGATCACGACAAGGCTCGTCGACACTGTCACCACGCCGATGCTGCTTAAAACGGTACAATCTCGCAGGATCGACGCGAAGAAGCTCATCACCCATCGGTTCAAGTTCGAACAGATCCTGGACGCCTATGAGACCTTCGGAGCAGCTGCCAGTACGCACGCCCTGAAGGTACTGATCGAGTTCTAGTACCCGGACTCATAGCCGGGGGATACGTCGGCCTTTGAAGGGGCGCTGGCGAGCCTTTTTCTCGATCCAGACGAAGGGTTCAGCTCTGTCGTCGCAGGCTTGGACGAAGGCATCGATCGCACGACTGCGACATTTTGGGAGAGACGCGCGCAATCTGCGGACTGCCGAGCTCCAGCGCTGATCGCCGCATGTGACATTTCGATGAATGATCCAGCGCAATACCGCACCGTTCGCCGGCTGCTACGAGGCCGTTATCAAACTGCGACGTGCGCCGATGAAAACTGAAATTGTCAGAGAGCTCGGACAACCCGACATCCTGCTGCCGCAGCTCGTGGCAGATGGACTGGCCGCCAACGATCGCATCAAGCTCCGCCTCAGCGCGCTGCAGGCCGCGGTCCAACATGCAAGACAGCCGCGCGCGAACGTGCCTGATCTCGCGATGGAGAGCCGCGCTGCCGGGCTGGCGCCTGCGGCGCTCGTCACACTGATCGGCGGCGCACATCTTGCTGGCGACGACAAGGTGGTCGCACCAGGACTCGCTCCTCTGCTGAAGGGCATCGAGGGCGATATTCTCGCGATGATCGGTGCCGCCGCCGCAGGCAATCCGTCGGAAGGCCAGCAGTTCGAAGGACGCCTGGCCTCGATCCGCAGCGCGGGTCACCTCGAAGCGACGCCGGAGATCGAGATCGCCCGCGTCGGTCGGCTGACGGGGGTCGAGCATGACGGACCGGATAGCCTGCATCGGCTGGTGATGGACCTGCACAAGGCATTGAACCGTCTGGCCGCGAGCAACTCGGAAGAGGTCATCGCCGGCGCGCATGTCTTCGGCGTGCAGGACGCCGATCGCGCACCGATCGCGAGCTTCATGCGCGGGCTCAACGAGACGAGACCGCTCAAGTTCAATCATCCCGGGCTCGATACGACCGCAATCCGGGCGGGCGACCGGCTGGTCATCCAGAACGACATCGGCACCACCGATGCGCATGTGATCGTCATCGTGGTCACGGCGAGCGTCGTGACCATCACCTATACCGACGTTCATCTGGCGCGCGCGAAGTTCTTCGTATCGCTGTTCGACGAGTGTTCGCTGAAATGGAGCGGCCTGGACAAGCATGCCGCCGCGGGGCTCGAGGACGACGGGACGTTCTATCTCGTCACCGGATCTTATGAGTATGGAGCGCCCGACGATCGCGACGAATTGCTCGCTGCCATCGGATCTTCGCTGGTGTTCCTGATCGACTGGAACAAGGCGCGCAAACTGCTGCGCAGCTGGGTCGCCAAGACCGATGCGGTTCGTATCCTGGAATGGGCGGCGCGGCAGCGTGTCGGTCACCGCGGCTTTCTGGAGCTTGGCGGCAGCGAGCTGCTCGGCGCAGCCGTGCGCAGCGCGGCACCGACGCGCATCGGCTTCGGCGAGCGGCTCGACCAGGTGCTGGGGCGAGAGCCCGCGATCGGTTTCCTCAAGACGTGCCTGCAGGTCTCGACCGAGGCTTTGCGCGAGGGGCAGTCGTCACGGCTGGCGCGGGACCGGATCGGCGCCGACCTGGTCAGGCATCTCGATCGCGTCGATAGCGAATTGCTCGCGATGGTGCTCCGACAGATCGGCCTGGCGCGCGATGTGGCGGCGCTGGTCCAACAGGCCGTGTCGATGATCGAGCCGGAGCCGACGTTGGTCAGGCAGCTCGCGGAGCGGGCGGGCCGGATCGAGCGGAAGGCCGACAGGATCGCCATCGAGGCGCGTGCGGAAATCGCGCGGCTCGCTGCGCGGCCGGTGATCGGCGACCTGGTCGACCGGATCGAGCAGGCGATCGATGAGTTGGAGCAGGCTGCGTTCATTGCGTCGCTGGCGCCGGGCGCGCTGAAGCCCGAGATCAGGTCCGCACTGGGGGCGCTCGCGTTGGTGGCGGTGTCAGCAACCGAGCACGCCGCGTCGGGCCTCGCCGCCGCTGCCGAGGTCCAGGAAGGCCGCCGAGCAGATTCGGAAGATGCGTTGGCGGCGGTTGCCCGGCTGATGGATGCCGAGCACCAGGCGGATGCCAAGGAACGGGAAATCACTGCGAGCGTGTTCTCCGGCGGGCTCGATCTGGCAGCCTCTCTTGGCGCTCTGGAGCTCGCGCGGGCGATCGAGCGCGCGACCGACTGCCTGGCGAGCTTCGGCCATTTGCTGCGGCGCTACACGATGAGTGACCTCTCGGCCTAGGGAACGAAGTGATGATGATGGTGCGGATCGGGGATGGCCGGCGCGAGCTGCCTGGCGCCGAAGAGGTCGGGGCGAAGGCGGCAAATCTCGCACGGATGGCGGCGCTGGGTCTGCCGGTGCCGCCTGCGTTCGTGCTGCCGGTGCAGCTCTGCGCCGACGTGGTGGCCGGCAAGGGGCAGGCAATGCGCCAGCTCGTTGACGGACTGAAAGGAGGGATCGCCTTTCTCGAGCAGGCGACCGGAAAGTCGTTCGGCTGCTCGCGCAATCCGCTGCTCGTGTCCGTCAGGTCCGGTGCGGCGCGGTCGATGCCGGGCATGCTGGATACCGTTCTCAATGTCGGCTGCACGTCGCGCGCCGTGCGCGGTCTGGTGCGTGCAACGGGGCGGCCGCGGCTGGCCTGGGACTGCCGGCGGCGCCTGCTCGAGAGCTACGCCGAAACGGTCATCGGGATCGATCCCGCCCCGCTCGCCGAGCGATTGAGCCAGATGATTGCCGCTGAAGGCGTCAGCAACGAGCGTGAGCTGGACAGCGAGGCGCTCGAGCGGCTGGTTTGCGACGAACACAAGCTCCTGGAAGAGGCCGATGATGACGGATGGCTCGAAGATGCCGCGGTGCAGCTGGAACGCTCGGCGCGGGCCGTCTATCGATCCTGGACCAGTGAGCGGGCGCGGACCTATCGCCGGCTCGAGGGCCTCGAGCATCTCAAGGGCACGGCGGTCACGGTGCAGGCCATGGTGTTCGGCAATGGCGGCATGTCGTCCGGTGCGGGCGTCGCATTCTCGCGCGATCCCTCGACGGGAGCGGACGAGCCGGTCATCGACGTCATGTTCGATTCGCAGGGCGAGGACGTCGTCTCCGGCCGAAGGACGCCGGAAACCGAGAGGGCCCTGTCACGGGCGCTGCCGGATGTGGCGCTGGGGCTGCGTGCAACTCTGAAGCGGCTGGAAAGTGAATTTCGCGATGTGCAGGACATCGAATTCACCATCGAGGAAGGCCGATTGTGGATCCTGCAGACAAGAGCCGCCAAGCGCACCCCGCGCGCCGCGCTCCGCATCGCGGTCGACCTCGTGCACGAAGGATCGATCACGCGGGAAGAGGCCCTGGGAAGACTTGAAGGCATCGATGTCGAGGCACTCACGGAGACGTCGCTCGTTTCGGCCGGCCAGCCCGCAGCCGTCGGAGTTGCGGCTTCCGGCGGTGTCGCAACGGGTCGGGCGGCCTTCGACAGCGCGTCCGCGGAACGCCTCGCGGCGGCAGGTAATCCGGTCATTCTGATCCGTCACGACACCAGCACCGCGGACATCGCCGGCTTCGCCGCGGCCTCCGGGATCGTCACGGCCGTTGGCGCCCGCACTGCGCATGCCTCGCTCGTCGCCCGTCAGATGGGCAAGCCCTGCGTGGTCGGTTGCGCCGCGATCCGGCTCGATGGTGAAGCGCAGCAGGCACGTATCGGCGCAGCGGTCGTGTCCCTCGGCGACTGGATCACCGTCGACGGCAATACGGGCCGTCTCTACCTGGGGCGCGGCGAAATCGTCGCACAACGGCCCGAGGCTGAGCTTGCGGAGCTGTCGACATGGCGCTTTCCGCGCGATACCGGCTCTGGGGGCGCAATCGCTGAAGCGCCCGCGGCCTGACCGGTTGCCGCTGGTCTAAGCGAAGGACCGGATCACACGCCGCTCAATCAGCGGGTCCTAGGTTCGCCCACCTAGCCTTTCTCCCACCAAGCCTTCCCCGGTTTCTCCAGGGATCGATGCCCGGCCGAGCTCTTCCAGGGCCCGTCGCACCGACTCGACGAGGTCCAGCGCCACCGGCGAGGGGCTGCGCTGCGGCGGAAACACCGCCGCGAATTCGAAATCGATGCGCGGCGTGAATGGCCGCATCACCACGCCGCGGCCGTCGAATTCGCGCGCGGTGAACGGATCGCAAATCGAGACGCCCAGTCCCGACGACACCATCCCGCACATGATTTCCGACAGCGTCGTCTCGACCCGCAGCACGCGCCTGACATCCTCGCGATGGAAGATCTGATCGATCAGATGCCGACTGGTGGAGCCTGACGAGAGCGAGATGAAGGTCTCCCCCTCGAAGTCGCGCGGCACCAAGATTGTCTTCGCACAAAGCCGATGGCCTGCCGGGAGGACGGCGACGCGCGCCAGCGCCGGCAGCTTGATGCTCGGCAGGCCGGCATGGGCGATCGGCACCTCGGCAAAGCCGACGTCGCATTGCGCGTTCAGCACCCAGTCGATCACGATCGGCGAGATCACGCCGAAAAAAGCGAGATTGAGATTGGGCCGCTCCTGCAGGAAGCGGCCCGCCAGCCGCGGCAGATAGCCATTGGCAAGAGCGGGCAGGGCGGCGATGCGCAACGTGCCGGTGCGCCGGCCGCGAATTTCCTCCGCTGCTGCAGTGATGCGATCGAGCCCGACGAAGGAGCGTTCCACCTCCATGTAGAGCGCTGTTGCCGCGGCGGTCGGCACCAGCCCGGTGCCGCGCCGTTCGAACAGCTCCATCTTGAGCAAAGCCTGAAGGTCGCGCAGCAGCCGGCTGACCGCCGGCTGCGTCACCGCCATCAGCTTGGCGGCTTCCGTCACACTGCCGCTCAGCATCATCGCCCGGAAGGCTTCGACCTGCCGCGAGTTGATCCGCGCCATCAGTCCTCCAGTCCATAACATTTGCGTATGAACAGGGTGCCATTATTCATTGGACGATCAAAGCCTCTGCTGCGATCTTTTTTGGCAGGGTGAGGGGTGGCTCGTTTTTTAGGCTCGTCAGCTCCGGGTTTTCTGGACTGCGGATGCATCGGCCAAGCCCGATCTCCCTGGGACGGTTATTTAATACCGTCTCATATCCAAGATGATGGAGATCGGTCCGATGAAGCACCCTAAACTCCTGATGGCGGTCAGCGTCGCCGTCCTGGCTTCAGCCTCCCAGGTATGGGCTCAACAGAAGACGCTCTATGTCGCCGGCTATGGCGGCTCGTTCGAGAAGACCATCCGCGAGGAAGTGATCCCGCCGTTCGAGCAGGCCAACGGCGTCAAGGTCGAATACGTCGCCGGCAACTCCACCGACACACTTGCGAAGCTGCAGGCGCAGAAGGGCAATCAGCAGATCGACGTCGCGATTGTCGATGACGGTCCGATGTACCAGGCGATCCAACTCGGCTTCTGCGACAAGGTCACCGGACTGCCTGGCGATCTCCTCGATGTCGCGCGCTTCAAGGACGACAAGGCGGTCGCGATCGGTCTTGTCGCGACGGGCCTGATGTACAACAAAAAGGTGTTCGCCGAGAAAGGCTGGGCCGCGCCGACGTCGTGGAATGATCTCAAGGATCCGAAATATAAGCAGCTGCTCGTTATCCCGCCGATCAACAACACCTACGGCCTCAACGTCCTGCTGATGCTGGCCAAGATGAACGGCGGCAGCGAAGCCAACGTCGATGCCGGCTTCAAGATATTCAAGACCGACATCAATCCGAATGTGCTCGCCTACGAGCCGTCGCCCGGCAAGATGACCGAGCTCTTCCAATCGGGCCAGGCCGTCATCGCCGTGTGGGGCAGCGGCCGTGTGCAGAGCTTTGCCAACACCGGCTTCCCGGTCGATTTCGTCTATCCGAAGGAAGGTGCCGTCAGCCTGCTGACGACGGCATGTCCGATCGCCAAGGCCTCGGTCTCGCCGTTGGCGTCGAGCTTCATCAAGCTGCTGCTCGATCCGAAGATCCAGCTCACGATGCTGAAGGAATATGGCTATGGCCCGGTCGTGAAGTCCGTCGTGGTCCCCGAGGGCGTCGGCGCGATGGCGCCGATCGGCGAGCGTGCCGCCAAGGTCTATGCGCCGGATTGGAGCGTGGTCAACGAGAAGCGCGAGGAATGGACCAAGCGCTGGAATCGCGAAGTCGAGCGCTAATCAGTCGCTTGTTGCGAACCTCTCTCGTCGACGGCGGTCTTCTCCCTCCCCCTTGTGGGGGAGGGTTGGGAGGGAGGGACCACACCAATGGTCTTCGGGCCGCCTCCCACCCCCGGCCCCTCCCCGCAAGGGCGAGGGGAGTGCACCGTGCGCGCGGCGCCAGCATTCCTCGCCCATCTGGATCCAAAGCATGTCCTTCCTCGAGCTCGACCGCGTCGGCAAGTCCTTCGGCCCCAACACGGCGGTCGAGGAGTTCAGCCTCGGCGTCGCCAAGGGCGAGTTCATCTCGTTCCTGGGGCCGTCCGGCTGCGGCAAGACGACAACCTTGCAGATGATCGCGGGCTTCCTCGACCCGTCGCACGGCGCGATCCGGCTCGAGGGCAGGGATCTGGTCGCGATGCCGCCGGCGAAGCGCGGGCTCGGCATCGTGTTCCAGAGCTACGCGCTGTTTCCGCACATGACGGCGGCCGAGAACGTCGCCTTCGGCCTGGAGATGCGCAAGGTCGCGCGCAAGGATCGTGAGGAGCGCGTGCGCGCGGCGCTCGCGCTGGTCGGCCTCGCCGGCTATGAGGACCGTCATCCGCGCCGCATGTCCGGCGGCCAGCAGCAGCGCGTCGCGCTGGCGCGTGCGCTGGTGATCCGCCCGAGCCTGCTGCTGCTCGATGAGCCCCTGTCCAATCTCGATGCGCGCCTGCGCGAGGACATGCAGATTGAGCTGCGCCAGATCCAGCGCAATCTCGGCACCACGACCATCCTCGTCACCCATGATCAGATCGAGGCGATGTCGCTGTCCGACCGCATCGTCGTGATGAGCAAGGGGAGGATCGAGCAGATCGGCACGCCGCAGCAGGTGTACGAGCAGCCGGCCTCCGCCTTCGTCGCGCAATTTCTCGGCAAGACCAACGAGTTTGCTGCGACCGTGGACCGCACCGGGGGGCAGGCCAGACTGGTGGCGGGATCTTGGAGCGCGCCGGCGCCGGCCGGCGTGGCCGGCTCCGTCGCCGTCAGCGTCCGGCCCGAGCGCATCAACTTCGGTGACGCCGGTCTTGCAGGGCGCATCACGAGCCGCATCTTCCAGGGCAATCACTGGCTGTTCCAATGCGACACCGAATGCGGGCCCGCCACCGTGATCCGGCAGAATGACGGCCAGCCGCAGCCTGAGCAGGGCGCAGCGGTGCATCTCGTCTGGCAGGTCTCGGACATGAGCCTGCGCGCCGCGAAGGCTGCAGCATGAGCGCGACCATCGCGTCCAACTCGTCCGAGACGCGCGCCGGCCTCTCGCTGGCGCTGCCGGCCTTGATGCTGTTCCTGGGAGTCGTCGTGATCCCGTTGGCGATGACGGTGATGCTGTCGTTCCATGATTGGGGCCAGTACAAGGGCATCGAGCCGGTTTTCATCCTGAAGAACTGGATCGAGATCTTCGACGACCCCTACTACGCCGAGATGTTCTGGCGCACCTTCCGCGTCGCGGTGCTGGCAACCTTGATCACGGCGGTGTTCGGCGTGCCCGAGGCCTACATCCTCAACCGCATGCAGGGGCCGTGGAAGGGCCTCTTCCTGCTGGTGATCATCGGCCCGCTGCTGATCTCGGTCGTTGCGCGCACGCTCGGCTGGGCGCTGCTGTTCGGCGGCAACAACGGCCTCGCCAACAAGCTCCTGATGACGCTCGGCCTGATCGATTCACCGGTCCGGTTCATGTTCACCGAAACCGGCATGGTGATCGCGCTGGCGCACGCGATGATGCCGTTCATGGTGCTCGCGGTATGGACCGCACTGCAGCGGCTCGATCCGCAGGTCGAGAATGCGGCGTTGTCGCTGGGTGCAAGCTCGCTGACGGTGGTCCGCCGCATCGTGCTGCCGCAGATCATGCCGGGCGTGCTGTCGGGCGCCATCATCGTATTCTCGCTGTCCGCCAGCGCCTTTGCGACGCCGGCGATCATCGGCGGCCGCAGGCTCAAGGTCGCCGCGACGCTCGCCTATGACGAATTCCTCAATACGTTGAACTGGCCGCTCGGCGCCGCGGTTGCCGTGCTGCTGCTGATCGCGCTCGTCCTGATCGTGGTCGGCTCCAATGCGCTGATCGAGCGCCGCTACCAGGAGATGTTCCGATGAGCAGGAACGGTCCTCTGGCGCTGATCTTCCATGCCGTCTTCGTCGTCTTCATGGTGGCGCCGATCGTCGTCGTGTGCTGGGTCGCGTTCACCCCGGAAGGCTTTCTGTCGATTCCGATCACGAGCTTCTCTCTGCGCTGGTTCAGGGCGCTCGCCGACTATCCGGAATTCGTCCACGCCTTCGGCGTAAGCCTGTGGCTCGGCGCGCTGTCGTCGTGCGTGGCGCTATTGTTCGCGGTGCCGGCGGCGCTCGCGATCAGCCGCTATCGCTTCCGCGGCCGTGACGCGCTGTCGGCGCTGTTCCTGTCGCCCTTGATGATCCCGCATGTGGTGCTCGGCATCGCCTTCCTGCGCTTCTTCACGTCGGTCGGCATCGGCGGCACGTTCGTGGCGCTGGTGATCGCCCATGTCGTCGTGGTGTTTCCGTTCGCGCTGCGGCTGACGCTTGCGGCCGCGACCGGCATGGACCGCTCGATCGAGATGGCCGCGATCTCGCTCGGCGCCGACGGCTGGACGATGTTTCGCCGCGTCACCTTGCCCGCGATCCTGCCCGGCATCGTCAGCGGTTGGATGCTCGCCTTCATCCAGTCGTTCGACGATCTGACCATGACCGTGTTCCTGGCGACGCCCGGCACCGAGACCCTGCCGGTGCGCATGTTCCTCTACATCCAGGACAACATCGATCCGCTGGTGACATCGGTATCGGCCAGCGTCATCGCCATCACCATGACCGTCCTGATCCTGCTCGACCGCTTCTACGGGCTCGACCGCGTGCTCACCGCCAAAGGCGGCGACGCAGGACGATAGGAGACACTACGATGAGAGACTATGACGTCGCCGTCGTCGGCGGCGGCCTGCTCGGCTCTGCGATTGCCTGGGGGCTCGGCCGGCTCGGCCAGCGCGTCGCCGTGCTCGACGAGGGCGATATCGCCAAGCGCGCCTCGCGCGCCAACTTCGCGCTGGTGTGGGTGCAGAGCAAGGGCCTGGGCATGCCGGCCTATACCGGCTGGACGGTGCGCGGCTCCAAGGCGTGGCCGAAGCTCGCCGAGGAGCTGAAGGCTCAGACCGGGCTCGACGTCGTGCTGCAGCAGAACGGCGGCTTTCACCTTACCCTCGGCGAGGCCGAGTACGAGCAGCGCGCGCAGCTCGTGGCGCGCATGCACAATCAGGTCGGCGCCGCCGACTATCAGATGGAGATGCTGCCGGCGGCAGAGGTGAAGAAGATGTTGCCGCTGATCGGCCCGGAGGTCTCCGGCGGCAGCTTCTGTCCCTATGATGGCCACGTGAATTCGCTGCGCACCTTCCGCGCCCTGCATGCCGGCATGAAGCAGTTCGGCGTCGACTATCTGCCGGAACGCGCGGTCGGCGCGATTGCCCGTGAGGGCGATGAGTTCAGGCTGACGACGGCGCAGGGCGAGGTACGCGCAGCGAAGGTGGTGCTCGCGGCAGGGAATGCCAACCAGGCCTTGGCCCCCATGGTTGGACTGTCGGCGCCGATGGGCCCGACGCGCGGCCAGATCGTCGTGACCGAGCGCACGATGCCGTTCCTGCCGCATCCGCTGACCACGATCCGCCAGACCGACGAGGGCACGGTGATGATCGGCGACAGCAAGGAGGATGAGCTCGACGATCGCGTGCAGAACCATCCGATCAACGCGGTCATGGCCGATCGCGCCCAGCGCACCTTCCCGCATCTGGCGCGGCTCAACGTCGTCAGGAGCTGGACCGGCATCCGCGTGATGCCGAAGGACGGCTTCCCGATCTACGAGCAGTCGGAGAGCCACCCAGGCGCCTTCGTCGCCTGCTGCCATTCCGGCGTGACGCTCGCGGCGAACCACGCGTTCGACATCGCGCGCATGGTCAAGGACGGCGCGCTGGAGCCGGAGCTGGTCGGCGCATTCACAGCCAGGCGCTTCGACGGCGAAGCGGGAGCGGGCGGCAGTGGCTACTACTGATAGTGAGAGGCCCGGCACGGGCACGGAGATGATGATGTTCAAGCGAGCAGAGGGTGACGCCAGGCGATCGGTGACGATCCATGTCGAAGGCAAGGCGATCGCCGCGCGCGAAGGCGACACGGTCTCGGCGGCGCTGCTTGCGTCGGGTCTCGACGTCAGGCGCTCGACCGCGGTCAGCGGCGCCAAGCGGCTGCCTTACTGCATGATGGGCGTGTGCTTCGATTGCCTGGTCACCATCGATGGCGTCGGCAATCGGCAGGGCTGCCTGGTCCCGGTCGCCGAGGGCATGCAAATCGAAATCCAGAAGGGCAAGCGGGAGATCGGCAAATGAGCGCGGCGCCGAAGCATGATCAATACGACGTCGTGGTGATCGGCGCTGGCCCGGCCGGGCTGGCCGCAGCGACCGCGACGGCCGGCGCCGGCCTGTCGACTTTGCTGCTGGACGAGAATGCTGGTCCCGGCGGGCAGGTCTGGCGCGCGATCAATTCGACGCCGGTGAAGAGTGAAGCGCTGCTCGGCACCGATTATTGGTCCGGGGCCGAGATCGCAAAGTCTGCCGAGACCAGCGGCGCCGAGATCATCCATCGGGCCACGGTGTGGAGCCTCGATCGCAAGCTCGAGCTCGGCGTCTCCGTCGGCGGCGGCTCGGCCTTCATCAAGGCCGGGCGGGTCATCATCGCGACCGGGGCGCAGGAGCGCCCGTTCCCGATTCCCGGCTGGACCCTGCCCGGCGTGATGACGGCGGGCGCGGCGCAGACGATGCTGAAATCGTCGGGGCTGGTGCCGGATTGTCCGGCGGTGATCGCAGGGCAGGGACCGCTGCTGTGGCTGCTCGCCGCCCAGATCCTGCGGCTTGGCGGCCGCATCGACCGCGTGCTCGACACCACGCCGCGCGCGAACTACATCACAGCACTGCCGCACGCCTTCGCCTTCGTGACCTCGTCCTATTTTCTCAAGGGTCTGGCGATGATGCGCGAGGTGCGCGCGAAGGTGCCGGTCACCACGGGCGTGGTGGAGCTCGCCGCCACCGGCAACGGCAAGCTCGACGCCGTCAGCTATGTCGCCGCGGGCGGCAAGCGGGAGACGCTGCCGGCCGAGCTGTTATTCTTGCACCAGGGCGTGGTGCCGAACGTCAATCTGGCGATGGCCGCCGGCGTCGAGCATCGCTGGAATGAGCTGCAGCTGTGCTGGACGCCCGTGCTGGACGCCGGCGGCAACAGCTCGATTCCGGGCATCGCGATTGCCGGCGACGGTGCCGGCATCGGCGGTGCGCAGGCCGCGCTGTGGCGCGGACGTATCGCGGCAGCCAGCGCCATCAAGGCCCTTCGGCCCCAGGCAAAGGTTTTGGACTATTCAGCGCAGTTGAAACGCGCCGAGCGTGGCCGTGTCTTCCTCGACGTTCTATTCCAGCCGGCCAAGCAATTCCGCATTCCGCAAGGCGACACCATCGTGTGCCGGTGTGAGGAGATCACCGCCAAGGACGTGCTCGACGCCGTCGCGATCGGGGCCACCGGACCGAACCAGCTCAAGGCCTATCGCCGCACCGGCATGGGGCCGTGCCAGGGCAGGCTGTGCGGCCTCACCGTCACCGAGCTGATGGCGCAGGCGCGCGGCAAGAGCCCGCAGGAGATCGGCTACTACCGGCTGCGCGCGCCGGTGAAGCCGATCATGCTGTCCGAGCTCGCGAGCCTGCCGAAGACCGAAGAGGCCACCAAGGCCGTGGTGCGCGGATGACGGTGAAGAAGGATGCCATCATCGTGGGTGGCGGCATCCACGGCTGCTCGACCGCGCTGCATCTATGCCTGGCCGGGTTGAAGCCGGTGCTGATCGAGAAGGACTATGCCGGCCGCCACGCCTCCGGTGTCAACGCCGGCGGCGTGCGCCAGCTCGCGCGCGACGTCGCGGAGATTCCGCTGTCGATCCGCTCGATGGGCATCTGGGAGAATATCAGCGACCTGGTCGACGATGATTGCGGCTTCGAAAGCTTCGGCCAGGTGCTGGTCGCCGAGAACGACGCGGAGCTCGACGCCTGCCGTGCCCGCGTCGTCGATCTCAACGCGCGCGGCTTCACCCATGAGGAGCTGATCGACGGCACGGAATTGCGCCGCCTCGTGCCGGCGGTGGCGGAGAACTGTCCGGGCGGTGTGGTGTCGCGGCGCGACGGCGCCGCGCAGCCCGCGCGAACCACCACCGCGTTCCGCCGCAAGGCTGAGCAGCTCGGTGCCCTCATTCGCGAGGGCGTGCCTGCGACCAACATCCGCAAGGAAGGCAAGCTCTGGCATGTCGACGTCGGCCCTGAGAGCTTTGCCGCGCCGGTGCTGGTCAATGCCGCCGGCGCCTGGGCCGGCCGCGTTGCAGAACAGTTCGGCGAGCCGGTCCCGGTCGAGACCATCGCGCCGATGCTGATGATCACGTCTCCCGTCGCGCACTTCATCGATCCCGTCGTCATCCTGCGCGGCCGCAAGCTGTCGTTCAAGCAGTTCCCCAACGGCACGGTGCTGATCGGCGGGGGCCATCTTGCAACGCCCGACCAGGACCGCAACGAGACCATGCTGGACTGGCGCAAATTGTCGGAGAGTGCGCGCACTGTCGCGGAGCTGTTCGCGGTGATGCGTCGCGCGACCATCGTGCGTGCCTGGGCCGGCATCGAGGCGCGCATGCGCGACGACATTCCGGTGTTTGGACCGAGTGCGCGGCACGAGGGGCTGTATCACCAGTTCGGCTTCTCCGCGCACGGCTTCCAGCTCGGCCCCGGCGCCGGCGCGGTGATGGCCGAGCTCATCGTGCACGGCGGCACCCAGACGCGCATCGGCGATCTCAGCATTGCGCGCTTTCAGACTTCCACCCCTTCGTCAACGACATGAGGACATGATGACGATCACCCGCAAGATCCGCTCCGCCATTCATCACCGCATCGTCGAGGCCAACGGCTTCGTCTTCATCGGCGGCACCATCGCCGACGACACCTCGGTGTCGATGGGCGAGCAGACCCGTAATATTCTCGGCAAGATCGACGGCTTCCTGAAAGAGGCCGGCACCGACAAGTCGCGCGTCGTCTCCGGCCAGATCTTCGTCACCGACCTGTCGAAGAAGAAGGAGATGGATGCGGCCTGGACCGAGTTCTTCGGCGACGATCTGCCGGTTCGCGCCACGGTCGGCGTCTCCGATCTCGGCGGCGGCGCGTTGATCGAGATCGTCATCACCGCCTTGAAGGGCTGAGCACAGCGCCTCGGCTCGGACAATGTGATCGAGGGTGACGCGCGGACTCGCTCCGCGCGTCATTTGCTTTTGAGGGGATTTCGATCGAACATGGTGTGACTGCAACGTCACGCGACGAAAGACGACCTCATGAGCGATGCCCGCACCGTTCCATCTCCTTCCGCCGGTCTCGCTGCCGTGTTCCGGCACATCGACGCCGAGAGGGAGCATTTTCTCACCCGCGTGATGGACTATGTGCGCCATCCCTCGATCAGCGCGCACAATGTCGGCATTGCCGAGGTGGCTGCGCTGCTGGTGAGGATGCTGCGGGAGATCGGCCTCGAGGCCGAGGCGGTGCCGACCGCGGGTCATCCGATGGTGCTGGGACGCTGGCACAACAAGCCGGGCGCGCCGACTGTGCTCCTCTACGGGCACTACGACGTGCAGCCGCCGGATCCGCTGGAGCTGTGGCTGAGCCCGCCGTTCGAGCCGACCATCCGCGACGGCCGCATCTATGCCCGCGGCATCGGCGACAACAAAGGGCAGCATTTCGCGCAGCTCATGGCGATCGAATCGCATCTCAAGGTTCACGGCGAGCTGCCGTGCAACGTCATCTTCCTGCTCGAAGGCGAGGAGGAAATCGGCAGCCCACGCATTGCCGAGTTTGTCGCCACGCATCGCGAGAAGTTGAAGGCCGATTTCGTGGTCACCGCCGACGGCCCGATGCATGCGTCGGGACGGCCGACCATGACCTATGGCGTCCGCGGCATGTGCTCGTTCGAGCTACGCGCCAAGCACGCCATCCGCGACGTTCATTCCGGCAATCTCGGCGGCATCGTGCCGAATCCGATCTGGACCCTGGTGCATCTGCTTGCAACGATGAAGAATGCCGCCGGCGAGATCACCATCGACGGTCTCCACGACGCGATCGTGCCGCCGAGCGCGCTTGACGTCGCTGCGGTGAAGCGTTTGCCGCTCGATCTCGATGCCGCCAAGGCAAGCCTCGGTCTCAGCCGTCTCGATGCGCCGGCAGAACGCGGCTACTACGAGCGGCTGATGTTCCACCCGACGCTCACCATCAATGGCTTTCACGGCGGCTATGGCGGCCTCGGCAGCAAGACCGTCCTGCCGTGCGAGGCGGTCGTGAAATGCGACATCCGCCTGGTCGAAGCGATGACGCCGGGCGACGTGCTGACCAAGGTCGAGGCCCATGTCAGGAAGCACGCGCCCGAGGTCGAGTTCATCCCCCGCGGCGGCATGCTGCCCTCGCGCGTGCCGCTCGATTCGCCCTATGGCGCAATCATCCGCGACGCGATTCGATTGGCACAGGGCGTCACGCCCCTTGAATTTCCGTGCACTGGCGGCAGTCTGCCGGACTACGTCTTCACCAAGATCCTCGGCGTCCCGGCCTTCGTCGTTCCCTATGCGAATGCCGACGAGGCCAATCACGCGCCGAACGAGAACATGACGATCGACTGCTTCTACAGTGGCATTCGCACCGGTGCGGCACTGCTCGACCGCGTCGGCGCGCGCGAGCGCTGATGCCGGTGCAACGCCCATCACGATCTCGCGTGCAGTGCGGGAGGCGTCATCGAGCAGCCATGAACGGATGGCAAGCACACGCTGGTTCGTCGCGTTGCGGGCGAATCGGCCGCACGCGGCGAGATCGCGCATGGATTAACGCAGTTGATATCGCCTAGTCTCGGAAGATATTAGTAAACGCCGCTTCAGGGCTCGGAGCTGCCACATGCACGACCCCGTTGACCAGCCGAGTGATTCGGTAAGTTCCGCTTCTCCTTGTGCGCGCGATCAGCGCAGCGCTCCGGAACATTCCGCCGCGGTTCCCGTGATCCAACTCGACCACGCGCCCGCAATCGATCCCGCGCCCAATGTCGATCAGGCTGCACAAAGCCGTGGCGCTCTCGGTCGGAAACGGTCCGATGGCGCGCATCTTGTCACACCGACCATGTGGCGCTGAGAAGGAGTCGTTCTCGGCGGCCATCGGACGTGCGATGTCCGGCGATGAGTTCCTGAAGAACACCTTCGCCAACAACGCATTCGAGAAATTTTGAGATCGCCGCCTACACGTCGCTGCTCGCGCTGTGCCGTGCCGGCGTCGAGGACGCCCGCGCGCCGCTCGAACAGTCGCTGCAGGAGGAGGAACGGAGGGCAGAGTAGGTCGACTCCAATGTCGAGAAGGTCACGCTGGAATTCGTTCGCCACGAGGAGCGTCAGGCGGCGTGACCTGGCGGTATCTCGGTCGGGATAGGGAACCCGTCAGCGCGATGACAACCTCCGGTATCATCCGGATACCCACGACTCTCCTGATCTAGTAAGTAAAACCTAGCCCTTCTTGGGGCGTTTCCTCCCTGGACTTGGGCCGCCTGCACCTTGTGTGTCGGCGGCCTCTTTCTTTCAGGGGCGGGTCAGATGCTGGCTCCGCAATCGGAGCGATGGGCGGTCGGTCCAGTCGCGCTCCTGGAAGCCGGCTTGAGCGGCCTCCGGCAATATTTCACCGCGAACGCGCGCGACCTGAGCTTCACCGCCGCGCGTGCTGCCAGCGCAGCAGCCGGCTCTCGGCCGCGCCCATCGCGAGCGCGGTCATGTAGCCGATGATTCCGAGCAGCATCACGCCGGCAAACAGATCCGCCGAGCGGAACGAGCGCGCCGACAGCAGCACCCATTGGCCGAGGCCGTCGAGACCGGCGAGCATCTCGCAGACGACGGCGAGGATCAGCGCGACCGTGAGGCTCAACCGCATGCCGGCGAGGATGTCGGGTGCGGCCGATGGCAGCGCGATCTTGAAGATCACGGCGAGCCGCGACATGTGCAGCACCCGCGCGACTTCATAGAGTCGCGGCTCGACCGCGGCGAAGCCGTGGATCGTCCCGAGCAGCAGCGGCCACAGCGAGCCGAACGCGATCACGAACAGCGCCATGCCCTGGCTCAGTCCAAGAAAGGCGATGGCGACGGGAATGATCGCCGAGACCGGCAGCGGCCGCAGCAACTCCAGCATCGGCGCGACGTAGATGCGCATCGTCTTCGAGGAGCCGATCATGGCGCCGAGCGCGATGCCGGCGGCGGAGGCGAGCAGCCAGCCATAGGCCATATGCGTGAGGGTGCCCGTGAGCTTGGTCGGGAGATCGCCGCTGGTGAAGCCGTGCAGCAGCGCCGCCCAGGCGCGGTCGGGGCCGGGAAGAAACACCGGCGATATCAGGCGCTGATCGGCGGCGAGCTGCCACAGCGCGATGACGCCGGCAGCGACGGCGAAGCTGCCAAGGCGCCAGGCGATGTCAGACCATTTCATGCCTGCTCTCCCATGGCAGCCGCACGTCCGAACAAGCTCCGCTGTGCAGCCATCAGCACGGTGTTGAGAGCAAAACCCGTGACGCCGATCCAGACGAGATAGGCGAGCATCAGGTCCGGCCGCAGCGCCTGCTGCGCTGTCATGATGCCGGCCCCGAGGCCGAGCGGATTGATGGCGATCTCGACCGTGACGGCGACGATCAGCGCGATGCCGGCGGCGAGCCGGAACGCCAGGAAGATGCGGGGCAGGGCGGCGGGGATGACGATCTTCCTGATGCGATCGCGCTGCGTCAGCCGCAGCACGCGCGCCACCTCGATCAGCCGCGGCTCGATGCCGCCCACCGCGGCACGCGTCACGATCAGCACCGGCCAGACGCAGGCAAAGGCGACGATCGCGATCTCCATGCGATAGCCGAAGCCGAGCGCGATCAGCGCGATCGGCAGCAGCGCCACTGAAGGAATGGGCCTGATCGCCTCGATCGTGACCTCCATCAGCCGGTTGAAGATAGGCGACACGCCGAGCGCGATGCCCAGCACGAGGCCGATGGTGCCGCCGAGCGCGAGGCCGGCGAACACCGAGGCGAGCGTGTCGCGCGTCGCGGCCAGCAGCGAGCCGTCGGTCAGCGCGCCCAGCAAGGCGAGCGCGATCGCGCTCGGCGCCGCCAGCGAGTCGCTCTGCACGCCGGCGAGCCGCATCCAGGCCTCGAACACGAGCAGCGCCGCGAACGGCAGCAGGGCGGGCTTGATGCGATCCGGCATCGTCATTCGCTCGCCTTGATGAAGTCGAACAGCTCGCGCCGCAGCCGCAGGAACTCCGGATGCTCGCGCGTCGCCAACTGGTCGCGCGGCCGCGGCAGGTCGATCTGCATCGTGAGGCCGACGCGGCCGGGATGCGGCAGCAGGCCGACCACGCGGTCGCCGAGATAGATCGCTTCCTCCAGATCATGCGTGACGAACACGACGGTGGCGCCGGTCGCCGCCACCAGCGCCAGCATCTCGTCCTGCAGCCCCTGTCGCGTCATCGCGTCCAGCGCGCCGAACGGCTCATCCATCAGCAGCACCTTCGGATCCTGCGCGAGGCAGCGCGCGATCTGCAGCCGCTGCTGCATGCCGCCGGACATCTCCGTCGGGTACTTCGCGGCATGGCCGGCGAGCCCGACCTTGGCCAGCAGCTCGGCGATGCGCGCCTCGCGCTGAGCTGCGGGCATGCCGATCGTCTCCAGCGCCAGCGAGATGTTGCCGGCGGCGGTGCGCCACGGCAGCAGCGCCTTGCCATAGTCCTGGAACACGACCGCGATCTCGCGCCTGGGCGCGCGCATCGCCTCGCCTTCGAAGCGCACGCTGCCGCCGGTCGGCTGATACAGGCCGGCCGCGAGCCGCAGCGCCGTCGTCTTGCCGCAGCCGGAGGCGCCGACCACGCAAAGGATCTCGCCGGCGGCGACCCCGAGACTGATCGTATTGATGATCGCCTTGCCGCCGAGCACCAGCGCGACATTGTCGAACGCGATTTGCGCGCGCGCAGGCGAGGGAGATGATTGCACCAAAGCGAGGGCAGGCTCTGCCATCTCAGGCTCCCTTCGATTGGGGATAAACGATGTTGACCGTCGAACGCAGATGCGCGTCAAGCCGCGCTTGCGCCGCGGCGGCATCGCGCGCGAGCACGAGATCGGCCAGCGCCTCGTGCTCCCGGATGAAGCCGCCGCCGTCGTCGAAGCTGCGCATCATGACGCGGCGATAGCGATAGGCCTGGTCGTAGAGATCCGAATGAGCGGCGAGCAGGCGCCGTGATCCGCAGGCCCCCAGCAGCGCGGTGTGAAACGCCTTGTGCAAGCGATCGAACTCCGGCGCGCCTTCGCGGAACTCGCTCTGCATGCGCTGGATGTAACGGCGCATCTGATGGAGCGCGGCGATGATGCCGGCCTCCCATTGGTCGTCGCCGCTCTGCATCGCCAGCCGCAGCGCCTCTTTTTCAACGACAGTGCGCATGCGCGTGATGTCAATGAGATCGTCGCGGCTGACCTCGGCGACGCGAAAACCGCGCTGGCCGATGCCAACGATCAGGCCGCGCGATACCAGCCGCGACAGCCCCTCGCGCAGCGGCGTCGGCCCGATCTCGTAGCGCTTGGCAAGCTCGACGATCCCAAGCCGCGAGCCGGGGGCGAGGACGCCGGCGACGATGTCGCGCTCGATCAGCGCAGCGGCGCGCTCGCTGAGCGTGTCGCCGCTCGTCGGATCGGTCTGCAGGATCGGGTTCGTTGCCGTCATCAGTTGAGGATCAACTTCTTGAGATCGAGCTTGCTCTGCAGCATCTTCTGCGCCGACATCACGTCGATCCACCACGCCAGCTGCTCGGGCTTCAGCACCGGCTCGGCGTAGTTCGGCGCCGTCAGCTTGACCAGCTCCAGCGGTTGCTTGGTGAATTTGGCGATGGCGGCCGAGGCCTTCTCACGATCACTGTTCACGATCGGGGCGGCCTCCGCGATGGCGGCGCGGAATTTCTTCACCGTCTCCGGGTTCTTCTCGGCCCATTCGCGCGAGGCCGCATAGAAGATGATCGGCTCGGTGCGGGCGAGTTCGGCGGCGTAGCGCGCGCCGACCGTGCCGAGGCTGGCATTGGTCATGCGCGTCACGAACGGCTCGGCCGTCAGCACCGCATCGACGCCGCCGGACTTGATGGTGTCGGCCATGGTCGGAAACGTGACCTCGACGAAGTTGACGCTTCGTGGATCGACGCCCTTCTCGACCAGCCATTTCACGAACAGCACCTGAAGGAAGGCGCCGATGCCGGGGGCGCCGACCTTCTTGCCCTTGAAGTCCTGCGGCCCAGTGATGGTGATGCCGTTGCGCACGAAGGCGGCGACCGCATCGTTCGAGGTCTTGTTCATGATCGAGGCGCCGGAGATCGCGACGAGGTCGAGCCCACCGTCAGCGGCCTGGAGGAACACGGTCGAGGTCGGCCCGCCGATCTGGATCGAGTTGGAGAGGATGGCGGCGGGGATGTTCGAGTTGATCCCGATCAGCACCATCTCCACGTCGAGCCCGTGCTTCTTGAAGAGACCCTCATCGACCGCGACCATCGCCGAGGCGCAGTCCGAGGTGGCGGTGCAGCCGATCTGGATCTTCTCGGCGCGTGTCGCAGATGTGAGCACAAGCGTGGCCAGCACCGATCCGAGCGCAGCACTGATGATCCGATGACGCATCCTTGACTCCTCCCCCGGGCGCCCGTCTCTCGAACGCCTCTTGTTTATCGATATTTTCTATGTTTGTATATTTTCAGACAGAACACAAGGGGAGGCCAGCGTGAAACTTGCGACATTTCGGGCGGAAGGCGGGGAGCGGATCGGCGTCGTCCATGGCGGCGATTCCAAGCTTTTCGACCTCACCGCGGCCGCCGATCGCGCTGGCAAGAGCAATCCGGCGTTCGGCTCGATGCTGTCGTTGATCGATGCCGGCGAAGCCGCGCTCGACGCAGCACGCGCGCTGGTCGAGCGCCATGGCAGCGACGAAAGCCTCTCGCGCGACGTCGGCGGCACCGAACTGCTGGCCCCGGTGCCGGAGCCGCGGCAGATGCGCGACGGCATGTCGTTTCCGCTGCACATCCTGCAGGCGCCGCGCGGCCAGCGAAAGCTCGCGGCGCGGCAGCGCGGCGACGCGGAGGAGCTCGCGCGCATCGATGCCGAGCCGCTCGGCGAATTGCCCGAGGTCTATCGCAAGGTCCCGATCTTCTACATCACCAACCGCTTCAGCGTGCGTGGCCCCAACACGACGGTGAAATGGCCGCGCTACAGCAAGGTGATGGACTATGAGCTGGAGTTCGGCATCATCACCAGGGGCAAGGGCAAGGATATTCCGGCCGCGAAGGCGCGCGATCACATCTTCGGCTTCACGATCTTCAACGATTTCTCCGCGCGCGACACGCAGCGCATCGAGATGGACGGCCGGCTCGGCCCCTCCAAAGGCAAGAGCTTTGACGGCGGCAACGTGATGGGGCCGTGGATCGTGACCCCGGACGAGATTGGCGATCCCTATCGCCTGAAGATGGAGGCGCGGGTCAACGGCGAGGTCCGCTCGCGTGGCGTCAGCGAGGGCATGCTGTTTTCGTTCGAGGAGCTGATCGCCTATATCAGCAAGGACGAGACCCTGATGCCCGGCGAGTTCATCGGCTCGGGCACGGTCGGCAATGGCTGCGGTCTCGAACTCGGCTGGTATCTCGAACATGGCGACGTGATCGAGCTCGAGGTCGAGAAGATCGGCATCCTGAAGAACAAGGTCGAGCGGCAGGACGTCTGATCCTGCTGCTGACGACAACAACCAATAACGACAAAGAGAGAGGACCGCCCATGGCCCGCAGACTGATCGACATCTCCGTGCCCTTGCAGAACGACGTGCCCGCCGATCCGCCCGGCAATCATCCGACCATCACCTATATCGACCATCAGCAGGGCCTGCCGCGCATGCTGCAGTTCTTCGACGGGCTGAAAGCCGAGGATCTGCCGGACGGGCAGGGCTGGGCGGTCGAGCAGGTGAATCTTTCGACCCACAACGGCACGCATCTCGATGCGCCCTGGCATTTTCATCCGACGATGAATCGCGGCGAGCGCGCCTGGACCATCGACGAGGTGCCGCTGGAGTGGTGTCTGCAGCCGGGCGTGAAGCTCGACTTCCGTCGTTTCCCGGACGGCTACGTGGTGACCGCGAGGGATGTCGAGGATGAGCTCAAGCGCATCGGCCACACGCTGTCACCGCTCGAGATCGTCGTCGTCAATACCTCGGCCGGCGCGCGCTTCGGCCAGGCCAACTACGTCAATTCCGGTTGCGGCATGGGCTATGAGGCGACCATGTATCTGCTCGAGCGCGGCGTGCGCCTGACCGGCACCGACGGCTGGAGCTGGGACGCGCCGTTCGTGTTCACCGCGCAGAAATACGCCGAGACCCACGATGCCGCGCTGATCTGGGAAGGCCACAAGGCCGGCCGCCACATCGGCTATTGCCATCTGGAGAAGCTGCACAATCTGGAGCAACTGCCGTCGACGGGCTTCATGGTGTCGTGTTTCCCGGTCAAGATCGAGCGCGCCTCGGCCGGATGGACGCGGGCAGTGGCGATCATCGAGGGGTGAGGCGCCTAATCTCCGATTGAAGTCACGACATGGGTTCTGGCGCGTTTGATCTTCGCGTCATTCCAGGGCGGCGCGCGCTAGCGCGACGAGCCCGGAATCCATCGAGCCGCGCGACGTGCTGAAGGATGGATTCCGGGTTCGCGCTGCGCGCGCCCCGGAATGACCGAGGAGAGGACTCGGCAAAGCCAGAGAGGGAGCTCGTCGCGCGTCGTGGTGACAGTTGCGAGCCGACCTTGACTACAAAATCAGGCCGCTCTCTCTCATCTCGCTTTAGCAACTACACGCCAGCATGACCTCGTTCCGCCGCAGCATCGGCAGGGTCCAGGGCGGATTGTAGAACGCGAGCAGCGGCGATCCGGTGGCGGTCAGCCCCTTGCGCTGCGCGTAGTCACGCAGTTGGCGAGTCTTGTCAGCGATGATGCCGTCGGAGGTGGAGCCCGAAAAGGTGATCGCGACCATGCGCTGCGCAGACTGGGCCGTCAGCTTGATCCGGGCATCGGCCGGCGGCGGCAGAGTGTCGAGCGACCAGTTCGAGGGCATCACGAAGCTGATGCTCCAGCGGTCGCTGGCGACGCCATCGGCGGGCGCGATGGTGGCGCTGGCCTGCTGCTGCACCGGCGCGGTCATGGCGATCTTCGCCTTCGCCTGGTTAGCGCCGAAGATGTAGGCCCCGACAATGCGGAACCCTTCCTCGATGGCGGGCTTGCGCGCACCCTGCACCTCGGCCTGCGCGATGATCATCGGCGCATAGGCGCGGATCTCGAAGTCGCCGTCGCGCGAGACGACGTCGTATTTGGGTTGTTCGACCCGGCTCATGATCGGCCCCGCGGCGATGGCGGCGCCGGCCAGCGCGAGCACGACGATGCCGGTGAGCCAGAGCAGCATGCGGCGTCTCCCGGGTGGTGTCGGCTCGGTCATGGCGGTTGCCGTTTGGGTGGTGGAAACACAGAAACGAAGCGCACGCGCCCCCGGATCAGCAGACCGGCCTCTACGATGCTAACAGGTCTTAATCGCCCTGCTGCAACCAATGCGCGCGGGCTCTATTGAGCAGATCCGCGAGAGCTGCAGGTTGCATCTCCCATCCGCCGCCAAGCGTGCCGTCGGCGCCCGCAAGCGATCGGGCGACTTTAAAGAACCGCCCTTCCTTGTTGGAATTGCCCACGACGTCGTAGCCGATGAGCTGTTCTCTCGATCCCGGCGTGGGGGAGTACGGACGAAAGGCGTGCACGTCCTTCCATTTCAAGAGGCCGCTTCGGAACAGCGTATGCTGGGTGACGCCATCGGGAGTGAGGACCAAGCTGTCCGGACGAAAGATGCTCCACCCGACGAAGGGGATGCCGAGGCTGAAGAAGCCGATTCCGGCGTATCCGATGAGGTGATTGGCCTCAGGATCTTGGACCATGAAGAGGGCCGCCGCGAGCAGGGCGATACAGGCAAGTAACCCGAGCAGGGATTTCGACCGTGATGAATGGATCACGACCGGTGGCCGGTCAAGGCTCCCTTGCATTGTGAATCCCTCCGCATCCGGTGGGCTGCACCGTGCTTAGATGTCGTATGCCTGGCGCATGTTGAAAAAATCTTAAGTAGGACCGGAACTTTCGGTCGACAGTCCTTGGCAGCCTCAGTCGAAATTTCTCTTTCGTTTTATCGGAAAATGTGCTTATATCGCTTATCCCGCCTCATTCAGAGGGGCGTACGCGTCGTCACGATACGTTGAGGCGGGGAGCGGTGGCCGCGGGTCTGTCAGGCGCTTTTGCGCAAGACGACTGTCAGCTCGCGGACGTTCAAGCCGTGTGGTCCTGGCGCCCCGATGCTGGCGCCAAGCCTGTTGCCGACCTGACGGGTTGCGCAGGTGACGGGGGCAAACAAGCCGGTCCCCGGGGAGAGCTCGGAGCAGACGTTCACCCATCGTGCAGGGAAGGCCGGGTCTGTCCGGCTGAACCTGTGGTTCCTGCCGCCTGCATTTTTTCCGCAGGCGGGCCACGGGCCTCAGTCGAGGTCCGGCCTTCCCTGCGCCCTCGCGTTTCCGGCGAGGGTCTCGAGCATCGCTTCGGGCGCGTGTTGCGCTGCGAGAGCGACGGCGCGTGCGCGCATGGTGGCGCTGGCATACTGGATATGCTTATCAGTTGAGCGGGGCGCCGATGCTGGTGCGCCACCACCAACAAATCAGCCGGCCGCAACGGCTGATCCCAGGAGGAAACCCATGGCAGACACCTCACGCCGCGATCTTCTCGTCGCCGGCAGCGCCGCCGCAGCGGCTGCGATCATCACGGACACCTACCCTGCCGCGGCACAGGCCGGGCCGAAGCCGATCTTCGCCGTGCCGGCGACCACGATTCCGATCGCCGGCGAGCAGGGCGTCTTCCCCGTCCGCCGCATCTACTGCATCGGCCGCAACTACGCGGCGCATGCGATCGAGCGCGGCTCCGATCCGAACCGCGAGCCGCCGTTCTTCTTCCAGAAGCCGACCGACGCGATCCAGAACGTCGCGATCGGCGAGGTCGCCGATCATCCTTATCCGTCGCTGACCAAGAACTATCATCATGAGGTCGAACTGGTCGCGGCGCTGAAGTCCGGCGGCACCAACATTCCCGCCGAGTCCGCGCTCGATCATGTCTATGGCTACGCGCTCGGCCTCGACATGACCCGCCGTGACTTGCAGAACGGCATGGCCGCCGAGAAGAAGCCATGGGAGATCGGCAAGAGTTTTGATCATGCCGCCGTGCTCGGCCCGATCCATCCGGTGGCGAAGGTCGGCCACTTCACCAAGGGCGCGATCTCGCTCGCGGTCAACGGCACGGTCCGGCAGAACTCCGACCTG
Organism: Bradyrhizobium sp. SZCCHNS3016; assembly: GCF_032484535.1. NCBI lineage: Bacteria > Pseudomonadati > Pseudomonadota > Alphaproteobacteria > Hyphomicrobiales > Nitrobacteraceae > Bradyrhizobium > Bradyrhizobium sp. SZCCHNS3016. Next base: position 639,298 of record NZ_JAUETE010000001.1, read on the forward strand.
ACCAAGATGATCTGGAACGTCGCCGAGCAGATCGCGAAACTGTCCGAGGCGTTCGAGCTGATGGCCGGCGACATCATCTATTCCGGCACGCCGGAGAATGTCGGCCCGGTCGTCAAGGGCGACGTGCTCTTGTGCAAGCTCGAGGGCCTGCCGGACATGTCGATCAAGATCGTTTGAGGAAGGGGCTGGATCACCCGTCGTGTGCAGCACGTTGACGCTGCCGATCGGAACGGAATTCGCCGCCGCAATGCCGGTACGCTCCTTCTCTCCGCACGCGGGGGAGAGGCGAGCAGCGAGCGTCGCTACGCGCGCTATCCAACAAGCGCAGCAGCCGCAGCCATCCCTCCGGATGCTGCGACTGCCGCCGTGGCGCTCGCGGCGCCGCGCCTCTCATCGCCTGTCGGACGGGAACTATCGTTGTTCCCGCGCAAACAGGCGCTGCCAGCCGTTCGCAAGTTTGTGGCCCGACAAAGAGCCGTCCGGCACCGCCGCCTATCGTTGCCCTGCATCAGCCGAGCGAACGAGGGCAGCCGTGGCCATCACCATCGAGATCGATCACGCCAGGACGCGGCGCATGGCGCAGGGCCAAGGCCAAAGCCAGGGCCAGGGTCAGGCCCGCGGCCCGGCACGGTCGTTGCGCAGCGCTGGCGGCCCGGTGGTTCCGCAGGGCGTCAAGGGGCCAATCCGGCGGCTGAAATGGCTGATTCTCGTTCTGACGCTCGCCGTCTACTACATCACGCCGTTCGTGCGCTGGAACCGCGGGCCGAATGCGCCGGGCCAAGCCGTGCTGCTCGATTTCGCCCACGGAAAGCTCTACCTTGGCCCCGCCGAGATCTGGCCGCAGGATCTCTATCTCATCACCGCGGCGATGCTGCTGGCGACGTTCATCCTCGTCCTGGTCAACGCGCTGGCCGGCCGCCTGTGGTGCGGCTTCGCCTGTCCGCAGACGGTGTGGACCGACCTGTTCCTGCTGGTCGAGCGCCTGGTCGAGGGCGACCGCCGGCAGCGGCTGAAGAACATCGGCGCGACGCTGACGGCGCGGCGCATCGCACAGATCGCCACCAAGCACGCGTTGTGGATGGCGATCGCGCTCGGCACCGGCGGCACCCTGATCTTCTACTTCACCGACGCGCCGGAGTTGCTGCGCGATCTCGTCCACGGCGAGATGTCGGCGACCGCGCTGACCTGGACCTTGGTGTTCGCCGGCACGACCTATGGCCTCGCCGGTTTCGCGCGCGAGCAGGTCTGCACCTTCATGTGCCCGTGGCCGCGTTTGCAGGGCGCGATCTGGGATACGGAAGCCTTCACGGTGAACTATCGCGATTATCGCGGCGAGACCCGGATGTCGGCGAAAAAGGCCGCCGAGGCGCGATCGCAGGGGTTGCCGGCCGGCGATTGCGTCGATTGTGGCGCCTGCGTCGCGGTCTGCCCGATCGGCATCGACATCCGCCAGGGGCCGAGCTTCGCCTGCATCAATTGCGGCCTCTGCGTCGATGCCTGCGACGGCGTGATGGCCAAGCTCGACCGTCCGCGCGGCCTGATCGACTACGAGAGCTGGCGCAACATCGAGCGTGGCCGTGTCGGCGAGCCGCGTGTCTCACGGCTGGTGCGGCCGAAGACGATCGGGCTTGCGCTGGCCTGCGTCGCTGTCGCCGGCGTGATCGCTGTTTCGTTCGTCACGAAGACCACCGCCGTGCTGTCGGTGCAGCACGATCGCGATCCGATGTCGGTGCGGCTGTCGGATGGCTCGGTGCGCAACGGCTACACGGTGAAGCTGCTCAACAAGTCGTCCGCCGTGCAGAGCTTCACGCTCGGCATCAGCGGCATCGATGCGGCGCTCGCCATCGTCGGTCATGCGGCGGCGGATGCGATCGAGGTCGAGCCGGACGGCTCAGAGGCGCTGCGGGTGACGCTGACCATGCCCGAGTCTGTGGATGCCGATGTGACCTTCCAGGCGGTCGATGCGAGCGGGCAGGTCGTGCTGACCGCGCATGACCGCTTCGTCAACCGGTAGAGGAGGGCTCAGAGATACGCCTTCGGCAGCAGCATGTGGATGCCCTTGTTGCCGTCGACCAGCTGGGTGACGCGCAGATTGCCGGCAAGCGAGCACAGCATGTAGGCCTGGTTGCGCGACAGGTTGGTGCGGGCGCAGACGTGCTTGACCATCTCGCGCACCGCCTGCTTGGCGGCGTCATCGAGATCCTCGTCGAGGCCGATCGACATCAGGTGGGTGGCGTTCTCGGCGAACGGCCAGGTGATGTCCATGTCCTTGCGCACGGTGAGGCGGAAGGTGCCGGTGACGCCGGTCTCCAGCGCGGTGATGCAGACCTCGCCGTCCGCCGTCATCGGCCGCTATGCCTCGGTGCGCTACGGGCGCTGACTGATCCTGCTTCTTCCGCTGGGATCACCGGCCGGATCGCTCCGGCCGATGATCTGCTGATTGCTGCAAGCTCAGGTCGCGAGCTGATTGCCGATCGGCAGCGCCCGCAGGCGCTTGCCGGTGGCGGCAAAGATCGCGTTGGCGAGCGCCGGCGCGAATGGCGGCACGCCCGGCTCGCCGACGCCGCTCGGCGGCGTGTCGGCATCAACGGGCACGATGTGCACGTTGGTGACCAGCGGTGCCTCGTCGATTCGGACCACCGGATGGTCGTCGAAGTTGCGCTGCTGCACCCGGCCGTTCTTGAAGCTGATCTCGCCATATTTGGCGAGGCTCAGCCCCATGATCGCGGCGCCTTCGAGCTGCGAGGCGATGCGCTCGGGGTTGACGAAGGTGCCGCAGTCGATCGCGGTGTCGACCTGATGCACCACGAGCTTGCCCTTGTCGTCGACCGACACCTCCACGATGGTGGCGATGTAGCTGACGAAGCTGCGATGCGCGGCGATGCCGAGACCGTGGCCCTTGGGCACCGAGCGGCCCCAATTGCCCTTCTCGGCCACGAACTCGACGACGCGGCGCAGCCGGCCGGTGTCGATCGGGTAGCTCTCGTAGGGCTCGCCGTAGTTCCAGAGATCCTTCACCGAGGCGAGCTTGAGCACGCGCGGGCTGCCGATCAGCTCGAGCAGCGTGTCCTTCTGGTCGCGTCCGGTGGCATGCGCGATCTCGCCGACCATCGATTGCACGGCGAAGGCGCGCGGGATGTTGGAGACCGAGCGGAACCAGCCGATGCGGGTCATCGCCTTGGCGGCGGGATTCTCACATTGGATGTTGGCGATCTCGAACGGCATGTCGACGAGGCCCATGCCGAGCTCGAACGGCGCGGCATGATCGGCGCCCGCCGCGAAGGTCGACAGAATGGTCGGCGCGACGCTGCGGTGGCGCCAGGCCACCACCTTGCCGCTCTTGTCGAGCCCAGCCTCGATGCGCTCCACCGACACCGTGTGCAGGAAATCGTGATGGAGGTCGTCATCACGCGTCCACTGCACCTTGACCGGCGCACCCAGCGTCTTCGACAGCAGGGCAGCCTCGAGCGCGAAGTCGCATTTGGACTTACGCCCGAACCCGCCGCCGAGCAGGGTGACGTTGACGGTCACGTTCTCCGGCGGGATCTGCAGCGTCTTGGCGACATCCTCGTGCGTGCCGCCGGGGCTCTGCACAGGCGCCCAGATTTCGGCCTTGTCGCCCTTGACGTCGGCGACCGCGACCGGCGGCTCCATGCTGGCATGGGCGAAATGCGGCAGGTAGTACTCGCCGGTGATCACCTTGTCGGCCGACTTCAGCGCGGCCTCGACGTCGCCTTCCTGGCGTACGACGAGGCCCGGCTGGCGCGCGGCGGCTTCGAGCTCGGCGCGATAGGCGACGGAGTCGTAAGCAGCATTGGCGCCGTCGTCCCACTCGACCTTGAGCACGTCGCGACCCTTGATCGCAGCGCCGGTGTTGCGCGCGATCACGGCGACGCCGCCGAGCGGCTGGAATTTCGACGGCCAGGGCCAGCCCTTGACCTCGATCACCTGCTCGACGCCGGGCACCTTCAGCGCCTCGGCCGGATCGAACGACTTGACCTTCCCGCCGGTGACCGGCGGCCGGGCGATGACCGCGTATTTCATGCCGGGCAGGCGGACGTCGGCGCCATAGCGCGCCTTGCCGACGGTGATGTCGCGCAGATCGACGATGCTGACCTGGCCCTTGCCGAGATAGCGGAAGTCCTTCGGCGACTTCAGCTGCACGGTGTCGACCGCAGGGACCGGCAGATTGGCTGCATCGGCCGCGAGCTCGCCGAAGCCGAGGCGGCGGCCGCTGGCGCTGTGCACGACCTCATGATTGACGGCTTTCACTTCGCTCGGCGGCACGCCGAGGCGCTTGGCCGCCGCGGCTTCGAGCATCGCCCGCGCCATGGCGCCGATCTGTCGCATCGGCAGCAGATAGTGCCGCGTGCTGCGCGAACCGTCGGTATCCTGGTTGCCGAACTTCACCTCGTCGCCGGGAGCCTGCACGACGCGCACGCGCGACCAGTCGGCTTCCATTTCCTCCGCCACGATCAGTGGCAGGCTGGTACGCACGCCCGTGCCCATCTCGGAGCGGTGGGCGAGGATCGACACGATGCCGTCGGGGGCGATCGAAACGAAAACCTTGGGATCGACCACGGTGCCGTGCGGCATCTTGCCGGCGCCGGTTTCATAGGCGGCAAACGCCGGGCGCGACAGCAAGGGAGCCGCGAGCACGAACCCGCCGGCGAGGCCCAGCGTCTGCAGGATGGTACGGCGCGAGACGTTCTCGACCTTGAGATGCCGCTCGAAGCCGCGGCGAGACGCAGACTTTGCGATGTCGGGATTTGCGATGATGTTCATGATCACACCCCCGTCGAGGCCAGATGGACCGCATTCTCGATGCGCTGATAGCAGCCGCAGCGGCAGATGTTGCCGGCCATCGCATCCCTGATCTGGTCATGCGACGGCTTGGGATTCTCGTTCAAGAGTGCGGCCGCCTGCATGATCTGCCCGGCCTGGCAGAAGCCGCATTGCGGCACGTTGACCTGCCGCCACGCCTTCTGCACGGGATGATCTCCGGTCGGATGCAGACCTTCGATGGTGGTGACCTCCCGTCCCGCGACATCCGACACGGCGGTGATGCAGGCGCGCGCCGCTTCCTTGTCGACTATCACGGTGCAGGCGCCGCACAGCGCCGCGCCGCACCCATATTTCGTTCCGGTCAAACCCAACTCGTCGCGCAGATACCACAGCAGCGGCAGGCTCGGATCGCCATCCCAGCTCTGCTCCTGTCCGTTGATTTTCACCTTGATCATGTTCGCCCTCGCTCTGTCGGACCAATGGTCGCTGGTTCTGATCGTTGGTGGACGCGCGCGGGACCACATGTCCTTACGTGCACGCGCCGGATCAATCGAGAGTTGTCGGAAAACGATTGATGATAGCAGACCGGGACAGGCATCGGTCTACACAGGCGCGTGTGTTGTCAGAGCAGACGAGCGCTGCGCGTGCAGCCCGCTGCAATGCAAATGCGGAACAATGGGCGTGCGCCGACAACAACGGCGGCCGCCAGACCAAAACGACGACAAAAAAAGAATGCCTCGCCAGCGTGGGGCAGGCGAGGCACCAAGTCTTCAGGAAGGAACGCTTCAGTTGGTACGCTTGGTACGTGGCGGCCGTCAGGCCGCCTTTGCTTTCGCCACGTGGGTGGCAATCGCATCCATCAGGGCCGGCGACAGGCAGTCATAGGGCTCGAGCCCCAGCTCCTTCAATCGCGCCCGAATCTCGCCCATCTGTTCCGGCTTCACGCCCGACTCGATCACCGAGGAGACGAAGGCCGCAAAGCCCGGCGCGGCCGAACCCTGCTCCTGGAACAGCTCGGGGTGAATGAAGTCGAGGCCGTAGAACGGGTGGCCCGTGTTCTCGATGCGGCCATACATATGCGTGCCGCAGCCGGTGCAGGCGTAGCGCTGGATGACGGCGGAGGGATCGACGATCTTGAGCTTGTCGCCGTTCTCCAGCACCGTGACGTTCTGCCGCGGCACCACTGCAACGACCGAGAAGGTCGCGCCGGAGGGCTTCCAGCATTTGGTGCAGCCGCACGCGTGGTTATGCGCGACATCGCCCTTGATGCCGACCTTGACCGGCCGGTCGTGGCATTTGCAGACCAGCGTGCCGCCGGCGAAATGGCCGCTTCCTTGTTTGACGCCGTTATCGACGGACGGATGGATGTGGACAGTCATGGCGCAATCCTCCTCAGTTTTGCGTGCTTGGGGTCAGAACACGACGACGGAACGGATCGATTTGCCCTCATGCATCAGGTCGAAGCCCTTGTTGATGTCTTCGAGCTTGAGCGTGTGGGTGATCATCGGGTCGATTTCGATCTTCCCGTTCATGTACCAGTCGACGATCTTGGGAACGTCGGTGCGCCCGCGCGCGCCGCCGAACGCCGTGCCCTTCCAGACGCGTCCGGTGACAAGCTGGAACGGGCGGGTCGCGATCTCCTTGCCGGCCTCGGCGACACCGATGATGATCGATTCGCCCCAGCCGCGATGGCAGGCTTCCAGCGCCTGGCGCATCACCGTGGTATTGCCGGTGCAGTCGAAGGTGTAGTCGGCACCGCCATCCGTCAGCGCAACCAGATGCTGGACGATGTCGCCGGTCACCTTCTTCGGGTTGACGAAGTGGGTCATGCCGAAGCGGCGCCCCCATTCTTCCTTGCTGTCATTGACGTCGACGCCGACGATCTTGTCGGCGCCCGCCATCCGCGCGCCCTGGAGCACGTTGAGGCCGATGCCGCCGAGGCCGAAGACGATGACGTTCGAGCCGGGCGTGACCTTGGCCGTATTGACGACTGCGCCGACGCCGGTGGTGACGCCGCAGCCGATATAGCAGCTCTTGTCGAAGGGCGCGTCCTCGCGAATCTTCGCGACCGCGATCTCCGGCAGCACGGTGAAGTTGGAGAAGGTCGAGCAGCCCATGTAGTGGTAGATGGCCTGGCCCTTGTAGCTGAAGCGCGACGTGCCGTCGGGCATCAGGCCCTTGCCCTGCGTGGCGCGGATCGCGGTGCAGAGATTGGTCTTGCGGCTGAGGCAGCTCTTGCACTGGCGGCATTCCGGTGTGTAGAGCGGAATGACGTGGTCGCCGGGCTTGACCGAGGTTACGCCAGGACCCACCTCGCGCACGATGCCGGCGCCCTCATGGCCGAGGATCGAGGGGAAGATGCCCTCGCTGTCGAAACCGTCGAGCGTGTAGGCATCGGTGTGGCAGATGCCGGTGGCCTTGATCTCGACCAGTACCTCGCCGGCCTTCGGCCCTTCGAGGTCGACCTCGACGATCTCCAGCGGCTTCTTGGCTTCGAAAGCGACCGCGGCGCGCGTCTTCATGTCTCAAACTCCTCTTTCATTCTCTTGAGCCCGCGACGCTGCCCAGGGAAACTGTTCAGGCGCGGTCCCCGTCGTAAGTCATTTCTTGCCCATGCAGGAGTTCTCCGCTTCCGTATAGGCTGGCGGTTTGTCCTCGTGCTTGGCCGGGCGAACGCGTCCCACCGCGTCATTGCCGCGGGCGCGCAGGTAGATGTAGAGGTCGTCCATGTAGCAGGCCACGTTCGGATTGTCGCCGAAAGCCGGCATGACGTTCTCCTGGGACGTGCTGACATTCTTGCGGCCGCTGGCGATGACACCGATGAAATCGCCGTAGCTCATGGTCTTGACCGAGTCCTTCAGCGCAGGCGCATAAGTCGATCCCATGCCGTCGGGCCCGTGGCAGACGTGGCATTCGGAATGATAGCGGCGGTATCCGGAGTAGGTGTACCAGTCGACCGATCCGTCGGCGCCCACCTTGTAGGTCGGATTGCCATCCTTATCGAAGTACTTCCCGTCCTCGGACTTGACGGCCGCAGGATCTCCCGGACTTTCCGCCCAGGCATTTTCGGCGACATTCATCCCGCCGGTTGCCAGGATCAGAGCCGTGGCGACCGCAAAACAGATTCTACGCAAGGGCGTCTTCCCTTAATTTTCTGGGGCAGGCGAACCGGCGCATGGACGAGATCCATGCGCCGGAAGCAGGTGCCTAGCTCACTGCTGCGGGAGCGAGAACACGGTGAGCGCGCCGCCCAGGGCGGTGTAGTTGCTCAGCGCTGCGTAGCCGCCGACCGCACCGAGACCGGCGGTCGGATCCGTCAGGCCCGCCGCGAGACCGATGCCGGCCCAGCCACCGACACCCGAGAGCACGGCGACATACTGCTTGCCGCCTGCCTCGTAGGTCGTGACGTTGCCGATGATGCCGGACGGAGTCTTGAACTTATAGAGCTCCTTGCCCGTCTTGGCATCGACCGCCTTGAGGTAGCCTTCGAGCGTTCCGTAGAACACCACGCCGCCGGCCGTTGCGAGCGCACCCGACCACACCGAGAACGGCTCCTTGTTCGACCAGGCGATCTTGCCGGTCTTGCCGTCCCAGGCGATGAAGTTGCCCATATGGGTCTCACCCGCCGGCGGATACATCGACAGCGTCGCGCCGACATAGGGCTGACCTGCGGTGTAGCTCACCTTGAAGGGCTCGTAGTCCATGCAGACATGGTTGGTCGGAACGTAGAACAGCTGCGTGTCCGGCGAGTAGGCGGCCGGCTGTTCGTCCTTGGTGCCGAGCGCCGCCGGGCAGATGCCCTTGGTGTTGACATCTTCACCCTGCTTGTCGGTCGAGTATTGATCGACGACCTTCGGGCGGCCGTAGGTCGGCGAGTTCTTGTCCATGTCGACGCCGGTGGTCCAGTTTACCTTCGGGTCGAACTTTTCGGCGACGAGGAGCTCGCCGCTGGCACGGTCGAGCGTATAGCCGAGTCCGTTACGGTCGAAGTGCGTGAGCAGCTTGCGCGGCTGACCGTTGATCGACTGGTCGGACAGGATCATCTCGTTGACGCCGTCATAGTCCCACTCGTCGTGGGGCGTCATCTGATAGACCCATTTCGCGACGCCGGTGTCGGCGTGGCGGGCGAAGATCGTCATCGACCACTTGTTGTCGCCGGGACGCTGCTTCGGGTTCCAGGTCGAGGGATTGCCCGACCCGTAATAGACCATGTCGAGCTGCGGATCGTAGGAGATCCAGCCCCAGGTGCAGCCGCCGCCGGTCTTCCACTGATCGCCTTGCCAGGTCTTCAAGCTCGAGTCCTTGCCGACCGGCTTGCCGAGTGCGGTGGTGTTGGCATCGAACAGGATCTGGTCATCCGGACCTTCGGAGTAGGCCTTCCAGACCTGCTTGCCGCTCTTGATGTCGTAAGCGGTCATGCTGCACTGGACGCCGAACTCGCCGCCGGACGTGCCGACCAGGACCTTGTCCTTCACCACCAGCGGCGCCGAGGTGCCGGTCTGGCCCTTGGTCGGATCGCCGTTGACGGCGGTCCAGACATGCTGGCCGGTCTTGGCGTCGATCGCCACCAGCTTGTCGTCGGCCTGATGCAGGAAGATCTTGCCGTCACCATAGGCGACGCCGCGGTTGACCGTGTCGCAGCACATCACCGGAATGACGTTCGGGTCCTGCTTGGGCTCGTACTTCCAGACGATCTTGTTGTCCTGCGCGAGATCGAGCGCATACACCTTGTTCGGGAACGGCGTATGCACATACATCATGTTGCCGATGATGAGCGGTCCGCCTTCATGGCCGCGCAGCACGCCGGTGGAGAAGGTCCACGCGACCTGCAGCTTGCCGACGTTCTGGGCGGTGATCTGGTTGAGCTTGGAGTAACGCGTATTGGCGTAGTCTCCCGCCGGCATCACCCAGTCCTTCGGGTTGGCCGACATCTTGACCAGCTCTTCACTGGCCCACGCGCCACCCGCGGCGAGCGCCGCGACTGACGTCAGACATGTTGCGAGTAGCACTCTTCGCATCGTCTTTCCTCCCGGGTTCAACTGAGGTTCCGCATCACGCGGCCCAGTATTCGTTTTCGGCATCATTGATTATCCACTTCCCAACCGGGAAACTTGCCCAAAAGAGAAAAGAGCTTGCTCAAGAGTGAAGCGAATAGAAGTTTTTGAAGGAGATTTTGCTTTGCTGGTCCGCAACATGAGGGCCACTCTTGTTGCGCAGCATCAATTTGCAGCATCGCGGTTCCACCGAGGGTTGACGTTTCCCTTGACCTTACAGAGATGAAGGCGGAGGATCAGACAGGGCGCGTTATGGAACGAGTGCGCCGCGAAAGAGCCGCAGCCTTAAAATGGGAGCAATCTTGCTGCAGTCTCGTTCGCCGTCCTGCGGCGGACCCGTTGCGTTTCGATCATGAATCGGTGGATGAAACATGTCCGATACGATCCGCTCGCTTAATACTTCGGGCTTCTCGCCGAAGAGCCAGATCCAGCGTTGGTCAGATGCACTGACCGACCTGTGCGGACGTTTCGATGTCGATCCGCTGGAGGGGGCCTCATTCGAGGGGCGCATCAATTTCACGACGGTGTCGCGCCTGAAGCTCTGCCAGATCGAGGCCAGCCAGCACCGCATTGCGCATTCCTATGCGCGTGCGCAAAAGGCGGCACATCCCTACATCAAGATCTTGTTCCAGACCTATGGAACGTCCTATTTCGAGCAGGATGGCCGCCAGATCGAGATCGGCCCCGGCGATTGCCTCGCCTACGATGTGTCGTCGCCGCACACGATCATCAGCCCCGCCTTGACGCGCCATGACGTCGTCATCGTGCCCAAGGAGCTGTTGCAGGAGCGCGGCTTCCGGTCGGAGAAGATGCCGGCATACAAGCTGTCGGCGCGGAGCGGGACCGGTCGGATTGCGCATGACGTCACCCATGCCGCGTTCGACGAGGCGACCCGGCTGTCGCCCAACTCGGCAGCCAGCGTCGCCGAGTCGCTGATCGATCTGCTGCTGCTGCCGCTGCGCGAAGCCGATCGAATGCTGGACCGTGCGGGACCCGAGGCGGTCTATATCCGCGCTCAAGCCTTCATCCGCGAGCATCTGCGCGATCCCGATCTGTGCATCGATCAGATTTCGGCGGCCCTTGGTTGCACCAAGCGCTACCTTCACATGGTCTTCAGCGATCGTGGGATGACGGTCAGCGACTACATCTGGCGGGCCCGGCTTCAGCATTGCCGGCAGGAGCTGGAGACGCAGAGCGGCAAGACCATCACCGATGTCGCGTTCTCATGGGGCTTTTCGAGCTCGTCGCACTTCAGTCGCGTCTTCCGCAAATATTTCGGCGTCGTGCCATCGTCGGTTCACAAGACTGCGGCGCGCTGAGTGGTCGTGGAGCGACCGCGCTAGTGTGCGCCGCTCCGGATGATCCTCTGGAATGCATCGCCGAGAATCACCGGCTCGCGCGGTGGAAGATAGGTCAGTCCGGCGGACTGACCGAGATTCGCCAGGGCCCCGGAGCCGTCGAGCTCCGTCAATGCCTTGTCGACCGATGTGATGAGCTCGGCCGAACTGGCCAGCCCGACATAACCTCGGTTCACGCCGATCGGATAGCTGTAGCCCGACCCGCCGAGCTTGGTGTCGGGATGAGCCGCCCGATACGCATCGAAACGTCTGCTATCGAGCAGGGTCGCGTCGAACTTACCCTGCTCGAGCGCGCCGAGCAGATCGTCCCGCGCCGGAATCAAATGAGTGATGTCGTCGATCAGCCGTCCCTTGTCGAACGTCATGAGGATGGCATCCGCCAACGTGCCGCTCTCGATTGCCAGCCGCAGCCCGGCCAGATCGCCGATGTCGGTAATCGGACGCTGTTTCGCGGAAGGTCCGAGAACGACGGTCAGTGTTGAGAACATGTACGGCTTGCTCGGCATCAGCGTGCCGAGCGGAACACGGCGACGGCGGTCGTCGCGCGTGGCGCCATCGAAGTCCGGCAGCTTGGCCGTCTTGACGCCCGGCGCGACCAAACCGTCCTGCGTGAACGCATAGCTGCCGAGCAACGAACAGCGTCCGTCCGATAGCAGTGCATTCGCCTCCAGCGCTGGACTGGAATCTTCGTCCAATTTGCTCTCGTACCACTGGATCTCGAGCTTCCTGCCGAGGCGGTCGGCGATCGCCTGACCGAGCAGGACATCGAAGCCGCCGCCGGGCTTGCCACGATGATGGACCGAGAGCGGCGGAAGATTTTCGTCGAGGCAGATGCGCAGCACGTCGTCAGCGGCTGAAGCCGCTGACGACACCGTCGAAATCATCAAGGCGGCCAACCAACAGCAGAGATGGCGCATCACTGCGCTCTCCGGCTCGAAACGTAGGCCCACAGCGCGGTGATCTCGTCATCGCTGAGAATGTCGCCCCAGGGCGGCATGCGGCCGTTCTTGCCCTGCTTCACCGTGGTGACGAAACGAGGCTGGTCATCGGGAAACCGGCGCAGGTCGGGCGTCACAGTGCCGGAGTTCACCATGTTGGGCCCGTGGCAGTGCGAGCACTTCTGAGCGAACGTCGTCTTGCCGAGGTCGACCGGGCTGTGTACAGCGCTGCCATCTTGTTGTTGGGCGAGGGCGGTCGTCGATGGCACGGCCAAAGTCGCCATGACGGCGGCGAAGGCCGCCGCCGTTCTCATGAACATGGTCTGTCTCACGGGCGATCCGCGCTCAATTCTTGACCGCGAAGACCCACAACGAGCCGCCTGCCGGAACGTTGGCGAGGCGCTCGTCACCGGAGAACAGCGAGTAGACGCCGCCGTAGCCGGAGGTGACAGCGACATACTGCACGCCGTCCTGCTGCCAGGTGACGGGCTGGCCCTCGATACCGGAGCCGGTCTGGAACTGCCACAGCTTCTTGCCGCTGTCGGCGTCGAAAGCCTCGAACTCGCCGGTCAGCTTGCCCGAGAACACCACGCCGCCTGCCGTGGACAGCACGCCGGAGAAGCGCGGGATGTCGCTCGGCTGCTCCCACTTGGTCTTGCCGGTCATCGGATCGATGGCCTTGAGCTGACCGCGCGGCCCTTCCGGCCAATCCCACAGATCCGTCAGGTCCATGCCGAGGTACCACTCGCCGGCCTTGTAGGTCGCAGGCTCGGTCTTGTAGTGACCGCCGAACACGAGCGTATTGGCATAGGCCAATCCCGTTTGCGGATTGAACGACATCGGTTCCCAGTTCTTGCCGCCGAGAATCGACGGATAGACCGTGACCTTCTTGCCCTCGCGCGCATCACGCGTCACGTCGGTCTCGACCGGCTTCCCGGTCTTCAGGTCGATGCTGGAGGCCCAGTTCACCTTCACATAGGGGTTGGCCGCGAGCAACTTCCCGTTGGTGCGATCGAGTACGTAGAAGAAGCCATTGCGGTTGGCGTTCATCAGCACCTTGGTCGGCTTGCCCTCGACATTCATATCGGCGAGCACCATCTCCGCGACCGCATCGTAGTCGAACGGATTGTTCGGCGAGAACTGGAAGTGCCACTTCATCTTGCCGGTCTTTGGATCAAGCGCGAGCACCGAGCAGGTGTAGAGGTTGTCGCCCGGGCGCACGGCCGCATTGAACGGTCCGGGATTGCCGACGCCCCAGAACACGGTGTTCTGCTCGGGATCGTAGGAGCCGGTGATCCAGGTCGAGCCGCCGCCCAGCTTCCAGGTGTCGCCCTTCCAGGTGTCGCCGCCGGGTTCATCCGGGCTTGGGACCGTGTGTGTGCGCCACAAATGCTTGCCCGTAGCGGGATCCCAACCATCGATGAAGCCGCGGGTGCCGAACTCGGCGCCGGAGATGCCGGTCAAAACGACGCCGTCGGCCACCAGCGGCGCGACGGTCATCGAGTAGCCTTCCTTGATATCGGCGGCCTTCTGCCGCCACAGCTCCTTGCCGGTCTTGGCATCGAGCGCAATCACGTTGGCATCGAGCGTCGTCCGGAACACCTTGCCGTCGTACAGTGCGGCGCCGCGATTGATGATGCCGCAGCAGACCACGCGCGGCGTCTCGGCGGGATAGTCGATCTTGCTCTTCCAGATCTGCTTGCCGGTCTTGGCGTCGACGGCCATCGTCGCATTGTGGGTCGTGACGTAGAGCACGCCCTGATAGACCAGCGGCTGCGATTCTTCACTGCGATCATCGGCGAAACTGTAGTTCCAGACCGGGACCAGGTTCTTGGCGTTGTCCTTGTTGATCTGGGTGAGCGGGCTGAACCGCTGCAGATTGTAGCCCATGCCGTAGTTGAGGACGTTTGCCGTATCAGTTGCACCCTTGACCAACTGATTGGCGCTCTGCGCGCTTGCACCATGTGATGCAAAAATGGCGAGGCCTGCGGCCAGCGCGATCCGCTTCATTCATTTCCTCCAAGATTTTTATGCGCGCCTATCCTGACGCTGCGGGAACAACACTCCCCTCGAAATCAGGAACCGTCAATACGAAAAGGTGGCAACGACCCTCGTCTCATCGGGAAGCCTTCCTCGTTCGATTCGGACGGAGCAGCCAAGTCGTTGTCGCTGCTCGCTGATCGAGTTCGGCATGATGGCACCGCTCCGATGCTGCGTTGCGGCATGAAGATTGCTTCACTGCATCATGCCGGGACAACAGAGGAGTAGGCGGATGAGACGAACCATCCTTTGGCTCGGCATGCTTTGTTGCCTTTGGGTGAGTGCGAGTGCGCGTGATCTCGGTCAGTGGGGAGCGGTCGATCCTGCGTTGCGCCATTGGTACGAGGCGTTGATGCAGCCCGACGTCCCGACGGCATCATGCTGCGGTGAGGCTGACGCCTACTTTGCCGATGCTATCCATGTCCGCGACGGCAAGACCTATGTCATCATCACCGATGACCGTCCCGATGAGCCGCGTGGCCGTCCGCACATCGATGTCGGTACCGAAATCGAGGTCCCCGATCACAAGCTGAAGTGGGACAAGGGAAATCCGACGGGGCACGGCATCATCTTCCTGAGCCGCAATCGATACGTGTTCTGCTATGTGCAGCCGGGCGGTGCGTGAGCGAAGCTGCCGTCCCGATCAGGGGGCGCGTCCTACGAGGATTGAGGCGGAACGGCGTCCAGCCAGGCGGCTGGATTTTTGTTTCGTTCAATCGATCGACAACCGCTGGGAAATGCTCCACGGTTGCGGAGCCTTGCGTTCCCCCTGATGCGGTCCTAGCTTCGACGTCGGCGCGAGCAATGCGTCAGTCAATGATAGTCGAACTTGGGAGCTTGAAATGGCCTGGAAGACACCGAAGATCGTCGAAGTGCCGGTTGGCATGGAAATCAACATGTACGCCTGTGCGGCGCGCAAGTAGCGCGTAGCGGTCTGCCAAGCCACGAAGAGCAAAATTTGCTTCGGACTGGCTTGGCGGATCCATTCTGCAGACGACCCGCGAGATCGTCCCGGCGACCGGCCTCTCGGCCGATCGGGTATGACGGGCACACCGCCGAACGTTGGTGACGGCCTGAGGACCGTCCAAGGATCAAACGTCCTGCGTGTCGAAGATATACAGATCGACGCCGCCATCGGCGAAGTTGGGCAGATCGCCCGCCGCCGCCTTGCCTTCGGCAGAGCCCATTCCCGCCTGCAGCGCCTGCATCGAATCGAATACCAGGGTGGCAACGAGGTGGATGTTGGTGGCGCCCGTCGGCCCATTCACGGGGCCGCGGCTGATATCGTAGCTCTTCAGGCCGGGAATCTTCTTCGCCAGCGGCACGTGGACGTTCATGTAGTGTTTGTCGAACGCCTCGGCGCTCTTGGGGGTCTTGTAGAGTACGAGAACCTTGGGCATCTGCTTCCTCCGCCTTCGCTCTTTTTGAGGTCGATCGACCGAGTCCATTGCAGCCGATCTGCCGGTTCGGATCAAGCGTCAGGGCCGGCTTGGCCCGGGGATGGTCGTTCCAGCCTTGGTTCCGCTGGATAATTTGTTGCGCAAAGAGAAACTGATGCAGCCGGATGTCGTAGTTTCAGGTACGTTGCTTCAGGCTTATCGAAGGACAACGAGCCATGAGCCCCATCGATCTCGTCATCACCGTCTGCGCAGTCCTGTCTCCGGCCACCTGCGAGGAGCAGCATCTCGTTTTCGCGGATGGCGGCGCCTCCCTGCAGCAATGCGCGATGAAGGCGCCGCCCTACATCGCCCAGTGGATCGGCGAGCACCCGAAATGGACGGCAGTGCGGTGGCGCTGCGAATATCCGCACACTAACGACAAGGCCTGAGGCCGGCTTGGCCGTCGGCACGCTGGCTGCCTACTTCGTGCACTCCTTGAGGTCCTTGTCCGCGACCGAGATCACGGCGTCGGCCTTGATGTCGAGGCCGCGTACGACGCACTGCCGCTCGCCGGCATAGCTCACCTTGGCGTCGTAGCGCCCAGGCTCGATGCCGGTGAGCTTCAGCCGTTCGTCGTGATCGAGCTCCTTGTCCTTGTCGCTCAGCGTCTGGTTCGGACCCCAGTTGTTCTGGCCGGCCGGAGAGAGCTGAAAGCCGGTCATCGTTGCGGTGGTCAGATTCCAAAGCCGGATGCCCTTGCTTTGTGCGACGGCTGCGAGCGGCATGGCGAACAGAATGGTTGCCGTCACGGCGAGTCCGCGTTTCATGGCATTTCCCTGGGTTTCCAATGTCCTTTGATTGCCATGACTATGACACGGAAAAATCCAGTCGCGCCAGATCGGCTTTGGTCGCCGCAACAGTGTCGTTGTTGCGCTGCGCGCGCGGCAGGTCAATCGGGACGGCATGCAGCAGACGGGCGGGGCGCGAGGATAGCAGGAAGATCCGGTCGCCGAGTCGCGCCGCGTCGTCCATGCTGTGCGTGACCAGGAGCGTGATCATCGGCCTGTTGGCCACCAGCGTCGCAATCTCCTCGCGCAGCCGCGCGGCGAGCGCGTCGTCGAGCGAAGCCAGCGGCTCATCCAGGATGAGGAAATCCGGCTCGACCGCAAAGGCGCGCGCCAGCGCGACGCGGCGGGCGAGGCCGAGCGACAACTCGCCTGGAAAATGGCTGCGATGTCCCTCGAGCTCGAGCACGCCGAAGATCGCGGCCAGCCTGTCCTCGGCGACACCGGGCGCTGCCAGCCGGACGTTGTCCTCCACCGATCGCCACGGCAGCAGCCGCGGCTCCTGGAAAACCATCGCCAGCCGGGCTCCCTCAGGCCGCGATACCTGGCCCTGATAGTCGTTGTCCAGACCGGCGAGAATCCGCAGCATCGTGCTCTTGCCGCAGCCGGAGGGGCCGACGACGACGCCGACCTCGCCCCGCTGCAGCGCAAAAGCAATGCCCGCAATCACCTCCTGGCGCTTGCCATTGGCGCTGGTGTAGCTCTTGGACCTGATATCGACCTCAAGCCGCACGGAGCCGCCACCTCGATGCGCGCTGCTCGAACGGCTGGACGATGACGGCCTCGATCACCAGCACCACGGCAGCAAAGCTGAGCGAGTAGGCGAGCAGCAGCGGAATGTCGAACAGCTGGAAGGCGACGCCGATCTCGAAGCCGATGCCGTTGGGCCGTCCGAGCAGTTCGGCCACCAGCACGATCTTCCAGACCAATGAAAGGCCGGAGCGCGCGGCAGCCGCAATATAAGGTGCGAGCTGCGGCAGCAGGACGTGGCGGAGGATGCGTCCGCGCGAAAAGGCAAACACCTTGGCCATCTCGTCGAGCGATGGATCGAGCGCGCGGACGCCTTCGCGCAAGGTGACGACGGCCGTCGGCAGCTTGTTGATCGCGATTGCTGCGATCGCAGCGACCTCAGTGAGACCGGCCCAGATATAGGCGAGCACGATCACCACCAGCGCCGGCAGATTGAGCAGCAGGATCAGCCAGGGATCGCCGAGGCGGTTGGCGAGCTGGCTGCGCCCCATCAAAAAGCCGATTGCCGAGCCGAGTGTCATCGACAGAGTGAAGGCGAGGGCGACGCGGGCGAGCGTTGCGCCGAGATGCAGAAATAGCGCGCCGGACCGCGCCTCCGCCACCGCAACCGCAAGCACGGCTGATGGCAATGGCAGCTTGGCGCTGCCGGCGACAGCCGCGGCAATCCACCAGGTGGCAAGCAGAAGCGCAAAGGACAACAGCCGCAGCACTAATCCCTCGCATCCGCCCTGTAGTAGGTGCCGGGACTGAGCTCAGCCGCGGGGCCGACCAGATCGCGGCCGCCGATCGAGGCGAGCACGCCGTAGAGAACGCGGGCGTCGGCCTCTTCCTCGGCCACCGGCCGGCGCGGAATACCTTCGC
Source organism: Bradyrhizobium sp. SZCCHNS3016 (assembly GCF_032484535.1). NCBI lineage: Bacteria > Pseudomonadati > Pseudomonadota > Alphaproteobacteria > Hyphomicrobiales > Nitrobacteraceae > Bradyrhizobium > Bradyrhizobium sp. SZCCHNS3016. The sequence continues at coordinate 657,308 of NZ_JAUETE010000001.1, forward strand.
GATAGCGGTCGCGATAGACGCGCAAGGTGGCGTCGTCCTGTGCGCCGGTCAGCGGGGCGATCGTTTGCCAGTCGGCGTCGGAAGTCGCCAGGATCTCCTTGGCCTTGGCCGTGACGGTTAGGAAGCGTGCGACGAGATCGCGATGCTTGGCGGCCCAGTCCTCGTCGAAGACATAGCCGATCATCGCGGTGCGGCCCTTGGCGCCGAATGGCGGCAGCAGGTCCTCGACGCCGGCGAGCCGGCGGAAGCCCTTGGCCTCCAGCGCCGCGCAGAAATTCCAGTAGTTCAAGCCCGCATCCATCTCGCCGTCGGCCAGTTTGGCGGCCAGCAGCGGCGGCGCGCCGTAGGTGATGGTCGCCTGCGATTTCAGATCGACGCCGTCGCGCTTGAGCGTGGCCTGCAGCAGCAGCCAGCTCTTGTCGAGCGGTCCGCCGGCCACCGCGAGCTTGCGTCCCTTCAGATCGGCAAGCGTCTTGATCGGTGAGGTCGCCGGCACCATCACGGCGCCGAGCGCGCTCGAATAGGGATAGAAGGTCAGCTTGGCGCCGAGCGCACGCTCGCGCGACACCCACAGCCAGTCCGATACCATGATGTCGGCATTGCCGGCACGCAGCGCGATCTTGCCGGCCTCCGGGCTCGCAAGCTCGACCGCATCGATCGCGATATCCGCCTGCTTGTCCAGCTGGCGGGCGCGGATCACGGCCAGCTCCCAGGCGAAGGTGCCGGTCTTCTGCACTGCAACCTTGACGGTCTCCGCGGCGCAGCATGCCGTGACCGGCAGCAGGGCGCAGGCGATAATCGCCATCAACAAACGACCGATCTGCGTCATGAGCCTGTCTGCGTTTCCTTGAGATGTGTTCTTTTCAGCCTCATTCTCTTAGCATAGCTTCGGCTGCGATGCCGTGGAGGACTGTGATGCGTAGTGCTGTTCCGGTAGGACCGATTGTCGCCACCCTCATTGCCATGATCGTGCTGCGCGGGTCGGCTCACGCCGAGGATCTCAACGACTATCCGACCTCCGCGCGGGCCGAATATGTGTTCGGCTGCATGAAGGCCAATGGCGAGACCCGGGAGGCGATCGCGCAGTGCTCCTGCTCGATCGACGTGATCGCCTCGATCCTTCCCTATGAGCGCTACGTCACGGCCGAGACCGTCCTCAGCATGTCCCAGGTGCACAGCACTCTCGGCACCCAGTTCCGCACGTCCGAGCAGGCCGCCACCGCGCTGAACGATCTCCGTCGGGCGCAGGCCGAAGCCGAAGTGAGATGCTTCTGAAGCGCTGCCGCTCTGCCGCATCAAGTTCCTGAGCCGTCGGCCGGCCAGTCGTGCTCGAACACGTGGCCCTGCGTATCCTTCGCTTCCGCACGGAATTGCTTGGCGCCGTTCGACACGTAGGTGAAGCGGATATTGGGATCCTCCGAGATCGAGATGCCGCCTTCGACTGACAGCACCAGGCTGCCGTCCTGCGACAGCGTCAGCCGGTCGATGAAGAAGGCCGGAATGTAGAGCTGCGTCACCTGGTCCATCTGGAGCCCGGAATTGTTGGGATGCCCGACCATGACCTGCGCTTCGCGGATGCCGCTCGTGGCGCCGTCGCTGCTTTGCGTGAACTGTCGGTAGCGCATCTGGCCGATGCGCGCCTTGGCCTCGTCCGGATTCTTCGCCGCCGGGGCCGAGCAGCCTCCGGAAGCCTTGACGAAGGTCTTGACCACATAGAGCTGACCATCCGTCAACTCGGCCACCGCATGCACATCCGTGTAGTTGTTGACGCGGACCCGCGTCGAGATCGCGGTCACGTTGGCGTCCGCGCCGAGCGTGAACTTGGCCGCCATGGGCGCGGGATTCTGGTCGATCACCAGCGTGATGGTCTTGATGCGGCGCTCGTCGGCGGGCGACAGTTTGCTGCGCAGGGTGACGGGAACCACCGAGGCATCCTCGGCGCGCGTCGGCATCTCGATCGACAGCACATTGCTGCCGTCCTGCATCGCCTTGTTGTTGAAGATGTCCTGGACTAGTCCCGGCCAGGGATCGTAACCATCAGCGGCCTTCGCAGGTGCGAAGGCAAACGCGAGGCATGCCCCGAGAAGCAGGGTGGACGGCAGGTGGAGCCGGATCATGGCGCAATCCTCCTCGGGCAGTCGGGTGAATTAACTATCATAGCGCGTCGCCGCCCTCATTCCCATTCCATTTCCGAGAATGCCGCAGTCGCGTTGCGGGCATTGTAGTCGTCGAACAGCTCCCATTTGCCACGCTCCGATCCGGCGGCCCCAGCGGCGTCCGCGATCGGCTTGCCCGCCTTGATCAGCCCGCGAACGTCGTGGGCCAATATGTCGAGGTAGCGACGCTCGTCGCTGAGCGCCAGTGGCCACGGGCTGACAGGGCCGTGGCCCGGGACGACGCGCTCGGCCGGGATGGTCGCGAGCGCGGCCATGTCGGAAATCCAGCCACGCAGGCTGCCATCCATCACCGGGATGTGACGCAGGAATACGAGATCGCCGGCGAACAAGATCCGGCTCTGGTCATCATAGACGGACAGGTCGCAGTCGCTATGCGCGGTGCTCCAGGCCTTGAGCGTGAGGGTACGGCCGCCGAGGTCGAGCATCATCTCGTCGTCCACGAGGATCGACGGGGGGACGAGACGGACCTCGTCGATCAGCGCGGCGCCCATCAGGCGCCGGAACGCCTCGATGTAGTGCGGTCCGCGCAATGCAAGCGCGCGCGGCAGGTTCTTGGCGCCGACGAAGCGCGTGCCGTCGCCCTCGAATGCCGCGTTGCCGAATGCGTGATCCGGATGGGCGTGGGTGTTGATGACGTAGCGCACGGGCTTGGCGGTACGGGCGCGGATCGCTGCCAGCAGCGCGCGGCCTTCGCGGACGCTGCCGCCGGTGTCGATCACGGCGACCGCGTCGTTGCCGACGATGAAACCGACATTGGCGATGGCGCCCTCGTTCGCCGCGTTCATCAGCGCGGTCTGGCCGATGTGAACGAACACGCCGGGCGCGATCTCGCTGACCTCGAGTTCCGGCGGCATGGCAAGAGCGGCGCTGCCGAGCGCCAGCGCCCCCCAGGCGGTGATCGCGATGATCAGTTGTCTCACCATCGGCTTGCCTTGCTCGCGTGAGAGGTGTGCGTCAGGCGATGGACGTTGCGGTGCAGCAATGGGTCAACTCTTCGCGATGACGGCGGCTGTTGCACCGGAGCGGCCGGCGGCCTAGCATTTTCAAAAATACCGCGATGCGTTCGATAGGGATGGAAATACGGATGACGAAGCGTCACAAACTTGCCTGCTCGCTGGCCGTTGCCGCGGGGCTCACTCTGCTCGGACCGGCCGCCGCTTTCGCGCAGAGCAATGATGGCCTGGACCTGTCGATCGAGCTGGTCGATGCCAAGGTGCTCAGGGTCTGCGCCGATCCGCGCAATCTGCCGTTCTCGAACGAGAAGGGCGACGGCTTCGAGAACAAGCTGGCCGAGCTCTTTGCCGCCAAGCTGCAGAAGAAGGTGGACTACACGTTCTTCCCGCAGGCCACCGGATTCGTGCGCATGACGCTCGGCTCGCACCGTTGCGACGTGATCATGGGCTTTCCCCAAGGGGATGACCTGGTGCAGAGCACCAGCCCCTATTACCGCACGGCCTACGCGATCGTGACCAAGCCGGGCTCCGATCTCGCCGATGTGACGACGCTGGAGGATGCCAAGCTCAAGGGCAAGCACATCGGCATCGTGGCGGGCACGCCGCCGGCGACCAACATGGCGCTGGCCGGGCTGATGCCGACCGCAAAGCCCTACCCGCTGATGATCGACACCCGCGTCGATTCGTCGGCGGAGGCGATGATCAACGATCTGAAGTCCGGCGATATCGATGCCGGCGTGCTGTGGGGCCCGATGGCAGGGTACTACGCCAAGCAGGCGAGCCCGCGGCTGCACGTGACGCCGCTGGTGAAAGAGACCAGCGGGCCGAAGCTGATCTATCGCATCGCCATGGGTGTCCGTGGCGCGGACCAGAACTGGCGCCGTCAGCTCAACAAGCTGATCCAGGAGAACCAGGGGGAGATCAACAAGATCCTGCTGGACTTCGGGGTGCCGCTGCTGGACGAGAGCAATCATCTGATCACCGCCGAGGCTGCGGCGAAGCCATGATCGGTCGGCTCAGCGCTGCGGCATTGGCAGGTGTGCTGCTGATTGCCGTGGCGGTGCGGGCCGATGATCTCGTGCCGGAGCCGGACAGCTATCGCACCGAGAACTATCGCGCGCCGGTGCCGACGACCCTGAGCGGAGCGCGCGTGCTGTCGACGCGGGAGACCGAGGCGATCTGGCGCGCGAAGTCCGCCGTCTTCGTCGATGTGTTGCCGCGGCCGCCCAAGCCGAAGAACCTGCCGGCCGGGACGGTGTGGCGCGAGCAGCCGCGCCTGGACATTCCCGGCAGCATGTGGCTGCCCGACACCGGCTATGGTGTGCTGGCGCCCCAGACTGAGGACTATCTGAAGCGCGGGCTGGCGCACGCATCGGGCGGCGACCTCGGTCGTCTGCTCGTGTTCTACTGCCTCGAGGATTGCTGGATGTCGTGGAATGCCGCCAAGCGCGCGCTGACCTACGGCTATCGCAATGTCGCGTGGTATCCGGACGGGACCGACGGCTGGAGCCGCGCCGACCTGCCGCTGCAGCAGACGCAGCCTGAGCCGCGGCCTGAGGAGTGAGCGGGGAGGGCGGCGGGAGCGCATCAAAACAGCTACTCCATCTCCTGCTGGATCTCCCGGGCCAGCGCGAACAGGCGCTGGTCGATTGCGGTCGGCACCTCGCAGACGAACTTCATCACGCGACGCCGATCCTCGAAGATGCGCGTCTCCCAGTTCAACTGGTTGGTCATTTCCTCGACCTTGGCCTGATCCGGCACGGCGCTGCTCTGCATCTCCTGCAGCTTGATCGTGTCGCCGCGCACTTTGTCGACGGCCTCGCGCTGCTTGCGCATGACGCGCTCGAGGCCGTTCATGACCGATGTCCGCTGCGCGTTCAGCGTGTCGAACAGCCCGACGAACAGCAGCTTGCCCTTGCGTGTCTTCTCCTCGGACGTTCCGGTCAGGAAATCGGCCACGTCCTTCTGGGCCTGCTCCAGCGGGATACGGCGCGCGGCAAGCTTGGCGACGAGCTCGGCCACCTTCACATCGTTCTTCCAGCTCGCGCCGACATCGTCGATCGGCGGGCCGGACCACACCGCCGCGATGGAGATTTCCGGCACCTTGGCCTGCGGGCAGGGCCAATCCTGATAGCGCGGATCGGCGGCTTGCGCAGCACTGGCTGACACAGCGATGGCGACGGCCGCCAGTATCGTTCTCAACCTCATGCCTCGCCTCCGGGACCACGCCTGACAAAACCCCGCGACGGATCATAGGCCAGGATCGCGCCGATCATGAATACGGCGGTGCAGCCGCCGACCACCGCGAGCGAAACCCAGTTCAGCTTGCCGTACAGCGCAAAGCGGATGAGCTCGACCGCGTGGGTGAAGGGGTTGGCTTCGCAGAGATAAGCCAGCCAGGGACTGCCTTCCTCGACCCGCCAGAGCGGGTAGAGCGCCGATGAGGCGAAGAACATCGGGAAGATCACGAAGTTCATGACGCCGGCGAAATTCTCGAGCTGCTTGATGCCGGAGGAAATCAGCATGCCCAGCGCGCCGAGCATCAGGCCGGACAGGATCAGCGCCGGCAGCACCGTCAGATAGCCCATCGGCGGCGGGGTGATGTCCCAGAACCAGGCGATGGCGAGAAACGCATAGACCTGCAGCACCGAGACGGCGGTGCCGGCGAGCAGCTTGCAGAACAGGAGATAGCCGCGCGGCAGCGGGCTCACCAGCAAGGTGCGCATGTTGCCCATCTCGCGGTCATAGACCATCGACAGCGACGACTGCATGCCGTTGAACAACTGGATCATCGCCATCAGGCCGGGTGCGATATAGACCTCATAAAGGATGTAGGTCTCGTACGGCGGAATGATCGAGATGCCCAGCACCTGGCGGAAGCCGGCGGCGAAGATGAACAGCCAGACCAGCGGCCGCACCAGCGCCGAGACGAAGCGCTCGCGCTGATGCAGGAAGCGCAGGCCCTCGCGCCAGACGATGCCGGTGAGGCAGGTGATGTATTCGCCGGCCGAGAAGCCGCTGCGTGTGGGTGGGGGGGCGTGCACGGTGGTGACGGTCATGGCTCGGAGCTCCGCGCCGGACTGGCCTGGGTCGTCAGCCGCGCGAACGCCGCGTTGACGTCGGTCGCACCGGCCTCGGCAATGACCTGCGGGACGGGCCCGCGCGCCAGCACGCGGCCTTGATGCAGCACCACGAGATCGTCGGTCGCGGCGATCTCATCGAACAGATGCGTCGCCCAGAGCACGCCGATGCCCTGCTCGGCGACGAGCTGACGGACGTGACCGACGATGTCGGCGCGCGCCTTGACGTCGAGGCCGACGGTGGCCTCGTCGAGCAGCAAGAGGCGCGGCCGGTGCAGCAGGGCGCGAGCAATCTCCAGCCGGCGCATCTGGCCGCCGGAGAGGTCGCGCACCTTGTTGCCGGCGCGGTCGGCGAGGCCGATCCGCGCCAGCAGCTCCTCGCTGCGCGCGCGGGCCTCGCGGCGGGCGATGCCGTGCAGCGCGGCGTGATAGAGCAGGTTCTGGGTCAGCGACAGATCGAGATCGAGCGTGCGCGGCTGGAACACGACGCCGAGCAGTCGCAGCGCTTCGCCCGGCGTCCGGCCGATGTCATGGCCGAAAATGCCGATCTGGCCGGTCTGCACCGCGAACAGCCGCGTGATGAGCGAGAACAGCGTGCTCTTGCCGGCGCCGTTGAGGCCGAGCAGGGCGGTGAAGCTCGCAGGCTGGACGGCGAAGCTGACGTCGTTGAGCGCCTTGCGTGCACCGTAGGAATGGCTGACGCCGGCGACCGACAGCGCCGGGACCTGCTCGGGCGCCGTCTGCGATGCAGAGCCTGTCGAGTCGAGAGCGGGTGCGTTCTGCGTCGTCATGGCTGTGCAATCGTGATGCCCCAGGGCAGCTCGCCGACCTGGATGGTCTTGATCACCTTCTGCGCGGCGACGTCGATCACCGAGACGTCGTTGGAGACGCCGTTGGTGACCAGAAGATATTTCTCATCCGGCGTGAACTCCATGTGCCAGACGCGCTGGCCGACCAGGAGATATTTCTTCACCTCGTGGGTGGCGCCGTCGACGACGGCGACACGGTTGGCCGGGCCGAGCGCAACGAAGCCGGTCTTGCCGTCCTTGGTCAGGGCGATGCCGACCGGCTGGATCGCCTCGCTGCGCAGGCCGGGCACGGCGAACTTGATCTTGCCGGTGACCTCGCGCTTGGCGGGGTCGATGATCGAGACGGTGCCGCCGATCTCGGCCGAGACCCACAGCTCCGAGCCGTCGCTCTTGAACTCGGCAAAGCGCGGCCGCGCATCGACCAGCACATTGGCGACGATCTTGCGGGTCGCCGTGTCGATGAAATGCGCCATGTTGGTGGTTTCGGAGGTGCAGATCAGGATCTTGCCGTCCGGGCTGAGCATCATGCCCTCCGGCTCGACGCCGACCTGGACGTCGCCGATGCGGACGCGCTTCTCGAGGTCGAGCACCGTGACCGTGTTGTCGTTCTCGTTGGCGACATAGAGCGTCTTGCCGGCGGCGTCCTGCGCGAACAATTCGGGATCGGGACCGGAGGGCAGGGTGTCCACCACCTCCATCTTCTTGGCATCGATCACCTGGATGGTGTCGTCGTCACCGACCGCGACCATCACGAACTTGCCATCGCGGGTGAACGCAATGCCGCGCGGCCGCTGCCCGACCTTGATGGTCTTGGTGACCGTCCAGGTGTCGGTGTCGATGACGGAGACGGTGTTGCCCTTCTCGTTGGACACGAAGGCGACGTAGGCGGAGGCGGGGGCTGTGTGGGCCAGTGATAGCGCGGCGGTGAGCAGGCAGGCTGCTGTGCTGAAGTGCATCCGATGTCGTGGCCGTCCTTCGAGACGCCCGCCTGCGGCGGGCTCCTCAGGACGAGGGCTGTGTGTGCGGTGAGATCCAAGACTCTCTTCGTCGAGACCAGAACGGTGGAGACCCTCTCCATAAGGACGCTCCTCATGGTCAATGTTTAGCACCGGCCTCGGTGCTAAACCCTCATGGTGAGGAGCGCCGGCTTCGGCGCGTCTCGAACCATGAGGCCAGCGGCCAGCGGCCTCAAAGGATTTGCACCAACGTGTCGGACTAAGCATTTCCATCAGCATGGTTCGATCCGACATCATTGCAGCTTGCACTTGGTTTCGGGGCGGTCGACGCCGAGCGTGTCGAGTTCGGAGACCTGGTGCAGAAAGCCCTCCTGCGGCGAGACCGAGACGATCATGCGGCCGTCGGCAAGCAGGATCGGCTGGCGCAATTGCAGGTTCCAGTCGCGCAGCGAGAGGCGGGTGCCCTTGAAGGCGGCGATGGTGAAGTTCGGGCCCTTGAGGTAGTCGGTCATCGTCTTGGCGTCGCCGGAGTTGGTGCGCGAGGCGGCCTCGCCGACCATGCGCACGGCCATCCAGGCCTGCATGTCCAAGGCGTCCATGCGGCGCGAGGCGAGCTTCATGAAGCGGTTCTGCAATTGCGTCGCCCCCCACTGGTCCTGTGCCGGATCCCAGCTGGTCGGCCGCAGGCCGGCGGAGCCCGCGACGGGGCGCGGATCCCAGGTGCGGTAGGGCAGATAGTTGGCGAATACCTCGCTCTCGTCGGCGGTGACCAGCACGTCATAGGCCGGCGCCTTCTGCGTGAACACCGGCATCTGGCGCTGGATCAAGGTCACACCGCTGTCGGTGCGGCGCGCGCCGCCGGTGTCCGCGAAGGTGCGCTCCTCGACGATCTTGGCGCCGAAGCGGGTGGCGGCGCGGCGCAGCGCGTCGGCGAACAGTCTGTCGTTGTCGTGCGAACCGGTGACGAGCAGCCAGCGCTTCCACTGCTTCCAGACCAGATATTGCGCCAGGCCGTCGGCCAGCATCGAGCGCGTCGGTGCGACATGGATGACGTTGGCGCGGCAGTCCTGCTCACGCAGGCGGTCGTCGGTGGCGCCGACATTGAGCAGGGTGACGCCGCGGCCCCGCAACGCATCTGCGACCTTCAGCAGCGCATCTGCCGGCAGGTCCACGAGGACGAATCCCGTCTTGCCGGCGAGCTCATTGGCGGCCTGCGCGGCGTCCTCGTCATCCTTGACGCGGCGGTCGATCAAAGTGAAGCGCTGGTTGAGGAACTTGCCGGTGGTGTTGTTGTCCTCGATCGCGAGCTTCGCGCCGGCCACGCCATCATCGGCCGCAGGCTGGTCGAGCGGCGACAAGGTCTGCGGCACGCTGGCGCGGCCGAGATAGCCGATCGCGATGTCGACCGGATCCGCCGCGCTGGCGGCAGTTGCGGCGGCGATGAGGCCGATCGCGCCCATCAGAGATCGGGCCAGAACTCCCAGGACCACATGTCCTCCCATTGTTCCCTCGTCCTTGTCCGGCGAGGTTTCGTCTTGCAAGATGAACGAATTGGCCTAGCTTTCAACCCCACTTTTGGCCGCTGTCGCGTCATTTCGGATCACGACCTTGAAACTTGCCGTTCTCCCCGCGTTCCTGATCCTGATGTCTGCGACATCAGTGCATGCCGAGCCGACCAAGGTGGCGGTGTTCGACTTCGAGCTGATCGACACCAGCCTGCAGGGCGAGGTGCAGGGCCCGCGCCAGGACGAGCAGAACAGGCTGGCGCATGCGGCCGAGCAACTGCGCGCGGCGCTGCAGGACTCCGGACGTTTTCGCGTGCTCGACATCGCTCCTGTTAACGATGCGGCGCACCACAGCAATCTTCAGGCTTGCGGCGGCTGCGACGTCAAGCTCGCGGGCGACATCGGCGCCGATCTCGCCATCACCGGGACGGTGCAGAAGGTCTCCAATCTCATCCTTAATATGAACATCTATCTGCGCGACGTTCACACCGGCAAGCCGGTCGCGGCGATGACTGCGGATATGCGCGGCAACACCGACGAATCCTGGACGCGCACCATGGCTTGGCTCGTCCGCAACCGCCTGCTGGCGCCGAACTACGGTGCGCCGCAGGCGCAGTAGCCGACGAGATATGACGGTGCATTCTCGCGGCGGATGACGCCCGAGCTTTGCGTGCCGGTCGCCCCTTGGAAAACAAGAGGCGCAGGGAAGGCCGGGAGCTGAGGACGATCAAATCGGCTCGACGGGGGCATGATCGCGCCCGTCGGCCAAATCGGCCGCGGCTGACGTCAGCGGCCGAGCCGCGCGGCGTGCCAGCGCAGGTGATCGGCCATGTAGGTCGAGATGAAGTAGTAGCTGTGGTCGTAGCCTTCCTGCTTGCGCAGCAAGAGCGGGATGTTCGCTTTCTCGCACGCCGCCTTCAGCAGCTCGGGGCGCAGCTGCTGGGTCAGGAACTGATCGGCGGTGCCGACATCGACCAGCAGGTCGGAGACGCGCGCGCCATCCTCGATCAGCGCCACCGCATCGTGCTTGCGCCACGCCGCCTTGTCGGCGCCGAGATAGCCGCCCAGGGCCTTCTCGCCCCACGGCACCTGCGAGGGCGCGACGATCGGCGAGAACGCGCTGGCCGCGCGGTAGCGGTCCGGGTTGCGCAGCGCCACGGTGAGTGCGCCATGGCCGCCCATCGAGTGGCCCATCACCGACTGCCGGCGCGGGTCGACCGGGAAGCTCGCCGCGACCACGCTCGGCAGCTCCTCGGTGACGTAGCTCCACATGCGGTAGTTCTTCGCGAACGGCTCCTGCGTCGCGTCGACATAGAAGCCGGCGCCGAGGCCGAAGTCATAGGCATTGTTGGGATCGCCGGGCACGCCGTCGCCGCGCGGCGAAGTGTCGGGCGCCACGAAGATCAGGCCGAGCTCGGCGCAGGCGGCGCGAAACTCGCCCTTTTCGGTGACGTTGGCGTGGGTGCAGGTCAGGCCGGAGAGATACCAGACGACCGGCAGCTTCGCGCCGTCGGCATGCGGCGGCACGAACACCGAGAACGTCATCTCGGTCTTGGTCTCCTGGCTGGCGTGGCGATAGACGCCCTGGACGCCGCCATGGGATTTGTTCTGGGAGACGGTCGTGAGGGTCATGGGATCACCTGTTCGGCAATGATGTCGGGCCGCTGGCGCGCGTGCCGCCAACGCGTGTCAAGCTGCGTCGTTCAATCGGGGCGAGTCAAGCGACGCCGTTCTCGATCGCCAAACGCACCAACTCGCCGGATGTTCGCACGCCGAGCTTCTGGCGGATGATCGAGGAGGTGTTGGCGACGGTCTTGTAGGACGAGTGGATCAGCCAGGCAATCTCGGACAGGCTCTTGCCGGCGCTGAGCAGGCGGAGGATCTCGAGTTCGCGCGAGGTCAGCTTCGCCAGCGGGCTCTGCGCGACCGCGGCGCCCGCGAAGGCGATGCTGCGGGCGATCGCCGGCGGCAGATAGCTGCCGCCGCGCGCGACCTCGCGGATCGCCTCGGCGAGATCGTTCGGGTCGCCGCTCTTGGAGACGTAGCCCTTGGCGCCGATGTCGATGGCGCGCGCCGCGAACACTGGATCGTCGTTCATGCTGAACATGATCAGCCGGGCGTTGGCATCGTGGGCGAGGATGCGCCGCGCCAGCTCGAAGCCGGAGACGGTCGGCAGGTTGATGTCGACGACGCAGACGTCCGGCCGGCGCGCGATGAAGCTGGCTTCGCCGCTCTCGGCGTCGGCGGCCTCGAGCAGCTCGAGGTCCGGATCGGTCGAGAGCAGGGCCCGGCAGCCTGATGCCACAATGGGATGGTCATCGACGATCAGTACGCGCATGGCCTTGGGGTCCCGGACTTCCAACTCGCGTCATTGTTGCGATGCATCATGGATGCATGCTGCGCGGTCTGGCATCATGTTGCAATTAGATCGCCGGCGGATTTGTCTGTCAATGTGAGGACGCGTGAAACCCGGTGGCTTTGAGGCGGAGAGAATGTGGCAGAATTGGTCGTTGCGGACCCGCATCAACGTGCTGCTGGCGCTGCTGCTGACGCTGGGCCTCGCCATCAACATCGGCCGTCTCGTGCTGGAGGCGGCGCCGCGCGTGCTGGCCGAGGACCAGAGCGTCATCCGCCTGACGCGGGCCTTCGTCGAGACCATCATGGACGAGGTCAACGACGCGCCGGATCCGAGCGCGCGCCTCGATCGGATCGTCGGTGATCTCCGACAGCTTCGTCACGTCAGCGTGAGACGGCAGGGCATGCCGGCGCAGACCCCGCCCTCTCCGGGCGTCGGCCGCGCGGCGCCGGCATGGTTCATCGCACTGGTGCATCCCGACAAGACCTCGGTCAGCATGCCGGTCATCGTCGCCGGCCGGAGCGACACGCTGGTGATCACGTCGCATCCCGACGACGAGATCGCGGAGATCTGGGACGGCATCGTCACCCAGCTCGTCGTCAGCTCGCTGGTCGGGCTGGCGTTGTTCGCGATCACCATGCTCGTGGTCGGCCGCGCGCTGGCGCCGCTGGCGGATCTATCGGAGGCGATGAGCCGGATCGAGGCCGGCGCCTATGATACCCGCGTCAAGCCGGGCGGCGCGCCCGAGCTCGCGGCACTCTGCGCCAAGCTCAACCATCTCGCCGGCGCGCTCGGCGAGGCGGTGGAGGAGAAGCGCCGTCTGGCCGAGCGCACGGTGTCGTTGCAGGACCACGAGCGCAAGGAGATCGCGCGCGAGCTGCATGACGAGTTCGGGCCGCATCTATTCGCGCTGCGCGCCCATGCCAGTGCGCTGATGCGGCTGCCGGAGGCTGCGACGCTCGACGTCGCGGCGATGCGCCGGCACGGCCAGGCGATCCTCGACCAGGTCAACGCCGTGCAGCAGTTCAACCGCCGCATCCTCGAGCGGCTGCGGCCCGTGGGTCTCGCCGAGCTGGGCTTGCGCGAGGCGCTCGGCGCATTGGTGCGGCTGTGGCAGGAGTCAAGGCCGGAGGTCGTGATCGAGACCAGGTTCACCGACATGGTCGTGCGCAGCAATGAGACGGCGGAGCTGACGATCTACCGGGTGGTGCAGGAAGCGCTGACCAACGTGTTCCGCCACGCCGAGGCCACCGCGGTCGACGTCACCATCGAGCCGCTGCAGCAGACGATGGCCGGCCACCGCCGCAGCTACACGCGGGTGCGCGTCCGCGACGACGGCCGCGGGTTCAGCCCGGAGCACAAGCTCGGCTTCGGCCTCACCGGCATGCGCGAGCGGCTGCTGGCGCTCGGCGGCACGCTGACGGTGGCCTCCACCGGCACGGGCGTCACGATCGAGGCCATGGTGCCGGCCGACGCGGCGTGAGTTCGGCCGCTGGGAACGAACCACCCGACGCCGCATTCAACGAGCGACTTGCGATCCGCGTGAGCCGCAGCCCGGAGCGCTCGATGGCGAATGGATCGTCATCCCGGACGATGCCGTGATCACCGAGCCCAACCGCGCCGGGCGCACCATGGTGTGGCCGATCAAGGGATCGCTCGGCACCTCGATCCGCTGCTTCATGCCGGTCAATCTGAGCTGAAGAGGCCGTGAGCCGCTTCCTCTCGCCGCGCCGCTGCGGCGGATCGCCTGTGCGCGGCCGTGCCTTGGAACTTCGTCTCGTTCTGATGATTGCCACGCAAGCTCACGCCGTCGAGCAGCCTCATGCGAGGGAGAACCATGGATCGGACCAGCGACACTGAACTTCAGGAGAGGATTCGCACGCGCGCTCACGAACTCTGGGAGCAGGCCGGCCGGCCTGACGGCCGCGACGATGAGTTCTGGTATCAGGCCGAGCGAGAGATCCGCGAGCTGAGCGAGCTCCGCGACGAGGCGACGGCGCCGCCGCCGACAATCCTGCCGGGGTGAGTGCGAGCAGAGCAAGGACGAGCTGATGAGCAAGGAAACACCGAAGGACGATCCGCGCCAGCGAACCGACGGCGGATCGATCAAGCAGACGGACAAGCCCTGGACCGGAAACCCTGAGAAGGAGCAGCGCTCCGATTCCGAGAACGACCTGGAGAAATGGGCCGAGACGAAGACCCATTGAGACGCGCTACGTTGCGCCTGCGAGCACTGTAGGCCTCATGTGATGTTCGAGCTGCGCGTCGGTCGCGACGCGCGGCGACCGACGGTAAGCCGCTCATCCGATCGATCCGCTGGGGGGCACGCGCCTGTCGCATTTGTCCGACATCCGACAGCGCGCGATGTGCCATGTCGTGCGCTGTGATCGCCTCAGGCCACCGACATCATCGCGCATGGCGCGGGCTCGGCCTGCACCGGCCACACCGCCGCAGCGGCCCTATCACCCTGCCGCTCGTCGAGAATCCGCTTCACCGAGCGTGAGCAGAGGCCGCATTGGACCGTGCAGCCGAGACAATCATACACTTGCGCCGGCGAGCCGAAGGTGATGTCGGCTGCCGTGACGATGTTGCGAATGGCCGTGTCGCTGATGACGTTGCAGGAACAGATGATCATGGCTGTTGCTCGCTCCTGCAAACGATAAGCAACCGGGATGCCAAGGTCGGCGCGCCGGATACGGGCTAATCAGAATCGTTCGAAACGATCTGATCGGCGGGCACGCTCGCGCTCGTCCTGATGCAGTTTGCGGCGTGCAGGCGTATTGTGGCCAGCGTCGCCTGGGCGAGCGCCTGTCCCTGCGTATCGATCCCGGTCCATTGCGCATGGCGGCCGCGTGGATCGATCTCGGCAAGCGCGATGCCGGCCGGCACGTCGCTGCCGTCGCGGACGATGCCGCGCAGGATGCCGTCATAAGGGGCCGTGACCGGTGCGCCGGAGAGATGGCCGATCACGAAGCCCTTGTAGATGCGCGTGCCGATCTCGATCGGGGTATGCCATCGGCCCTCATGCGGCGAACGCACCAGGCGCTCGACGCCGACGAGCGCGCCGACATCATCGGTTGCCAGCGTCCAGCCCTCGCGCACGATCTGGCCGAGCCGGTCCGGCCGGGTCTCGATCGCGACATCGCAATTGGCTGATGGCGAGAAGCCCGGACCGATGCCGATCGAGAGCCGCGTCATGCCGCGCAAATTCGGGGTCACCTCGCGCCTCTGCATCCGCGCGTCGATCAGGACGTCGATGGTACGGACCGGCAGGAGATCGAGCAGCCCGAGCGGGGTGACCAGGACGTGCCGGGGATCGCCGAGCGCCTTGAACACCTCCATCGTGCTCTCGATGCGCTCGCCGGTCACGTTCTCGATGCGGACGGTGTCGCCGAACAGGGCGTCGTGAAACGCCATCTTGCGGCGCATGACCGGCGGATTGGGATCATGCGACAGCACCACGCAGAAGCCCGCACGATGCAGATGCACGCCGATCGCGGACGCGACGTCGTTGGTCCCGAGGACCACGGCGAAGCGCACTGCATTCGTCCCCATGTCCCGGTTCATGCGGCGTTGGCGTCTCGTGGCTGTCGTCGTGCGGCTGGCAAGCCGTCTTCCCGTTCGAATGATCAAATCCGTCGAGCAAGAGTTGGACCATCAGCCATCGTTTTGAAAACGATCGCTCTTTGAAGGTCTTGCAAAGGACGCAGCACAAAGCCGACGCTGGATGTGTCCAGAACGCGCCAATCTGTCGCGAACCCGACAGAAAAGGGCTGCTTTGCTCGCCGTTTTCGCTGGCCCGGAATCTGCACAACCGGCGCATGGCGATACCGCTGATATTTCCGATCGTCGCGGAGCCTGCGCCCAGACCACGTCTGAGGCAAAGGCAGCAGCCGAAGCTTGGCAGCCGGCGTCCTAGTGGCGTTGCGGCGCAGGATCAGGACGGATGAGGTGAGTCTCGATCTCGACCAGGACGTCCGCGAGCCCGCCATGGCGGCGGCCGAGACCATCGCGGCGTGCCCGTTCCATCGAGACATGGCGGCCGCCGAGCGGCCCGGGCGCACCGAGCAGAAAACGCTCGTGCTGACCGGCGGCTCGCGCGGCATCGGTCATGCGACCGCAAAGCTGTTCTCCGACGCCGGCTGGCGCATCATCACCTGCTCGCGCCAGCCGTTCGACGGTGCTCGCTGTCCGTGGGACGCCGGTCCCGACAACCACGTCCAGGTCGATCTCAGCGATCGCAAGGCGATCCCGCGCGCGATTGCCGACATCAAGCAGCGGCTCGACGGCGCGCCGCTGCATGCCTTGATCAACAATGCCGCGATCTCTCCGAAGGCCGGCGACGGCGGCCGGCTGGATTCGCTGTCGACTTCGGTCGAGACCTGGATGACCGTCTTTCACGTCAACTTTCTCGGACCGATCTTACTCGCGCGCGGGCTGTTCGAGGAGCTGAAGCGCGGGCAGGGCGCGGTCGTCAACGTGACGTCGATCGTCGGCACCCGCGTCCATCCGTTTGCGGGCACCGCCTATGCGACCTCGAAGGCGGCGCTCGCCTGCCTGACCCGCGAGATGGCGCACGACTTCGCGCCGCATGGCATCCGCGTCAACGCCATCGCGCCCGGCGAGATCAAGACCGAGATGGTGTCCCCGGAGACCGAGGCGCGGTTCTCGCCGCTGATCCCGATGCGCCGGATCGGCGCTCCGGAGGAGGTCGCCAAGGTGCTGTTCTTCCTGTGCTCGGATGCGGCGAGCTACGTGACCGGCGAGGAGATTCAGATCAATGGGGGGCAGCACCTCTAGGTTGATCACCGCCGCGCGCGGCCGACACGCAGATGTGAACGCGTCATGCCGTGGCTGGCCGCCGAAGGAGACGAGCGGCGGGCCGAAAGTGGAAAGTTGGTGTTCAGTGCAGTCCGTTGCGATCCGGTCGCAAACAGGCCGACGGATGCACGGATATTAGGTGTCGAGAAGACAACGCGAAATCGTTAGGCGCACCGTTTTTGCCGCCCGCGCGGACGTGCAATGCACGCATCGTGACGGGTGCAAACTAATTTGTTAACATCATGAAAGCCTGCAGCTTTTCTGTTCTGTCCGTTGCACACTACTTCTGCGGCAATGCAGCAAAGTTAGGCACGACAATCATCTGCAGTTGGGGGAGGATGTTAGAACACCTACAATCACGGGCGGCTTCACCGAGGCGTTCGTGACGATCAGAGAAGCGGCCATGGTCCAAACGGAAACACGTCAGGTCGAAGCTCAGGACGTCAGGTCCAACGCCGCTCCGATCCCGCTCAGCGAGATCGCCCTGACAGGCATTTTCGAAATCTCGAAGATCCTGGCGGCGCCGACGCGGTTGGAGATCACCCTCGCCAATGTCGTCAACCTGCTGCAGTCCTTCATGCAGATGCGTCACGGCGTGGTGTCGCTGCTCGCCGATGACGGCATTCCCGATCTTGCGGTGGGGGCCGGGTGGAGCGAAGGCAGCGATCAGCGCTATCGCGAACGTCTGCCGCAGAAGGCGATCGACCAGATCGTCGCCACCGCCGTGCCGCTGATCGCGGAGAACGTCGCCGATCATCCCGCCTTCAGCGCCGCCGACGCGGTCACGCTCGGCGTCGGTGCCGACACCCGCGTCTCCTTCCTTGGCGTTCCCATCCGCATCGACCAGCGCGTCGTCGGCACGCTGACGATCGATCGTGTCTGGGACGGCCGCGCCGTGTTCCGGCTCGATTCCGACGTTCGCTTCCTGACCATGGTCGCCAACCTGATCGGCCAGACCATCAAGCTTCATCGGGTCGTCGCGCGTGACCGCGAGCGGCTGATGGCGGAAAGCCACCGGCTGCAGAAGGAGCTGTCGGAGCTGAAGCCGGCGCCGAAGGATCGCAAGAAGGTGCTGGTCGACGGCATCGTCGGCGACAGCCCGGCGCTGCGCGCATTGTTGGAGAAGATCAATGTCGTCGCCAAGTCGAATGCGCCGGTGCTGCTGCGCGGCGAATCCGGCACCGGCAAGGAGCTGGTGGCGAAGGCGATCCATGAACTGTCCAATCGCGCCAAGCGGCCGTTCATCAAGATCAACTGCGCCGCATTGCCAGAGACGGTGCTCGAGTCGGAGCTGTTCGGCCATGAGAAGGGCGCCTTCACCGGCGCGATCAACGCGCGCAAGGGCCGCTTCGAACTGGCCGACAAGGGCACCTTGTTCCTCGACGAGATCGGTGAGATCTCGCCGGCGTTCCAGGCCAAGCTCCTGCGCGTGTTGCAGGAGCAGGAGTTCGAGCGCGTCGGCGGCAATCAGACCATCAAGGTCGATGTCCGCATCGTCACCGCCACCAACCGCAACCTCGAAGAGGCGGTGTCGCGCAACGAGTTCCGCGCCGACCTCTACTACCGGATCAGCGTGGTGCCGATCAAATTGCCGCCGTTGCGCGAGCGTCGCAGCGACATTCCGCAGCTGGCGCGCGAGTTCCTGCGCCGCTTCAATTGCGAGAACGAGCGCGACCTGACGTTCGACGTCAGCGCGATCGAGGTGCTGATGCATTGCGGCTTCCCCGGCAATGTGCGCGAACTGGAGAACTGCGTGCAACGGACCGCGACCATGGCAACGGGCTCGGCGATCAGCATGGACGACTTCGCCTGCAGCCGCAACGAGTGCATGTCGGCGATCCTGTGGAAGGGTAACACGGTAACCCCGCCGCCGCCGCGCGGCCAGCCCATGGTGCCGCTGCCGATCCTGCCGCGGACGTCGGCGCCGATCGAGGCTCCCGTCGAGTTGCCGGCCATCGATGCCGATGACGGCGAGTATTCCGAGAGCATGGAGGGCGGCGCGGTGCCGGAGCGCGACCGCATCGTGCAGGCGATGGAGCGGTCCGGCTGGGTCCAGGCCAAGGCCGCGCGCCTGCTCGGCCTCACGCCGCGTCAGATCGGCTACGCGCTGAAGAAGCACAATATCGAGGTGAAGCGGTTCTGAGCAGCGGCGGCTTGATGGGATCGAAGGGCGCGCAGTAGCGCGCTCTTTTTCGTTTGGACTTTGACGCTCCGGCGCTGCCCCAATCTCCTCCGTCATTCCGGGGCGACGCGCGAAGCGCGACGAGCCCGGAATCCATTTCGCCGCGCGATCTGCCGCACGATGGATTCTGGGCTCGTGTTGCGCACACCCCGGAATGACGGAGGAGAGACCTGGGCCACGACCGGCGTTCGCGCGCGAGGCGACATCGGATAATTGCGCAGTGAGACCTCGCCTCCGACGACACGCTGCTCCCGCCCTGTCGCACTTGCGACATGCTGTCGGGAGAGCGACAGCTGACCGGCGTGGCGATCTTTAGAATCCTCCTTAGAAATCAACCAAATGCTCTCTGGCACGCGGCTTGAAAGATACCCCGTGAATGACGTCGTCCGATGTCGCAGGGATCGCGGGGAGCTGCACATGACCTACAAGATCATCGCCTCACAATGCACGGTCTGCGGGGCTTGCGAGTTCGAATGTCCGAATGCGGCCATCCGGCTGAAGAACGACATGTACATCATCGATCCGAAGAAGTGCACGGAGTGCGAGGGCCACTTCGACGCGCCGCAATGCGCTGCCGTCTGTCCGGTGCCGGACACCTGCGTGCCCGCCTGACGCGGGCCACGACGGAAACATTGCAAGCGGAGTGAGAGATGGCAGCGGTTCAGGAGACCATTGATCGGGTCAAGGGCATCGACGTCGATCAATATCGCTACGGATTCGAGACCGTCATCGAGTCCGAGAAGGCTCCGAAGGGGCTGTCGGAAGACACGATCCGCTTCATCTCGGCCAAGAAGAGCGAGCCGACCTGGATGCTGGAGTGGCGGCTGGAGGCGTACCGCCGCTGGCTGACGATGACCGAGCCGACCTGGGCGCGCGTCGGATACCCGAAGATCGACTATCAAGATCTCTATTACTACGCGGCGCCGAAGCCGAAGAAGAAGGTCGCCTCGCTCGACGAGATCGATCCGGAGATCCTGAAGACTTACGAGAAGCTCGGCATTCCCCTGCGCGAGGTCGAGATTCTCGAAGGCGTCGAGCGGCCTGCGGCGGCGGAAGCGGATGTCGACGGCGAGGCCGCGGCGCCGCGCAGCAAGATCGCCGTCGATGCCGTGTTCGACTCGGTGTCGGTGGCGACGACGTTCAAGGAGGAACTGAAGAAGGCCGGCGTGATCTTCATGCCGATCTCCGAAGCGCTGCGCGAGCATCCCGACCTCGTCCAAAAATATCTCGGCACGGTGGTGCCCACCACCGACAACTATTTCGCGACGCTGAATTCGGCGGTGTTTTCCGACGGCTCGTTCGTCTACATCCCGCCGGGCGTGCGCTGCCCGATGGAGCTGTCGACCTACTTCCGCATCAACGAGCGCAACACCGGCCAGTTCGAGCGCACCCTGATCATCGCTGACCAGGGCGCCTACGTCTCCTATCTCGAAGGCTGCACGGCCCCGCAGCGCGACGAGAACCAGCTGCATGCCGCCGTGGTCGAGCTGGTCGCGCTGGATGATGCCGAGATCAAATATTCGACGGTGCAGAACTGGTACCCCGGCAATTCCGAAGGCGTCGGCGGCATCTATAATTTCGTCACCAAGCGTGGTGACTGCCGCGGCACAAATTCGAAGATCTCCTGGACCCAGGTCGAGACGGGATCGGCGGTCACCTGGAAATATCCGAGCTGCATCCTGCGCGGCGACAATTCCAGCGGCGAGTTCTATTCGATCGCGATCTCGAACGGCTTCCAGCAGGTCGATAGCGGCACCAAGATGATCCATCTCGGCAAAAACACGTCGAGCCGGATCATCTCCAAAGGCATCGCCGCCGGCAAATCGCAGAACACCTATCGCGGCCTGGTCAGCGCCCATCGCAAGGCCTCCGGCGCGCGCAACTTCACCGCCTGCGACTCGCTCTTGATCGGCGACAAATGCGGCGCGCACACCGTGCCCTACATCGAGGCCAAGAACTCCTCCGCGGTGTTCGAGCACGAGGCCACGACCTCCAAGATCTCCGAGGACGTGCTGTTTTACTGCATCCAGCGCGGGCTCTCCCAGGAGGAGGCGGTCGGCCTGGTCGTCAACGGCTTCGTCAAGGACGTGCTGCAGCAATTGCCGATGGAGTTCGCGGTCGAGGCGCAGAAGCTGATCTCGATCAGCCTCGAAGGATCGGTTGGATGACGGCGTCGCGCCGCGACAGCATCAGAAGGAGTGTTCGATGACGGCCTTGCTCGAAATCAAGGGGCTCCATGCCGAGATCGCAGGCGGACGGAAGATCATCCAGGGCCTGGACCTGACCGTGAACAAGGGCGAGATCCACGCCATCATGGGCCCGAACGGCGCCGGCAAGTCGACGCTGTCCTACGTGCTGGCCGGCAAGCCCGGCTATGAGATCACCGCCGGCGAAGTCTATCTCGACGGCGAGGACCTGCTGGCGATGGAGGCCGACGAGCGCGCCGCAAAGGGTGTGTTCCTCGCGTTCCAGTATCCGATGGAAATTCCCGGCGTCGCGACCTTGACCTTCCTGCGTGCCGCCTTCAACGCCCAGCGCAAGGCGCGCGGCGAGGAGGAGCTATCCTCGCCGGACCTGATCAAGCGGGTGCGCGAGATCGCCAAGACGCTGAACATCGACGCCGACATGCTGAAGCGGCCGCTCAATGTCGGCTTCTCCGGCGGCGAGAAGAAGCGCAACGAGACCTTGCAGATGGCGCTGCTGCAGCCGTCGCTCTGCGTCCTCGACGAGACCGATTCCGGCCTCGACATCGACGCGTTGAAGGTCGTCGCCAACGGCGTCAACGCGCTGCGCTCCGCCGAGCGAGGCATGATCGTGATCACCCACTATCAGCGGCTCCTCGACTACATCGTGCCCGACATCGTCCATGTGTTCGCGGCGGGCCGCATCGTCCGCACCGGCGGCAAAGACCTCGCGCGCGAGCTCGAGGCGACCGGCTACGCCCAGTACCAGAGCGAAGCGGCGTAAGGCGCCGGGGAGGACGAACATGGGCGTCGTGATCCGCAAGACCAAGGCCGAACTCGGACTGGCCGATCTGTATCAGGGCGCCCGCCGCTATCTGCCGGGCGGCGAGGAGATCACCGCGGTGCGCGCCGCCGCATTCGACCGCTTCAACGCGGTCGGCCTGCCGCACCGGCGCGTCGAGGCCTGGCGCTACACCGACCTGCGCGGGCAGATGAAGGAAGCCAAGCGGCTGGCCTCGCTGCCCGACGACGCGGCAAAAACCAAGGCGCGCGAGGCGAGCGACTTGTTCACGGGCGCTGGCTTCCGCAAGCTGATGATCGTTGACGGTGCCTTCGTGCCCGAGCTGTCCGACCTCGCTGATCTCGAGCCGGGCCTCACTATCCAGCCGATGGCCGACGCGCTCGCCGCCGACAAGCCGCTGCTGTCGCAGCGTCTCGGCCCCGTCGTGCCTGACGACGATCCGGCGTTGGCGCTCAACACCGCGCTGGCTGCCAATGGCGTCGTGATCCTGGTGGCGCCGGGCACGGCGCTGAGCCGGCCAATCCACGTCGCGTTCGTCACGACCAATTGGGTCGCAACCTCGATGTACACGCGGTCGCTGGTCAATATCGGAACTGGGGCCAACGCCACCATCGTCGAGTCGCATCAGGGGCCCGACGGCAGCGAATATCAAGTCAACACCGCGATGCAGCTCGTCGTCGGCGACGAGGCGCGGATCGACCATGTCAAGGTGACCCGGGAGGGCAACAGCGCGCTGCACATCTCCTCGCTGCTCGCCAATATCGGTGCGCGCGCGACCTTCAACCAGCTCGGCTTCGTCGCTGGCGGCAGCCTGGTGCGCAACCAGCTGTTCGTGCACATCGCTGGCGAGGGCACCGTGGCCGACATCCGCGGCGGATCGCTGCTGTCCGGCGCCCAGCATGCCGACACGACCTTGGCGATCGAGCATGCAGCCGAGAACTGCCAGAGCCGCGAGACCTTCAAGGCCGTCGTCGGCGACACCGCGCGCGCGGTTTTCCAGGGCAAGATCACGGTCAGTCCCGGCGCGCAGAAGACCGACGCCAAGATGATGTCGCGGGCGCTGCTATTGTCCGACGAGGCCGAGGCCGACAGCAAGCCGGAGCTCGAGATCTTCGCCGACGACGTGCAGTGCGGCCACGGCACCACGACCGGCGCGATCGACGACGAGCTGCTGTTCTATCTGATGGCGCGCGGCATTCCGCCCAAGGAAGCCAAGGCGCTGCTGATCCAGGCCTTCGTTGGCGAGATCATCGAAGGCGCCGCCGATGAGAGCGTGCGGGCGGCGTTGACCGAAGCGATGCTGGGCTGGCTCGGACAACGGGAGTAGGTGATGCATGCAGCGGTGAACGGAAGCGGCTACGACGTTGGCCGCATCCGTGCGGACTTTCCGATCCTCGGCATGCAGGTGCACGGCAAGCCGCTGGTCTATCTCGACAACGCCGCCTCGGCGCAGAAGCCGCAGGCCGTACTGGACCGGATGAACCGGGTCTATACGTCCGAATACGCCAACGTGCATCGGGGGCTGCATTATCTCGCCAACGCCGCCACCGAGGCCTATGAGGGCGCCCGCGCCAAGGTGGCGTCGTTCCTGAATGCCGAAAGCCCTGAGCAGATCATCTTCACGCGCGGCGCCACGGAAGCCGTGAACCTGGTCGCGCAGACCTTCGGCCGCGAGCGGATCGGGCCGGGCGATGAGATCGTGCTCTCGATCATGGAGCACCACGCCAACATCATCCCCTGGCATTTCCTCCGGGAGCGCCAGGGCGCCGTGCTCAGATGGGCTCCTGTCGACGACGACGGCAATTTCCTGCTCGACGAATTCGAAAAGCTGCTGACGCCGCGCACCAAGATGGTGGCGATGACGCAGATGTCGAACGTGCTCGGCACGGTCGTCCCGGTCAAGGAGGTCATCCGCATCGCGCATGCGCGCGGCATCCCGGTGCTGATCGACGGCTCGCAGGCCGCCGTGCACATGGAGGTCGACGTCCGCGATCTCGATGCGGATTTCTATTGCATCACCGGCCACAAGATCTACGGCCCGACCGGCATCGGCGCGCTCTACGGCAAGCGCGAGCTCCTGGCGGGGATGCCGCCGTTTAACGGCGGCGGCGAGATGATCCGCGAGGTCTCGCGGGACTGGGTCACCTATGGCGACCCGCCGCACCGCTTCGAGGCCGGCACGCCGCCGATCGTCGAAGCCGCCGGGCTGGGGGCTGCGATCGACTACGTCGCCTCCATCGGCAAGCAGCGCATCGCCGCGCATGAGCATGATCTCGTCGCCTATGCGACCGAGCAGTTGCGCGAGATCAACTCGCTGCGCATCATCGGCAATGCCGCCGACAAGGGGGCGATCGTCTCGTTCGAGATGCAGGGCGCCCACGCCCACGACTTCGCCACCGTCATCGACCGCTCCGGCGTCGCGGTCCGCGCCGGCACCCATTGCGCCATGCCGCTGCTGGAGCGCTTCGGCGTGACGGCGACGTGCCGGGCCTCGTTCGCGATGTACAATACGAGGGAGGAGGTCGACGTGCTCGTGCGGGCGCTGAGGAAGGCGCAGGATTTCTTTTCGTAGAGGCGCCTTTTCCTACACGCAGTGATCGCGAAGAAGCGCTGCTAGTTGATGCGCCCTCTCCCCTTGTGGGAGAGGGCAGCACCGCTACCAGCCCTAGAATCGCTCGGGTGAGGGGTTGTCTCCGCGAGCCATGACCTTCTGAGTGCGCCGAGAGACCCTTCACCCGGCGGCCTTCGGCCGCCACCCTCTCCCACAAGGGGAGAGGGGTGCACCGAGTTCGCCGCGATACGCGCGATCAATCAAAGCAGCAATCAAACAACCAAACCTACGCCGCCGCCGCGAGCGCCGCCTGGGCGTCGGCTCTGATGCGGCTCACCATCGAGCGGAAGCCGTTGGAGCGCTGCGGAGTCAAATGCTCGCGCAAGCCCAGCTTCTCGAACAGGGCGATCGGATCGGCGGCCAAAATCTCGCTTGCCGTGCGGCCCGAGACCATCGCCAGGAGGATCGCGACCAGTCCGCGGACGATGTGGGCGTCGCTGTCGCCGATGAAGTCGAGCGCCGGCACTGCGGCGTCGTGCCGCACCGTGGTTGCAAGCCAGACCTGGCTGGTGCAGCCCTGCACCTTGTTGCCATCATTGCGGTCGGCATCGGGCAGCGGCGGCAGGCCGCGGCCCAACTCGATCACGTAGCGGTAGCGGTCGTCCCAGTCGTCGAGCAGCGCGAAATTCTCGATGATGTCCTCGATGTCCGGTGCCCCCGGCGTCGCGGTCTGGGTCATCTTCAACATCATCCCCTCCTCGTCATCGGCTGATCTCCGTGGATACCAGGGCCAGCTATGCCGTCAGGCCCGGCTCGCTACCGCGCCGCGCCAGCACGGAGTCGACCGCGAGCGTGACGCCGTCGAAGGTGATCGGCTTGGCGATGATGGCTTCCGCGCCCTGCCGCAGGCCGGCTAGCGCGAGCGGCGACTTGGTCGATCCTGCGACCACGATGATGCCGGCCTGATGCATCGTCCTGGCGAGCATGCCGACCGTCTCGGCGCCGTCGTCCTCCAGGATGCTCATCCCGATGAGGACGGCGTCGGGCGTGGTCCGTGCGGCCTTGGTCAATGCGTCGGCGGTCTCCGCGAAGGTGAAGGTCTCGTGACGCTCACTGAGAATGTAGCCGAGCGCCGAGCGGATCACCTGATCGGCTTCAATGACAAAGACGCGCGCCTTGCTCGCCATCAATAGTACTCCTGCTGGCCCGTTCGAAAGCGGGTTTGATCTACATCAAGCAAACTCCGTACCGCCGCTCCTGGCCGGCCTCACGCGAGCGCTCCCCGGTGTTCTCTACGGAAGCGCCGCTCGGAGCCGCGGCGGCATGTGTCGTTTCGGACAGCACGGCGCGGGAGCGTCGGGTGAAAACCCCCGATGTCGGATTTGCAACAAGTACATCCTAGCGCCGAGCTTGGCCGCATCTCTTTCAAAACATGGCCTTTTTAACGATTCCAAAGCTCTGGCACAGCCGTTGCAAAACTGGGCTCAGGCAAAGGTTGAGGGCTGAGTGCACGCCGACGCTTCGGACGAGCGATGCTCTCCTTCCCAATAACCCGTCTGCCGGTTCTGGAGAGAGGACGCGGTCTCGCGATGCAAGGTGCATGCGAGACATTGGCAATCGGTTGATGGAGAGCATCATGGCAGCGCTGCGACAAATCGCATTCTACGGCAAAGGCGGCATCGGCAAGTCGACGACGTCACAAAACACCCTCGCGGCACTCGCCGAGATGGGCCACCGGATCCTGATCGTCGGCTGCGATCCGAAGGCGGATTCGACCCGCCTGATCCTGCACGCCAAGGCGCAGGACACCATCCTGAGCCTGGCCGCTGCCGCCGGCAGCGTCGAGGACCTTGAGATCGAAGAGGTCATGAAGGTCGGCTATCGCGACATCCGTTGCGTCGAGTCCGGCGGTCCGGAGCCGGGCGTCGGCTGCGCCGGCCGCGGCGTCATCACCTCGATCAACTTCCTGGAAGAGAACGGCGCCTATGAGGACATCGACTACGTGTCCTACGACGTGCTCGGCGACGTGGTCTGCGGCGGCTTCGCGATGCCGATCCGCGAGAACAAGGCGCAGGAAATCTACATCGTGATGTCCGGCGAGATGATGGCGATGTATGCCGCCAACAACATCTCCAAGGGCATTCTGAAATACGCCAACTCCGGCGGCGTGCGCCTGGGCGGCCTGGTCTGCAACGAGCGCCAGACCGACAAGGAGCTGGAGCTGGCCGAGGCTCTTGCGAAGAAGCTCGGCACCCAGCTGATCTACTTCGTGCCGCGCGACAACATCGTGCAGCACGCCGAGCTGCGCCGCATGACCGTGCTGGAATATGCGCCGGACTCGGTCCAGGCCGGCCACTACCGCTCGCTGGCGCAGAAGATCCACGCCAACGGCGGCAAGGGCATCATCCCGACGCCGATCACGATGGACGAGCTCGAGGACATGCTGATGGAGCACGGCATCATGAAGGCCGTCGACGAGAGCCAGATCGGAAAGACCGCCTCCGAGCTCGCCGCCACGGCGTAACCGCCACCGGTCATCCGGCCCATGATCTCTAAGGGCCGGATGACCCCCGCAACCGATCATCGAGGAAAAGCCAGATGAGCGTCATCGAGAAACAAAGCGTGGCCGAGATCAAGGCACGCAACAAGGAACTGATCGCCGAGGTCTTGAAGGTCTATCCGGAGAAGACTGCCAAGCGTCGCGCCAAGCACCTCAACGTGCATGAGAACGGCAAGTCCGACTGCGGCGTCAAGTCGAACATCAAGTCGATCCCGGGCGTCATGACCATTCGCGGCTGCGCCTACGCCGGCTCCAAGGGCGTGGTGTGGGGCCCGATCAAGGACATGATCCACATCAGCCATGGCCCGGTCGGCTGCGGCCAGTACTCCTGGGCGGCGCGCCGCAATTACTACATCGGCACGACCGGCATCGACACCTTTGTGACGATGCAGTTCACCTCCGACTTCCAGGAGAAGGACATCGTCTTCGGCGGCGACAAGAAGCTCGCCAAGATCATGGACGAGATCCAGGAGCTGTTCCCGCTGAACAACGGCATCACCGTGCAGTCGGAATGCCCGATCGGCCTGATCGGCGACGACATCGAGGCGGTCTCCAAGGTCAAGTCGAAGGAGTATGACGGCAAGACCATCGTTCCCGTCCGCTGCGAAGGCTTCCGCGGCGTCTCCCAGTCGCTCGGCCACCACATCGCCAACGACGCGATCCGGGATTGGGTGTTCGACAAGCTCCCGGCTGACGCTGCGCCGCGCTTCGAGCCATCGGACTATGACGTCGCGATCATCGGCGACTACAACATCGGTGGCGACGCCTGGTCGTCGCGCATCCTGCTCGAGGAGATGGGCCTGCGCGTGATCGCCCAGTGGTCGGGCGACGGCTCGCTCGCCGAGCTGGAGGCGACGCCGAAGGCGAAGCTCAATGTGCTGCACTGCTACCGCTCGATGAACTACATCTCGCGCCACATGGAAGAGAAGTACGGTATTCCGTGGTGCGAATACAACTTCTTCGGACCGAGCAAGATCGCCGAATCGCTGCGCAAGATCGCCAGCTATTTCGACGACAAGATCAAGGAGGGTGCCGAGCGCGTCATCGCCAAGTACCAGCCCCTGATGGATGCTGTCATCGCCAAGTATCGGCCGCGACTCGAAGGCAAGACCGTGATGCTGTTCGTCGGCGGTCTGCGTCCGCGCCACGTGATCGGCGCCTACGAGGATCTCGGCATGGAGGTCGTCGGCACCGGCTACGAGTTCGGCCACAACGACGACTATCAGCGCACGGCCCAGCACTACGTCAAGGACGGCACGCTGATCTATGACGACGTGACCGGCTACGAGTTCGAGAAGTTCGTCGAGAAGGTCCAGCCGGACCTGGTCGGCTCGGGCATCAAGGAAAAGTACGTGTTCCAGAAGATGGGCGTACCGTTCCGCCAGATGCACTCCTGGGACTACTCGGGTCCTTACCATGGCTACGACGGGTTCGCGATCTTCGCCCGCGACATGGACATGGCCATCAACTCGCCGGTCTGGAAGATGGCAAAGGCGCCCTGGAAGCAGGTGCCCAAGCCGTTGCTCCAGGCGGCCGAGTAAGTACCACCACCCACGGCCTGGCTCTCCTTCGGCGGAGAGCCAGCGCTCCCTGATCGACACAGGAAAATAGAGAGGGTTATCCCATGACGCAGAGTGCCGAACATGTGCTCGATCACTTCGAGCTTTTCCGTGGTCCGGAATACCAGCAGATGCTGGCGAACAAGAAGAAGATGTTCGAGAATCCGCGCGATCCCGCCGAGGTCGAGCGCATCCGCGAATGGGCCAAGACGCCCGAATATCGCGAGAAGAATTTTGCCCGTGAGGCGCTGACGGTCAATCCGGCCAAGGCCTGCCAGCCGCTCGGCGCCGTGTTCGTCGCCGTCGGCTTCGAGAAGACGCTGCCGTTCGTGCACGGCTCGCAGGGTTGCGTGGCCTACTACCGCAGCCATCTGTCGCGCCACTTCAAGGAGCCAAGCTCCTGCGTGTCGTCGTCGATGACCGAGGACGCAGCGGTGTTCGGCGGCCTCAACAACATGATCGACGGCCTCGCCAACGCCTACAACATGTACAAGCCGTCGATGATCGCGGTCTCCACCACCTGCATGGCGGAAGTCATCGGTGACGACCTCAACGCCTTCATCAAGACCTCGAAGGAAAAGGGCTCGGTTCCGGCCGAGTTCGACGTGCCCTTCGCCCACACCCCCGCCTTCGTCGGCAGCCATGTCACCGGCTACGACAACGCCATGAAGGGCATTCTCGAGCATTTCTGGGACGGCAAGGCCGGCACCGCGCCGAAGCTCGAGCGCGTTCCGAACGAGAAGATCAACTTCATCGGCGGCTTCGACGGCTACACCGTCGGCAACATCCGCGAGGTCAAGCACATCTTCGAGGAAATGGGGATCGAATACACGATCCTCGGCGACAACTCGAACGTGTTCGACACCCCGACCGACGGCGAGTTCCGCATGTATGATGGCGGCACGACCTTGGAGGACGCGGCCAACGCCGTCCACGCCAAGGCGACCATCTCGATGCAGCATTATTGCACCGAGAAGACGTTGCCCTTCATCGCCAATCATGGCCAGGAGGTGGTCTCGTTCCACCACCCGGTCGGCGTGACCGGCACCGACGCGTTCGTGATGGCGCTGTCGCGCATCACCGGCAAGGAGATCCCGGAGCAGCTGGCGCTCGAGCGTGGCCGCCTGGTCGACGCGATCGCCGACTCCAGCGCGCACATCCATGGCAAGAAGTTCGCGATCTACGGCGATCCGGATCTTTGCCTCGGCCTCGCCGCGTTCCTGCTCGAGCTCGGCGCCGAGCCGACCCACGTGCTCGCCACCAACGGCAACAAGGACTGGGCCGAGAAGGTGCAGGCCGTGTTCGACTCGTCGCCGTTCGGCAAGAACTGCCACGTGTATCCCGGCAAGGATCTCTGGCACATGCGCTCGCTGCTGTTCACCGAGCCGGTCGATTTCCTGATCGGCAACACCTACGGCAAGTATCTGGAGCGCGACACCGGCACGCCGCTGATCCGCATCGGCTTCCCGATCTTCGATCGCCACCACAAGCACCGCTATCCGGTGTGGGGCTATCAGGGTGGCCTGAACGTGCTGGTCACGATCCTCGACAAGATCTTCGACGAGATCGACCGCAACACCAACGTGCCGGCCAAGTCGGACTACAGCTTCGACATCATTCGCTGAGTGACGGCGCGGCGGCCTTTCGGGGTCGCCGCGTTTCGATGTTGGGAGCGGGGCTCAAGGGGAGGCATGTCGTGCCTGAGCCTTGTCTTTCGAAAGACGCGCAATCGGTCGTCAACAGGAGAAGCCAATGAGCTCGCTTTCGGCCACGATCCAGAACGTCTTCAACGAGCCGGGTTGCGGCAAGAACGCCAACAAGTCCGAGGCCGAGCGCAAGAAGGGCTGCACCAAGCAGCTGCAGCCGGGCGGCGCGGCCGGTGGCTGCGCCTTCGACGGCGCCAAGGTCGCATTGCAGCCGCTGACCGACGTCGCGCATCTGGTGCACGGACCGATCGCCTGCGAAGGCAATTCCTGGGACAACCGCGGTGCAGCCTCCTCTGGATCCCAGATCTGGCGCACCGGCTTCACCACCGACATCAACGAGACCGATGTCGTATTCGGCGGCGAGAAGCGGCTGTACAAGGCGATCAAGGAAATCATCGAGAAATACGACCCGCCGGCGGTCTTCGTCTATCAGACCTGCGTGCCCGCCATGACCGGCGACGACATCAACGCGGTCTGCAAGGCGGCCTCCGCCAAGTTCGGCAAGCCCTGCATTCCCGTGAATTCACCCGGCTTCGTTGGCCCTAAGAATCTCGGCAACAAGCTCGCCGGCGAGGCGCTGCTCGACCACGTCATCGGCACCGTCGAGCCGGAGGTCACGACGCCCTACGACCTCAACATCATCGGCGAATACAACCTCTCTGGCGAGTTGTGGCAGGTGAAGTCGCTGTTCGACGAGCTCGGCATCCGCATCTCCGCCTGCATCTCCGGTGACGGCCGCTACAAGGATGTCGCCTCGTCGCACCGGGCCCGCGCGGCGATGATGGTGTGCTCCAAGGCGATGATCAACGTCGCCCGCAAGATGGAGGAGCGTTACGGCATTCCGTTCTTCGAGGGCTCGTTCTACGGCATCCAGGACTCCTCGGACTCGCTGCGCGAGATCGCGCGGCTGCTGGTCGAGCGCGGTGCGCCGGCCGATCTGCTCGACCGCACCGAGGCGGTGATCGCACGCGAGGAGGCCAAGGCCTGGGCCGCAATCGAGCCGTTCAAGCAGCGGCTGACGGGCAAGAAGGTGCTCTTGATCACCGGCGGCGTGAAGTCGTGGTCGGTCGTGGCAGCGCTGCAGGAGGCCGGCATGGAGCTGGTCGGCACCTCGGTGAAGAAGTCCACCAAGGAGGACAAGGAGCGCATCAAGGAGCTGATGGGCCAGGACGCCCACATGATCGACGATATGGCGCCGCGCGAAATGTACAAGATGCTCAAGGACGCCAAGGCCGACATCATGCTCTCGGGCGGCAAGTCGCAGTTCGTGGCACTCAAGGCCGCGATGCCCTGGCTCGACATCAACCAGGAGCGCTCGCACGCCTTTATGGGCTATATCGGGATGGTGAAGCTGGTCGCGGAGATCGACAAGGCGATCTACAACCCGATGTGGGAGCAGCTGCGGAAGCGCGCGCCGTGGGAGACCGCCAACAACAACTGGCAGGCGAGGGCGATTGCGCAGGCCAATGCGGAAGCAGCGGCGCTCGCCGCCGATCCGGTTGCCGCGGAAGCCGCGCGCCGCGCCAAGAAGATCTGCCACTGCAAGTCGGTCGATCTCGGCACCATCGAGGATGCGATCAAAGCGCATTGCCTGACCGACGTCGCCGGC
This sequence comes from Bradyrhizobium sp. SZCCHNS3016, assembly GCF_032484535.1. NCBI lineage: Bacteria > Pseudomonadati > Pseudomonadota > Alphaproteobacteria > Hyphomicrobiales > Nitrobacteraceae > Bradyrhizobium > Bradyrhizobium sp. SZCCHNS3016. The sequence continues at coordinate 689,117 of NZ_JAUETE010000001.1, forward strand.
GTCCGCACTCACACCAACGCCTCCGGCGGTTGCGGGGCATGCGCCGGCCGGGTCGAGGACATCCTGGCGGCACAGAAGGCGCCGGCCGAACTGCTGCAGGCGGCGGAGTAGGCGACGCTCATGACCAAGGTCACCATTGGAAAGAAGGCCTGCGCGGTCAATCCGCTCAAGATGAGCCAGCCGATCGGCGGCTCGTTCGCCTTCCTCGGCCTGCGCGGGGCGATGCCGCTGCTGCACGGCTCGCAGGGCTGCACCTCGTTCGGGCTGACGCTGTTCGTGCGCCACTTCAAGGAAGCGGTGCCGATGCAGACGACGGCGATGAGCGAGGTCGCCACCGTACTCGGCGGCTACGAGAACGTGGAGCAGGCGATCCTCAACATCCATAAGAGGCAGAAGCCGGAGATCATCGGCATCTGCTCGACGGGCGTGACCGAGACCAAGGGCGACGATGTCGACGGCTACATCAGGCTGATCCGCGAGAAGCATCCGGAGCTCGCGACCTACCCGCTGGTCTATGTCTCGACGCCCGATTTCAAGGATGCGTTCCAGGATGGCTGGGACAAGACAGTCGCCAAGATGGTCGAGGTGCTGGTCGACAAGCCGACCTCGACACGGCGTGATCCGGCGCGCGTCAATGTGCTGCCGGGCTGCCATCTGACACCTGGCGACATCGAGGAGCTCAGGACGATCTTCGAGGATTTCGGCCTCGAGCCGTCGTTCCTGCCGGATATCGGCGGCTCGCTCGACGGCCACATCCCGGACGAGTTCACACCGACCACGATCGGCGGCATCGGTCTCGAAGAAATCGCGACCATGGGCAGCGCATCCTGGACGATCGCGATCGGCGCGCAGATGAAGCGAGCCGCAGATGCGATGCAGGCCAGGACGGGCGTGCCGTACCGGCTGTTCGAGCGGCTCTGCGGGCTGTTGCCGAACGACGAGTTCATGACGTTCCTGAGCGATATCTCGGGGCGTCCGGTGCCGGCAAAATATCGCCGGCAGCGCGGCCAGCTCGCGGATGCCATGCTGGATGCACATTTCCACATCGGCGGCCGCAAGCTCGCGATCGGCGCCGAGCCGGACCTGCTGTTCGATGTCGCCAGCATGCTGCATGACATGGGTGCGCAAATTGCCGTGGCTGTCACCACGACCCAGTCGCCGGTGCTCGAACGCATGCCGTGCGAGGAGGTGCTGATCGGCGATCTCGAGGACCTGGAGACGCTCGCCAAGGCGCGCGACTGCGGTCTCATGATGACGCATTCGCATGGCCGCCAGGCTGCGGCGCGTCTCAAAATCCCGTTCTACCGGATCGGCTTTCCGATGTTCGACCGACTCGGGGCAGGGCATCTCTTGACGGTCGGCTATCGCGGTACCCGCGACCTCGTCTTCGCGCTGGCCAATCTCATCATCGCCGATCGCGAGGACAACCATCAGCCGACGCCTGACACCTGGCTCGATCCGTGGAAGGACGTCCAGCAGGCATCGATCGACTCCGCCGTCGTGGCGCCTCTGCATTGACGTTTCAGGAGAAAGGACCGCCGACATGAAAGTCGCATTCGCTACCCAGGATCTGAAACGCGTCGACGCCCATTTCGGCTGGGCCAAGAACATCGCGATCTACGATGTCGACACTGCGGGGCATCGCTTCGTCGAGACCGTCGAGTTCGACGGCGATCTCAAGGAGGACGGCAACGAGGACAAGCTGGCGCCGAAGATCGAGGCGATCAAGGATTGCGCGATCCTCTATGTCGCCGCGATCGGCGGCTCCGGCGCCGCGCGTGTCGTCGCCAACAACATCCACCCGATGAAGGTCAATCAGCCCGAGGAGATCAGCGATCTCCTGGGCAAGCTGCAGGCCGTTCTGGCTGGCACGCCGCCGCCCTGGCTGCGCAAGGCGCTCGCCAAGGGCCAGGAACGCGTTCTCGATTTCGAGGAATGAGGAAACCAACATGTCCGATACCGCGGTAGCAGTCGAAACGGTACCCGCCGAGCAGCGGCCCTTCGTCAAGGAACTCATCAAGGTTTGGCGCGCCCAGGACACCCACGGCGCCTGGGAGGGCAAGAAGGACATCGACCTGCTCGAGCCCTACATCCTGGACAAGGAGAAGCGGCGAGCGCTGCCGATCATCGGCGATCCCGATCCGGAGACGATCTGGCGGCTCGAACTGTTCTTCAACGCGATCGCGCTGTCGATCGAGAAGGCCACCGGCGTGATGATCTCGCCGATGCTGAAGATGAGCCACGAGGGCTTTGGCCGCATGGTGCTGATCGGCGGCCGGCTGATCGTGGTCAACAAGCAGCTGCGCGACGTGCACCGCTTCGGCTTCGACAATCTCGGCAAGCTGGCCGACGAGGGCGACAAGTTTGTCAACGCCGGCGTCGAGATGATCGAGAAGTTCAAGGACGTCGCGAATTACTAACGGCGAGGTGAAGAGATGAGCGACCTGGATACCCTGAAGGCCGAGATCAAGAAGCTGTCGGCACGTGCCATGGATGCCAAGATGAACCTGCACGACTTGTCGGAGGAGCTGCCCATCAACTGGGACCAGATCCTGCCGACGGCGCAGAAGGCGCATGAAGCCTTTGCCGAGTTGGAGAAGAAGCGGGCCGAGCTGAAGAAGCTCGAGACCGCGTAGGCTTACATAGGACCCGTCATCATGTCCAATTCAACCCGCGACGGCCGCGACTGGCGGCCGGACTATCTGGTCGCCATCGACGCCGGCAAGTGTATCGGCTGCGGCCGCTGCTACAAGGTCTGCGGTCGCGAGGTCATGACCTTGAAGGGCATAAACGACGAGGGCGAGTTCGTCGAGCTCGACGACGACGAGGACGACGAGGTCGAGAAGAAGATCATGGTCATGCACGACACCGGCGCCTGCATCGGCTGCGGCGCCTGCGCCCGGGTCTGCCCGACCAACTGCCAGACCCATTCGCCGGCGGCGTGAGATCATCGAGCGTGCTGTCATGGTGCGGATGGAGGCAAAGTTCACGATCGGCCAGGTGACCCGGCACCGCGTCTACGATCTGCGCGGTGTGGTGTTTGACGTCGACCTGTCATTCTCCGAGGAGGAAGGCTGGCGCGCCATCACCATGGACACCAGGCTCGACAAGGAACAGCCGTTCTACTACCTGCTCGCCGAATGTGGCGACAGCAGCTACATCGCCTATGTGCCGGAGCAGAACTTGGTGGCGGACGTCACGGGTGAGCCGGTCAAGCATCCCGATATCGGCGAGCTGTTCGATGTCGACGACGCCGGCAGCTACCGCTACCGCTGGCGGGTTTTTCAGTAGTCATATCCGCCGCTAGGGCCGTCATTGCGAGGAGCCGCTGGCGACGAAGCAATCCAGAGTCCTCGCGCTGCCCTGGATCGCGTTGCTGCGCTCGCGATGACGGGGATGAATCCGTAGGTGGGCAAAGGCGCCTGGGCAGTCTTTGCACGCTGATTCAGCTAACGCGTCGTGCCCACCATCTTTCGATGTGTGGGATGGGAATAGTGGGCACGCCATCGATCGCCGCTTCGCGTCGCCCGCTGGCTTTTGCCCACACGACCAATCGTGCGCCTACTCGATCCCCTGTTCCCGCGCCTTCCACATCGCGGCGATGCGGAAGCGTTCGTTGATCGCGGCGGGGTCGGCGAGGATCTCGGCCTGGGCGGCGGCGAACGCGCTCTCGACGATTGTGGCCTCGTCCTTGGTCAAAGTGATGCGGCCGGCCATGTGGGTCGCGTCGGGCGCGGCCTCCCAGATCTTGCGCCGGTTCGGATGCAGCTTGACTTCGACCAGCTCGAACGCCTCGAGCTCGCCTTCGAGACAGATTGCCAGCCCAATCACCTCGACCTTGCGGCCGTCCTGCGTGGTCTTGACCAGGGTTCTTGCCATGCTCGTGCTCCCGTCATTCGTCTGTGCACATCACGCCGCCACCGCCGTGTCGTCGAGCTGGCTCCATTCCGCCCAGGACCCGTCGTAGACGGCAACATCCGGACGTCCCAGCCGATAGAGTGCCAGCGCCAGCATGCATGACGTGATGCCCGAGGCGCAGGTGGTGACGATCGGCTTCTCCAGATCGATGCCGGCACTCGCGAATCGGGCTGCGAGCGCGTCGGGCGCCATGAGCACGCCCGTGTCCGGGTCGACCAGATCGGCCCAGGGCAGATTGATCGCGCCGGGAATGTGGCCCTGGCGCTTGAAGGTGAAGACATCGGCCTGCGTGCCATCGAACTTGCCGGGCCCACGGGCGTCGACCAGCTGCGCGCCGCCACTCTGCACATCGGCTGAGGTCGCGACCAGGCCGGGCTGGAAGCTGGCCGTGAAGCTCGCCGGCACCGGGCGCACCGGCGTCATCTCCGCCGGCTGCTTCTCCTTGGTCCATTTGCCGAAGCCGCCGTCGAGCAGGGCGACGTTGTCGTGCCCGAACACGCGGAACATCCACCACACGCGGCCCGCGGCGGAGCCGCCATAGTGGCGGTCATAGACGATGACGCGGTCGGCACTGCTGATGCCGAGCAGCCCGACCTTGTGGGCGAAATCCTCCGCTGACGGCAGCATGTGCGGCAGCGGGCTCGACTTGTCGGCGACTTGGTCGATGTCGAAATGCACCGAGCCCGGCAGATGCCGGCCGCGATATTGCGTACGGCCATCGAGATTGGTGCTCGGATGATGCCAGGTGCAGTCGAGGATCTTGGTGGCGGGATCGGTGAGATGTTGCGCCAGCCATTCGGAGCTGACCAGGGCGTCAGAGAAGTCTGTGCTCATGCATTCGCTCGCGATGTCGTTAAACCAACAGGAGGGACCTTGTCCAAGGCGTGACGGCGTCCGCCGTCACAGCGTCTTCGGCATCGGATAGCCCGGGCGTGGATGCGTGTCGTAGTATTCCGGACGCTCCGGCCAGCCGCCTTCGGCGATGATCTTGAAGGTCGCGACCGTAACCGGCGCGCCGGGCGAGCACGACACTTCGGTGAACTTGATCTCGCGCTCGCCTGGGCCGGCGGAGAAATCGGCGACGGTGGTGCCGTCCGCCTTGCGGGCGCGCGCAAAGCCGGGCGTGCCGACGGTGGCCGCCGGCACGGACGTCGCGACGAAGTTCGGCTGCTCGAGGCCATCCACCGCGGGGCCGAAGGCGGGCGAGCCGAACGTGAAGGTCGCGAGCACGCCGCTGCGGTCGACCGGCTTGTCCGCGGTAATCGGACGCGCCACCGAGTAGACCGTCAGCGTGCCGCCCTCCAATGCCGCCTTGATGTCGTCGAGCGAGCTCTCGACGAATTCCAGTGCCACGTTCATGTCGATCTCCTTACAAAGCCGGATTTGCAGGAGAAATTTTCAAGTTCTGTGCCAGTCTCTCGCAGCAGCGAAGAAAGCCAGGCGGACGGGCGGAGTTGCGCGAATCTTGCAACGCGTTCCGCAGGCGAGCCGACCGCCGCTCCCGCTGCGCTGAAGCGGCCGTGTCGGAGATGCGCCAGACATCGATGAGGCCCGACATGACGACCGACGTCGCCTACGCCATCTGCAGCTTCAACGACATCCCGAGCCGCCGCGCCATGGGCTTTCAGCTCATGATCGTGGCCGAGGACGGAACGCAACGTCCGTGGCCGATCTTCGTGATCCGCTGGGGCAAGCAGGTGTTCGGCTATCTGAACATGTGCCCGCACGATAAGGTCAATCTCGACTGGGAGCGAAATCAGTTTCTGGACGGCAACGGCCTGCGCATCCTGTGCGGCAAGCACGGTTCGCTGTTCGAGATCGGCACCGGGCTCTGCGTCGACGGCCCGTGCAAGGGCGAGAGCCTGACGCCGGTGGCGTTGAGCGTCCTCGATGGCGACATCTGCGTGACCGGCGTGACCTTGGTCGAGGATGAAGAGGATGAGGACGAGACCGGCCTGCAATGCGAGGAAGGCTGAGGCTGCGATCCCGACGAAGTCCCGACGGCAACTGCCGGGACTTCATCTTGCATATGAAGAAAAGGACGATGTCAGACCGGCCGGTTCTCGTTGCGGTTCTTGACCGGCTCCATCCTGGCCAGTGCATCCGCGTAAGGCACGAGATCGTAATTCTCACGGAAGTCCTTGGCGGTATCGAGCACGTAGTCGAGCTTGCCGGCGGTATCGAGCTTCTTGATGTCGTTCTTGTCGATCGACAGCAGCTCCAGCATCTCCTTCCAGACCGTGGATTCGTCGCAAGGCAGGACATAGAACGTCACGTCGCCCATCTTGATGCGATACTTCGCCAGGAGGTCGATGTTGTTGCAGAACATGAAGTACTTGCCGTTCGGCTGCAGCAGGTTCTTGAGCACCTCGACCGCCGTCTCGAGATAGGCCAGCGAGTGGATGTAGCCGACCAGCACCGGAATGGTCGCCTCGCCGTCGTTGACGATCGTCAGCACCTGCTCGATCGAGAAGTCCGGCGGCCGCTTCTCGTCGGCGACCTGGGTCTGGAATTTCAGCGCGATGTCGCCGCGGAAGCCGAACCGTCCCGGCTTGGTGGTGGGCGCCTTGAGGACGGCGTTGAGCAGCCGTCCTTCCTTGTCGAGCTGCGCGAGCGCGGTGGTCTCGATCGCAACCGTCTTCTCCAATGTCGTCATCAGCAATCCCCTCGCATGTCCTGGTGAGCCGTCTCGCCGCACGGCGCGGTCGAAAAGGGCTGGAATGCAAATTGTCTGCCGGTGTGTGCTGCGTCTTGATTTACTTGGTCTTTCGCCCGCGACCTCAGAGCATTGTCGGGTTTCCGCCGCGACATCCTTTCGGCACGTCCGAGGCCGGCGTAAATCATCCGTGTCGGAAACCCGACATGCGTCGGAAACGCCACAGCGACTTTGCGAAAAGCCGTGTCGTTTCAGTTAATTGCTGCATGGCATGAGACTTGCCATTCCTGTTCGCAACAGCCGAATGGGAAAGGCAAGATGATGATGATCAACCTGACCGACAGCGCCATCAACGCGGTTCGCAACGCGATCACAACCTCCGACAAGCCGGTCGATGGCCTCAGGATCATGGTCGAAGCCGGTGGCTGCGCCGGGCTTAAATACAACATGGGCCTCGTCAGCGGCAGCGAGCCGGAGGACACCGTGATCGAGCGCGAGGGCGTGCGCGTGCTCGTCGATCACAAGAGCCTCGAATATCTCGAAGGCACGACGATAGATTTCGTCATCGCGCTGGAAGGCTCCGGCTTCACCTTCGAGAATCCGAATGCCAAGTCAAGCTGCGGCTGCGGCAAGTCGTTCGCTTGAACTTTCGCCCGATCATTCAACACGCGAGAAGTGAAACCATGCTGGTCGAATCCCAGGGCATCGTCGAAGCGCCGTCGCAGATGAGCGAGCGCGAGCGGATCATCCGAGCCGTGATCGAGGAGGTCCGTCCGAACCTCAAGCGCGACGGCGGCGATTGCGAGCTCGTCGAGATTGACGGCAACAAGATCATGGTCAAGCTCGCCGGCGCCTGCATCTTCTGCAAGCTCGCCAGCGCGACGCTCGAGGGCATCCAGGCGCGCATGATCGAAAAGCTCGGCGAGTTCGTTCGCCTCGTTCCGGTGGCCGGCGCAGCCAAGGCGCGGCATTAAGGAGCGGTCTTGCGTCCGGTCTATCTCGACAACAACGCGACGACCCGTGCGGATCCTGAGGTCGTCGCCGCGATGTTGCCGTTCTTCTCGGAGCAGTTCGGCAATGCGTCGTCCTCGCACGCGTTCGGCAGCGAGGTGGCCAGCGCCGTGAGACAGGCGCGCAAGAGCCTGCAGGCGCTATTGGGGGCCGCCTTCGACCACGAGCTCGTCTTCACGTCGGGCGGCACGGAATCCGACAACAGCGCGATCCTGTCGGCGCTGGAGACGCAAGACGCGCGCGACGAGATCGTCACGACGGCGGTGGAGCATCCCGCGATCCTGTCGCTGGTCGAGTATCTCAGGGACAAGCGCGGCCTCACGGTGCACCTGATCGGCGTCGATGCGGTCGGTTGCCTCGATCTCGAGGCCTACAAGCGCGCGCTCGGGCCCCGCACTGCGATCGCCTCGGTGATGTGGGCCAACAACGAGACCGGCACGCTGTTCCCGATTCCGGAGCTGGCGAAGCTCGCACATGACGCCGGTGCGCTGTTTCATACCGATGCCGTTCAGGCTGTCGGCAAGGTCGCGATCGATTTGAAAGCTGCCGGCGTCGACATGCTGTCGTTGTCGGGCCACAAGCTGCACGGCCCCAAGGGTATCGGTGCGCTGTATGTCAGAAAGGGCACGCCGTTCGCGCCGCTGGTGCGCGGCGGCCCGCAGGAGCGCCGCCGCCGCGGCGGCACCGAGAACGTGCCTGCGATCATCGGTCTCGGCAAGGCGGCCGACCTCGCCGGACAACATCTCGCCGACGAGCAGGGCCGGGTGCGCGCGCTGCGCGACCGGCTGGAGCAGGGCATCATCCAGGACGTCGGCCATTGCGCCGTGCTGGGCGATATCGAGCACCGGCTGCCCAACACGTTGAACATCGCTTTCCGGCATCTCGAAGGTGAGCCGATCGTGATGCGCCTGAATCAGGCGGGCATCGCGGCTTCGCTCGGCTCGGCCTGCGCGTCGGGCTCGATGGAGCCGTCGCATGTGCTGCGCGCGATGAACGTGCCGTCGGATCTGCTCCGCGGCGCCGTCCGCTTCTCGCTATCGCGCGACACCACCGACGACGACATCACGCGCGTGCTGCAGGTCCTGCCCGACATCGTCGCCAGGCTGCGTGAGACCTCGCCGGCCTGGCTGCAGCATCATCCTTCACAATCGGCGGACCCCCTTCGATCCACGGAGCTCACGTAATGAAAGTCATGATCCGCCGCTCGCCGGAAACGGGCCTGTCGATCTACGTCCCCAAGAAGGACCTCGAGGAGCCCATCGTCGAGTCCGAGCACGAGTCCTTGTGGGGTGGCTGGATTCGCATCGCCAATGGCTGGGTGCTCGAACTGCCGCAGATGGCCGCCGACACGCGGCTGCCGATCACGATCAATGCGCGCAAGCGCGGTGGCGAAGGGGACGAGTGATGAATGCGCCGCTTCCTCATATCGACATCGTCAGACAGGCTGATGCCGAAGCCCTGCTCAAGGACGTCGTGGCCCGGCTGAAGGCCGGCAAGGTCGTTCCGTATCTCGGTCCCGGCGTCTCGGAGCAATCCGGCGCGGCGGTGCCGATGAATCCTGAAGCGCTGGCCGCGTTCTTCGGCACCAAGGTCGCGCTGCCGCGCCGCGCCAAGGGCAATGCGTGGGCTTCCGCGCAGCACATCGAGAGCACGCGCCACCGCTCGACGGTGACGGCGCTGATGGCTGAAGCCTTTGCCGCGCCCGTCGCGCCGACACCGCTGCAGCAGTATCTGGCGTCGCTGCCGCTGCCGATGGTCGTCGACAGCTGGTATGACGGCGCGATGCGGACGGCGCTCGCCGGGCGCGGCGATTGGGGCGAGGTGCAGGGCATCACGCGGGCCGGAATTGGCGAGGACCGCTGGTATCGCTTCTACGACGCTGCGGGCGCCGAGAGCGATCGTAACAAGGCCGGAAGCTGGACCACGCTGCTCTACAAGCCGCATGGCGGGACCACGCCAGCCAAGAACTTCCTGATCACCGACGCCGACTATGTCGAGGTCCTGACCGACATCGACATCCAGACGCCGATACCCGACACGGTCAAGGACCGGCGCACCGACCGAAGCTTCCTGTTCATCGGCTGCCGCTTCAACGACCAGTTGCTGCGCACCTATGGCCGTCAGGTGATTAAGCGCTCCGGCGCCGAGCATTACGTCCTGGTCGAGCCTGACTCATTGTCGAAGAACGAGTTGAAGTTCTTCATCGCCGAGCGGCTGACGCCGATCGCGATTCCGCTGGCCCGCGCGACCGAGATCATCATCGGCGGCTGAGCGAAACCACGACACCGGAAATCGAACAGCGCGGCCGCAAGCTGCGCTGTTTTGCCGTTCGTCCTGTGTCCCAATTCGAGTCTGTAACGTTTCTAACAACGCCCGAAACGAGAGCCTTTCGCATGTTGGCAAGGCGACAGGCGCGAGGATCTGGCTAAGGCGTTGATAGTCTGACGAAATGATCTTGTCCGCGGCGTGGCACGCGAGTTGCTGAACCCTAGCCCAAGGCGGTTTGCGGCTCGCCAGCAACGTAAGGAGCGGACATGGACGCGTCAGTGCAGCACGAACAGGCGACGATACCGGACGGCGACAAGCTGAGCTCGGTGATGCAGACCATCGCGGAACACAAGGGCTGCGGCACCTCGGGCGGCAGCGGCAAGGCGAGCTGCGGCTCGGGCGCCGGCGAGAACGACCTGCCGCCGGAGATCTGGGAGAAGGTGAAGAACCATCCCTGCTACAGCGAGGAGGCGCATCATCACTACGCGCGCATGCACGTCGCCGTCGCGCCCGCCTGCAACATCCAGTGCAACTACTGCAACCGCAAATATGACTGCGCCAACGAGTCGCGTCCGGGCGTGGTCAGCGAGAAGCTGTCGCCGGAACAGGCCGCCAAGAAAGTGCTCGCTGTCGCCTCGACCATTCCGCAGATGACCGTGCTGGGCATTGCCGGTCCGGGCGATCCGCTCGCCAATCCGGAGAAGACGTTCAAGACCTTCGAGCTGATCGCTCGCACCGCCCCCGACATCAAGCTCTGCCTGTCGACCAACGGCCTCGCGCTGCCCGATCACGTCGACACCATCGCCGGCTTCAACGTCGATCACGTCACGATCACCATCAACATGGTTGATCCCGAGATCGGCGCCAAGATCTATCCCTGGGTGTTCTGGAAGCACAAGCGCTATACCGGCGTCGAGGCTGCCAAACTGCTGACCGATCGCCAGTTGCAGGGCCTGGAGATGCTGACGGAGCGTGGCATCCTCTGCAAGGTCAACTCGGTGATGATCCCCGGCGTCAACGACAAGCACCTCGTCGAGGTCAACAAGGCGGTGAAGTCGCGCGGCGCGTTCCTGCACAACATCATGCCGCTGATCTCCTCGCCGGAGCACGGCACCGTGTTCGGCCTGACCGGCCAGCGCGGCCCGACCGCGCAGGAGCTGAAGGCGCTGCAGGACGAGTGCGAAGGCGAGATGAACATGATGCGGCATTGTCGCCAGTGCCGCGCCGACGCCGTGGGCCTGCTTGGCGAGGACCGCTCCGCCGAATTCACCACCGACAAGATCATGGCGATGGAGGTGAACTACGACATCGACAGCCGCAAGGCCTATCAGGAGGCGGTCGAGCAGGAGCGCGTCGCCAAGGTCGTGGCGAAGCAGGAGGAGCTCGCCTCGCTCGCCGGCCAGTCCAGCGACATCAAGCTGCTGATCGCGGTCGCGACCAAGGGCTCGGGCCTGATCAACGAGCATTTCGGACACGCCAAGGAGTTCCAAGTCTACGAGCTCTCCACGGCCGGAGCCAAGTTCGTCGGTCACCGCCGCGTCGACCTGTACTGCCAGGGCGGTTATGGCGACGAGGACAGCCTGGAGACCGTCATCCGCGCCATCAACGACTGCCATGCGGTGTTCGTGGCCAAGATCGGCGGCTGCCCGAAGAGCGACCTGCAGGCCGCGGGCATCGAGCCGGTCGATCAGTTCGCCCATGAGTTCATCGAGAAGTCCGCGATCGCCTGGTTCAAGAGCTACCTCGACAAGGTGAACAGTGGCGAGATCCAGCACGTCGTGCGCGGTGACGCCGAAATTCGCCAGGGCGCCCTGATCTCGGCAGCGTGACATCAGACCCCGGCGGCGCCGTCGCGTCGCCGGGCCCCTTCGACAGGAGCCTTTGATGACCTTGAAGATCATTGCCTCGCAGTGCACGAGCTGCTCGGCCTGCGAACCCGAATGTCCGAACGTGGCGATCTCGGAGAAGAACGGCACCTTCGTGATCGATCCGAAGAAGTGCACGGAATGCATCGGCCATTTCGACGAGCCGCAATGCGCGGCGGTCTGCCCGGTCGACAACACCTGCGTGATCGACAATTCGTTCCCGCGCTACCAGCCGCCGGCTTGAGGGAGACCGAGATGAACTTCACGCTCACGCCAGCCGCGCAGAAGTTCATGCGCATGATGTTGCGGGCTGACGGCACTGCGGGCTCGGGTTTCCGTCTCGCTGTGTCGCCCGGCGGTTGCTCGGGACTTGCCGCAGACATCAGCGTCCTCGCGACGCCGCAGCCCGGCGATGCGGTGGTTGAACGCGATGGCGTCAGGCTGTTCCTGCCGGCGGAGAGCCGTTTGCTGCTCGACGGCGTCACCATCGACTTCGCGGATACCGCGACGCAGACCGGCCTCGTGTTTCACGATCCGAAGCAGGTCTCGTGCTCGACCCATGCCTTGAAGGCGCTGGAGCACTAGGATAGCTCGCCATGCCCACGGACGCCCGGCCCAGCTCTCAGACCGCCATCGAGGACGCGCTGCTCGCCGACGCGCTGCTCGGCGGCGGCTTACCGGAGGAGGCCGAGTATCATCTGTGGCAGGCGGGCCAGAGCTATCATCTCGACGATGTCGCGGAGACGCATCTGAAAAAGGCGGAAGCGCTGGCGCCTGGGCATGCGGCGGTCCTGATCGGCTTCTACCGGTTCTATTTCTACAAGGGACGGCTCGCTGACGCGTTGCGCATCGCCAAGCGGTGCCTCACCAAGGCGGCCGTCGAGAACCGCTTGCCGCCGCATTGGCGCGACGTTCGCGCCGGTCATGCCGAGTTCGGCAGCTATGACAACATGCTGCCGCGTTTCTTCATGTTCACCTTGAAGGGATACGCCTATTTGCAGATGCGCCTCGGCAATCTCGTCGAGGGACGGCTCGCGGTGCAAAAGCTGCTCGAGCTCGATCCGAGCGACAAGATCGGCGCACGCGTCCTGCTCGAGGTGGTCGACCGGGTGGAGCTCGACGATGAATGACGACATCGACGAGGCCATCGACTGGCAGGGCAACGAGATCAGTTGTACGGACTGCGAACACGCGCAGCTCAACGCATCCGGCGGCTGTCGCCTTCGGCACGCCTGCGTACACGACCGCTACGCCCGCCGCATCGACCGCTTCTTCAACTGGAATCCGGCGCTCGCCAACGGCTACGTCAAGCATCCACATTTCGAAGTGCGCGCGATCGCGGCGAAGCATGCCAGCCCGTTCTTTCTGCCGCCGCTGCTCGATGATCCCGAGGAGACCGTCCGCTGGAATGCCGCGCGGCGGCTGCCGAAGCGGCTGGTGCTGCGGCTGCGCCATGATCCGCATCGCGAGGTCCGCATCCGGATCGCGACGGTGCTCGATCCGGAAGACCTGATGCCGATGATGATGGACGACGACTACTACGTCCGCCTGGTCGTGGCGCGCCGCATCGTACCGTCCGTGCTCGGCCGCATGATGGGGGACCCGGAGGCCGAGGTCCGCCGCGTCGTCGCGCGGCGCATCCCGAGCGACTGGCTGCTTGGCATGATCAGCGACCCAGATCCGCGGGTGCGGCTCGAGATCGCCGAGCGCCTCGCGCCGGATCTCCTCACCGCGATGCGCAAGGACGCCGACTGGCGGGTGCGTCACGAGGTTGCGAGCCGGATCGCGCTCAGTGAGCTCGCGGAGCTGGTGCGTGACGAGGACCCGCTGGTGCAGGAGGTGGCGCGCGGCCGGCTCGCGAGCCGTTTTGGAGCTGCGATGGAGAAACCGGCATGAGCAACATCGTTCGTGACAGCGAGGTCGTGGAGTTGTCGGCGCCGCCGTATTTCACGTTTGGCGAGAAGGTGAAGGCGAAGCGCACGATCCGCAACGACGGCACCTATGCGGGCAAGGAGATCGGCGAGATCTTGGCGAAGAAGGGCGAGATTGGCTACGTCGTCTCGATCGGAACCTTCCTGCAGCAGTTCTACATCTACGGCGTCGAGTTTCTCGAAAGCGGAAACCGCGTCGGCATGAAACGCAAGGAGCTCGAGTCGACCGTTCCCCGCGGGGAGGCCGAGGACGAGCTGCCGCTGCCGGGAGCCTACAAGTCATGATCGAGCCACGTCTGCCGAAATATCAATGGGGTCAGCGCGTGAAGGCGCTCATCGATCTGGTCAATGACGGCTCGTTCCCGAACGCGCCCAGCGAAGCCAAGCTCGTCGGCGTCGGCGACATGGGCGAGATCGTTCAGGTCGGCACGCATACGGAAGCGAACATGCCAATCTATCTCGTCGAGTTCGGCGAGCAGCTCGTGGTGGGCTGTCTCGAAGAGGAGATCGTCCCGGTTTGAGGGGTGATGATCAGTCATGGTCGCAACCGCGCTCCAGCCAAGCCTCGTCCTGCCTGCGCATCCCAATGAGCTGGATCGCAAGCGGATCGAGCGCGCGCTGAAGTCGCGCAAGCGCTACCGCTACGTCGAGCCGACGGTGTCGCCGGCTGACAACGGCTATCACGTCCAGAGTCCGTGCTGCTCGCGCAACATCGACAAGGACGGCGGGGTGATCGATGTCGCGCTGCTGCGTCACGATCCGGCGAATGCGATGTGGAAGCTGTTCTGGAGGGATCACGCTCAGGGGACGTGGGAGCTGCACAGCGTGCACAGGCGGTTGACCGCGGCGGTCGACGAACTGAACGCCGACCCTGAGCGGATATTCTGGCAGTAATGCGAAGAGGACGGGTGACATGGCACTTGCCGAGCAGGAACTGAATGAGATCGAGCAGGTCCTCAATGGACCCGATGCCGGCAGCGCGGCGTTCGTTGAATTGCGCCGTCGCTTCCCCAAGCTGGTCCTGACGCGTTGCGATGCCTCCGACGTAACCGAACAGCCGTTCCGCAGCTACGCGGCGTTCGACCTGCATCTGCTCGATGCCAGCGAGCATTGCGCCGGCGTGACCGACGATCCCGCGAAGGCCAACGGCCTGATCCTGGCCAGGCGGAGCTGATCATGACCAAGCCCTATCTGGTGCATGACGCCGATCGACAGGAGCAGGACGAGACCGAGCTGACGCCGGTCGGGTCCGACTTCATCCCGTTGTCCGATCCCGATATCACGACGGCGGAGATTGCGGCCGTCGAAGCGACATTGCGCTCGCCGCGGCTGTCCTGCGGCCCGCTCGTCGAGGAATTCGAAGCGGCGTTCGCGGCCTATCTCGGGCGGAAATATGCCGTCGCCGTCCCGAGCGGGACGCTGGGACTGCTGCTCATCCTCAAGGCGATGGGAATCGGACCAGGGGATGAGGTGATCGCGTCGTCCTATTCGTTCCGCGAGGTCGCGCATGCGATCAGCATCGTCGGCGCTAGGCCCGTGTTTGCCGATATCGACTATTATTCGGGCACGCTTGCGCCGAGCAAGGTCGAGGCGCGGATCACGCCCAAGACCAAGGCGATCCTGGCCAGCAACACCAACGGCCATCCAGCCAAATGGTCGGAGCTGCAGGCGATCGCGAAGGCGCATAACCTGCCGCTGATCGAGGATTCGTCCGAGGCCATCGGCTCGAAATATCAAGGCGCGCTGGTCGGCACGTTCGGTACCGCCGCGGTGTTCGACTTCTCGCAGCCATTCGCGTTGACCTGCGGCGAGGGCGGCATGGTCGTCACCGATGACGTCGACATCGCTGTTGCTGTACGCCGTCATCGCTCCCACAGGCTCGACGAGCGTGCATCGGTCGTGGTCAGCAGCAGCGCATCGCACCAGGCTGTCATGAGCGACGTTACGGCGGCCCTCGGGCTGGCGCAGCTGAAGCGGATCGACGAGATCCTCGAACGCCGCAAGCTGATCGAGCAGATCTATTACAGCGAGGTGCAGTCGTTCGAGGGAATCAAGGACCCCTATGTCGGTCCCGATGTGACCGAGGTGAACTGGTTCCTGTATCAGGTCCATCTCGGTACGCGGTTCTCGAAATCGAGCCGGGATTCGATCGTCGAGGACCTCAGGGTCGAACAGGTCGAGGCGATCGCTTATTCCAATCCGCTGCATCTGCAGCGACATTATTTCAACATGGGCTATCGGCGGGGCGACTATCTCGTGACCGAGAAGGTCGCCGATCGCGTCGTGGCCCTGCCGTTCCACGTCCACCTCACTACCGACCAGATCGCCTTCATCGTCGCGACCATGAAGGATGCCTCGGTCAATGTCGGGGCGGGCGCGGCGATCTACTGACGAGTTCTGATCTCAAACTGGAAGAGGAGAATCCAAGTGGCGACATTGACGGTAATGCCATCAGGCAAGACGATCGAGGTGGGCGAGGGCACCACCATTCTCGCGGCGCTGCTTGGCGCCGAGGTCGAAATCCAGCACAAATGCGAGGGCCAGGCAAAGTGCGGCTCCTGCCACATCTTCCTGCAGGAGGGACGCAAGGGCGTCTCGAAGGTGTCCAAGCTGGAGAACGAGAAGCTCGACACCATCGTCGGCGTCGGCTCGAAGTCACGGCTCGCGTGCCAGGCGACCATCCTGGGCACGGAGAACGTCAAGATTGAGCTCCTCGGCTTCGGCTCGGGCCTGTAAGGAGAGGATGATATGGACAATGTGACGCTCCATGTCCGCTTTGCCAATGACGGCACAGTGGCCGAGATCAGCGAGCGGCCGGTCGGTCTGACGCCGCAACAATGGTTCGACAAATTGAGCGATGCGATCGGAATGAAGGCCTATCAGACCTTCGCCGGCGGCCGCGGCGTGTTCAAGGTGGCGCGCGACCAGATCGAGGCCCTGAAGACTGCAGCCGTATCGTGACGGCTGCATTGCGGATATTCGGCTGAAGCGGCGGCGTGATGACGGGTACAGAGCACGATTGCAAGTTCTTCGTCTCGTATACGGGCGTCAAGCTGCCGCTGCGGCTGGTGACGGCGATCGCACCGGAGCAGCTGTCGAACCGCAACACTTTCATCCGCGGCTATTTCGATGCCGCGGGTGCGCTGACCGGATTCGAAAAGATCGTCTATGGTGAGATCGAGCTCACGCATCGCTACAGCTACCATGCCAATGGGGCGCTGAGCCGTGCCGAGATCGTGATGCTCGACGAGGATCCGGTGACGCTCAAATTCGACGAGAACGGCGCGCCTGTTGCCGCGCAAGACGCCGCGTGAGGAGGGAGGGACTGTGACCGTCGCCAAGCTGATCGAGGCTCTTGCCAGCATGCCGAGGGACGCTATCGTGCTGATGGACAGCGGCGCCGGATTGTCGCGCGTCGATGCGCTGGAGCTCGTGGACGAGCAGGGGCCGGGCGCCCCGGCCGAGGTCATCCTGCAGCCGAGCGTGGACGAGTAGAGACAGGAACAGTCGATGGCGGATGCTGGGACTTCAGAGACCGAAACGTCGGGAGCAGGACCGGTCGTCACGCCCTATGAACGCATCGGCGGCGCCGTCGTGGTCGATCGTCTGGTCGAGTCGTTCTACCACCGGATGGACACGCTGCCAGAGGCGAAGGCTATTCGTGACATGCACGCCAGCAATCTTGGGCCGATCAAGCACATTCTGAAGCGATACCTCTCGGAATGGCTCGGCGGTCCAAAACTGTATTCGCCGGAGAAGGGCCATCCGCGGCTGCGCCAGCGCCACATGGGCTTTGCCATCGGCAATGCCGAGCGCGACGCCTGGCTGCTCTGCATGCGCGGTGCGCTCGAAGAGACCGTCAGCGACGCGTCCGCCCGGCAGGATGTCGATGCCGCCATGACCAAGCTCGCCGACTGGATGCGCAACCAGGCCGGCAACCCTCACGACGCGCGCGCCGCGCGGCCGTAAGCCGGCCGCTGCGTCATTGCGAGGAGCCGAAGGCGACGAAGCAATCCAGAGTCGCCCGTGTTGTCCTGGATTGCTTCGCTGCGCGCGCAATGACGGAGACGGCATAGCGAGTAGCGCGGTGCGGCGCGTAGGGTGGGCAAAGCGAAGCGCGCCCACCGTAACTCTATCACCTAGAAATATCTTGGAATGGTGGGCACGGCGTGCATCGAGCTGCGCAAACTCACGGCCGTCGGTGGCGCCTTTGCCCACCCTACGGGTCCCAACTAATACAATGGCACGCCGAAGAAGTTCTCGTCGTCGCCACCCCAGGCGCGGTGTAGCGCCAGGGCGTTCTGCCATTGCATCATCTCGGCCTCGCTGGCATTGCGATGCGTGATCCTGCCGTCCGGAACCTCGGCGAGCAGAAAAGGCTTGCCGTTGCGGATGAAACGGTTGAGATCCTTGGTGTCGTTGGGGCGTACGACGCAACGTGGCCGCTCGTCGATCAGGATGGTGGTCGGCAGCATCGCGGCGCTCTCACTCCATCGGATTGTCAATCAGCCGGCGGTCCCATGTCGTCGTCGGCTTTCTTCTTCTTTTTCTTGTCGGTCTTGGCGAGCGCATAGGCGCCGGCGTTCTTCAGCGTGATCGGCGGCTGCCCAACGACATATTGCGAGATCCACGCCAGGGTTCGGTCATGTGCCAGCGTGGCTGCAGATTCATCATAAGTCTCGCCGTCACCGTCGAACGCATGCGCGGCATTCGGATAGGAGAACGCGCTGACCTCGGGATGATAGGCGCGGAACATGGTCACCTCCGCGAACGGCACGACGATGTCGGCCTCGCCGAAATGGAGCAGCGTCGGAATCTTGCGCTTGGCGCCGGCCGCGTTGACGACACCTGTCGCGTAGTAACTCACCGCGCAGGCCACACCGGAGACGCGGTTGGCCGCGTCATAGGCGAGACCGCCCCCGGCGCCGAAGCCGACCACCGCCACCTTGCCGCATTCCTTGACGCTGTCGACCGTTGACTGGATCTCTGCGAGCAGCGGCGCTGCCGGATCCGGCACGGTCTTGGCCGGCTCGCCCTCCGTTGCCGCGTCGATCGCCGCAGGAGGCGACAGCTCCGGCGCAATCACGACATATCCGCTGGCCGCAAAGGCATCGGCGACCTTGCGCAGCTTGCCGGCAGCGCCGGTGCCATCCGGCAGGACGACGATCGCCCCCTTCGGCGCATCGGCTGGATCGGCACGAAACGCCTGGAAGGTATGGCCGTCGCCGGCGGTCAGCTTGATCGTGCTCTCCGTAGGCATGTGATGCTCCTGCTCCTGTTGGCGCGGCTCGCGCGCGTTACAACAAACCCAGCTCCAGCGCGGTCTCTTCGGACATGCGCGACTTGTCCCATGGCGGCTCGAACACGAGCGTGACTTTCACCGACGCGACGCCGTCGACGGCCTGTACGGCGTCCTCCACCATGCGGACGATCTCGCTTGCGACCGGGCACCCAGGCGCCGTCAGGGTCATGTCGATCTCGACGACGCCGCCGCCCTCGTGCGCGATTCGATAGACCAGACCGAGATCGTAAACGTTCACCGGAATTTCCGGGTCGTAGACCGTCCGCAACGCGGCAATCACGCTCTCGGCGGCATTCCGGGAGCCGCTCGCTACGGCGTTCTGTGCCGGGGAAGGAGAGGGCGGGGCGTGCATCGTCATCATGCGTTGGTTCCTCTCATGATCCTGGTTCGCTCCGGGGGATGGTCGTTGGAATTCGTGTCATGTTCGCTCTGCTCATGCTTGGCGTCGCCTCATTCCGAACCGAGCCCCTCGGCTAGCGCGGCGACGACCGGCCATCCGACGGCGCCGGCCGGATCGAGTCGCCGCAGCGCCGCGAGCATTTCGGCTGCACCCTCGGAATCAGTCTTGCGCAGATGAATGAAGGCGAGTGCCTTCAGCGTGTAGAGCGCGAAGCGGCCGGCGCCATCCGGCAGCGGATCATGCGGCGTCCAGTGCCGCCAATCACGTGGCCAGCCGGCTTGGCGCGCCGCTTCCGCAAGGCCCAGCTCGGCGACCGCCTCTGCCTCGTCGAGATGGCCTTGATAGGTGTGAATCTTATATAGACAGAAGTAGGTCGGCAGCTGCTGCGGAGCGGTCGCCAGCGCTTGGCGAAACAGCCGATCCGCCTGCGCGTGGTCGCGGCGGTACGCCGCCACGCCCTGTTGCAGCAGCGCATCGATCTCTTGCGGCAGATCGCCGAAGTTGATCGTGTCGGGTTCGCTGGCGAGTTCGAGCATCTGCATTGACCTCGATCAAATCACTGCAAGACGCGGACCGTTTTCGAGCGGGTGCGGCGGCGCCAGAGTCGGTACAAGGCGGGTGGAAGAACGGGCCGATGTTGGATTTTGAACGCGGCCTCTTCGCTGCCCCGTGGCTGATGTAGCAAAGACGACGCAACGCGGGCGGTTTGGCCTGGACAAGTCGTCAGATGCCGACGAGTCGGCGATTGCCGCCCGCAAATGACTGGTTCGGAGCTTGCATGAGGCCTTCATCAATCCAGCGGGAGTGGCAGCGATGGCGATGGCAGCAACGGATATCGAGCGTCTGATCAAGGAGGCGTTCCCGGATGCCGTCGTCCTGATCGAGGATCTGGCAGGCGATGGCGACCATTATTCGGCGCGCGTCACCTCACAGGCTTTCGTTGGAAAGAGCCGGGTGCAACAGCATCAGATGGTCTATTCGGCTCTCAAGGGCCAGATGGGCGGCGTGCTGCATGCGCTGGCGCTCGAGACGTCATTGCCGAAGTGATCGTTGCGATCCGGCTGATCGGTCGCATTCAGGGAAAGGATCCAGTCTATGTCGACATCCGAACGCATTCAGAAGCTGATCGACAGCAATGATGTCGTGCTGTTCATGAAGGGCGTGCCGGCCGCGCCGCAATGCGGCTTCTCCGCCGCGGTGGCGCAGATCCTGGCCAAGCTGGACGTGGCTTACGAGAGCGTCAACGTGCTCGCCGATCCCTTCATTCGCGAGGGCATCAAGGAGTTCTCCAACTGGCCGACCATTCCGCAGCTTTATGTGAAGGGCGAATTCGTCGGCGGCTGCGACATCGTGCGCGAGATGTTCCAGGCCGGTGAGCTCGCGACGCTGCTCGCCGACAAGGGTATCAAGGCGCCTGCGTCATGAGCGATGCTGATGTTGCCGAGGCGGATGATTCATTCGAGATTCCGCAGCTCTACAAATATCATGCCTTCGTCTGCCTGACGCAGCGCCCGCCCGGGCATCCGCGCGGCAGCTGCGGCGCGCTCGGCGTGCAGCCGCTGTGGGACCGGCTGACCAAGACCATCGAGGCGCAGCGGCTGACGGACATCGGCGTCACCGCCGCCGGCTGCTTCGGCTTCTGCAGCGCCGGACCGATGATGGTGGTCTATCCGGACGGCGTCTGGTATCGACCGACCAAGCCGGAGGATATCGACGAGATCGTCGAATCGCACTTCAAGCAGGGCAAGCGTGTCGATCGCCTTGTCATGGTGTTGAAGCGCTGAGCTTGCAGAACGGAGCCGCTCAACGCGGCTCCGGACAAGGTGTCGACCCATCCGGACGCGTGCAGCCCTGGACATCGTCCAGATCGTCGCCCTGCCGGAGCAGCGAGATCACGGGTTCACGATCGAAGCCGGCGCAGCACCGGCCGCCAGCTTCGATCAATGGCCGACGGATCAGCAGCGGATCCTCGAGCATCAGGTCGATCGCTGCGACGGCTTCGATTGTCTCTGGCTCGATCTCTCCCGATTTCACGCGCGGCGAGGCTGGATTGAACCAGCTCCAGACGGGGGTCCCGGCGAAATACGCCCGCAGCCGCTCGCCGGTCCAGGGCTCGGTCAAGAGATTCCTGGCGACGACATCGTGGCCGGCGCGCGCCAGCATCAGCTTCTGCCGGGCGTTGGTGCCGCAGCCCGGCTTCTCATAGAAGACGACGGTCGTCACGTCAGGCGCCGCCGAGCTGGACCAGCTGCGCGCCGCCGGCGCGGCCGAGAATGGTGTCGACCTTCTTGCGCACCGACTCGATCGTGAGCGGCTTGACCACGGCGCCATGCGCGCCGGCCTTGAGACCTTCGATCGCGATCGCCTCGTCGGCCTTGGCGGTCACGATCAGAATCCGCACGCCTTTGAACTTCGCCAGGATCTCGCGGACGAGCTCGGGGCCGCGTTGCTTCAAGAAGGAAACCCCGAGCAGCACCACGTTCGGTGCCAGCCAATCGACGCCCTTCTCATACGCCTCCTCTGGCGTCGCCAATTCATGTGTCTCGATTTCATCGTGCAACATGAACTGCAGGGCCGCGCGCGTGATCTCGTCGTCATCGATCACGAACACGCGCCGCTGGTCCACCGCCTTGGCCGTTTCCACTCCGATCTGCATTGCATCCTCCTCAACGTTGTCAGCGTCTGTGCCGCAGGGCTGCGGAGGGGGATCTAGCAAATCTCGTTCCGGGTCCTGCGCGGCTGAAACGGCGCGGCCGTTGTGTCGTTTCAGACAGGGCTGCGTGTCGTCGCATCTTGCGAAGCATTCCGATGTCGGGTTTGCAACAACCCGCAATCGCGTCCGGATTGCTCGGCATCTCCTTTGAAACATGATCGTTTTGGCGCTGTGCGCGTGCTGGCACAGCGGTTGCAAAACTGCGCTCAGGCAATGGTTGAGGGCTGAGTGCACGCCGACGCTTCGGACGAGCGATGCTCTCCTTCCCAACAACCCGTCTGCCGGTTCGGACACAAAGAGGACGCGGTCACGCTCTGCTTCAAGCGGGCGCGACATAGGCAATCGGTTGATGGAGAGCAGAATGTCATCACTGCGACAAATCGCATTCTACGGCAAAGGCGGCATCGGCAAGTCGACGACGTCGCAAAATACCCTGGCCGCGCTGGCCGAGATGGGTCACCGGATCCTGATCGTCGGCTGCGATCCGAAAGCGGATTCGACCCGCCTGATCCTGCACGCCAAGGCGCAGGACACCATCTTGAGCCTGGCCGCTGCCGCGGGCAGCGTCGAGGACCTCGAGATCGAAGAGGTCATGAAGGTCGGCTATCGCGACATCCGTTGCGTCGAGTCCGGCGGTCCGGAGCCGGGCGTGGGCTGCGCCGGCCGCGGCGTCATCACCTCGATCAATTTCCTGGAAGAGAACGGCGCCTATGAGGACATCGATTACGTGTCCTACGACGTGCTCGGCGACGTGGTCTGCGGCGGCTTCGCGATGCCGATCCGCGAGAACAAGGCGCAGGAAATCTACATCGTGATGTCCGGCGAGATGATGGCGATGTATGCCGCCAACAACATCTCCAAGGGCATTCTGAAATACGCCAACTCCGGCGGCGTGCGCCTGGGCGGCCTGGTCTGCAACGAGCGCCAGACCGACAAGGAGCTGGAGCTGGCCGAGGCTCTTGCGAAGAAGCTCGGCACCCAGCTGATCTACTTCGTGCCGCGCGACAACATCGTGCAGCACGCCGAGCTGCGCCGCATGACCGTGCTGGAATATGCGCCCGACTCGGTCCAGGCCGGCCACTACCGCTCGCTGGCCCAGAAGATCCACGTCAACGCCGGCAAGGGCATCATCCCGACCCCGATCACGATGGACGAGCTCGAAGACATGCTGATGGAGCACGGCATCATGAAGGCCGTCGACGAGAGCCAAATCGGAAAGACTGCCGCCGATCTCGCCGCAACGGCTTAAGCAGTCTTGGTACCGGCCTTCCTCCCGTCGGAAGGCCGGTACCTCATCGCATGTCCCGCCGGCAGGCGGCAGGGGATCACGCTATGACCATCGCAATCGTGGGCGTCTCGGAGTCCGTTGCCGCTGGCCTGCAACCGTCGCCGCGCAACGGCTCCTTCGAAGAGGACAGGCGGCACCACGGCCGCGAGATCTACCGGCTGCTGACCGGCGTCGATCCCGACGATGCGCTGATCGACAGCGACATCGGTTTCGACCGTCACGTCATCGCATCGATCCTCGCCGTTTCAGCGATGGAGCACGGCGCGCTGGCGGAGCGAGCCGGGCTTTCGACCGTCGAGCTGATCGCACTGCTGGCGCAGCTGTTTCCTGCAGCCTCGATCGACTCCTCATGGCTGCCGATCACCGGGGCCGTGGCCGCGCCGGACGACGACGAGATCGGGATGGTGCGCGATCTGCTCGCCGCGCAGCGCTCCACGGACGGCGAGGTCGGCCGTTGGCTCGCAGCCATGGTGGCACGTCGCGCGATGGAGCCCAACCATCTCTGGGAAGACCTGGGCCTGCGCGAGCGCTCCGAGCTGTCGCGGCTCCTGACGCGCCATTTCGCGCCGCTCGCAAGCCGCAACACCAGGAACATGCGCTGGAAGCGCTTCTTCTACCGCATGCTGTGCGAGGACGATGGCTTCGTGATGTGCACGACGCCGGTCTGCACCCAGTGCAACGATTTCGCGCTCTGTTTCGGCGAGGAGAGCGGCGAGAGCCGGATGGCCGAGCGGCGACGCGATGTGGCGCTGCAGGAGGCGGCGGGCGCCGCGATGTGAGTTCGAGGACCGTGACGATGTTGATGGACAGCCAGCTTCGATCCCCGTGCAACTCCGACGGCGGACCTTGTCCCCAGGCAGAGACCTGCGAAGCTGGCGAGATCCTGATGCGTCGATGCGAGGACGCGCTGCGTCGGGCCGGGTTGCGTCCCACCCAGCAGCGTCAGCAACTGAGCCGGATTCTGTTCGGCAGCGGTGACCGCCACATCACCGCCGATGCGCTCTATGGCGCCGCCGTCGCCACCGGCATGAAGATCTCGCAGGCCACCATCTACAACACGCTCAATCAGTTCGTGGAGCTCGGGCTACTGCGGCAGATCGGCGTGGACGGCTCGAAATCGTTCTTCGACACCAATACGACCGTGCATCCGCACTTCTTCTATGAGGACGAAGGCGAGCTCGTCGATGTGCCCGAGCATGTCGCGTTCGAGCAGCTGCCGGAGCCGCTGCCGGGCTATCGCATGGAGCGGATTGACATCGTCATCCATCTGCGCCGCAGACGCCACGCCTGACGGCAGCGCAGGTCGCCGCGGCTTGGCGCTGGGCGACCGAGTCACTTCACCTCGACGTCTGATTCCCGACCCTGTTACGAATCCGACAATCCGTGTTAGTGAAAAAGCATAGTAAATTCAATTGATTGGCATCTGGTCCGGCGGTGGCATGGCCGTTGCTGAGTGAATTGCTGGCCGTGATGGAGCGTCGTGCTTCTGGCGGCCTCACACAGGTTGCGACGGAGCGAGTGAATGCCAGACGTCTCCGGACAGCGCGGGCCCAGGAATGCCCGAGAGGCCGGCTCTGCCCACGGGGGCACGGTCTCGGGGAGCCCGATGCCCCGGGTCATCCTGAACGATACCACGCTCCGCGACGGCGAGCAGGCGCCGGGCGTCGCCTTCGCCCTCGGAGAGAAGGTCGCGATCGCCCGTGCGCTTGCCCGTGCCGGCGTTCCCGAGATCGAGGCCGGCACCCCGGCGATGGGGGCCGACGAGATCGCTGCGATCAGGGCGATCGTCGAGGCCGGTCTGCCGGCGACCATCATCGGCTGGTGCCGGATGCGCGAGGCGGATGTCGATGCGGCGATCGCGGCGGGCGTCTCGATGGTGAATGTCTCCATCCCGACATCCGATGTGCAGATCGCCGCCAAGCTCGGTGGCAGCCGCAGCGCCGCGTTGGAGCTGCTCAAGCGCGTGGTCGGCCATGCGCGGAGCCGCGGACTGGCCGTTGCCGTCGGCGGTGAGGATTCGTCGCGCGCCGATGTCGGCTTTCTCGCCGAGGTGATCGCGACCGCGAAGTCGCTCGGCGCCCGGCGCTTCCGCGTCGCCGATACCCTGAGCGTGCTCGATCCCGACGCGACGTCAGCGCTGGTCGGCGCCTTGCGAGCGACCACGGACCTGGAGATCGAGTTTCACGGCCATGATGATCTCGGTCTTGCCACCGCCAACACGCTGGCGGCGGTCAAGGCGGGCGCGACCCATGCATCGGTCACCGTGATCGGCCTCGGCGAGCGCGCCGGAAATGCTCCGCTGGAGGAGGTCGCGGTCGCGCTGCGGCAGCTCCACCGGCGCGAGACCGGCATCGTGCTGGCCGAGCTCGATCACGTCGCCAATGTCGTGGCAGCCGCCGCGGCGCGCGCCATTCCACTCAACAAGGCCATTGTCGGCGAGCACGTCTTTACCCATGAATCCGGCATTCACGTCGACGGGCTGCTGAAGGATCAGCGCACCTATCAGGCGCTCGATCCGGTACTGTTCGGCCGCTCCAACCGGATCGTGATCGGGAAGCATTCCGGGCTGTCGGCGATCACCTCGCTGCTGTCGGATCTACGCCTGCCGGCGAGCGTCGACCAGGCCCAGCGCATCCTGGCGCGCGTGCGCAGGCATGCCGTCACTCACAAGGGGCCGGTGCCGAAAGAGGCCGTTGCGGCCATCTGGCGCGAAGTCTGCGATCACCCGCTGGCGAGCTTTGCCTGATCATGAGCGACATCGTCGACACACCCATTGCAAAGCCGATCGTCGCCGAGGCGAGCCGGCCCTCGCTGCTCCGCTTGATCCGCGAGGACATTGCGTGTGTCCGCTCGCGCGATCCGGCGGCGCGCAGCGAAATCGAGACGCTGCTGACCTATCCCGGCATTCACGCGCTGATCTGGCACCGCTTGGCGCATCGGCTGTGGATTCGCGGCTGGCGTTTTCCGGCACGCTTGTTGTCGTGGCTCGGACGTTTCCTGTCGAATGTCGACATTCATCCGGGAGCCGAGATCGGTCGCCGCTTCTTCATCGACCATGGTGCCTGCGTCGTGATCGGTGAGACTGCCGAAATCGGCGACGATGTCACGCTCTATCACGGCGTCACCCTGGGCGGCACGTCGTGGTCGCCGGGCAAGCGGCATCCGACGCTGGAAAGCGGCGTCGTCGTCGGCGCCGGCGCCAAGATCCTCGGACCGATCACGATCGGACCGCGCACCCGCGTCGGTGCCAACTCCGTCGTCATTCAGAGCACGCCGCCCGATGTCACCGTGGTCGGCATCCCCGCCAAGGTGGTGCGGCCGGAGTTCACCCATCGTCGAACCGTCGGACGCATCGACCTGGATCATCATTTGATGCCTGATCCGGTCGGTGAGGCACTTTCCGTGATGCTGGACCGGATCGAATTCCTCGAAGCGCAGCTCGCTCACATCAGGCAAAAGATGCGCCAGGGACCGCCGCCTCCGGCGCCGACCTCTTTCTGCGAGGTTGATCCGATTTTGAGCCAAGGAGCAAAGCAATGACTGCGGCATCGCCGAACGTTCTGGACGAGCTGAAGAAGACCTCTGCCGCCGAGGAGTTCTTCAAGCTGCTCGGTGTCGACTACGATCCCAAGGTGCTCAACGTCTGCCGGCTGCATATCCTCCGGCGAATGGGGCAGTATCTCGTCAGCGAGGACTTCTCCGACGTTTCCAACGAGGATGTCGCAGCTCGCTGCAAGTCGTTCCTGGAGCAGGCCTATCAGGACTTCCTCGTCTCCACGCCGCTCGATCAGCGGGTGTTCAAGGTGCTCAAGGAGGCGGTGGCGCCGCCGAAACCGGCTCCAAAGCCGTTCGTGTCACTGACGACGCTCAAGTAACGGACGAACTGAGGATCACTCCCACGAGCGCCGCCAGCACGACTGGCGGCGTTTCCGCTTTCAGGCGAGCCGTGCGCTTTCAAGCTCCTGTCGCATTCCCGACGCGTGTTGCTTGCGACGTGTCGGGCCTTGGCGACGAGTTCTCAGCAACAGAGATCAGGTTCATGCGCCAAGGTGTTGAATCCGTGCCGAAAATCATTGCGGCCGAAACTGGTACGACAATTGCTGTCCTGATCGCAGACCTACACACCGGAGTGATCGCATGCATATCGTCGTCTGCATCAAGCAGGTTCCGGACTCCGCGCAGATCCGCGTTCATCCGGTGACCAACACCATCATGCGCCAGGGTGTGCCGACCATCATCAACCCCTACGATCTGTTCGCGCTCGAGGCCGCGCTGCAGCTGCGCGACAAGTTCGGCGGTGAAGTGACCGTGCTGACCATGGGACCGCCGTCCGCCGAGGACTCGCTGCGCAGAGCGCTGACCTACGGGGCCGACCGCGCCGTGCTGCTGACCGATCGCTTCTTCGCCGGCGCCGATACGCTGGCGACCACCTATGCGCTGGCGACAGCCATTCGCAAGGTCAGCGAGACCTTTGGCGCGCCCGACATCGTGTTCACCGGCAAGCAGACGATCGACGGCGACACCGCGCAGGTCGGCCCGGGCATCGCCAAGCGGCTGGGCCTGCTGCAACTCACCTATGTGGCGAAGATCAGCGAGGTCGATCCGGTGGCGCGCACGATCGAAGCCGAGCGTCGCTCCGAGGGGGGTGTTCAGGTGCTGAAGACCAAGCTGCCGTGCCTGGTGACGATGCTGGAGGCAACCAACGAGATCCGCCGCGGCGCCATGGCCGATGCGCTCCGTGCAGCGCGCGCGCAGATCGTCACCTGGAGCGCCAAGGACGCCGGCGTCGAGGACATCTCGAAGTGCGGCCTGAAGGGCTCGCCGACCATCGTGAAGCGGGTCTTCGCACCGTCGGCCCGGGCGGAGAAGGCAACCATGGTCGACTTCTCGAGTCGCGCGCCGGCCGACGCCCTGATCGAGGAATTGTTCAAGCGGCAGCCGAAGCTCGAAGCCGAACTGACGACGTCAGCGCACGGCTTCTGATCCATACGGCTTTTGACGGACCAAGGGACGACGATCATGAGCGAACCCACCAAAGCACCGCCCGCTGCAGCCGGTCGCGCCGCGACCAAGAAGGAGCTGCCGGAGCATTTCAAGGCCTACAAGCACGTCTGGGTGTTCATCGAGCAGGAGCGCGGCCAGGTTCACCCGGTATCCTGGGAACTGATGGGCGCCGGACGCAAGCTTGCCGACAAGCTGAAGGTCGATCTCGCGGCCGTCGTGATCGGGCCTCCCGGAGAAGCCGTGCAGCACGCTGCCGCGGAGTCGTTCTGCTATGGCGCCGATCTCGCCTACATCGTCGCGGACAGCGTTCTCACCGACTATCGCAACGAAGCCTACACCAAGGCGCTGACCGACGTCGTCAACACCTTCAAGCCGGAGATCCTGCTGCTCGGCGCCACCACGCTCGGCCGCGACCTCGCGGGCTCCGTCGCGACGACGCTGCTCACCGGTCTGACCGCCGACTGCACCGAGCTCGACGTCGATGCCGACGGCTCCCTGGCCGCGACGCGGCCGACCTTCGGCGGCTCGCTGCTCTGCACGATCTACACGCTGAACTATCGGCCACAGATGGCGACCGTCCGCCCGCGCGTGATGCCGATGCCGGACCGCGTCGAGAAGCCTGCGAGCCGCATCATCGAGCACAAGCTCGGTCTCGTGGAAGAGGACATCGTCACCAAGGTGCTGTCCTTCATTCCGGATCGCGATTCCGCCAAGTCCAATCTCGCCTATGCCGACATCGTCGTGGCCGGCGGGCTCGGGCTTGGCTCGCCGGAGAACTTCCAGCTCGTCAAGGGGCTCGCTTCGGTGCTCGGCGCTGAATTCGGCTGCTCGCGGCCGCTGGTGCAGAAGGGTTGGGTGACCTCCGATCGGCAGATCGGCCAGACCGGCAAGACGATCCGGCCCAAGCTCTACATCGCCGCAGGCATCTCCGGCGCGATCCAGCATCGGGTCGGTGTCGAGGGCGCCGACCTGATCGTTGCCATCAACACCGACAAGAACGCGCCGATCTTCGACTTCGCGCATGTCGGCATCGTCACCGATGCGATCCGGCTGCTGCCGGCGCTCACCGAGGCATTCCGCGCACGTCTGTCGCCGCATTCGCGCGACCGCATCGCGAGCTAGGCACCAGAGAGGGAGCAGGGCAATGATCGAGGAACGGTTCGACGCGATCGTCGTGGGGGCCGGCATGGCCGGCAATGCTGCTGCGCTGACCATGGCCAAGCGCGGCATGAAGGTGCTGCAACTCGAGCGCGGCGAGTATTCCGGCTCGAAGAACGTGCAGGGCGCGATCCTCTACGCCGACATGCTGGAGAAGCTGATTCCGGACTTCCGCGAGGAAGCACCGCTGGAGCGGCATCTGGTCGAGCAGCGCTTCTGGATGCTCGACGACAAGTCGCATGTCGGCCTGCACTACAAGTCGGACGACTTCAATGAGGAGAAGCCGAACCGTTACACGATCATCCGTGCCCAGTTCGACAAATGGTTCTCGTCCAAGGTCAAGGAAGCCGGCGCCACCGTGCTGTGCGAGACGACCGTGACCGAGCTGGCGCAGGATGCCTATGGCAAGGTGATCGGCGTCAAGACCGACCGGCGCGATGGCGAGATCCATGCCGACGTGGTCGTGCTCGCGGAAGGCGTCAACGGCCTGCTCGGGACTCGCGCCGGCTTGCGTGAGCGGCCGAAGCCGGAGAACGTCGCGCTGGCTGTGAAGGAGATGCACTTCCTGCCGCGCGAGACGATCGAGGCGCGCTTCAACCTGAAGGGCGACGAAGGTGCCGTCATCGAGGCCGTCGGCACGATTTCCCGTGGCATGACCGGCATGGGCTTCATCTATTCCAACAAGGAGTGCATTTCGCTCGGCATCGGCTGCCTCGTCTCCGACTTCCAGAAGACCGGCGAGACGCCATATGGCCTGCTCGAGCGGTTCAAGCAGCATCCGTCGGTGGCGCCGCTGATCGAGGGGTCTGAGGTCAAGGAGTACTCGGCCCACCTCATTCCCGAGGGCGGCTACAATGCGATCCCGCAGCTCTGCGGCGATGGCTGGGTCGTGGTCGGCGATGCCGCCCAGCTCAACAATGCTGTTCACCGCGAGGGCTCCAATCTCGCGATGACTTCCGGACGCATCGCCGCTGAGGCGATCTTCCAGGTCAAGTCGCGCCGTGATCCGATGACCAAGGAGAACCTCTCACTTTACAAGAAGATGCTGGAGGACTCCTTCGTCATCAAGGATCTGAAGAAATACAAGGACATGCCGGCGCTGCTGCACAACCAGTCGCAGAACTTCTTCCTGACCTATCCGCAGCTCGTCTCCAAGGCGATGCAGAACTTCGTGCGCGTCGACGGGACACCGAAGAAGGAGAAGGAGAGCAGCACCGTGCGCTCCTTCGTGAATGCAAGGTCATGGACCGGCCTGTTCGGCGACGCCTTCAGGTTTGCTCGGGCGTGGCGATGATTGGTGAATGAACGAAACAGCTTAGGCGAGGGAGATCAGACATGAGCACGGACGTCGCAGTCAGGGTCGAAGACAAGCTGTTCTACAATCGCTATCAGGTCGATCCCGGCCGGGCCCATATCAAGGTCCGTCCGCATACCACGCCGACGCCGCAGTTAAAGGCGCTTCTCAAGGCCTGCCCGGCACGTTGCTACGAGCTCAACGACAAGGGCCAGGTCGAGATCACGGTGGACGGCTGCATCGAATGCGGCACCTGCCGGGTCATCGGCGAGGCCAGCGGCGATATCGAGTGGAGCTATCCGCGCGGTGGCTACGGGGTGCTGTTCAAGTTCGGCTGATGTCCGGCCGCCTGAGATCGCCCCCCGGGCGGCGTGCTGTCGCAAATGCGACAAACGTGCCGCCGGTCGTCAATGCTATATCGTGAATGATATAGGTCATTGAGTTCGGTCGAGCTTTATGTTTACATCTCGTTGCAGCAACGACGCTGCAATGGATGAGGAACAGCACGTGAAGCTGAGTGCACGAAACGTCTTGCCGGGAAAAATCATCTCTGTTGAGAAGGGCGCGACCACGGCCCACGTCAAAGTGGAGCTCGCCCCTGGACTCACGGTCTTCTCGGCGATCACCAACGAGGCGGTGGAGGAGCTCGCGCTTGCCGTCGGCGACAGCGTCTCCGCCGTTATCAAGTCGTCGGATGTAATGATCGGAAAATAGGAACGTGGTGCCGAATCGCTGCGCCGATCAGCCGGTGGACGCGTGGCGCGCGCGCAGGTCGAGCCACCAGGTTTCCATCGCGGAACGTGACGGCTGCAGCAGCGTGCCGAAGTCGCCCGCAAAGGTCCGCCAGTCGTCGATGCATTTCTGCGGCACGGCCGTCAGCACCGGAATCCCCGACGTGATTGCGTCGGCCAGCTCGCCACGCAACCCGCTTCCCGAGGCCTCCTGCTTGGAGAACTTGTTGATCACGATGAGGTCGGCGTGGGCCGCGATGGCGCGGTGAACGGCCATGCCGGCTTCGGCAAGGCCCGCAGTGTCGAGCTTGCAGGCGGTCGATCCGGTGCCGAGGTCCTGACAGATCGAGATCGTGTCGCCATTGGCGAGATCGATCACGTCCATTCCGCTTTTCTTGCCGACTTCGTCTCTCGTATTGCGCTGAACGATGCCGCCGACGCGGACGCCCTGTTGCAGCAGCTCCTGGGCAAAGGCGTCCAGCAAGGCATCGGCATCGTCGCCCGGTCCGTAGAGAATGGCGGCGAGACGGGGCTGATTGGGCTCAGCGGAAGCAGGAAGATCGTGCGGGATCATACGGGGCCTAGCGATCGGGGGCGGGCGGCGACCAGGGGTTATATAGAGGATGCAGCCTGTGGAGAAAGAGCAGATGTCGCGCGCGCCGACCACCGCTACGCACCATGATCTGGAAGCGCTGCTCCGCGACGATGTCCCCTATGGCGACCTGACGACGGAGACGCTCGGGATCGGCGCCGAGCCGGGCCTGATGCACTTCGCCGCGCGGGACCGCATGGTATTGGCCCTGGCCGAGGACGCGGCGGCCTTGATCGAGCTCACGGGCTGTCATGTCGAACTGTTTGCCGGCAGCGGAACGGTGCTGGAGGAGGGGACCCCGATCCTCCGTGCAGAGGGCGCGGCGGCAGGCCTGTTGCGGAGCTGGAAGGTGGCGCAGACGCTCATCGAGATCTGGTCCGGCGTCGCCACCGGGGCGGCTGCGATCGTCGGCGCGTCGCGCGCGATCAAGCCTGGTATTGCGGTCGCCTGTACGCGCAAGAGCGTCCCCGGAACCAAGCCGTTCGCCGTTGCCGCGGTGAAGGCGGGTGGCGCGGTGATGCATCGGCTCGGCCTGTCGGAGACGGTGCTGGTGTTTCCGGAACACCGGGCGTTTCTCGGCGATGCGCCGCTTGCCGATATCGCCGAGCGGTTGCGGCGGAACGCGCCGGAGAAGCGGCTCGTGATCGAGATCACCACGGTCGAGCAGGCCGTCGCCGCCGCCGTGGCCGGCTTCGACGTCATCCAGGCCGAGAAATTTTCGCCTGCCGACATCGCTGCGCTGACGGAGCGTATCGCCATCAGCGCGGCGCTGCCGCGGCGGCCGATCATTGCGGCCGCGGGTGGCGTGAATGCGCAGAACGCCGCTGCCTATGCTGCGGCGGGGGCAGACGTGCTGGTCACCTCGGCGCCCTACCTCGCGCGTCCCTGCGACGTGCAGGTGCGGATCAGCCCTGCCTCGGCCACGGCTTGACCGCGCGACCCGGCTACTGTGGGTGCCGCGGAGCGGCGCGCTTCTGGCGGTTGGCTCGCCATTCCATGAATTCACGGAACAGCCGGGGATCGGCTGAAACGCCGCTCGCCTGCAGATCGTTGGCCTGTGCATTCGCCCCCAGCATCTGGGCGGGCGGTGTATTGCGATCGAGCCAGTCCTGTGCCGTCTTGAATCTTGTCCAGCCCGCGATCGGCGCCAGCGGCGCCACCTCCTGCCATTTCGGGTGATATGGCGGCCGTTGCAGCGCCTGCATATTGCTGAAGAAGGCCTCGACGAGCAGAGACAGCCGGCGGTGACGGTCGCTGCCTGCCGGCCAGTTGAACGACGCCAGTACGGCCTCGGCCGCGATCGTGTTCACCGGCGCCGAGGCGCCGACGAGGTTCGGATAGTCCTCGGCGGACAATTGCGCCGGCAGATAGTCGTCGTGCAGAGCCTTGTCGTAGTCGACGGGCACGAGATGCAGATTGGGATCGCTGACCTGGCTCAGCCATTGCACCGGCCTGCCCTCGACCGTGATGATCGCGTCGATGTCGCCCTTGCGCAGCATGTCCAGCGCCAGCCGCGGCTCGATATAGAGCAGATGCGGCCTGATCCCGAGGCGCTCGAACACGTTGATCGAGGTGACGAAGGTGCCGCCGTCGGGCAGGTCGACGGCGATGGTCTTGCCGTCGAGCTCGTTCAGGCTGGTGATCGATCTCGGCGCCAGCACGTGCATCTCCTCGTTGAACAGCTTGGTGACATAGACCAGTTGTTCGCGGATGTTGTTGGCGAAGTCCTTGCGCTCGAGAAAGGCCAGGGTGTCCTTGCGGATGATGCCGGCGTCGACGCCGCGCAGCAGTAGGATGTCGGCGACCGATTGCACCGAGCCGCGGCCGATCACGGGAAGGATGCGCAGCTCCGTCCCCTTGTCGAGCGCGGATGCGAGGTCCGCGCCCATGTTGGCGTAGGTGCTGCCGAACGAGCCGGTCATCAGCGTGACGGTATTGGCATTCAGCTGGTTGGCCAGATCGCGCTTCGCCGTGCCGTAACGGAAGATGGTCTTGAAGGAATCGCTGACGCTGCCGGGATCGATACCGCTCCGGACCGGACCGAAGCGCTGCCACTTGCCGCCGGTAAACTGCATCATCTGCATCTGCTCCAGCGGCGCGTGATCATGGGTGCTGGTGTTGACGGTGATGCCGGGCGTCAGCATCGGCAATTTGAGGCTCTTCAGGGATGCCGCCTGCTTCATGATGTTGTCGCGCGACAGGTCGTCGCCGCAACTCCGCAGCACTGCGACCATCGCGTTTGCCGCGAGGTAGCCGAAGGTCGCAAGACCATTGCTTCTCGGTACGTCGGGCAAATAGCGGTCCATGAAGGTGGACCATTCGCGGTAGGATGGATCGCCTGCAGCCGCGGCCTCCTCGCCTTCGTAGTAATAGCCCGCGGACAAGATGCCTTCGGCATTCTGCAGGCCGGCCGGCTGCATCACGGCGGAGACCGATTCCGAGACCGTCGAGATGATGTGGTCCGGACGCCAGCCGAGCTCGGCCGCGCGGCGGATCGCCATCACGGCGAACTTGGGCGTGGTCACGTCGAAGAAGATGTCGGCGCCGGATGCCTTCAACGTGGCGATCTGCTGATTGACGTTGGCGTCCGTCACCTTGTAGGTGGCTTCCGCGACGATCGGAAGCTTGCCACCCAGGCCGTCCTTCAATCCCTTGACGTAATCCTTGCCGAAATCATCGTCCTGATAGAGAAGCGCGATCTTGCCGCGGCTGTGGGTCTCCAGCAGGTACTGGGCATAGACGTGCGCCTCGGCCTGGTAGCTCGGCTGAAAGCCCATGGTCCACGGAAAGTCGTGGGACTGGTCCCATTGCGAGGAGCCTGATGCCACGAACAATTGTGGGACTTTGTTGGCGTTGAGATAAGGGCGGACCGCCAGGTTGGGAGCCGTGCCCAGGCTGGCGAACATCAGGAGGACATTGTCCTCCTCGACGAGCTTGCGGGTCATCTCGACCGTCTTCTGCGGCGCATAGCCGTCGTCGTAGGAAATGAAGTTGACGCGCCGGCCGTTGATGCCGCCTTCGGCATTGATCTTGTTGAAGTAGGCCGCGATCGTCTTGCCGATGACGCCATAGGCGAGAGCCGGGCCGCTGTAGGGCATGGTGTTGCCGATGCGGATCTCGTTGTCCGCGGCGACCGCTTGATGTCCGGTCAGCGCCAGCGGAGCGGACAGAGCCAGCGCGAGGCATGCGGCTGCTCGAGGGGGGCTGTTCTTTGCATCCCGTGGTTTGCGACGTCGGCTCCATCTGGCGGCCAAGCAGGCGCGAACTGCAGCATGGATGCCGTGCATCATCAGTCCTCCCATCGATATTTGGTTCTCGGGCGCAGCAGATCGCGGCCGACCGTCTCGCAGGGAGCGGTCCGGGTCGCGTCTCGAGCGCTCCGAGATTTATGCGTTAGCGCGCAGCCGAGATGCGTCGGCTGGCTTCCGGCGATCCTTGCTCCGCAGCCCTGAGATACCAGGCGCGCGCCTTGGCTGCGTCGGGAACGGCACCGAGCAACCGCGATTTCGTTAGTTCGGCCGGGTCATAGGTGCGTGCGAGCAGGAGGGAGGCGTCCGCAATCCCGGCGTCGGAAAGCCGCGTCAGGATCAGGCGCGCGCTGGCGACGTCGCCCGCGGCGAGCAGGTCGCGTCCGCGCTTCATCAGCGCATCGACCTCGTCTCGCGGCAACGGAACGGTCGGGCGAGGCGAGGCCATCGGGAGCGCAGCTGAGGGGGGCGAGACCGCCGGTGCTGCCGCGGCCGGCGCAGGCGACGTGGGCGCCGAGGGCCATGGCCGCATCGCCAGTTCTGTACTGCTGGGAGCCGCGAGCGCGGCGACCGTCTGCGGCGGGTCTTCCTGGGCGACCTTGGCTTCCGCGGGATCGATCTGGGCCAGGCTTTCCAGCACGGCGGTCGGCATGATCGGGCTCTTGCCACCCGGCGTCGGCCCGCCGTTCTCGAAGGAGACCATGTTGACCACCATCATGGCGATGGAGGCCGCGATGCCGACGGCGGCGCCGATCTTGATGATGCTGCCCAGCCGCAACGATTTGTCCGGATCCTCAGGCGGCAGCGGCATCACCACGGGATCGAGCTTCGCGCTCCAAACGCGACGTATCTCCTCATCGTCGAGGTCGACGGCCGCTGGCTGCGCCGGCAGGGAGCTTGGCCGGGACACCAGATGATGCGGCAGGGGCACGCCATCGGCGGGCGGATCGAATGCCGTCGGGCCGGCCTCCGTCTGGCGGCGGCGCGGTGCATATCTGCGGAGCTCTTCGTTCGCCCAGGGCGGCGCTGGTTTCGCCGGATCGTTCTGATCTGGAGCACTCATCACTAGCCTCCTGTCTCCGACGAACGTGTCGTGGGAGATAGCTTCAGGACGTCGGGCGCGCGCGGTCCAACCGAAGCGCGCATGATGCGACATCGGGGACATTGCATCAACGCTTCCGTCGAGACCGACAGGTCCGGTTTCCTTCCGACATGCACGCCATCGTTTTCGCGCGCCCTGGTCACAATCGATGTTGCTTGGTCCCTAAGCTGATCAATGTTCTTGTCGGGAAGGGTGAGTAGGTAAGGCTATTTGATGGAAATTTCCCGGCGCGCCGCATCGATGATTGCTCGCGATGCGCGAGACCGAGGCCGAGTTCTGCGCTTTGCGGAAAGATCGGCTGGAGTATCAGGATGCCGCAGTCATCTCGACTTTGCCGCGAGGTCAGGGGCTTAGCGGACCGAGGAGTTGCAGGCGCGCCGCGAAACTCTGCAACTCAGGCGAGAAATGGCGAAAAACAAATGCGGCCGGACGATGCCGGCCGCATTCACATATCTGATCGATTTTTATTCCGCCGCCAACGCGACGGACACACAAGCGGCTTCGATCGCAACGGCAACCGACTGGATGACGGCGGCAAAGCGTACGGCGGTCTGGATCGTGGCCGCGGGCACGCCCGCGTCCTGCAGGACCTTCTCGTGCGAATCGATGCAGGTGGCGCAGCCGTTGATGGCGGACACCGCGAGCGACCACAGCTCGAAATCGGCCTTGTCGATGCCGGGGTTGGCGATGACGTTCATCCGCAGCCGGGCCGGCATCGTCGCGTACTCCTTGTTCGAGGCAAGGTGAACGAAGCGGTAGTAGACGTTGTTCATGGCCATGATCGCGGCGGCCGATTTCGCCGCCGCCAAAGCGGCGGGCGACAGCTGCGCGGCCGCAACCGATTCCAACGCCGCCACGACGCTCGGATTGCGAGTCGCAATCGCGCACGCGACGAACAGGCCATATTTGGCCTGCGGCGACAGCGTCTCGTCGGAGGCCATGGACGACAGGTTGAGCCTGATGTCCTTGGCGAAGTCCGGGATCTGGTCCTTCAGTTGCTCGATCGACATGATCAGGCGACCTTCAGGGTCTCGCCGCCGACTTC
Source organism: Bradyrhizobium sp. SZCCHNS3016 (assembly GCF_032484535.1). Taxonomy (NCBI): domain Bacteria; kingdom Pseudomonadati; phylum Pseudomonadota; class Alphaproteobacteria; order Hyphomicrobiales; family Nitrobacteraceae; genus Bradyrhizobium; species Bradyrhizobium sp. SZCCHNS3016. The sequence continues at coordinate 726,643 of NZ_JAUETE010000001.1, forward strand.
GCGGTTGCACGGGCAGAGCTCGTCGGTCTGCAGCGCGTCGAGCACGCGCAGCGTGTCCTTCGGAGCGCGGCCGACATTCAGGTTGGTCGCATAGACGTGCTGGATCGTGTTGTCGGGATCGACGATGAAGGTGTAGCGGTAGGCGACGCCGTCGGGCGAGCGGACGCCGAGGCCGTCGACCAATGCGCCCTTGGTGTCGGCGAATTGCCAGATCGGCAGCTTATGCAGATCCTTGTGGTCGCGCCGCCAAGCCAGCTTGCAGAACTCGTTGTCGGTCGAGCCGCCGAGCACGACGGCGTCACGATCCGCGAAATCCTTCGCAAGGCGCGCGAACTCGGCGATCTCGGTCGGGCAGACGAAGGTGAAGTCCTTCGGATAGAAGAAGATGATCTTCCATTTTCCGGGGAAGCTGGTCTCGGTCAGGGTCTCGAAGGCGCTCTCGCCCTTCTCTTCCTGAAGATGAAAGCCGGGTTTCACGCCGACGATTTCAAACGATGGCAGCTTGCTTCCGATTCCGAGCATTGGGGCACTCCAAGAAAATTATCGCGCTGCAATAGCGAGGCTCATTGTGCATTGCAAGCGATATGCCATTCGTTTTTAGTAGCAGTGGATTGTCGAAAACCCGACACTTGGCGGCAACATGCTGCAAGTGCGAGGTCGTGGCGATGGGGAGCTTGTGGATGGAGCTGGCTTAGAGCGTCGGCTTCGTGACATTGCGATCGGACATCGAGCGACGACAGCCGGAGCGCGCGCGGCGTCGCCACGGCAAAAGGAGGTTGATGTCCCGCTGGGTCGGAGTGCCATGCGACCTCGTGTTGGCGGTCTCGACGGCGGCCGACGTGCAATTTCTTTGTGCGGCCGAAGTGGCAAAATTGACATTATCGCCTTTGTAGCGATGCACGTTTGACCACGGCGACTCCTGAAGCGGCAGCAAGGCGACAAGCCGTCGGCAGATCATGGCGCGGCGCGGCGCAAGGTGTTGCACAGCGCACAGTGTTGTCAGCTTTTCAGCAGATCGCGTCTGCTATTTCGCCTTGCTGCGCGATGATCTGACCATAGTCTCCTCGCAGATTTTCATCACCGTGAGCGAAACTGTCTCGGCATCAAATTCAAGCGCGAGCCTGTCGATCGATCGACAATGATTTCTCGCGACCTCAGCCGCGCTCGCGGCAGGATGGGGAGCGCCTTCGCTGCTCGGAACCACGAGCGCGACGTCGGTAGGACTGAAGACGGTCCGCTTCAGCGAGGCCGTGCACAATCTCGGCTACATCAATCTCTACGTCGGCATGCACGCCGGCATCTTCAAGGAGAACGGCCTGGATGCGCCGCAGGCCTGGGATCTGCGCTGCGAGGTGCGCGAGAAGCTGATTGCGTTCCTGCAGCGGGAGATGCGCGAAGCCTTGCCACGCGAGCGCGCCGACATCTCCCCGCCGCTCTCGGTGTTCGGCCGCGAGGCGCCGTCGCACCATGCAGCCATGCCGAACTGACGCCGCTAGCTGCCTTGGACGGCCGTGAACGGCCAGTCTCCGATGATGTGGAAACGCTGGTGGGCATTGGGCTGGCGGAACAACACAATCCTGTCGATCCGGAGCTCTGTCAGTGACAGTGCCGCGAATCTCTCCTGCAGCATCGTCAGGATCGGCCGGCGCCGCTCGTCGGACAGCCGGCAGGTCAGCGTCATGTGGAAGCGGAAATCCTCCATGACATAGGGATAACCCCAACGATCGAGATGATCGCGCTGCCGTGGTGTCAGCAGATCCGGCTTGCGCCGAGCACGGTCGTCGGCGGTCATCGGTGCGCGAAACGGCTCGAAGGCCTGGACACAATCGGCCGCGAACTGCTGCAGGATGGGAGACGGCTCGCCAGGGATCATCGCGATGAATCCGCTGATCGCGTCCACGATCGGACGGATGGCCGGGACGGCTCGCGGCGTGGCCGCCAACTCAGCGCAAGCGGCGCAGAGCGCGGCTTCGCTCTCCGCACCCGCCAGCTCGAACGGAGCCTTCAAGGTCGCGTGAAAGCCGTATTTGCGCGGGTCTGCGGTCAGCTCAGCCCAGTCTGGAACCGCGCGGACGATCTCGCTCGGAAAGCTGCGGTCATCGCCGCTCCACGCGTCGTAACCGAGCAGGCGCGCGCCGAATTCCGCCAGGTCGGCTGTTGCTGGTGGAGCATAGTAGATCGCATAGCGCGGAAATTTGGCCATGGTTCGCTACTCCGCCGCCATGGCACGTGCCGGCCGGGCGTTCAGCCGGTCCGTCTCGGTGAGATAGACCAGCCGGCCGGACGCGATCACAGCGACGACGCGGGGGCGCAGCGGTACGCGGTCGTCGACCAGAATGATATCGGCGCGGCGGCCCTCGGCGAGCATGCCGCGGTCCGCCAGCCCAGCTGCGCGTGCAGGGCCGCCCGAGATCAGATCCCAGGCGCGCGCCAGCGGAAGAACGCCGTCGGCCGCAAGCCGGTACGCTGCCAGCAGCGGCGCGGGATAGTAGTAGTCGGAGGCCAGCACCGAGCAGAGGCCCTTGGCGATCATGTCGCTGGCCTTCGTCCACCCGGTATGGCTGCCGCCACGGACGACGTTGGGCGCGCCGAATACGATCGCGTCACCCCCTTGAGCGGCCTCGCGCGCGGTCTCCTCGTTGACCGGAAACTCTGCGATGGTCACCCCCTGGCTGCGAAACGCCTTGCGCATGGCCGGGCTGTCGTCGTCATGCGACAGCATGCGGACACCAGCCTTGCGTGCGATGTCGGCCAGCCGCGCGATCGAAGCCGGAACGGTATCGGCGCGAGAGGCGATGCGCGCAACCAACCGGTCGAACTCCGCGTCGGGCAGGCCGGTGCGGTCGACCATGCGCTGGCGCTTGTGCGGCTTGTCCAGACTCGCCACCGTCGAATCCATGTGGTCGTTGAAGGCGAACAGGTCGACGCGCCGGTCGGCGAGCCACCGCCCGATCTCCTCCTCGTCGTCGAGATTGAAGGTCTCGTGGCGCAGATGGAAGCGCGTGTCGGCTGCGAGCCGCGGGCGCAGCGCTTCGATCGATTCGAGCAGGCGCCGCGCATTGTCGGCGCTGCGCAGGCCCGGCTCCCATGACCAGGTCGTCGCGTGAAAGACCGTGGTGATGCCATTGCTGATGGCCTGGCGGTCGCTGTCGATCAGCGCGACGTCTGTCGGGAAATCGACCCCGGCGCGCGGCATCATCTGGCGCTCGAACGCATCGCCGTGGATGTCGACGATGCCGGGGAGCACGGTGAGCCCCTCCGCATCGAGTTCGAGACCCGACCGGTGTCCTGGTGTCCCGATGCCGGCGATCACGCCGCCGGATATGATCAAGGACGTGTCTACGAGGTCGGTATCGACGAGGCAGCGGCCCCGCGAGATGGAGATATCGGTCATGGGGCGGCACTCTGCCGCACCGGGACGCGCGCGTCGAGGGCAGCCTCGTATTTGTCCAGGAAGTCGGTGATCTCGAGCTTGCGGAAATCGGGAAGCGCCGCGCGCAGCGCCTGGTGATTCCAATCCCACCACGCCAGATCGCGGAGCCGCTGCTCGACCTTGCGCGGAAACCGGCGCTTGATCGGGCGCGCCGGATTGCCGGCGACGACGGTATAGGCCGGAACGTCCTTGGTAACGATGGCGCCAGCCGCCACGACCGCGCCGGTGCCGATGTTGCGGCCCGGCAGCACGATCGCGCCATGGCCGATCCAGACGTCGTGTCCGATCTCGACATGATGTTGTCTCCGCCAGGCGAAGAACTCCGCATCGTCCGGCTCTCCTGGAAAATAGGCGCTGGCGCGATAGGTGAAATGGGCCTGCGTCGCCCGCGGCATCGGGTGGTTGCCCGGATTGATCCGGGTCATCGCCGCGATCGAACAGAACTTCCCGATCGTCGTGTAGGTGATCTGGGAATCGTTGACCACATAGGAGTAGTCGCCCATCGTCACCTCCTGCAGGATGGTGCGGGCGCCGACCTCACAATAGGCGCCAAGCGTCACGTCCTGGAGCTTGGCCGAGGGGTCAACGGTTGGTTCAATCGAAAGCGACTTGCCGGCCATCTCACGTCCTGTCTCTGCGCCTGTGAAGGTGTCGGATCTCCCCTATGACAGGCGCGTGACATCTGCATGACTGCGACCGGCGTGTGGACGAGTGCGGCGCTGCAGTGTCGCTGTCACATAACTGTAGAATCCAGACGCTAGCGATAGGCCAAAGCGAGGCGTCTGGAGAATTCAATGCTGGTGGTGGATGGCCTGACGTGCCGTTTTGGCATGAAAGCCGCAGTCGACAATGCATCCTTCTCAGTTGCACCCGGCAGCTTCGTCGGCGTGATCGGGCGTTCCGGCGCCGGCAAGTCGACCTTGCTGCGGTCCATCAATCGTCTGAGCCCGGTGAGCGGCGGCCGCATCCTCTTCAAGGATCTCGACGTGACGGCGCTGCGGGGCCGCGATCTGCGGCAGTGGCGTGCGCGCTCGGCGATGATCTTCCAGCAGTTCAATCTGGTCGGCCGATTGGACGTGCTGACGAACGTGCTGATGGGGCGACTCGCCGAAGTCCCGTCGTGGCGCTCGCTGGCGCAGCTCTGGCCAGCGGAGGATGTCGCCATGGCGCTGTCCGCGCTCGAGCAGTTCGACATGGCCTCCCTCGCAGCGCAGCGCGCCGATCAGCTCTCGGGCGGGCAGCAGCAGCGCGTCGCGATCGCGCGCGCGATGGTGCAGAACCCCGAGATCATTCTCGCAGACGAGCCGATCGCCTCGCTCGATCCCCGCAACACCAAGATCGTGATGGACGCGCTGCTGCGCATCAACAAGCATTTCGGCATCACCGTCGTCTGCAACCTGCATTCGCTCGATCTGGCGCGCAGCTATTGCGATCGCCTGATCGGCATGGCGACCGGACGGATCGTGTTCGACGACGTGCCGTCGGCGCTGACGGCGCAGATCGCACGTGAGCTCTACGATCTCGAGGCGGACGAGGTGATGGGTTCGATCCATCCGGCACCGGCGGCAACGGTGCCGGCACTCGGCGAAGCGGCCGTGGCCTGAGACGCGGATTTCTGCAAGCTCGAGCTTCCGCATGGCGCGGGGGCGAGACCTGTTACTTACTGCAACAAGAGGGCATGTTATGATCAATCGTCGCATCGTTCTGGCGGGCGTCGCTGCGCTGGCTTTCACGGCCTCGGCGTCAGCCGAGGACTGGAAGGCGAAGTATCCTGAGCTGACCTTCGCCGTGGTCCCGGCAGAGAACGCCTCGGGTGTCACTGAGCGCTGGACGCCTTTCGTGAACTATCTCTCGAAAGAGCTGGGCGTGAAGGTGACGCTGCGTATCGCCAACGATTACGCGGCCGTGATCGAAGGCCAGCGCGCCGGCAACATCCACATCGCGAGCTATGGCTCGGCGTCGTTTGCCCGCGCCCGGCTCACCGGCGTCAAGACCGATGCCTTCGCCAACGACATCAACTCCGACGGCAGCACCGGCTATTACTCGGTGTTCTTCGTCAAGGCGAGCAGCCCGTACCGGAAGGTCGAAGACCTCAAGGGCAAGAATCTCGGCCTCGTCGATCCGAACTCCACGTCGGGCAACAACGTACCCCGCTTCGAGCTCAACAAGATGGGCGTGACCGACGCCGAGACGTATTTTGGCAAGGTTGTCTTCACCGGCAGCCACGAGAACGCGGTGCTGGCCCTGTCCCAGGGGACTGTCGACATCGCGGCCAACCAATGGACGAGCGACAACGATTCGACGTTGGCCCAGATGCTGACCAAGGGCATGCTGAAGAACGCTGACGGTTCGCCGATGAAGAAGGACGACTTCCGCATCATTCACAAGTCAGCGCCGATCATCAACGGCCCCTACGCCTACAACACGGACCTGCCGGACGATTTGAAATCGGCGATCGCCAAGGCCTTCTTCGATGCGCCGATCAAGGACAAGGCCGCCTTCGACCGTCTCTCCGACGGCCAGAAGAAGGGCTTCCACCCTGCCACGACGAAGGACTGGGATGGCACGATCGACCTGATCAAATTCGTCGACAGCCTGCGCAAGAAGGCGTCCTGATCGACGATCCATCGATGGTGAGCCGGGTCCCGTGGGGCCCGGCTCGTCCGTTGAAGAATCTCTCACACGTCCGAACCAAGAGCAGCACGAAGCCGATGGCTGTTGCCGTTTCGATCCTTCCGAGCCAGCAGCTTGCGGCTCTGAACGAGACCTATCGGCGGGCCGTTTCGCGCCGTCGATTGCGTCTTGCCCTGTCCGCCATGGTACTCCTGGCAGTGCTCTTCGCCGCGGCCATCGGTGCCGAGGTCAATCTGCGGACGTTCTATACCTACTTCGGCAACTTCATCAGCTACTTCGATCGCATCTTGACGCTCGACGACGGGCAACGGGTCTGGACCAATCTGCCCGAATGGTTCTGGGGCTTCAAGAAGTGGATCAAGCTGCTGGCAGAGACGCTGCTGATCAGCTACGTCGGCACGATGGCCGGAATGCTCGTCGCATTCGGTCTCAACTTCCTCGCCGCCGAGAACACCTCGCCCGCGCCGTGGATCCGCTTCACGGTGCGCCGGCTCCTGGAATTCGCCCGCACCGTTCCGAGCGTCGTGTTCGCCCTGATCTTCGTCATTGCTTTCGGGCTTGGGCCGATCCCGGGCGTGCTCGCCATCGCCCTTCATTCGAGCGGTGCGCTCGGTAAGCTGTTCTCGGAGGTCGTTGAGAATGCCGACATGAAGCCGGTCGAGGGCGTGCGCGCCACCGGCGCGAGCTGGCTGTCCTGCATGCGATTTGCCGTGCTGCCTCAGGTTATTGCGGGTTTCTCCAGCTACACCTTGCTGCGCTTCGAGATCAACGTGCGCGAGGCTTCCGTGATGGGCTTCGTCGGCGCCGGCGGCATCGGCCAGGAGCTCGTGGTCGCGATCCGCAAGTTCTACTATTCCGACGTCAGCGCCATTCTCGTCATGATCGTGGTCACGGTGTTCCTGATCGACATCGGCACCGGCTGGCTACGCGGCCGCCTGTTCGGCTCGGAGGCCCGCACATGAGCATCTCCGGCTCGCCGGACGCGAAGCAGCTTGCCGAGCGCTACCCGCATATTTTCAATCGGTCCCTGTCCGCACGCTTCGCAACGCCGGTCGTGCTGCTGCTGGCTCTGGCCATCTTCGTCTTTGGTCTCGTCGATCTCGACTTCTCGCCGTCGCGGATGCTGTCCGGCCTCGGCCAGCTCGGCTGGATCGCGCGAATGATGCTGCCGCCAGATCCTGGGTCGTCGCTTCCGATCTATCTCAAGGCGCTCGGCGAGACGCTCTCGATCGCGGTGCTCGGCACCACCGTGGCGGCCGTCTTCGCGCTTCCGGTCAGCCTGCTTGCGGCCAGGAATATCGTCCCGTCGGCCGTCTTCCGCTTTCCGGTGCGTCGCCTGTTCGACACCATTCGCGGCGTCGACACGCTGATCTGGGCGCTGGTCTGGATCAACGTCGTCGGCCTCGGGCCCTTCGCCGGCGTGCTGGCGATTGCGGTTTCGGATTTCGGTGCGCTCGGCAAGCTGTTCTCGGAGGCGATGGAGAGCGCCGACCGGAAGCAGGTCGAGGGCGTGCGTGCGGCCGGCGGCAGCGCGTTGCACGAGATCCGCTTCGGCCTGCTGCCGCAGGTTCTTCCGGTGATTGCCGGCCAGGTGCTCTACTTCATCGAATCCAACACGCGCTCGGCGACGATCATCGGCATCGTCGGCGCGGGCGGCATCGGGCTACAACTGGCCGAGCAGATCCGCGTGCTGGAATGGCAGAAGGTGTCGTTCCTGATCCTGATGATCCTCGTGGCGGTGGCCGCGATCGACTGGATCTCGGGCAAGCTGCGCTTTGCGATCATCGGTCGCCGCGCCGTCGCTTGAACGGCGCGGCATCTGAAGGTTGCGATCGTTCGTTGACGAACGATCAAGGTGCGGCTTCGGCTGTGTGCGCTGCACTTTCTGTCGCAAATCCTTCATGTGCCGCCGTTAGGGGAAGCTCCGGAACTGGCCGCCGTGCCAGGAATACGGAGTCTGTCTTCATGAAGGTCACCCGCCTCGTTCTCGCTCTTCTCGCGCTGTGTGTTGCCGCGTCGTGGCAGCCGGCCAAGGCCGCGGACGTCATCTGCTACAACTGCCCGCCGGAATGGGCCGACTGGGCCTCGATGCTCAAGGCGATCAAGACCGATCTCGGCTACGACATTCCACACGACAACAAGAACTCCGGCCAGGCGCTGGCGCAGATCCTCGCCGAGAAGAGCAACCCCGTCGGCGACATCGGCTATTTCGGCGTCACCTTCGGCATGAAGGCGAAAGCGCAGGACGCGCTGGAGGCTTACAAGCCCGCGAATTGGGATCAGGTCCCCGCCGGCTTGAAGGATGCGGATGGCTACTGGACCACGATCCACTCCGGCACGCTCGGCCTGTTCGTGAACAAGGACGCGCTCGGCGGCAAGCCCGTTCCGGCCTGCTGGAAGGATCTGCTCAAGCCCGACTACAAGGGCATGGTGGGCTATCTCGATCCGAGCTCGGCGGCCGTCGGCTATGTCGGCGCCGTTGCCGTGAACCTTGCGCTCGGCGGTTCGCAGGCCAATTTCGAGCCGGCTCTTACGTTCTTCAAGGATTTGCGCAAGAACGATCCGATCGTGCCGAAGCAGACGTCCTATGCGCGCGTCGTCTCGGGCGAGATCCCGATCCTGTTCGACTACGACTTCAACGCCTACCGCGCGAAGTATACCGAGAAGGGCAATTTCGAGTTCGTCATTCCCTGCGAGGGCTCGGTGGTCTTCCCCTATGTGGTCGGCCTGGTGAAGAACGCGCCCGACAAGGACAAGGCGAAGAAGGTCATCGACTATCTGCTCTCCGACAAGGGCCAGGCGATCTGGACCAATGCCTATCTGCGTCCGGCGCGCCCGATCGAGCTGCCGGAATCGGTGAAGAACAAGTTCCTGCCGGACAGCGACTACGCTCGCGCCAAGAGCGTGAACTGGGGCGATATGGAAGCCGCACAAAAGGGCTTCGTCGACCGCTACCTGTCCGAGGTTCGCTAAAGGAGCGCCGTGCCTCCGCCGGAGACGATCCGGCGGAGGTGCACTTGATCACATGTCGCACAAATCCTTCATCCGGCTCTGTTTGCTGCCCCTGGGAGCCGTCACCTCTGCATTCTTCCTGTTGCCGATGGCGAGGCTGCTCGTCACCGGCGCCGAGGGACTGCACGGTCTGGCCGAATATCTCGCCATCATCCTTGAGCCGCGCTACCGCACGACACTTCTCAACACGCTGACGCTGGCGGCGGCCACCACGATTGCAACCCTGGTCATTGCGACGATCGCCGGCCTGTTCCTGCAGCGTCACCGGTTTCCGGGCCGCGCGATCCTGGTCGCGATCCTGACGTTTCCGCTCGCGTTCCCGGGCGTCGTGGTCGGCTTCATGATCATCCTTCTGGCTGGCCGCCAGGGGATGATCGGGGAGGTCTCGTCCCGGTTCACCGGCGACAAGCTCGTATTCGCCTATTCGATCTACGGGTTGTTCCTCGGCTATCTCTATTTCTCGATTCCGCGGGTGATCCTCACGATCATGGCTGCCGCGCAGAAGCTGGACCCCGGTCTGGAGGAGGCGGCCCGATCGCTCGGTGCGAGCCCCTGGGCCGTGCTGCGCGACGTGATCCTGCCGGCGCTGACCCCGGCGCTGATCGCGTCCGGGGCGATCGCGTTCGCGACGGCGATGGGCGCGTTCGGAACGGCATTCACCTTGGCCACGAACATCGACGTGTTGCCGATGCTGATCTACACGGAGTTCACGCTGGCCGGAAACATGGCCACCTCGGCGGCGCTCTCGGTCGGCCTTGGCCTGATGACCTGGCTGATGCTTGCATTGGCGCGCTCCTTCGCCGGCAGCTCGGTGGCAGCGGCAGGGTAGGCACGTGCGCGACAGAGCCGTCTTCATTCTTCAACTGCTGTTCACACTGCTCGTCGCCGCCTTCCTGGCCGTGCCGGCCGGCCTTTCGATCGCCGCGGGCGTGACCGTCAACTACTTCCGCGGCATTCAATCCGGCGTGACGCTGCAGTGGGTGGCCCAGGTCTGGGAGCTCTACGCGGGCACGATCATGGCATCGACCCTGATCGCGCTGGGCACGCTGGCGGTCACGCTCGTGGTCGGTGTTCCCGCTGCCTACGCGCTCTACGTTCGCGGCGGACGGCTGGCGCGGCTGGTCGAGGAGATCATCACCTTGCCGCTCGCGATTCCCGGGCTCGCCATCGCGCTGGCGCTGCTACTCACCTATGGTGGCTTCGGCAGCTTCCGCCGCTCATGGCTGTTCATCCTCGCCGGGCACGTGATCTTTACGATGCCATTCATGGTGCGGTCCGTCATGGCGGTGTTCTCGACGATCGACGTGAAGTCGCTCGACGAAGGTGCCGCATCGGTCGGAGCCGCGCCATGGCGCCGCTTCATCGACGTCATCGTTCCCAACGCCGCGCCCGGCATCCTGGCGGGCAGCCTCATGGTGGTGACGCTATCTCTCGGAGAATTCAACCTGACCTGGATGTTGCATACGCCGCTGACCAAGACGCTGCCGGTCGGCCTCGCCGACAGCTACGCATCGATGCGGCTGGAGGTCGCATCCGCCTACACGCTGATCTTCTTCGTGATGATCATTCCGCTGCTCGTGGCGATGCAGTGGATCGGCGAGAGAGGAAGCCTGAGGTGAGCCCGATGACCCGGCATGGAGCCGCCCTCAAGGTGGAGAATTGCGGCAAGACCTTTGCCGACGGGACCTGCGCGCTCGCGCGCGCCACGCTCGACATCGCGCAGAGCGAGACGCTGGTGCTGTTGGGGCCGTCCGGCTGCGGCAAGACCACGCTGCTGCGGATCGTGGCCGGGCTCGAAACACCCGATGCGGGCGGGCGCGTGCTGTTCGGCGGCAAGGATCTGACGAGGCAGCCGATCGAGAAGCGCAATGTCGGCATGGTGTTTCAATCCTACGCGCTGTTCCCCAACATGACCGTCGCGGACAATATCGGCTACGGGCTCAAGATCCGCGGCGTGCCCAAGCCGGAGCGCGCCGCGCGGGTCGCGGAGCTAGTCACGCTGACCAACCTCGCCGGCCTCGAAGATCGGCGAATCGATCAGCTCTCGGGCGGCCAGCGCCAGCGCGTCGCGCTGGCGCGCGCGGTCGCGATACGGCCGAGCGTGCTGCTGCTCGATGAGCCGCTCACCGCGCTCGATGCGGCCTTGCGAGAGCGCCTGCGCGGTGAGCTCAACGGCTTGTTGCGCACGCTCGGCATCACGGCGATCTACGTCACGCATGACCAGGCTGAAGCCATGGAGCTCGGCGACCGCATCGTCGTGATGCGCAAGGGCGCCATCGCTCAGATCGGGACGCCGCGCGAGATCTATTTCTCGCCCGCCGATCGATTCGTCGCGGAGTTCGTCGGCGCGGCCAACATCATCGAGGCGCCGATCGACGGCGCCCAGCTCGTTCTGCCGGGAGGTCGGCAGCCGATCGCCGATCCCGGTCCATGTAACCTGGCGGTGGCGATGGTTCGGCCGGAAACGATCGGGATCGTCGATGCCGCGGCATCGAGTCTGACTGGCGTCGTCGACAGCGTCCGCTTTGTCGGCGACCGGCAGCGGATCATCGTCCGCGACGCCGCCTCAATTGCACTGACCGTGGACGCGCCGAATTCGATCAGGCTCGCTGCGGGAGAGCGGATCGGCCTGCGGATTGCACCGGACTCCATTCGGCTGTTGCCGGAGAAAGGCTGATCTGCTGATGACCAAGAGTCCCGTCACCATCGCACAGATTTCCGATCTGCACATCAAGGCGCCCGGCCGGCTCGCCTACCGCCGGGTCGATACGGCGCGCGCGCTGGCCCGTTGCATCACGGAGCTCAACCGGTTCGAGCCGAAGCTCGATCTGGTGGTGATCTCGGGCGATCTCGTCGATACGCCGTCGTCGGCCGAGTACGCTCATCTCAAGGATCTTCTCGCCGAGCTCGAAACTCCATTCGTCGCCGTGCCCGGCAATCACGATTCACGCGAGCTGATGCGCGCGGCGTTTCCGGATGCTCTGCATGGTCAACCCACCGGTCCGCTGAACCGGTGCGTGGAGTTGGCCGATCTCGATCTGCTTCTGCTCGATTCCAGCGTGCCCGGCCATCCGCATGGCGAGCTCGATGAAGCGAGTCTGCAATGGCTCGACGCCGCGCTGTCCGGATCAAGCGAAAGGCCGGCCCTGCTGTTTCTGCACCACCCGCCGTTCGCCACTGGCATCTGGCACATGGACCGGCAGAACCTGCGCAACGCCGACGATCTCGCGGCCATCCTCACGCGCCATCCGCGGGTGCAACTGATCGGATGCGGTCACGTTCATCGCGCGACGCTGACCCGGTTTGCCGGCATCCCCTGCACGATCTGCCCGGCGCCGAACCATGCCGTCGCGCTCGACCTGTCCCAGCTTCGCCCGCCATCCTTCCGGATCGAGCCGCCGGCCTTTCACCTTCATGCCTGGTTTCCAGGACCGGGATTTGGAACGGTCGTCACGCATCAGATGCCGATCGGAGATTTCGACGGGCCGCATCCGTTCTTCAATCAAGATGGCACGCTCATCGACTGAGCGCGCAAGGACGCGACAAAGCGATGGACGTCTGGTCTAGCTCTCGACCTCGAAGGTCACGCGCTCTGCGGCGAAGCGCGAGCGCTTGCTGACGAGCGGCGTCCCATCGGCATCGATGTCGGTGCTGTCGACCACCAGCACCGGACGGCCCAGCGCGAGGTCGAGCCGTGCGGCGTCGCTCGCATCGGCGATGGCTGCCGTGATCCTGGTCGCACCGCGGCGATAGTCGCGAATGCCGTAATGCGCGAGCAGCGCCGTCATCGAGCGGACCGACGCGAAGATGTGACCGGCCTCGGGAAATCGCTCGGACGACAGCCAGGACGTGCTGACGCAGATGGGGGTCTTGTCGGCAAGACGCAGTGCATCAATTCGGACCAGCGGAGCACCCGTCTTCAATCGCAGCTCGCGCGCGAGTTCGCGCGTCGCGGACTCTTCGGACGCTGCGATCAACTGCCCGCGCGGCTCACGCCCGCCGGCGCCCACGATCTCGGAGAACCTGGTTCGCGATCTCAGGGGATATGACAGACGAGGCGCTTCGACATAGGTGCCGCTGCCGCGCTCGGCGCGCACGAGACCGCGCTCTGCCAAGGTGGCGAGCGCGCGCCGTACCGTATGACGGTTGACGCGGTAGGTTTCGGCGATCTCGGTCTCGCCGGGCAGGCGCGCGCCGGCGGCGAAGCGGCCGTCGGCGATGTCGCGCTCGATGCCGTCGGCCACCCGCCGCCACAGCGCCACGCCCGAATCGGCGCCCAGCATGCTCATCGCGGCTCCCCGCTGTCCGGCCTCAAAATCACGTCCATGTCATAAAACAGTCATGGCGCTTCGGTACGAAGTTGTCTATTAACATAGACAACTTCGCGACGGCAAGATCGGGATGAAGATGGACGGCGAGACGGCGATGCAGGACCGGCGCAGGGCGGCGATGCGGGTATTGGCGCATGCCTCGCATGCGGACATCCGCGCCAGGCTCGATGGCCTCGCGCTGCCTGAGCATCGCGACCTGCGCCCGGCGGAGAATGGCCTCGTGATGCTGCGGGGCCGGATCGGCGGTGATGGAGCGCCGTTCAATGTCGGCGAGGCGACGGTGTCGCGCGCCGCGGTGCGGCTGGAGAGCGGCGAGGTCGGGTTCGGCTATGTGCTGGGACGCGACGCCGCCAAGGCGCGTTTGATGGCGCTGTGTGACGCGATGATCCAGTCATCAAGCCACACGCGATCGATCGAGACGCAGGTGGTTGCGCCGCTGCAGGCGCAGATGCGCACTTCGCGCGAGCGCCGCGCAGAGGAGGCTGCGGCCACGCGTGTCGATTTCTATACGATGGTGCGAGGAGAAGGCTGATGGCTGCTGCCGCTTCCGATCTGCAACACGGTTTCGCCGACAATGTTCTGTCCGCGCAATCGACCTTCCGTACCGTCATGGAGGCCATGGCGCGTCCGGGAAATGTGCGGCAGGTCGAGGTCAATGTCGGCCGGCCCTCGTCCTTGATGCCTGGTGCCGCCGCGATCGCGTTGACGCTGTTCGATCACGATACGCCGATCTGGCTCGATGCGCCGCTCGCCGGCACGCCCGAGGTCGGCGCCTGGCTCAAGTTTCACACCGGGGCGCCGATCGTCGCCGATGCCGCGCTCGCCAGTTTTGCGCTGGTCGCGGAGCCGCAAGCGCTGCCTTCTCCGAGCTCATTCGCGCTCGGCAGTGCTGAGTACCCCGATCGCTCGACGACGCTGATCCTGCAGGTGCCGAGCTTGTCCCGAGGGCCGGCGTTGAAGCTGCGCGGTCCGGGCATCGACGGGGCGACGTCGCTCTGTGCAACGGTCGCGCCCGTCGACCTGTTCGAGCGGCTGTCGATCAATGAGAAGCTGTTTCCGCGTGGTGTCGATGTGGTGCTGGTCGATGGCTCGTCCATCGTCGCCATCCCGCGAACGACCCGACTCGTTTCCGCAGGAGAGTGAGGCATGTATGTCGCCGTCAAGGGTGGCGAACGCGCCATCGAGAACGCGCACCGGCTGCTGGCGCACGAGCGCCGGGGTGATCGCGATGTGCCGGAGCTGTCACTGGCGCAGATCTCCGAGCAGTTGGGGCTTGCCGTCGATCGTGTGATGAGCGAGGGCTCGCTGTACGACCGCGAGCTCGCGGCGCTCGCAATCAAGCAGGCGCGCGGTGATCTGATCGAGGCGATCTTCCTGGTGCGCGCCTTCCGCGCGACCTTGCCGCGCTTCGGCGCAAGCGAGCCGGTCGACACCGGCGCGATGCGGGTGCAGCGGCGCGTCTCGTCGACCTTCAAGGACATTCCCGGCGGCCAGGTGCTCGGGCCGACCTTCGACTATACGCATCGGCTGCTCGATCCGCAGTTGGCGGCAGGCGGCGAGCCGGAGCCGCCGGTCCGTGCCGAGGCGCCGAATGCGCCGACGCCACGTGTCACCGACATTCTCGGCCAGGACGGGTTGATCGAGCCGTCGCCGCAAGCCGAGGTTGGCGCGCCGGTCGGCGATCTCACCCGCGATCCCCTAGGCTTTCCCGCCGATCGTGATCTGCGGTTGCAGAATCTCGCACGCGGTGACGAGGGGTTTCTGCTCGCGCTCGGCTACTCGACCCAGCGCGGCTATGGCCGCAACCATCCCTTTGCCGGCGAAATCCGCTTCGGCGAAGTCGAGGTCGAGTTCTTGGCCGAGGAGATCGGCTTTGCGGTGCCGCTCGGATCGGTCGAGCTGACCGAATGCCAGATGGTGAACCAGTTCAAGGGGTCGGCCACCGAGCCGCCGTGCTTCACGCGCGGCTATGGCCTCGCCTTCGGGCAGAGCGAGCGCAAGACCATGTCGATGGCCCTCGTCGACCGCGCCTTGCGGGCGCGCGAGCTCGGCGAGGACATGGTCGCGCCGGCGCAGGATGAGGAGTTCGTGATGTCGCACTCCGACAACGTGCAAGCGACCGGGTTCGTCGAGCATCTGAAGCTGCCGCATTATGTCGACTTCCAGTCCGAGCTCGGACTGCTGCGCAAGCTGCGCCAGGAGTTCGCTGAGGCCAATGCCGCTCCTGAATTGAAGGAAGCTGCGGAATGAACGCGCCGACGTACAACTTCGCTTATCTCGACGAGCAGACCAAGCGGATGATCCGCCGCGCGATCCTGAAGGCGATCGCGATTCCCGGCTATCAGGTGCCGTTCGCGAGCCGCGAGATGCCGATGCCCTATGGCTGGGGCACCGGCGGCGTGCAGGTCACCGCCGCCATTCTCGGTCCCGACGACGTGCTCAAGGTCATCGACCAGGGCTCGGACGATACGACAAATGCGATCTCGATTCGCAAGTTCTTCGCCAAGACCGCGGGCGTCGCGACCACGACATCGACGGAAGAGGCGAGCGTGATTCAGACCCGTCACCGAATTCCCGAGGCGCCGCTTCACGAGGGGCAGGTGCTGGTCTATCAGGTGCCGATCCCGGAGCCGCTGCGCTTTCTCGAGCCGCGCGAGACCGAGACCCGCCGCATGCACGCGCTCGCCGAATATGGCCTGATGCACGTCAAGCTCTATGAGGACATCGCACGCTTCGGTCACATCGCGACCTCCTACGCCTATCCGGTCAAGGTCAATGCGCGCTACGTGATGGACCCGTCGCCGACGCCGAAGTTTGACAATCCCAAGATGGACAATTGCCCTGCGCTGCAATTGTTCGGCGCGGGACGCGAGAAGCGAATCTACGCCATTCCACCCTATACGTCGGTCGTCTCGCTGGATTTCGAGGACCATCCGTTCACGCGCTACAAGTTCGACGCGCCCTGCGCGCTGTGCGGCGCGGAGGATTCCTATCTGGACGAGATCGTGACCGACGACAAGGGCAGCCGCATGTTCGTGTGTTCCGATACCGATTACTGCGAGGGCCGCCAGGCGTCCGGACATCGTGGCGCGCAGAGCGCCGCCCCGCACAAGGAGAGCGCCCATGGCTGAGATGATCAGAGCCTCCGATCAGCCGCTGCTCGTCGCCGAAGGGCTTGCAAAGAGCTATGGCCGGTTGGCGGCATGCCGCGATGTCTCCTTCGTGCTCTATCCCGGCGAGGTGCTCGCCATCGTCGGCGAGTCAGGCTCGGGCAAATCGACACTCTTGCAGATGTTGTCGGCGCAACTGGCGCCGACGGCTGGCCGCGTGTCCTATCGGATGCGTGACGGGGTGCTGCGCGATCTTGCCGGGCTCGGCGAGGCCGAACGCCGTTTTCTATTCCGCACCGATTGGGGCTATGTCCATCAGGACCCGGCGCAAGGCCTGCGCATGGCGGTTTCGGCGGGCGCCAATGTCGGCGAGCGGCTGATGGCGGTCGGCTGGAATAACTATGGCCGGATCAGGCAGACCGCCTCGTCATGGCTCGCGCGCGTGGAGATCGACGTCGCCCGTATCGACGATGCGCCGCGGACCTATTCCGGTGGCATGCGGCAGCGGCTGCAGATCGCGCGCAATCTCGTGACCGAGCCCAGGCTCGTGTTCATGGATGAGCCGACCGGAGGACTCGACGTGTCCGTGCAGGCGCGCCTGCTCGATCTGATGCGCAGCCTCGTCAACGAGCTTGGGCTCGCCGCCATCGTCGTGACCCACGATCTGGCCGTGGCGCGGTTGCTGTCTCATCGTGTGATGGTCATGAAGGAGGGGCGGGTGATCGAGACCGGCCTCACCGACCAGGTGCTCGACGATCCGCGCGAGCCTTACACGCAGCTCCTCGTATCCTCGATCCTGCCGCCATGATGCAATTGGGCCCAATGCGATGACCGTGATGATCGATGTCGAGAATGCAGAGAAGACCTTCACCATGCATCTGCAGGGCGGCATATCGCTGCCCGTGGTGCGCGGCGTGTCGTTCCAGGTCAAGGCCGGCGAATGCGTCGTGTTGTCGGGACCGTCGGGCGCTGGCAAGTCGTCGATCCTGAAGATGATCTTCGGCAATTACCGTTGCGATGGCGGCCGCATCGGCGTCCTGCACCAGGGCGAGATGACCAATCTCGCCGGCGCCGAGCCGCGCCTGGTCCTGAATGCGAGGCGGCAGACCATCGGCTATGTCAGCCAATTCCTGCGCGCGGTGCCGCGCGTCCCTGCACTCGATGTCGTTGCCGAACCGCTGCTCGCGGCCGGCTTGCCGCGCGACGATGCGCGGGTGCGGGCGGGTGGGCTGCTGCGACGGCTGAACATTCCCGAACGGCTGTGGTCGCTGCCGCCATCGACCTTCTCGGGCGGCGAGCAGCAGCGGGTCAACATCGCACGCGGCTTCATCTCCGAAGTTCCGGTGCTGTTGCTCGACGAGCCGACCGCGTCGCTCGATGCGGCGAACCGCGCGGTCGTGGTCGACCTGATCGCAGCGAAGAAGAAGGACGGAGTGGCGATGCTCGCGATCGTGCATGATGACGAGATCCGCGCGCAGATTGCGGATCGCATGGTCGACGTCATGACATTCGCTGTGGCGGCGTAAAGGGACAAATTGCAGATGAGCGCGAACATGTCCGATCTCGTGATAGGCAATGCCAGGCTGGTCCTCGCCGACCGCGTCGTCGAGCAGGGCTGGGTGGCGATCGCGGGAGGCCGGATCGCGGAACTGGGCGAGGGGGCAGCGCCGGTTGGCAGCCTGGATGCCGGCGGCGACCTGTTGATGCCCGGCCTGGTCGAACTGCACACCGATCACCTCGAAGCGCATTTCGTGCCGCGCCCGAAGGTCTATTGGGATCCCGTTGCTGCCGTCATTTCCTATGACGGGCAGCTTGCGACCGCGGGCATCACGACGGTGCTGGATTCGCTGCGGGTGTGGAGCGAAGAGGGCGCCGAGGGCGTCGACGGCCAGGCCAATGTGCTCGCGGATGCGATCGCGACGGCGCGCGACGGCGGGTTGCTGCGGTCCGATCACTTTCTGCATCTGCGCTGCGAGGTGCCGATGCCGACCGTAGTCGAGGAGGCGCGGCAGCTGGCCGGGCGCCCGGATGTGCGGCTGATGTCGCTGATGGATCATACGCCCGGGCAACGCCAGTTTCGCGACGAAGGCAAGCTGCGCGACTACTATCGCGGCAAGAGCGGCGGCAAGACCGATGCGGAGCTCGACGTGATGTTCGCGCGGCGATTCGCCTATCAGCAGGCCTATGCGGCGCCGAACATGCGCGACATCGTTGCGCTGGCGAAGACCCATGACGTGCCCCTGGCCAGTCATGACGACACCACCGAGGAGAACGTCGCGGACGCGATCAAGGACGGCATCGCAGTCGCGGAGTTTCCAACCACGATGGAAGCCGCGCGGGGCCTTCACCAGGCGGGCATCAGCATCCTGATGGGCGCTCCCAACGTCGTGCGCGGCGGGTCTCACTCCGGCAATATCGCCGCCGTGGACCTCGCGCGCGAGGGCCTGCTCGACATTCTGTCGTCGGACTACGTACCGTCGAGCCTGCTGATGGGTGCGCTGCAATTGCCGCAGCGGGTGCCTTCCATCGATCTTGCCGCAGCCGTCCGCACCGTCACCAAGGCGCCCGCCGATGCCGTCGGCCTGCATGATCGCGGTGAGATCGCCGCAGGCAAGCGTGCGGACTTGATCCGTGTTCATGTCGCGGGCCAGTTGTCGGTCGTGCGCAGCGTCTGGCGGGAAGGACAGCGGGTGGCATGAGCGGAACCGAGGTTGCATCGGCGAAGACGCCCGCGAAGCTCGGTCCCGGCCGCCTGATCCTGGTGGTCGGGCCGAGCGGCGCGGGCAAGGACACCTTGCTCAACGTGGCGCGCCGCGAATGCGCCAGCGATGACCGGATCGTTTTTCCGCGGCGGATCGTCACGCGCGAGGCCTCGGCTTTCGAGGATAATCTCGAGATGAGCGCGTCCGCTTTTCGTGAGGCGCTCAGCGCCGGTGAGTTCGCGCTACATTGGGAGGCCCACGGACATGACTACGGCGTGCCGCGCGCGATCAAGAATGACATCCTGGCCGGCCGCATCGTGGTCGTGAACGTCTCGCGAACGATCATTCCCGCCGCGCGCCGGGACTATGCCGACGTCATCGTCGTCGCCATCACTGCGCCGGCGGATGTTCTCGCCGAACGGCTCGGCAAGCGGCACCGTCCGAGTGACGGCGATATCGGTGAGCGTCTTCACCGGGCGGTGAGCGAAGACACCGTGGCGGATGTCACGATCGTCAATGTCGGCGATCCCGAGCCGCACGGTCACAGGCTGGCGGAAATCATCAAGCGACCGATCGACGCAGAACCGATCGGATCCGAGGGAGGAAGCGGCCATGTCGATCATCACCACGATTGAGCAGCTCGAGGCGATCTATGGCGAGACGGGGCTGGCATCGACGGCGAAGGTGGCCGATCGCGTGACGCCGCACTACCGGATCATGATCGAGAAGTCGCCTTTCGTGGCGCTGGCGACGTGTGGTCCCGAAGGTCTCGACTGTTCGCCGCGCGGCGATCTTCCCGGCTTCATCCGCATCCATGACGACAAGACGCTGATGATGCCGGATCGACGCGGCAATAATCGCGTGGATTCCCTGCGCAATATCGTGCGTGATCCGCGGATCGGTCTGCTGTTCCTGATTCCGGGATCGGGCAATACATTGCGTGTGAACGGACACGGTCATCTGTCGACGGCTCCCGATCTGTTGGAGTCGTTCCGGATGGAAGGCAAGCTGCCGCGCTCCGTCCTCGTCATGGCGGTGGAAGAGATCTACTTCCAATGCGCCCGCGCGATCGTTCGTGCCGATCTCTGGAACCCTGACAAGCGCGTCGACCCGCAGCAACTGCCGACGCCGGGACAGATTCTTGCGGCGATGACGGCCAACGATATCGACGGCGCGGCGTACGATCGCGAGTGGCCCGAGCGCGCGCGGAAATCCTTGTGGTGAATTCGGCGCGCGGCTCTTCAAAAAGGGAAGGCCGGGCTCCGAAAGATCAGGCTGCGACATCGAGCAGGCGTGAGGATCCTCTGATGAGAACCTTGCGCCCGGCGACGGTGAGCGTCGCGGCGCCATTGTCGATGGAGGCGAGTCCAAATGCAGTGAGCTCGTCGACAATCATGCCGTTCAGCCTGCGGCGTTCACGCGCGGGAATGCGAAGCGCCTTCAGCGTCTCCCATTGGTCCGGCGTGAGCTCGTGTTCGATTTCCGCGTTCATGCTGCCTCGAATGTTGACGTCCCGCACCCGTCTTAGAAAGTCCGCGTGACGAAGATGCGACCTTCATGCATCCGTACTGATACGGTTCACGTCATTACGCTCGAACCCGCCGGCGATTAATTCAAATTTGAATGATCGCGAATGTGGTGCTGCATTGCAGCTCGCCGTGTTGGTAGCGGTGAACGATCGTCCGGCGTTAACAGATAATTAAGGTGTGTGGGCGGCGCACAACGGTAACGCCGCTGTCACATCGGTGTGTCAAACGGCGCCATCGTCCTGCTCGAATCGGCCGGCGCATGTTTGAAACGAAACACGTTGAATGGCTGACCTGAACGACGTTCCGCCGCTGCAGTCGAACCGCAGAATCTGGTTGCGCAGCCTGTGCGGACTGGCCCTGAGCCTCTCGATTGCGGCTGTGGCCGTGTATGTCCTGGCACGCGCCGTCAAGAAGCTCGACTTCGTTCATGTTCTGTCGATCGTCGAGGCCACGGACCTTCATCTGATCGCGATGGCGCTGGCGTTCATCGTCCTCTCCTACGCCAGCCTCACGCTCTACGACCTGTTCGCGTTGCGGACGATTGGCCGGCGGGACATTCCCTATCGCGCGGCCGCGCTCGGCAGCTTCACGAGCTACCCGATTGCGCACGGCATCGGCGCGGTCGCGTTGATCTCACCGCTGGTTCGATATCGGATCTACGCGCCGTACCGGCTCGGTGCGATCGACATCGCCAATATCAGCTTCCTCACCGGACTGACCTTCTGGCTCGGAAATCTCACCGCGCTCGGCCTGAGCTTGATGATTGATCCGGACGCCTTCGGATGGGTGGAGTGTTGGCCGCCGGCGCTCAACCGTCTCGTTGCCGCGGCACTGCTTTGCGCCGTTGCCGCGTTCGTCGTGTGGAGCTGGCCGGGGCGGCGAAGTGCGCGCTGGCCCGTTCGACTGCCATCCGGGCCCGCTGTGCTGCTGCAGATCCTGGTCGGGCTGTTTGAGCTCGGCGCCGCGGCGCTGGCAATGTACGTCCTCATGCCGGCGGAACTCGGCGTCGATCTGGCGCGGTTGATGGCGGTCTTCATTGCCGCGACCTTGCTTGGATTTGCCAGCCATGCCCCGGCCGGCATCGGCCTGTTCGATGCAACGATCCTGCTGGGCCTGGGCGGCGATCAGGAGCGGCTGCTCGCAGCGCTGCTGATCTTCCGTGCGCTCTATCACCTGCTGCCGTTCGTGCTCGCCCTCGCCGTGTTCGGCAGCGTCGAACTCTCGCGATCCTGCCGGAGATCGTCGCCCGTGTCAGACCGGCGAGTTCAGCTTCAGCCCGATCATGCCGGTGATGATCAGCGTGAGGCAGAACAGCCGCGTCGGATCCGCCGGCTCGCTGTAGAGGATCATGCCGGCGAGAATGCTCCCGGCCGCGCCGATCCCGGTCCATACCGCATAGGCGGTGCCAAACGGCAGTGAGCGCAGCGCGAGCGACATCATCGCGAAGCTGAGCAGAATGGCGATCACGGTGGCGACGCTGGGCCAGAAGCGCGTCAGGCCGTCGGAATGCTTCAAGCCGAGCGCCCAGATGATCTCGAGAGCTCCCGCCGCGAACAGAGCAAGCCAGCCGTTCATGAGGGCCGCGCACCCAACGGCGTAGCATCACCCACGGATCCGAGGCCGACCTCGCGAAGCCGCGGATCGCCTGCATCCAGCAGTCCGGCCATTTCGTCATCTCCGCGCCGGTCGAACCTGCCGTCCATCTGCATGGTTTGCGCGACGCGCATATGACAGCTGCGAGCGCCACGCAGTCATCGGCGTGCCTCGGGTCTATCTCTCCTCCATCATCGTGAATACGAATCCCGTCAGCGTCGCGCCGACAGCAAAGGACAGCGTCAACACACCGACGAAGATCACGAACGTCACGTGCGGATCGAGACTATGGGCGATCAGGGTCGAGATGCCGAACGCATCCAGTTGGGTCAGCGCGAAGGCGAAGCCGAGCCCCATGGCGATGCCCATGAAGGTGTGGCAGGCCAACTCGATCAGGATGGCCAGATAGATCGCTGCGCTGCGTCGTTTGGGCGGCATGGGGCTCGGACTCCACGCTATGGCCCATGAACGCTGGAACGGCAAACGTTGTTCCTGTGCCGGCTGGCAAAGCCGATTGCCAAACCGAGCCGACAGCGGCTACGGATGACCGAGGTTCGGCCGCGGAAGAACAGGGGCTCGAACGGCGTGCAAGGGCGCCGGCGCGGCCGGGCGGCGCGGCGTCGCGCAATCCGACAGGGAGGATGACAACCCATGACGAACGCCATTCGTTTCCACAAGACCGGCGGTCCCGAGGTCCTCGCTTGGGAGCAGATCGAGGTCGGCAAGCCCGGCCCCGGCGAGGCGCGCATCCGCCATACGGCGGTCGGGCTCAACTTCATCGACATCTACAATCGCTCCGGGCTCTATCCGGTCCAGCTTCCGAGCGGACTGGGCGGCGAGGGCGCCGGTGTGATCGAGGAGCTGGGCGAAGGGGTGACGGACCTGAAGGTGGGCGACCGCGTCGCCTACGGCTCGTCGCCGCTCGGCGCCTATTCAGAGGCGCGGCTGATGCCGGCCGCGCTGCTGCTGAAGCTGCCCGATGACATCGATGACAAGACCGCCGCGGCGATGATGCTCAAGGGCCTGACCGCCCAGTACCTGATCCGGCAGACCTACCGCGTCAAGGCGGGCGAGACCATCCTGCTGCATGCCGCCGCCGGCGGCGTCGGCCTCATCCTCAGCCAGTGGGCCAAGCACCTCGGTGCCACCGTCATCGGCACGGTATCCAGCGACGACAAGGCGCAACTGGCCAGGGCGCATGGCTGCGAGCATACCATCATCTATACGCGCGAGGACTTCGTCGCGCGCGTCGGCGAGATCACCGGCGGCAAGAAGGTGCCTGTCGTCTATGACTCCGTCGGCAAGGACACGTTCCTGAAGTCGCTCGATTGCCTCGCGCCGCTCGGCTACGCCGTGCTGTTCGGCCAGTCCTCCGGCACGGTCGATCCGCTCAATCTCGGGCTGCTCGCCCAGAAGGGGTCGCTGTTCGTGACCCGGCCGACGTTGTTCACCTACGCCGCCAAGCGCGAGAGCCTGGTCGCGATGGCCAACGAGCTGTTCGACGTGGTCAAATCTGGTGCGGTGAAGATCGAGGTCAACCAGACCTATCCGCTCAAGGAGGCGGCCCGGGCTCACGCCGATCTCGCGGCACGCAAGACGACCGGCTCGACGGTCTTTCTGGTCTGATCTGGCGCATCCGTCCGGGGTGGCCTGCTGCAGATGCCGGATCACCTGCTTCGTCGTTGCGGGGATCCGACATGGGCCGGCACGGACGGATCAAACCCGCTCGTGCTTGCGCAGGTCACGGAGGTGATCGGACCGGGCGGCCTGCAGATCGGCATCCCGGCCATCGATCTCGGGCAGGGCGGCTTCGGACATGATGTCGGCCGTGATGTCGGCAACCGACCGGTCGACGATCTCGTGAATGAAGCTGACGTTCGAATATTCCCCCGACGCGATACGCGCAACGACGTCGCGCCGGGTCATCTCAGGATCGACCACGGCCTCGCGTCCGCGCCGGCCGTAGTCGATCATCACGACGAAATACTGCATGGAGCGCCAGTTCGCCTTCGGCTGACTGTTATTGCCCCATTATTTCTTTAAATCAGAATTTTGTCAAGGCTGATTCGGTCCACCCTCGCCTCACCGACTCCATCCCCAGCCTGCGCGGCCGTGACCACACCGGCATCAGCACAGAAATAGTCCAGGCGATGTGACGTGGCGTGCGGAAGCATGTTCCTGCGCGCCATGAGGACCGCGTCATCGCCCATCACTGCACGTTGAACGTCGCGCCGGGACATTCGGTGGTCACGCTGATCGGGATCCCCTGCGCCGCCGCCGCGGTCGGCTTCGGCTTCGCAACCACCTTCCAGCGGCCGGGCTTGTTCAGCCAATATCTGTGCCTCGATGTCGCAATGCGGCGCTCGGTATAGGTCGTGCCCTTCCAGATCAAAGGGCCCTTCGGCTTCGGTGCCGCGACCTCATGCCACGGTCCGAACTCGCCGAAGTCCATGAACCACAGATGCCATTCGAGCTTCTGATATTCATGATGGGACGCGACCACCTCGACGATGGGGCGGCCGTTCAGCCACGACACCTCGTCCTCGAGTGGCTTGATCTGCTGGCAACGGGTATGCAACGGCTCCTGAACGCGAAGCAGATCGTCTCGCTGGCTTTGCGCGAGCATCGCCGAGGTGACGGGCAGTCCCACGTTCGGATCATCGGCCGGATATGAGCAGATCGGCACCGTCGGCGGCCCCTGGCCCGTCCAGGGATTGTTGCTGCAATAGACTCGCCTCGTCACCGACGAAATGCCGGTGGTCGCCGTTTCCTCCGCCTTTCCGGTTTCCCGGTCCCAGACACCGCTGAACGTTGTCTTTTGATTCGGCGGACAGGCCACTGTCTTGTGGGCCGTCCACCAGTGCGAAACCTCGAATTCATAGTACGAGTAGCGCGGTTCCGGATACAGCACGGCTCTGACGCTGGTCAGCGCGTGGTGCGCTTCGCACGCCGTTCCATAGGTATCCAGCCAGCACACGAGGTGGAAATTTTCGTTCGGCCAGCATCCCGCACGCGCCGACGACGTGAAGCCGAGTGCGGCGATCACCAAGGTAAAGGCAAGAAGATATCTCCGCATGGCGTTTCCCATGATGGCGTTTCCCCCATTTCCTGCCTGTGCAGCCACAGGTTGATGACAAGTTTGCTCCGGCGCGGCGCCTGGTCCTTGATCGGGATCAATCCGCTTGCGCGACATCGTCAACGCCATGGACATCCCGGTCGGCAGTCGGAGGCGGCGTCGCGCTCGTCGGGCAAATCAGGGGCGATGCGCCCGCTCGATGGTCCGTTTCATGGCTTTCGATCGTCTGCAGAGGACGTGTGCGGAAACGCTTGTTTCGGGCGAGGCTTCAGCGCATTGCTCCGATCCGCCCCGCCGGACCGAAAAATTCTCCTTTCTCTTTTTCGGAATTCGTGATTGTCTAGACGCATCCCGCCTCATGGAGAGGGGCGTATCGCGGTCGTCACGACACGTGGAGGCGGGGAGTGATGGGCGAGCCGGTTTGCAGCGTGGTCATTCGCGCCGACGAACAACACCGGCTCGTACGGTCAAGTCGCGTGGTCCTGATACTCCGATGCCGGTATCAAGCCTGCGCCGGCGCTGACAGCGCCGCGTGGGTGACGGTGACCAACAAGCCCGGCGCACCGGGGAGAACGCGAAGCAGCCGTGAAAACCATCGCGCAGGGAGGGCCGGATCGTTCCGGCTGGACCTGTGGTACCTGCCGCCTGCATTTTTTAAGCAGGCGGGCCACGGGCCTTAGTCGAGGTCCGGCCTTCCCTGCCCCCTCTCGTTTGAAGAGGGTGAGACCACTGTATCACTCGGACGCCTGGGGCGCCGCGAGGCTATGGACGCACATCCCCATATGTCGCTCAGAATTGTTGATCACGACGGCGCAACAGGCGCGGTGCCCACCCTTCCCTGGAGGGGGCCTGGAGGGGGGATGCAGGGGGGAGCGCCTCGGCGTCCCCCGCATCCGGTCTCGAGTCTTACTTGTTCGCCGCGCGGGCGCGCGACTTGGCGGCCGCCTTGGCGCGGATCCGCGAGATCTGGCCGCGCGGCAGGGTGACGAAGATCTCGCCGATCCAATCCAGCTTGACGCCGACGATCGGCTTGGCGTTGAAGCTCTTCAGATTGACCACGGACGGCGATTTGCCGCGCTCGATCGTCTTCAGGTAGCGCTCGCCGGACTTGAGGCGCACCACCGCCTCCTCGCCGTAGAAGCTGGACAGCGGGTGGCGCTGCTCGCGGTAGACGACGATCACGTCGCCATTCTCGTATTTCGGCAGCATCGAATCACCGGAGACCTCGAAGGCGATGGTCTCCTCGGAGATCGGGAAGGGCAGGGCGACCTCGCCGAGGCCCTCGACCGGCACCTGCTCGTAATCCGGCTCGATCACCGAGCCGGCGCCGACGCGCCCCATGACGGGGACGGAATTGAGCTCGAGATACTCTGTAATGAGCGGAATCTCGGCTGCCTTGATCAGGCGCTGGCCGCCGAGGATCTCGGAGACCGCGCCCGGCCGCACGCCCATGGCGCGGGCCAACCCTCCTTTCGTCTTTCCTGGCTTCTCGAGTGCACGCTCGATCATGGCGACGTCCAACATGGCTTTGACCTCTTTTGCGAATCTCGGAAGGGATTATATGTTTCGAATAATCAGAACTCAAGCTTGACTTTTTGTTCGGAATATCGGAAGATTTGGCCGTCGGGTGAGCCGGCGGGTCCGGCGGCCCCGACCCAGAAGGAAGAGGCGAGAATGCAATCCACCGATTGGCCAGACCAACATTCCAAAATGCTGTGCGAGCTTCATGCCCAGGGGCGGTCCTATGCCGAGATCGCGCGCGCCCTCAATGCGCAGTTCGGAACCGCCTATACGCGGAACGCGACGCTTGGCCGCGGCAAGCGGATCGGGCTGGTGGCGCCGGGCGGGCCGAAAGCCGCTCGATCCGAGCCCCGGCCGATGTCCGCAGCGACCCGAACCCGGCGGCGAGGCCCGGACGCGGCGCCGTGGTCGATGCCGTCCCCGCCGAAGCCTGCCGCGCCGGTCAGGCTGCGCTGCGTCGGCCTCAGCCCGCGCCTGCTGTCCCTCGACCAGCTCGAACGCAACGATTGCCGCTACCCCTATGGAGGCGACCGGGACGACGATCCCATCACTTTCTGCGGTCATCCGCGCCAGCCCGGCTCCTGCTACTGCACGCCGCATTACCATCTCACGCGGCTTCCGCCCGATGAGTCCGCCGTGCGCTCCGCCGGCCCTTTGATCCTGCGGCTGGTCGCCGCCGCGTAGAGCGCGGCAAACCCGACCCGAACCGACCCCATCCATTTTCCGGAGACGAGACATGGCGCGCCCCAGACGCAGCAAGCCCCATCGCATGTCCAAGACCCACGACCGGAGAGCTCACGACCTGCCGCGAAATGCAGACGTGATTCCCGTAGAGATCGACGATCCGCTGGCGCTCGAGCCCGGCGAAAAGATCGTCGCGTTGCGATCGGTCCGCAGCGACCCGCTCGGCCGGCTGCACGCGCATAAGCAGCTGGATGACGCCCAATACCGGGCCGGACGGGCGTTCCAGAATGATTGGGAGCGGGCCGAGCGGGGTCCGCAGGCGATCGATCCCTCGCGCGAGCACGTCGACGGCGCCCGTGGGCGCGAGCCGGTCACCGAAGGCCAGAGGCAGGCGGTGCTGCGGCTCAACCGCGCCGAGCGCGAGCTCGGCGCCGACGGGGCGGCGATCACCCATGACGTCCTGGTGCACGGCCTGACCATGGAGCAGGTCGGACACAAGCGGGGGCTCGCCAGCCAGCGCTGGAATGATTATTTCGCCCGGCGCTTCAAGGAGTGCCTGGACCGGCTGGCCGTGGTCTACGGGTTTTCCACCGACAGGATCGCCAGGAAATGCGATGGGGCCGTGCGATCGGGCCGTCGGGGCGAGAGCTAACGGCCGGCACGACCGGCGCTCGTACCGTCGTCGACGGGTACGAGCGCCGGTCGGACAATCGTTTTCCCTCAGGGATGCGGCGTCACGACATAAGTGGTGCTGTAGGGCTCGACGCGCAGCGAGGCATGCGACAGCAAACCGATCTTGGCCGAAGGCGTCATCTGCAGCTCGCCGTTCGGGCCGCGATGAACGTTGTACTGCCAAGCCGCGAGGTCGCCTTT
The DNA here is from genome assembly GCF_032484535.1 of Bradyrhizobium sp. SZCCHNS3016. Lineage (NCBI taxonomy): Bacteria > Pseudomonadati > Pseudomonadota > Alphaproteobacteria > Hyphomicrobiales > Nitrobacteraceae > Bradyrhizobium > Bradyrhizobium sp. SZCCHNS3016. The sequence continues at coordinate 755,141 of NZ_JAUETE010000001.1, forward strand.
CTGCGCCAGTGCGCGCGCAACGGCGCTGGCATCGCTGCCGCCGATCGTCGCCAACTCGTCGCTATTGAGACCGATGACGATCTCGTCCTTGACGGTCACCACCTTGAACAGCGAGGTCGCGCTGTCGCCGGCCTTCGCCATCGAGGCAGCGAGCGACAGTGTGGCGACGGCGATGAAGATCGGGCGTGTCAGTCTGGAAGGCATGAGGACTCCTGTTGCCGATGGCATGATGGACGGCGTCGGTGTGCAGCCATTGGTTCCCGACGGGCGGCCATCGGTTCGCAGAAATCGATGCGGCGGTGGGTTGAACCAGGGGGCGTGACGTCGCGTCTAAGCGCGATTGCGGGATGCGTACGTGCCGCCTGATGGCCGGGTTGGTCCTGAGTTGACACAGGTCAAGCTGCACGCCCGGGCATGTTGTATCTGGGAACGAGTGAAGTGAAGGGTGATGCCATGTTCAGCGGGAAATATCGATCTCCTTCGGCCGGTGGAAAAATCGCGATTGCGGCCGTCGCGGCCATCGCCGCGGCGGCGAGCGCGCCGGCGCCAGCCCATGCGGGGGCGGCGGGTCCGGCCAACAAGTCGGCGGTCGCGACGGCGACATCCGGCGATTTGACCGATCTCAGCGCTCGTCGGCGCTATCGCCGCGTCTACAGGGGCAATCCAGCCGCCGGCTTGGCCATCATGGGTGCAATGATTGGCACCATCGGCGCAATCGCCGCGCATCAGCACGACGACTACTATTACTATGGGCCCGGCTATTATCCCGGATATTACGGGCCGCCGCGGGTGTACTACGCGCCGCGGCCATATTATGTTCGTCCGTATTACGGCCCGCCCGGTTACTACTACAGTCCGTACTGACCGTACTGACGTGACGCGGCGCTCCGTCCATGTTGCGGTGTCGGCTCAGAAGCCGCCGGCGCTGAAACGGAGCGGCTGCACGACGTCGTACGCCGCCTTGCTGATCGGGACCGCATAGTCGACCGTGAGCGGTCCGAACGGCGATGCCCAGGTCATGCCGACGCCGACCGAGGAGCGCAGCACGTTCCTGTTCGCTACCTGGACATTCTGGGTCGGGCCGCGATAGCCGAACACGGTTCCTGCGTCGACGAAGGCCGATGCACGCAGGCCGTATTCCTGCGGCAATCCAGGAATGTTGCCCTGCAGCTCCGCTGTGGTCGCCCAAAACAGGCTGCCGCCGATATTGTCCATCGTCGATCCAGGCGTCAGATCGCGCGGCCCAAAGCCGCCCGGCGCGAAGCCGCGCACCATGGTGGGACCGCCGAAGAAGCTGTTGAGCAGCGGCGCCTGCTGGCCGCCCCATCCGGTGATATAGCCGCCTTGCGCGCGCACCATGCCGGTCAGGTCGCTGTTGATCGACCGATAATATCGGACGTCGCCCGTGGTCCGTAAGAAGCGAACGTCGCCGCCGAGACCGGCGAGATCCTGCGTCAACTGTGAGCGAATGCCGCTGGTCGGCACCTTGTTGTTGTCGAGGGTGCTGTAGGTGACGGTATTGCCGAGCGAGGACACCGTCTGCCGTCCGGCCGCGACCGCTTGACGGACCGGCAGGGACACCGCCGCCGGCGAGATCCCCGGCGCGAGCACCACCCTTTGGTCGTAGAGCGAATAGCGCCACAGCATGGCGGTCTGCTCGCTGACCGGCATGCCCAGGGTGAGGGCACCGCCATAGGTATTGCTGCCGAACGATTGGAACGTGCTGACCATGCTCTGTCGCGCAAACAGCTCCATGCCAGGTGTCGTTCGACCGAGGGCGTAGGGCGAGGTGAAGGACAGGCTGGCGCCGCGCGCGAACTGGCCGTAGGTGAAGGTGGCCTGCGCAGTGTTGCCGGTGCCGAGCACGTTGCGGTCACCGATCTTCACCTCGGCGAGCAATCCGTCCGTGGACGAATAGCCGCCCGAGACGTTGAAGTCGCCGGTCGCCTGATCGACTGCCTCGACATCCAGCACCACGCGATCCCTGGCCGAGCCCGGCCGCGTCGAGATCTTGACGGTCTTGAAGTAGTTGAGGTTGCGCAGGCGACGTTCGGCGCGGTCGATCAGCGTCCTGTTGTAGGCGTCGCCTTCGCTGACGTCGAACTCGCGCCGGATCACGTCGTCGTGCGTGCGCGTGTTGCCGTGGATCTCGATGCGCTCGACATAGCTGCGTCGTCCCTGCTCGATCTGGAAGGTGACGTCGGCCAGCCGATCCTGCGCATGCCGATTGATCCTGGGCTCGACCTGCGCAAACGGAAAGCCGAGCTTGCCAAGTTCAGTCGCCAGGACGTCCGAGATCTTGTCGATCTTGCTCTGGTCGAACGTGTCGCCCTGCTGCACCAGCAAGGATGTGCGCAGGCGGTCGCACGCCAGCCCCTGCACGTTGCAGGAGACGTCGACTGCGGCGAATTTATAGAGTCCGCCTTCCTCGATCGCAAAGGTGAGGTTGTAGCCGCTATTTGCCGCGTCATAGTCGACGCTCACATTGGAAACCTCGGCATCGGCGTAGCCGTGGTTACGATAATATTGTCGCAGCAGCTCGCGGTCCTCGTTGACGCGATCTGCGTCGTAGACGTTGCCGCCGGTCACGAAGCTCAGCACGTTGGTGGCCGAGGTCTTGATCACCGCGTGCAATTGTCGGGCGCCATAGGCGCGATTGCCTGTGAAGTTGATCGCCCTGACCGGCGTCTTCTTGCCTTCGGTGATGGTGAAGACGAGATCGACGCGGTCGTTGCCGCGATCGATGATCTCCGGGACGACGCGGATGTCGTCGCGTCCAGCGCGATGGTACGTCTGGATGATGCGGGCGACGTCGCCCTGGACGGTTGCGCGCTGCAGGCCGGCTCGCGGCTTTGATAGCACCGCGCCCGTGAGCTCCGCATCCTTCACCTTCTTGTTACCTTCGAAGGCGACGCGATCGAGCACTTTTGCTTCCGAGACGCGGACCACGGTCCGTCCGTCGGCGCGGCTGATCTTCACGTCGTCGAACAGTCCGCTCGCAACCAGCGCCTTCAAGCCGGCGTCGAGCGCGGCGGCGTCGTAGCGCCCGTTGGCGTCAGTGTGGAAATATGATCGCACGGTGTCGGCATCGACGCGCCGATTGCCCTGTACTGCAAGGGCTTCGGCCGCCACGGCCGGCGGCGCGGACGTCATCACCAACAGCGTCGCAACAATCAATGCGACGTGTCGCGATCTGCTGTCACCGCGGTGACGGCTGTCTCGGGCGGTCAACATGCGCGCATCTGCCTGCTCGTAATGTCGGGATGCAAGAGCCGGTGGGCGGCCAAATCATGTCGGGGCCGTGGAGACTTGGGGGCCTGCGATCACGCCTGCGAAGGGTGACCGGCAGGGAATCGAGCGCGGCCGCAGAATCGACGCAGAGTCGATTCAAACGGCGTGCAGCATCGTCCTCATCCGTACGCGCCAGCAGATGCTGATGCGGCGAACGTTTGTCGGGAGCAGACCATGCGCGCGATCGCCTTGGCCCTCATCGCTTGCACCTTCGTTCAATCAGCCCTTGCTGCGGCGGTCGTCCCAGAGATCGACCCACGCGCGTCGCTCGGTGTCGTCCAGAATTGGATCTACAACTATCGCACCAAACCCGACTACGCCCATGTGCCGGCGGCGGTGCGGGTGCTGTTTCACTCGCAGACGTTCAAGGAGCCGGAGAACGCGGGCATCTATCTCGGCTTCATTGCGGGGGCGATCGGCTCCAATCCGGCCAAGGCGGAGCAACTGGTCAACAGCTTCTTTCCCGTGCCTCCCGAGGAGGAGTGGGTGGTCGTGCGGGCCATCGCTTATTCAGGTCTGCCGGATTGGCGCAATCTCATGCGCAGGGTCGCGCCGAAGATGCCGGGCCGCCGCGTGATGATCGACGGCTATCTCAGCGGCGCACAGCCGACCTTGATGGACATCCCATTGGAGGAAACGAAGCCTGGCGTGATGGACAAGCTGCGTGGCGCATTGACGCAGAATCCGTTCAAGAAGGAGGAGCGCAAGCTCGACACTCGGCTCAGCTACGCGACCCACCAGGATCTGCTCGACATCCTCTGGGGTTATTACTTCGCGACCGGCTCGCGCGTACCGATCCAGCGCATCGTGCAGATGCTGCCATGGTCGAAGAGCCGCGACACGGTCGACAAGCTGACCATCGGTAGCATGGCGCGCTATACGCTTGCCAGCTACTCGGTGCGCGATGCCAGCCTGCGCGACTATCTCCGGGAGGAGCTGGCGCGGCAGTCGGGACCGGTCAAGGAGCCGCTCAGGGAGGTGGTTGAGGCCGCCGATACGGTGCAGCTCGGCGCCGTCCGCAAGGATGCCGTCGCCGCGGTCGAGGAGCTGAAGACCAAGGGCTCTGACGCCCGGCGCAACATGGATTTCTGGGGACAGCTCGGCGTCGGCGCCCTTGCGCTCGGCTGCGTCTCGGCTGCGGCGCTGGGGCAGGTCGCCGTCGGCATCCCCTGCGTGATCGGCGGCTCGGCCTCGCAGGGCCTGCTCTCGTTCTGGGAGAAGCAGCAATAGGCCGTCGGTGGCGCAGCGGTGGCGTTCGTTGGCGGCCGGGGGAGGGGAAGAGCCGGTCGAGCGGAGCGGCGGGGGGGCTGACACTCAGGGCGCTCTTGATGCCGAAGCGGCCTGATCGCGCGCCCAACGTGCACACTCAAGGGTTGCTCGGCTTTTCGTTTACTCTACGAAAAGTAGAAAAAATAGTCAGCGCGCAGTCTCTGCTGGCACGCCTATGAAAAAATCAGGACAGGCTGGCCTTCACTGCAGCCGGATAAACCGGCTCACGGTGAACCTCCGCGCCAGATTCGTCGACGACGACGATGGACAGCCTGCGGTCGGTGATGCGCGGGTCGTGCCGGAGTCGCCGGGCCAAATCCCGGCTGTGCTCGATCGCCCCCGCACTCGTCGCAAATTCCAGGCCGGTCCGGTCTCTGGTCGGAATGCCATCCTTCATATCGAAATAATAAGTGCGCATGGTCTTCCTGCAGCCGCTGTGTGGCGGGAGTGGGCACGGAGCCCGAGCGGGATCCGCAACCATTCTTCCCCCAAAGCAAACTATAGAAGACCTCTAATGTGGAGGACAAGCTTACCGCTGCCGTAATCCCCTCGCATTGTTCGGTAAACGACCGTTTCCACTGGTATCGTCAGCCAGAAACTGCCAGAAGATCCAAATTGTGACGCCGAAATCAACCCACCGGTCAGTTCGGCTTGCTGCGAGAGTTGTTCCCTGGCATACTTTCAACCTCATCGGGTTCCGCACGGTCGATTTCCAGGCGGGCCATCCTGAGGATCAGGGTCGCAGTCGTCAGACCGAGACTTTCAGCCTCGATTGCTGCAGTATCTACCTTGCGTGCAAGGCCTTCACGTTTGCTAAGGACTGGCATTACCGTTTCCTGCCAAAGGTGCGAGATGAAGAATTCAACATTCATCGCGGAGCTGCACACGAAGCTCGGAGCCCCATCGAGCGAAGCCGTGGAAAGCCTTCGTCTGCTGAAGGCGTTCCTGAAGCTGGCTCCGGGCCAGCGCATCGAGGTGATCGAGAGAGTCGAGCGGTTGACCGCAGACTCCCTTTCGGAGACCGACCGCCCCCTGTCCTGACCTCATCCCTCCCGATTGCACGCAATGGTTGCGGGTGGTCGCGTAGCGATCGCATAGATTGCATCATCCAGCGCTTCCGATTCGTGCAGCGTCCCGGCCGGCAACAGGATCTTGTCGCCGGCGGTACAGATGCGCTCGCCGCCTCCCCAACGAAACGTGAGCCGTCCCTTGATCACGACGAGGATTTCGTCGACGGGGTGGGTATGGAAGGCGTGAACCTTGCCGGCTGCATCGTGCTGCAGCTCGATGCAGCCCTGCGCCGGCAACAGGGCCAGGATGTCGGGATCGATCGCGAAGCTGGTCTTGGTTCCTGCGATGATCTGGGTCATGCAGCCTGCTCCTTGTCTGCGATGGACGATGGCTTGGTCTGCGCCAGCTTGTGGAAGGGACAGGCCGGCGGCGGCTGGTTGTCGTCGTAGAGGAAGTACTGTTTGAACTCCCGGCCCTCCGGATTGCCGTAGCGTCCGAGCTGGGGCGAAGGCGCCGTCGTGTCGAACGGGACCAGCCGTTTGCGCACCTCGCCGAAGGCCTTGGCCGCCGCCTCGTCCGTGCCGAGCATCCGTTCGAACACCCAGCGCGGCTGGAAGGTCAGCATGAATGCGCTCGATCGGCGGCTTTGCCGCATCACATGTGCGGGCGTGCTGCAGACGACGAAGATCGGCTCCCCGGCGAACGAGAACTCCCACATCGGATGATCGACGGTCTCGGGAATTTCGGCGGGCCACGGCTGGCTGTCGATGCGCGCCAGCTGATCGAGGATGTGCCAGAATTTCTTGTAGTAGGAGTCGATGGTCTGGACCGGGCGCGGGCGCGTGAACAGCACCAGCGAGGTGTTGGGCCCGTGCGAGCGGCTCTCCGAGACGAACAGGGCGAGCTGCTGGCCGAGCACGTCGATGTCGATGGGGTCGAGAAACAGATAACGAAGCTGATCGTGACGATAGCCCGCGACGCCGAATACGCACGGAAAGGGTCTTGCTTCGCTGCTCATCTGAGCCTCGAATTCCGAAAACAGGACGCTCTGCCAGGTGCCGGCCTGATGGCCGGATCGGACTTCGTCCCTTCTCAAATACAAACGCGACATACTGACCCTCTCTGTTCTTATGCTTAAGTACGAAGTATCAATTCGCGCCTCATCATCAGCGGCCCAAGGAGTCCAGGAAGCGACATCAGGAGAAGAATCTCGATCAGGGCTGCGTAGCCGGAATCGCTGGCGGCACTGCGCAGGCTTGATCCGATGTCGGGGTCGAGGCCGCTTGCAGTCACCATGGCAAAGGCGATCGCCGGCTGAGCCAGCCCGGCAAAAATGCCGGCGGCTGTCGTATTGATCGATGCGCCGACGCCGATGCGCTCCGCCGTGTAGAGATGCTTGGTGCTTTTCAGGATCAGCGGCACGGTGCCCCCGGCCACCAGACCGAGCACGGCGAACACCGCGCCGACATAGAAGAAGCCGAAGCTGTGCGCCAGTGCCGGCCACAGCATCACGACGAGCAGCATGCGCAGCAGGGTGATGGAAATCAGGGCTGCATTGAGCGACTGCATCCGGTCGGCGGCATGGCCGAGAAAGATCGATCCGATGGCGTTGCCGACCATGAAGGCGAGCAGAGGGCCGCCGGCCGCTGACGGCGAGATGCCGAAATAATGCGCGACCATCGGGATGCCCCACACCCCGGCGAGCGTGGTCACGACCGCGAAATGCGCAGCGAAGCTCATGGCGCAGCCCCAGGTCGCGGCCGATCCGAGCGCATGCCAGCTTGTGACCAGGACGCTCTTCAGCGTCCGGCTGGTGTAGTTCGCAGGTGCGGATTTCAAGGTCGCGGACGCGCAGGCAAAGTTCGCGACGCCGACGCAGGCGATGAAGAGAAAACAGGCGCGCCAGCCGAAGCCGCTGACCGCAGCGGCGAGCGGGGTCGTGGCGAGGACGCCGCCGACATAGCCCGACACCTGGGAGATGCCGGACATCAGGCCGAAACGCTGGTCGGAAAAGTTCTGCGCGACGAGCTTCAGCAGCGCCGTGAACACCAGCGCGTCGCCGCACGCCACGACCACGCGTGCGACGAAGACGTCGAACAGGGTAGGCGACAGCGCGAAGGCGGCGCTGCCGAGCACCGACGCCGTCATGCTGCACAGGACGACGCGCTTCACACCGTAGCGGTCGACCAGAACGCCCGCGGGGATCTGCATCAAGGTGTAGCCCCAGAAGTAGCTGGAGGCGAGCATCGCGACGCCGGAGGCGTCGGTGCCGAAGTCGCGCATGAAGTCGAGGCCGACGGTCTGCGGCGACATCCGCTGCAGGAAGGCTACGGCGTAGGCGAACGCGACCGTTCCCCACGCAACATAGGCGCGATCGAAGAACCGGACCGGAGAGGACGCGACCGCTTGTTGTCCTAGCGCCGCCATCACACCCTCGCATAGCCGACGGAGAACAGGGCGTCGGCGGAATCCGGGATGATCCGCGACATCGCGGTCTCGACCAGCGAGGCCCTGCCGTGATAGTCTTGCCTGATGTGCTGGATGTGTCCGTAGGCGCCGCGCATGATCATGCGGGGCACCTCGAGCGGCTTGCCCGGATAGATCGTCGCGCACATCTCGACGCAGGCGGCCTGCAACTCGGCATCCGCCGCCTCATCGAGCAGCGACGGCGCGACCCTCTCGCAGATCTTGGCGTTGGCAGCCCACACGATCGGGTTGCGCGTACGCCATCCGTACAGAATTTCTTCGCCGGGCGTGGCCGACCCAGGATGCTTGAGGATCTGCGACGTAAAGAACCCATACAGGCCACGACCCTGATGTGCGGGTAGTACTTCGGTTCCACTGCGATAAATGGCCAGCCGCTGCGCGATGGTCATCACGCGATAGACCGAGAACGCGACCAGTCCGATGTGATCGTAGACTAGAACGAGGCCGTATTTGCTGTTGAACGGCGATGAGGCCGCGGTCCAATGGGGTTCGATTGCTTTCCAGTTAATGGCAATGATCGAATTCATCGCATCCATGATCGGCTGCCGATCAGGCAGCTCGATCTCCGACGCGTCGGAAAAGCTGTAGACGGTGTAGTCGTCCCAGGGCGAGGCGATGGTCTTGTATCGGCCGTCCAGGTTGCGGGACATCGCGTGAACTCCAGCACTGCAAGGTCGAGCTATACAGGCGGTCCTCCGATGGCTTAAAGGACAATATGCCCTCGAATCCTGCCAACTCTCCCCGGCGTGCTGCGGTGCGTCGAGATGGTGCCGAAAGGCGGCTCGCCATCTTTGCCTTTCCCGGAGTGACGCTGCTCGACGTTTCCGGCCCGGCGCAGGTGTTCGCCGAGCTCAGCGAGATCGAGCTGCCGGGGCCGAGCTATGCGCTCAGCTACGTGTCCAAGGAGGGCGGACTGGTGCCGACCGATGTCGGCCTGATGATCGACACCGCGCCGCTCTCGTCCGTGAAGCCTGAGGAGGTCGACACGCTGCTGATCCCCGGGGGGCCGGGCATCTGGAAGCTGCGGCAGGACGAGACGGTGATGCGGTGGATCGGGGAGGTGCTCCCGGGCGCCCGGCGGATCGCATCCGTCTGCCTCGGCGCCTTTGCGCTGGCCTGGGTCGGCGCGCTGGAGGGCAGGCGGGCCGCGACGCATTGGCGCTACTGCCCCCGCCTGCAGGACAGTTTTCCGAACGTGAAGGTCGAGCCCGACGCGATCTTCGTGCAGGACGGCCGGGTCTGGTCATCCGCAGGCGTGAGCGCCGGCATCGATCTGGCGCTGGCGATGATCGAGGAGGATTTCGGTCATACGATCGCGCTCGACGTGGCGCGCCGGCTCGTCGTCTTCCTGAAGCGTCCTGGCGGCCAGAGTCAGTTTTCGACCGTCTTGGCGGCGCAGGCGTCCGACGTCGAGGGTCGGTTCAGTGCGCTGCATGCCTGGATCATCGAGAACATCGCCAGCGACCTGCGCGTCGAGGCGCTGGCCGCGCGAGCCGGCATGACGCCGCGCACCTTTGCCCGCACCTATGTCAGCCGCACCGGGATGACCCCGGCACAAGGAGTCGAGGCGCTCAGGGTCGAGACGGCGCGCCTCCTACTCGAAAGCCGCCAGGTCGAAAACGTGGTCGAAGTCGCCAAACGGGCGGGCTTTGGCGACGACGAGCGCATGCGGCGGGCGTTCCTGCGGCATCTCGGTGTGTCGCCATCGGAGTATCGGCGCCGCTTCTCGGGCTGAGCGGCGCTTGCCGCAACCGGGGTTGACGAGATTCGCCGGGGTCGACGCCTTTTCCTTTGCTTTCGGGTTAGTCTCGCCGTTCGCGTTGAGGCCAGAGCGGCCATGCCTTATGCGATCGCTCAAAGGCTTCCGTAAAAAGCCACGTGTATAACGCTGAAAATTTGATGCAGATCCGCCCTGCAGCATGCGCGAGAGCTCTCAGGCCTCGTTACCGACCGAGCGCGCGCGGCGGATCTATGATCGTCACCTCGCTTCGATCGAATACGCGCTGCAGATTACGCGCCAACGTATGGCCGCACTCTGACAGGCGCTGGCAGCTTTCTTCCCTGTCCATTTGTACGGCGACGCAGGGAGTCGGATGTGGTAGTTGGATCTGTCGTGGAGGACGCAACGATGACCCAAACCAAACTGGAAGTGCCCGCTGAACTGCGGGACCTGGCCGAAAAGACCATCTCGCAGGCGGAAAAGGCGTTCGAGATGTTCTTCGACGCAGCCGGAAAATCGATCGGCACAGTTCCCGGACCTGCCGCCGACATGTCCAAGCAGGCGCTCACTCTCACCGAGCAGAACATCAAGACGGCTTTCGAACACGCTCGAAAGCTCGTTCACGCCACCGAGCTCGAGGAGGCGATGCGGATTCAGTCCGAGTTCCTGCGCAGCCAGTTCACCAACGCCGGTGAGCACATGAAGACAATCACGTCGAGCATCATGTCCGCCGCGAGCAAGGCGACCGAGCCCAAGAGCTGAAGCGCGAGCCTCGCCGTCGCGGGAGCGACGGTCTGCATGGACGAACTCGGCGGCAGCGCTGCCGCCGAATGGACACGGGCGGACGAGACGGGCGAAAGAGCCCAGCCCTATTTTCGCAGGCTGCCGATATAGGCGGCGATGTCGGCCGCCTCCAGCCGGTTGAGCGGAAAGCTCGGCATCTTCGGATGCGGGTCGAGCAGGAAAAACGCGACCTTCTCTGGCGTGAAATCCGTTTTCTGAGCAATCTGAGCGAAGGAGGGAACGTCCGCGCTGGCCTGCTTCTGCGTCCCTTCGATGAGGTGGCATGAGGCGCACCAGCGACGGGCCAGATCTCCGCCGTGATCCGGATCGGCGGCCCATGCCGGTGTCGATGCCGCAGCAGCGATCGCGATCGCCATAACTCTCATCACCGAGGCGTGCATCAAGGAGCTCCTGATCTTTGTCTGTTGAGTGGTGGCATACCTCGCCGGAGTGACGGCGGGTGGCTCACGAAGGAATGTTTCGCCCCTGGTGAGGAGCGATCTTGGCGGCTCCGCCTGGCAGGCACGCGCGGCGCGTCGATGAATCTCGAGGTCAATTACAGCATGATTTGGGAAAGTGGGACAGGTCGATCCGGCTGACGATTGCCTTCAGGAGCGCGCCGGCGCGGCGCAGCCAAGACATATCGGCCGAGCGAGACACATCGGTCGAGGCGGTGATCGTCAGCTCTTCCGCAACGTAGGACATGTCGAGCCCTCCCTGTCGCTCAGCATCTTTCCGCTCAGCCTGTTGACGAGGTGCGTACCGCCGCATGCTGGGCATGCGGCGGCCTCATAGGCATCGAACTGGTCGGCAAGAGCCGGTGCGGCCAAGCCGATCTGAACGTTCGATCCCGTCTGGGAGCAGCGAAAAATGAGAGTTTCCATCGCCTGAACATGACAAATGCCGGCATCGATGCCTTGATCTGTCTCAACAGGCGATGAGCGGTCCGGCGCGCGCCGGACCGCCGGAGAGAGAGAAAGTCAGGTCAGGCCATGCGATGCGGCCTTCGCCATCTCGATCCGTTCGGCGACATTCACCGTGGACACGGAACCCGTTTGGGCCGCACGGAGCGCCGCATCGATCTTCGACTTCACGCGCCGGGCCGCGAGCGCGGCGAGTCTGGTCTGGGTGCGTCCGGTCTTGATCTGATCGCCGAACTCGTACCGCCATTCCCACATGTCCGGTTCAGCAGTCGCCACGACCGTATATTGGACACCTCGGTGGATCACGGAACCCCCCTGTCAACATTTCCACTGCAAGTCAACGTCTAAGCAATCTACAATCAATCCGGGCAAATACGGGACTGGAACAATTGCCAGTCCGGCGGTGGTGAGATGCTTAACACCACCATGCCGACAATGTTCCACAGGCACCCGGTTTCCGTGCACACTTTTCGAGTACGGATATCGGCCGTGCACAATCGGCTGAAATGACGGGGGGCAGCCTGAAGACGCAGACGGGGGGCTGCGCTCAATGGCCAACCTCGAAATCTGCCGGAAGGATGGACGAGGCGTGCGGCGGATTCGAGTTCCGATCGATGACCGGCAGGAGATATTAAGGCACAACATGCATGCCGGAGTCGATGTTGGTCCGCCATCCCGAGACGAGGTCCATCTTGTTTGCCGATGATCAAGAGCTGGCGAGGACGGAAAGCGTGGCAGCCGGCAACGGCAACGGAGGTCGTGACCTCCGGGTCGACGCGTTCCGGGGGCTCGCCCTCTGGTTCATCTTCATCGATCATGTTCCGGATAATTCGCTGGCGTGGTTGACGCTGCGCAACTACGGCTTCAGCGACACCTCCGAGGTGTTCGTCTTCGTCTCCGGCTACACCTGCATGCTCGCCTATGGCGGAGCGCTGCCGAAGCAGGGCTGGGCGACCACGGTGGTGCGGGCGCTGCGGCGCGCCTGGGAGATCTATGCGGCGTTCCTGGTGCTGCTGCTCGCCTATGCGGCGCTGGTCTGGGTGATCGGCGGCGGCACACGCTTCGTCGACGAGACCAACACCGGCTTCTTCTTTCGCGAGCCCGGGCCCACGCTGGTGCATGTGGCGCTGCTGCAATTCGCGCCCGTCAACACCGACATCCTGCTGACGTTTGCAATCCTGCACATCTGCTTTCCCGTCATCCTGTGGCTGATGATCACCAGCGCGACGTTGACGCTGGTGCTTTCATTCCTGCTCTACATGATGGTTCAGCTGTTCAGCTGGCAGGCGCCGGCGTGGCCGAGCGGCGAGCTGTATTTCAATCCGTTCGCCTGGCAGTTCCTGTTCGTGATCGGCGCCTGGTACAGCTGCGCCGGCGCCACACGCCTGCGTCCGCTCCTCGACTCGCGAACGCTGTTGATCGTGGCGATCGGCTATCTCGCGTTCAGCCTGTTGATGGCGCTCAGCTGGGAGTTCAAGAGTCTCGAGAACCTGATCCCGTCGGCCATCAGCGGCCTGATCTATCCGATCTACAAGAGTCACCTGGCGCCGGTGCGGTTGTTGCACTTCCTGGCGCTTGCCTTCGTGGTGTCGCGGCTGGCTCCGCGGGACTGGAAGGGGCCAATCCGTCCGCTGATGACGGCCATGATCAGGTGCGGCGAGAACTCGCTCCCGATCTATTGCCAGGGTGTGCTGCTGGCCTTCCTCGGCCAGGTCGTGCTGACCGACGTGGCGAGCGGGTTGGGGATGCAGCTCCTGATCAGTGTCGCCGGGATTGCGATCATGGTCGTCGCGGCCACGCTGCTGACATGGGAATCGCAGCTCGACCGGCGTGGACCGCGGCTGTTCTGACCGCCGTTCCTCAACGCCGGCGTGCGACGGTGACCCCGAGCAGGAAGGCGACGAACAGGCTCGCGAGCGGGGCCTCGCGGGTGATCGCGCTGATGGTCGACAGGGCGGTCCCGGGCCGCCGTGCGTCCCTTGCCGCTTCGCTCAGCCGGTCCACGGCCGCACTCAGGGTACCCACCACCTCGCCGAGTGCATGCGACATGTCCGTTGCGGTGTCGAGGGCGCGTTCGGCGACGCCCGGCTGCGGAGGTGTTTCGAACGTTTCGCTGCTCACTGTCGTTGCCTTCTTGCCGTGGCTCGTCGGATTGGCACCCTCGTGCCGACGCGATTCGGCCGAGGGGCGCATGTAACGCTCGTGGGAAATGCCTGCTGATGCGATTGGTTCCCTGGGACCGAGACGCATCGCCGGCGAAGCGCGCGGTGCAAAATCGCGCTACGCTGGGCGCCCGGCCGTCGATGAAAGGATTCCGTCTTGGCTTCTCCAGACCTTAAGGCGCCACATCGCATCGCCGTCCTTGGTGCTCCGATCGATCTCGGCGCGTCGGTCCGCGGCACGCTGATGGGGCCTGCTGCGCTGCGCACCGCAGGTCTCATCACCGTGCTGGAAAGCCTCGGGCTCGACGTCACCGACTACGGCGATGTCGGCATCGCCGACATGACGGAACCCGGTGACGAGCCGCCGGTGAAGGCCAAGCACTATCGCCAGATCCAGCGCTGGTCGCGGGTGCTGGCGCGTCGCAGTCACGAGCTGGCGCAGACCGGCGCCATCCCGATGTTTCTCGGCGGCGACCATTCGCTGTCGATGGGGTCGGTGAACGGGATCGCGCGCCATTGCCGCGAGATCGGACGGGAGCTGTTCGTGCTCTGGCTCGACGCACATGCCGACTACAACACGCCCGAAACCACCATCACAGCGAACATGCACGGCATGTCCGCCGCGTTCCTGTGTGGCGAGCCGGGTCTCGACGGCCTGCTCGGCGACGAGGCGCGCACGCCCATCACTCCAGATCAGTTGCAGCTGTTCGGCATCCGCTCGATCGACAGGGCGGAAAAGGAGCTGCTGCGTCTCCGTCGTATCAGCATCGCCGACATGCGCGCCATCGACGAGTTCGGCGTCGGCGTACTGACGCGCCGGATCCTCGACAAGGTTCGTGCGCGGAACGGCGTCCTGCATGTGAGCTTCGATGTCGACTTCCTCGATCCCGAGGTAGCCCCCGGCGTCGGCACGACCGTACCTGGCGGCGCGACCTATCGCGAGGCTCATCTCATCATGGAGATGCTGCACGATTCCGGGCTGGTGCGTTCGGTCGATATCGTCGAGCTCAACCCGTTCCTGGACGAGCGCGGCAAGACCGCGCGGGTCGCAGTCGAACTGATCGCCAGCCTGTTCGGCCAGCAGATTACCGATCGGCCAACGCCCACGAACGCGATCGTGCCGGACCAATAGGCGGATGCCTCCTCGCTCGCCGCTGGTGAGCTCGAGGCATCCGAGGGCGTCGAGCTCAGTAGCGGGCGTCGTACATCTTCGACTCGACGAAGCCGAGCAGATCGTTCGGCGCCGGCCCCGTGGCGAGCCCGTTCTGATAGGCAACGCCGGCCACCGCGGCGCCGATCTGGGCAGACACCTCGCGGATGCGCGGCAGCGCCGGATACAGGCTGCCCTGCTCGAGATCGGCGCCGGTGACGCAGTTCGCCAGGGTGTGCGCGGCAGCCATGAACATCTCGTTCGTCACCAGCCGCGCGCCGCTGGCGATGACGCCAAGGCCGACACCGGGGAAGATGTAGGAGTTGTTGCCCTGGCGCGGCACGAAGGTCTTGCCGTCGAGCTTGACCGGATCGTAGGGGCTGCCGCAGGCGAACAGCGCGCGGCCCTGGGTGTAGCGATAGGCCGACTCCGCCGAGCATTCCGCCTTCGAGGTCGGATTTGAGAGCGCAAAGATGATGGGGCGCTCGTTCAGCTCGGCCATGGCCTGCAGCACTTCCGGCGTGAAGGCGCCGCCGACGGCCGCAACGCCGACGATCGCGGTCGGCTTCAGCGTCCTGATCGCGGTCAGGAAGTCTGCGATCGGGGCCTGGTCGTGCGCATAGCGCAGCTTATGGCCGTGCAGGTTCTCTCGCCCCTTGATGACGAGGCCCCGCGAGTCCGTCAGCCAGTTGCGCCGCAGCGCCTCGGCTTCGGACAGGCCCTCGGCCATCATGGCGGAGACGACGAGATCCGCGATGCCGGTGGCCGCCTCGCCGGCGCCGAGGAACAGCACGGTCTGGTCGCGCAGCTTGCCGCCAGTGATACGCTGCGCCGAGAACAGGCCGGCGAGCGCCACGGCTGCGGTGCCCTGGATGTCGTCGTTGAAGACGCAGGTGTCGTCGCGATATTTGTGCAGCAGCTTGAACGCGGCGTGGTTGGCGAAATCCTCGAACTGGATCAGCACGCCCGGGAAGGCGGCGCGCGCGGCCGTCATGAACTCGTCGACGAACGTATCATAGGCTTCGCCGCAGAGGCGCTTCTGGCGCAGCCCAATGTAGTAGGGGTCGGCCAGAAGCTCTTCGTTGTTGGTGCCGACATCGAGCATGACCGGCAGGCACTCCTCCGGATGAATGCCGGCGCACGCCGAGTACAGCGACAGCTTGCCGACCGGAATGCCCATGCCGTTGGCGCCGAGATCGCCGAGCCCGAGAATGCGCTCACCGTCGGTGACGACGATCAGCTTGGCGCGATATGGCCAGTTGGCGAGGATCTCCGCGATCCGGCCGCGGTCATTGGCCGAGATGAACAGGCCGCGCGGACGCTGGAAGATCAGGCCGAATTTCTGGCAGGCGAGGCCGACGGTCGGCGTGTAGATCAGCGGCTGGATCTCGTCGATGTTGTCGCAGACCACCCGGAAGAACAGCGCTTCGTTGCGGTCGTGCAGTGCATTCAGTGCCACGTACTTCTCGAGGTCGCTGGACAGGCTGCGAAGATTGACCAGGATCCGCTCGGCCTGGGCCTGCATCGACATCACGCCGGCGGGCAGGAAGCCGCGCAGGCCGAGCGCATCGCGCTCCTGCTCGGTGAAGCCGGTGCCCTTGTTGAGCAGCGGATCGCGCAGCAGCGCGAGTCCGCGCGGGGAATAGGGGGATAGCGTCGGTGCGCTCATGCGTTGCGGTTGGGTCAAGGCAGTCTCCGAGGTCCTTTGTTCGAGCACCGCCATACCGGAGCGCGCCCAGCGTTGATCGGCATCAATCGCGGCGGGATGGCGGGAACGGACTGTTAACACAGTTTACGTCCCGCGTTGCACCAATGACATTGTGCAACTGCGTTGCAGCCGACGCAGAGGGAAACGCGATGGTCGCTAGGCGCGGCCCGTGACGAATGACCACAGCAGGGCCAGCACGGCGATGGCCATGATACCTGTCCCGATCCATCCCAGGGCGATCAGCCAGGACCGTCCGCGGAAGCGGCCCATCAGCCCGGCATTGGACACGATCACCATCATCATCGCCATGATCGGCACGGCGGCGATGCCGTTGAGCACGGCGCTCCACACCAGCATGTGGATCGGGTCGATGCCGGTAAAGCCGAGCCCGAAGCCGATGATCGTGGCGGCAGCAATGATGCTGTAGAAGCCGACCGCCTCGTCCGGCTTGGCCTCCAGGGTCGCGTGCCAGCCGAAGGTCTCGGCGACGGCGTATGCCGCCGAGCCCGCCAGCACCGGGATCGCCAGCATGCCGGTCCCGATGATGCCGAGCGCGAACAACAGGAAGGTGAGGTCGCCCGCGAGCGGGCGCAGGGCTTCGGCCGCCTGCGTCGCCGAGTCGATCCTGGTGATACCATGCGCGTGCAGCACCGTGGCGGTCGTCACGATGATGAAGAACGCGATTGCGTTCGAGAAGATCATGCCGATCGTCGTGTCGATCCTGATCCGTCGGAGGTCGGGGTGGTCCTTCTTCGACAGCTCGCGCAAGGGACGGTCGACCTTGCCCTGGTTCATCTCCTCGACCTCCTGCGAGGCCTGCCAGAAGAACAGGTAAGGGCTGATGGTGGTGCCGAGGACGGCCACCACCGTCAGCAGATAGTCGGCCTCCGTCGAGGGGCTGGGCCATACCGCCGCGAGCAGCGCCGTGCTCCAGGGCACTTCGACCATCAAGGCGGTCGCGACGTAGGCGAACAGGCTGAGGGTCAGCACCTTGATGAAAGGTGCGTAGCGGCGATAGGGCAGGAATACCTGGAGCAGCGTCGACCCGGCGGCGAAGATCAGCGCGTGCTCGTGGTTGAGACCGCCGATCACCAGCGACAGCGCCTCCGCCATCGCCGCGATGTCGGCTGCGATGTTGAAGGTGTTGGCGCCGACCAGGAGGGCGACGAGGCCGAAGACGATCCCGCGTGGCGCAAGCGCGGTGATGTTGGCCGCCAGCCCTTTGCCGGTGACGCGGCCGATGCGCGCGCTCACCAGCTGGATCGCGATCATGAAAGGCGCGGTCAGAAAGACCGTCCACAACAGCCCGTAACCGAACTGCGCGCCGGCCTGGGAGTACGTCGCTATTCCCGACGGATCGTCGTCGGCGGCACCGGTCACGAGACCTGGACCCAACACCCGGAATACGCTCCAGGGCGACCGTTTCGGTTTGTTCGGTTCGGATGCAACGGTCATGGCCATGGCAGTGCTCCCCCGGCGGTGTATGTCTCTCGAAGTCGCACGCCCTCTTTTCGTTCCCGGCTCCGGAACCGGAGGGGAGTACCAGCGTTCCAGATCACGTCGGATTTCGACCAAGGGGGACGCGTGCCGGACCAGCGGCAAACAGGGCATGATCAGGAGCTCGGCATGGCCGAGCGCGAGAGGCTTTTCGCCGGAGGCAGTGAGCTGGCCGGACTGATGTTGCGGTTCGATTGGGAGAGCACCTCGATCGGAACGCCGGAGCATTGGCCGCAGAGCCTGAAGACGGCCGTCAGGCTCATGCTGACATCCCAACAGCCGATCTGGATCGGTTGGGGAAGGGAGCTGATCTATCTCTACAATGATGCTTACAAGACCATCATCGGCGGTAAGCATCCCTGGGCTCTCGGTCGCCCGACGTCCGCGGTCTGGCACGAGATCTGGGAGGACATCGGTCCGCTGCTGGCAAAGGCCGGCGGCGGTGACCAGGGCACCTATGTCGAGGCGCAGCTCCTGATCATGGAGCGCAACGGCTTTCCCGAGGAGACCTACTACACGTTCTCCTACAGTCCCATACCGGACGACGATGGATCG
Organism: Bradyrhizobium sp. SZCCHNS3016; assembly: GCF_032484535.1. Lineage (NCBI taxonomy): Bacteria > Pseudomonadati > Pseudomonadota > Alphaproteobacteria > Hyphomicrobiales > Nitrobacteraceae > Bradyrhizobium > Bradyrhizobium sp. SZCCHNS3016. The sequence goes on from NZ_JAUETE010000001.1 coordinate 773,697, forward strand.
CCCGGAGGAATCTTCTGCGCCAACACCGATGACACCCAGCGCGTGATCAGCGAGCGCCAGCTCTCGCTGCTGCGCGAGCTCGCAAATGCCGGGGCCGGGGCCCGCAGCATCGACCAGGCCTGCGCAAGCTGCGCGGACGCCTTGGCGCGGGAGTCGCGCGACCTTCCTTTCGCGATGATCTACATGACCGACCCGGACGGCGAGGCGGCGCGGCTGGAGGCCTTGACCGGCATCGACCGCGATCATCCCGCCGTTCAGCCGAGGCTGCGAATTCAGCCGGAAGGAACGTGGCCTCTGGCTGAAGCGCTGAGGCTGCAGGATGCGGTGCTGGTTAGCGATCTTCCGCGGCGGTTCGGCCTCAGCTTTCCGACCGGCGGATGGCGTCAGCCGCCACAGCACGCCGTTGTGCTTCCGCTGCCCGCGTCGGGGGAGGCCGGATGGGGCGGCTTCGTCATCGCAGGTCTCAATCCGTTCCGCCTCTACGACGAGAGCTATGCGCGCTTCCTGAACCTCGTCGCGGGGCAGATTGCAGCGGCCGTCAGCAATGGCGGGGCCTATCAGGCAGAGCGGCGCCGCGCGGAAGCGCTGGCCGAGATCGACCGCGCCAAGACGACGTTCTTTTCCAACATCAGCCACGAGTTTCGTACGCCGCTGACGCTGATGTTGAGCCCGCTGGAAGACCTGCTCGGCCGCGACGAGGCCCAACTCACCTCCGAAGCGCGATCCGTCCTCAGCCTGATCCACCGCAACGGCATTCGCCTGCTGAAACTCGTGAACACGCTGCTCGACTTTTCGCGCATCGAGGCCGGCCGCATGACCGCGCACTTCGAGCCGATCGATCTTGCGGTCTTCACTGCTGAGCTCGTGTCCAACTTCCGCTCGGCGACGGACCCTGCCGGCCTGCGTCTCATCATCGACCCCAAGCCCCTGTCCGAGCCGGTGTATGTCGACCGCGACATGTGGGAGAAGATCGTTCTCAATCTGGTGTCGAACGCGTTCAAGTTCACCTTCGAAGGTGAAATCGCGGTGTCGATCGGCTTGTCCACCGACCGCAATCATGCCGAGCTCAAGGTTCGCGACACCGGCACCGGCATCCCGCCCAGTGAGCTGCCGCACCTGTTCGAACGGTTTCGTCGCATCGAAGGCGCGCGCGGCCGATCCTTCGAGGGCAGCGGCATCGGTCTCGCTCTCGTTCAGGAACTGGTGAGGCTTCACGGCGGGAAGATCGCTGTAGACAGCGCGCTCGGCCGCGGCTCGGTCTTCACCGTGCGAATTCCGCTTGGCTCGGCGCATCTGCCAGCGGGCCAGATCGGACCTTCCCATATCCTGACCGTTACCAACGTGCGGGCCGAGGCCTACATCGAGGAGGCGCTCGGGTGGCTGAACGGCGGTGTGCCGTTCGAGCTTCCTCACCCGTCATCATCCGACGACCTCGGAGTCCGCTCCGCGACGGCATCGGCCCGTGATCGCGTGGTGCTCGCTGACGACAATCCCGACATGCGCGACTACGTCCGCCGTCTGCTCGGCGAGGATTATGACGTGGAGGCGGTCAGCGACGGCATGGCGGCCCTCGAGGCGGTCCGACGGCGCCGCCCCGATCTGGTGCTGACCGACGTCATGATGCCGGGGCTCGACGGCTTCGGCCTGCTGAAAGCGCTGCGTAGCGATGCGCAGCTTCGCGACATTCCTGTGGTCATGCTTTCGGCGCGCGCCGGCGAGGAAGCCAAGGTCGAGGGGCTTGATGCCGGGGCGAGCGACTATCTCACCAAGCCGTTCAGCGCGCGCGAGCTGCTGGCGCGGGTGCGCGCCAATATCGATCTGTCGCGGGTGCGGCACGAGGCCGAGACCACGCTGCGTGAGCTGAACGAGCGCCTGGAGACGCAGGTCTCCGAGCGTACCGCGGAGCTGCAGGCCAAGGAGGCGCGGTTGCGGACGATCTTCGAGGCGAGCTACACGTTCCAAGCTCTGCTCTCGTCCGATGGGACGCTTCTGGATGCCAATGCGACCTCGCTCGAAGCGATCGCTGCGCCCCTGCACGAGGTCGCAGGGCTGCCATTCTGGGAGACGCCGTGGTTTGCGGGGACGCCCGGCACGCCCGAGCTGATCAGATCCCTGGTCGACGCCGTCGCTCGCGGCGACGGGGCCCGCCAGGAGTTGCAGCTCGAGCTGCCGGTCGGCGGCTCACGCTGGTTCGACTTCCAGATGCGGCCGGTGCGGGACGAGACCGGACAGGTGGTCGCCATCGTGCCCGAGGCGGTCGAGTTGACCGAACGGCGCAAGGCGGAGGAGGCGTTCCGCCAGGCCCAGAAGATGGAGGCGATCGGCCAGCTCACCGGCGGCGTCGCGCACGACTTCAACAATCTCCTGACCGTGATCCGGTCCTCGGCCGACCTGTTGCGCCGGCGCCAGCTGTCCCCGGAGCGCATGCGGCGCTACGTGGATGCGATCTCGGACACGGCGGATCGCGCCGCCAAGCTCACCGGACAGTTGCTCGCCTTCGCGCGGCGGACGCCGATGGAGCGCCGCGTCTTCGATGCCGCGGGGCATATCGAGCAGATCGAAGAGATGCTGCAGACCGTGCTCGGTGCGCCGGCCGCGATCGAGCTCGACCTGCAAGCGCGGCCGCTTCCGGTCGATGTCGACATCAACCAGTTCGACACGGCCCTTGTCAATCTCGTTGCCAATGCGCGGGACGCGATGGAAGGCCGGGGCGTCCTGACCATTCGCGGTCAGCTGCTGCCGCAGGACGGCCAGCCCGGGCGGCCGCAATTCGTCTCGATCGCCGTCAGCGACACTGGATGCGGCATTGCGCCCGATCAGATCGACCGCATCTTCGAGCCGTTCTTCACGACCAAGGGAGTCGGGCGCGGCACGGGTCTCGGCCTGTCCCAGGTCTACGGCTTCGTGCACCAGTCCGGCGGACGGGTGCTGGCGGAGAGCGAGGTCGGCAAGGGGACGACGCTGACCCTGCTGCTGCCGCGCACGCACAAGCCGTTGGAGCTGCGCGAGCGGACCGAGCACACTCCGGACATGGTCGTCGCGCGCTGGAACGTGCTGGTCGTCGAGGACAACCCGGAGATCGGCGAATTCTCGACCCAGCTGCTCGAGGATCTCGGCTATCGAACCGTGCTGGCGCGCAGCGCAAACGACGCGCTGCGCTTGATCGACGCGAATCCCGATGGCTTCGATCTCGTGCTCAGCGACGTCGTGATGCCCGGCATGGACGGCGTCACGCTCGGCCGGGAAATCCGTCGCCGGCTCCCCATGATTCCGATCGTGCTCAACAGCGGCTACAGCCACGCCCTCGCCGACGGCGACCGCCACGGTTTCAGTCTCATCCAGAAGCCCTACTCGGTCGATGAGCTCTCGCGCGTGCTGCGTCAGGTCATGGCCGCACGCGAGGAAGGCGCCAAGTCGGCGTCGTCCTGACGACGCGCGCCGCGGCTTTCCCCTGACGTCGGCATCGCTCTCGTGATCCGCACTTGAAGGATGGTGCCCGGCCGGCGTATTTTCGGGCGCTGGGGGAGGTCTCATGGCAGACGTGGAATTGTTGCCGCGCGGGCGTTGCGCGCCGCGGCGCTCATTTGCTCTGGCCGCGTGTGCGGCGCTGGTCGTCTGCAGCAGCGCGTTTGCCAAGGACGATGATGCGGACGAGCCCGCATCGGGTCTCGCCAATGTCTACATCGACTTCCGGACGAACTATGCCTACGTGCCAGGGGGCACGTTGTCGACCGGCCTGGGCGATACGTCTCTGTTCGGAACCCTGTCGCAGCTCGCGACCTTGCGCAAGCTGCTCGACCGGCCGGCTTTGCCCGGACGGCCGCAACTTTCGGCTCCGACCAACCAGGGCCTTGGCGTCGACGTTCCGTTCACCGTCGATCTCGGCGACGCCTTGTCGCTCTGGGCCGGGTTCACCGGAAGCACCTCCTACAACGGCCTGTCCGGCTGGGCCGACGTGGCCATCACCAGCTGGCTCCTCGGCTTCCAGGCCGACGTCTATCAGCAGAACGGCGGCACGCTCCCGACGCTGACCTTGCAGTCGACGCTGACACGGTCGGTGCCGGACTCGCCATTGGCGACCACCTCGTTCAACACCGTCGTCGAGGCCAAATACGCGCTCGATCCGGATGAGACGCGCGGCTGGCTCGCGGGCGTTCAATACACCCATGTCGAGGTCGATTCCGCGCTCGCGCATGTCGGGAGCACGACCGCCGGCTATATCGGCGGCTTCTACCAGTGGGAGAACAACTGGAAGGTCTCCGCGCGCGTCGGCGTCCAGTCGTTCGGCGGCGCGCAGCTGCTCGCCATCACGCCGATCGCGTCCTACACGCAGCCGCTGGTCAGGCTCGATCTCGATCGCATGGATGACGATGACAACCGACTGTTCGGCATCACCGCGCAAATCGCCTGGGCGCCGAAGCCGGTCTATCAGCTGACGGTGAGAACGCCACTCTACGCGATCAAGAACTGACGGGGTGATCGAAGCTGCGCGCCGGCTCGTCTCAGCGCATGCTCACGAACTTGGCCCAGAGGCCGGCGAGCAACGCGCCGGTCATCATGTAGTGCGGCTTGTCGCAGAACAGGCTGCCATATTGACAGACATCGGCGCCGACCGATCCCAGCTGATGCTGACTCGCCGCGTAGAACAGGGCGGACAAGCCGGCCAGTACGACCGCAACGACATACATCGGAAGACCTCCTCCACCGGCCGCGCCCGACGGGCTGAAGTAGCATCGCCGATCGGCGAACTATCTGCGCTTGACACGTCGGGCAAATCAGGCGCATTTTGACATCGTCGAAGAAACCATAAAGCCCGCGCCGCGAACTCGGCAGCGGGCTTTTTATTGGCTCGGCCCGGATTTGGAGCGGCGGTTATCGAAATCGCAAAGCCTGACCGCCGCATTTCGATCAAATTTGACATGTCGGGCAAATCACCGGCATAGTGTCATTATCGAATTTTCCGAACAAGATGATGCCGCGTTGTCCGCGGGCATTTGACTTGAGCAGCGCAGGCCGGCATCGGCTGTCGACCACGATCGCCGGCAATCCATCGCGCGCCGCGCAGCGCGGAGACAACTTCGAACATCCGGATACTCGCCGGTCCGCGCGAACGGGCCGGTGCGTGGGCGTGGCGACCGTCGCTTCGCCCGCAGCGGTCCCTTGCTTGAGCCGAGGGATAGGGTTCGCGCCTGAAACGATCGCGCTTTTGGCTGCGATCTGCCGCGCTTTTCCTTCGCCCAGGAGAGAGAGGAAGATGACCGCCTATCTCATCGCGCTCGCCCTGATCGGCCTGGTGATGATCGCAGCCGCCGATGCGATCTCGTGACGATCACCAGCCTCGCATTCATCATCCATGATACCCGGACGTGACCATGTCGAAGACGATCACCGAAATTCGCTCGATGGCCCGCAGCCACACCAAGACGGCGATTAATACGCTGGTTGGCGTGATGCGTTCGCCGAAGGCGACACATGCCGCGCGTGTATCCGCCGCCAACGCCATCCTTGACCGCGGTTGGGGGAAGGCGCCACAGGCGCTGCAGAACGGCGAGGACGGCGCCCTCGAGCTGATCCACCGCATCGAACGTGTCATCGTGCATCCGGATGAGCACGATGATGAGCAGGCGGATGAGTGATCCCGGTGGTGGGTGAGGCGAGAGCGCCTCGCAGGATCGGGAGATCGGCCTTAAATTGGAGTGGCAGCTTGATGTTCTCTCCCCGGCTCCCGGGACGGTGGCGAAATCAGATCGAGACATGCCGGCCGGAGACAATGAGCCGAGACGGACTCAGCGCCCAAACAGCCGTAAAAATCAGAGCCGGCGGACTTGACGTCGATGCTCGTTTGTTCGATCTTTGTTCTCGGTCTGAACGTCGTTCCGTGGGCAATCGCAATCTGGATATCTTCGGGTCATCAACATGATTGCATCAGCACGGTCACGGCCGGCGCGAGTCGTGAGTGTCTTGAAGCGGCTGCTTGCTCTCTGGCTGTTGCTCTTCGGATTATCGTGCCGCGCGGCTGTCGCAAGCGATGTCCTCATCAGCTATGCGGTTGAAGCCAAGGGAGAGACGGATAGCGGCAATCTCAACGATTGCGACGAGGTCGGCGTATGCCGCTTCCACGCTGCCGGTCTAGACGTTGAAGTCGTCCTCTATACAGAAGCAGGCGTTGCCATGCTGGAGATGATTGTCAAAGGACCGCCTGGCTGCTGTTATACCTTCGAGGCCAAAGAGCAATTTCGAGCGACCATTAAACCCGGCCTGACGCGGTTGGAGATCTACCAGCGCATGTGGTCACCGCACGATGATTTCGTCAGGACCCCGTTCTCCTGGAATCGACGGATTGGAACCATCTATCTCGCGTTCTCACAAAAGCGCTCCGCGAAGTAATCGGGCGCGTCATGATTAGGAAGGATTGGGCATGGCCAGCGGACGAGATTTCGTAGAGCGGAGCCACTGCCTCCGCCAGGGGCTCCGAAAATCGAGGAGGGTGACCGATCTCGTGTGTTCGGAGCAATTGGAAAACAGATCGACGACATCGTGAACGGACCTGGGTCCTATTATCCTGAGGGGCACAAGAAGAGCCCAGATGCGCTACTGGAAGACCTGACCAATTTTTATGGTTCTGTTGAACGTCTGAGCAAACAGCTGGATGACCCCTCCAACATCATGGGTGACGTGCTGGACCAGATCAAGAAGTTCAATGACGCGTTTGCCCCGTCAGCAAGGTGGAGTACGCCGAGCTCCCAGAAAGACAAGGCCATCGAGCTGCCATTTAAGCTCGTTCCGAAGACGAGAGATCGTAATGTTATCGATGTACCGGATGACGGACCATATACGCCGCCCATGCCATGGAGAGCGCCGAGAAAGGATCGCAACGTGTTGTTGGGAGGACCGCAGCGCGTTGCCGGTGGCGTAGATCCGCGGGTCTCTCGGCGTCTCGCAACGCGGCTGGTCTATCCCTCCTGACCGTCCGTCGCATCCAGCCAAACGCAATTGCAGGCCGGGCTGCAAGTGCGCAGGCATCCGCATTCGGTCGTGTCTCCAAATAAGACGCTGAGCGAGGGGCGTCATGAGGTTGAACAGGGGGGGTGATAGTCTGCGCAATCTATCTGATCTGGTTTGCGATATTGACTTGGCTCTCATGGGAAGCGAAGGATCCAAAGGGAGCTTATTTCTTAGGTCAATTGTCAATCCTGCCGGCGCAGGTTTTTTGTGGACCTCCGGGGTCGGTCAGGTCTTGGAAGCTCACGTTGCCTCGGAGTCCCAAATCAACGGACCTCTGTTGATTGTGCCCCTGAGTTTCGCCGTGGTGTATTTGTTTGGCTGGGGAATGAGCGCATTTGGGAAAGTCTGGTCGCAGGCCACGCGCGACGCTGAGCGGGCCGACCGGGAGTAGGTCCGTCGCTTCTGTGTGTGCCTGATTGGATAATCGTGCGCTTACGCTGCTGAAGCGCCTCCAACCGAATGCAAGGCTCCGGCTACATTTCGCGGCGTGTTGGGGCCGTCCTCCTTCGCCGCCGATCAAGTCGACGGAACACCTTTGGTCCGATCACTCACCTTGCCCCGCTTTGCTGGAGAAATCCGATGGCATCACGCTATTCTCAGCTGGCCGAGCCGTCGACTGGTACACAAGATGGGTCAAGTCTCTGGGAACGCCTTAGATGGCCGGAGCATGGCCAAGGATTTCGCCTGCAGTAATAGTTCGAAAGCTCATCCGGAGGTAGACATGCGGCTGAATAGAGGTGGTCTTATCGCGTGCGCCGTCTACACGCTGTGCGCTGCCGGCCTTGTCGGCTCGGCATCCGTCACCGATGTTAAGACGAGCGTGATGCTGTCCTCTCTTGCGGTGTTTCCTGCCGGGATTTTCTGGTCCGTCTGGGCCGCGGTGTCCGGCTCGGAGCGTTTTCCTTTTTCCGTCGATTCCTGGTTGAATAGTTTACTCGCCTATTACCTCGAGTCGCTCTTGCTCATCTACCTGATCGGTTGGGCTGCGAGTGCGCGGACAGCGGCAGGAGCGCGCCTCCGCAACAAGGAAGTCCGGTTGCCTGATCGTCCTGACGTCGATTGATCGATTTCGTCTGGACGGCCGCAGCCATTGATCTGCCTCCAAGCGGAAAGCTGTAGTTCATTCGCACCATCTGGGCACGGGCGACACTCGTTGCGCGGGGGTAAGCCCGCGCGAAGGAGGAGCTCATACAAGGTCAACGCATATGGCATCTCGATACTCGCTGACCGTTCAAATCAATCCTGGTTTTCCGGGACATGCTGCAGTCGTCGTCAACGAGCCTGGGCGACAGACGTTTGCCGGGTTCGGACCCAGCACCCATGGGGTTCCGTTGAGCTACGGGAAATTTGACGTTCATACGCTCCGTCCGGGCGAAACTCCTCCGCCTGATTTCTCCAGCGTCGTCGACGATGGTCAGTACCGCTCGTTTACCGTTCCCATCACGCCAGAACAGGCGGCAAGCGCGCTGACCGAAATCGGTCGGATCCGAAACGCGGGCGAAACTTACAACGGTCTCAAAAGTTACAGCCCGAACGTTTGCACAACGATCGTGAATCGGATTATGGGGGCTGCCGGTCTGGGCGGGAACAGTCTCCCACGCGTGCTGCCGTCGCAAAGCGGCGAGTACCTCGCGAATATCGAGAGAGAGCTGTCCTCCAACAGGAAAGCGAATGTGACCTTTGATGGCGGCGGTTTCGCCAATCGGATTCCCGACGCTCTTCGTGACATCCAGAGCGATTATGCATTTGTCGGTGGGTGGCTACGATACACCGTCGGAGCGAACCGGCCGCCTCCCTAGGCAAGCGTCGAACCTGTACGAGACAGTGCCGCCACCCGACGATGCGGTGGGAATGGACCGCGGGTCCGGCCGATATCTGCGGAGTCGTCGGGCGGACTCGGCGACTGCAACGATGTTCGACAGCGGCACGAATCCCATACCGCACATCCCGCGAGTCCTGCTGGGACCACAGGCGACGCGGTCAGGACGTATCTCTGGATCGCCGGACGAATCCGGGCCGGCCGAGCTGGGCTCTTCATATCGGCAGCTGTGGCCGCAGCCCGACGAAGGGGACACCACGCCGAGTGATTTCAACGATTGGTACACGCGCTGGGTCAAGCCGCTCCGGGAGCCATAGCTGGCAACCGAGACGGGGCCGCGGACGCGAGGTGAACGGCCGGTAAGAGCAGGTGATCATTGTCCACCCTCAAGATCCCCACCGCGAAAGTGTTTGAGCCGCTGCTCGCGCCCGCTCGCTACAAGGGCGCGTTCGGCGGGCGCGGCTCGGGCAAGTCGCACTTTTTTGGCGAGCTTCTGGTCGAGACCTGCCAAGCCGAGCGCGGCACGCTCGCCGTCTGCATTCGCGAGGCGCAGCGTACCCTGGCGCAATCATCCAAGCGGCTGATCGAGGACAAGATCGCGGCGCTCGGCCTCGGCCAGGGCTTCCGGTCGTTCAGCGACCGCATCGCGGCTCCCGGCGACGGGCTCATCATCTTTCGGGGCATGCAGGATCACACCGCAGAGTCGATCAAGTCACTGGAGGGATTTCGCATCGCCTGGATCGACGAGGCACAGACCTTGAGTGCGCGTTCGCTGTCGCTGCTGCGGCCCACCATCCGTGCGCCTCGCTCGGAGCTGTGGGCGAGTTGGAATCCGCGCCGCAAGTCGGATGCCGTGGACGATTTTCTGCGCAGTCGCAAACCGGAAGGCGCCGCCGTGGTCAAGGCGAGCTGGCGCGACAATCCGTGGTTTCCGGCGGTGCTGGAGGAAGAGCGGCAGCTCGACCTCGCGCTCTATCCGGACCGCTACGAGCATATCTGGGAGGGGGACTACGTGCGCGCGTTTGAAGGAGCCTATTTCGCCGATCTGCTGGCGCAGGCGAAACGCCAGGGACGGATCGGCAAGGTGTCCGCGGACCCGCTGTTGCCGTTGCGGGCGTTCGTCGACATCGGTGGCGCCGGCGCCACCGCGGACGCCTTCACGATCTGGATCGTGCAATGGGTCGGCAACGAGATGAGAGCCGATTTCCAGCACCTGCGGCGCTGGCGCAAGAGCGTGGAGCAGGCCCAGAGCTATACGTTCAAGGCCGTCATCACGGTCATCGCGACCGGTCTGATCGGTGCGATCTGGCTCGGCATCAAAGTCGTGCTCGGAAGGTGATGCCGTGCCAGCCTGGATCTCGCGGCGAGGCCGCCGCTTCCGCATCAGAGAGGTCGACGCTTGCGAGCCTGACGTCCTCGACACCTTGAAGGAGCTCCATGCGCGCACATTCCTCGATTGCGCACCTCTGCCCGATTTCGAGAGCGGACAATGGTGGATATCGACCGAGCTCGGACGGCCCGTCGCCTTTGCCGGAATGATGCCGTCATCCCTCGGCAAGGGCATAGCCTATCTTTCGAGGGTTGGCGTTCTCCAAGAGCGGTGTGGTTACGGCCTGCAGCGACGGCTGATGCGTGTGATCGAGCAGCGCGCGCGTCGCTCGGGCCTGGATTGCATCGTTTCGGATACGACTTGCAACATCGTATCCGCGAACAATTTCATTCGGTGTGGATATGTGTTGTTCCAACCGGTCCGGCCCTGGGCCTGGGTGAACTCGCTTTATTGGCGCAAGATGATCGGCCGGTGAGCTGTCGACCGACGCCTTATGCAGATTGCATTGCGCTGCAGCAGGATTGGGCCGGCTCGACAGCTCCGACCCGGGCTTTTTTTGCGGCTGCCGTTGAGCTAACCATGCATTGTCGGACGTTGGAGACAATGCCACGCCGGGCAGTCAATGGAAGATCGCTTCAGACGATCAAAGCAGCGGGAAGGACTCTGGGATGCCGGCCGAGGTCACCCTGCCAAAGCGTGCGCCACGGCCGCCTGACGCGCCAACCGCGCTGGCTGGTCTGCTGGTGATCGATTTCACGCGGGTCGTCGCAGGGCCGGCGTGCACACAGACGCTGGCCGATTTCGGCGCCGAGGTGATCAAGATCGAGCAGCCGCTCACGGGAGACGATACCCGCGCATACGAGCACGCCGAGCTCGGCGGAGAGAGCGCAGCGTTCCTCAGTCTCAATCGGAACAAGCGCGGCATGGTGTTGGATCTCACGATACCGCAGGCCAGAGACGTCGCGCGTGCGCTGATCGCCAAGGCCGACATCGTCGTGGAGAATTTCTCGTCGTCCGTCATGGAGAGGTTCGGGCTGGACTATCAGACACTGTCCAGCACCAATCACGGGCTGATCTATTGCTCGATCTCGGCCTACGGACGCTCCGGTCCATTCGCGTGGCGATCAGGGTTCGATCCAATCACCCAGGCGGAAAGTGGGTTGATGTCCCTCAACGGTTTCGCCGACGGTCCGCCGGTGCGGACCGGTCCTCCGATCGTTGATCTGGCCACCGGCATGTCCGCCTGCAATGCCATCCTGCTGGCACTTGCCGCCCGGCAGCAGCTCGGTCGCGGGCAGCACGTCGAAGTGGCGCTGTTCGACATCGCCTTGGCGATGACCGGCTTCTCCGGAATGGCGTATTTGATGAGCGGCGTGAACCCCACGCGAACGGGCAATTCGCCGAACGACTCTCCGACGGTCGGCGTCTTTGAAGCGTCAGATGGTCCGCTCTACATCGCATGTGCCAACGATCGGATCTACCGCCGGCTGGCGACGGAGGTGCTTGGTCGTCCGGATCTCCTGAGCGATCCCCGCTTCGCCACGCGAAGGGCGAGATGGGTCAACCGTACGCAGCTGCGCGGCCTCATCGCCGACATCCTCGCCACGGAACGGATGGATGTCTGGACCTCTCGGATGAACCAGGCTGGAGTTCCGGTTGGACACGTTCGTACGGTCGAGCAGGCGTTCAACGCGGCCGAGGTCCGGATGCGCGACCGCACCTGTCGTATTCCGCACCCGACGGCAGGCTCGATACCCAACATCGAGCCGGCAATCGCCATGAAGCTCACGCCGACCGTCGAGCCGACGGCGGCGCCGCGGCTCGGTGAGCACACGGCCGCGATCCTGCGCCACAGGCTTGGGCACACTGAGCAGGAGATCGAAGCCCTGCGTCGGGCGGGGGCGTTCGGACGCAACAATCCAGGAACCTAAGGCATCGTCACTGGTGCCGGACACGAGGCAGGAAGAGCGGGAGCGTCCTCAGCAGTCATCAGCCGGCTTTGGCCATCTCGTCGTCTTCCGGTGAGTTCAGGTACATGCCCGACATGGTGTCGACCCAGCACAGATGATCATGCACCTTCTTGACACCAGAGATGTTCTCGGTGGCAACGATTGCCGCCTGCCGCGACCGCTCTTCGGTAATGACGCCGCTCAGATGAACGATGCCGTCCTTGACGATGACGGACAATCCGAACGGGCACCAGTCGTTCTTCTCAAGAGCGTCGATCACACGGTTGCGGATGTGATCGTCATCCGCCGTCGGATCCGGAACCTGCCGCCCGAGCGCGGCGACCGCTTGCAGCAGGTTCGCCCGTGACACGATGCCGACGACCCGGTCTCCCTTGACCACGGGCAACCGCTTCACGTGGTTCTTTTCCATCAGTTCCACGATCTCCGCCAGCGCGGCATCTTCGGTGATCGTCAGGGGAGACTTGGTCATTACCTCTGACACTTTGCGACCATGCTCGTGGACGAAGTCGGCGGCCGACTTCCCTGGCCCGAGAATGAAGCGCAGCCAACGGCCGCGCTTACGCCCTGTGCCGATCTCGGATCGGCGGATGAAATCGCCTTCCGAGACGACGCCCACGAGTTTTCCGACGGAATCGACCACGGGAAGGCCGCTGACGTGCCGTTGAAGCATGATATTTGCCGCATCCACGATGGAAGTGTCAGGGGTGACGGTGATGACGGGACGGGTCATGATCTGGTGGGCGCGCATGGCGAACTCCAATGTCAAAGGCTGAGAAAACGTAATCCGCCGCCACGGTCTTGAATTGACGCAGGTCAAAGGAGGTGCCGCCGCGTCATTGACGCAGCTCAAGGTCCTGGCATTGAATTGCAGCTATAAGGCATTTTGATCTAGCGAGAGGAGAGGTGCCCATGTCCGAGTTCTCCGGGACCAAGGTCCTGGCCGACGAAACGGCCGAACTGTCCGAACGTGTCGCTCTCTCCAATAAGCACGCACTCGAGCTGCTCGTTGGTTCCCAGCAGATCGTCATGGAGGAGGTTCTGTTTGCCAGCAACGAAGTGCTGGATCGCGCGCGCACGGAGACGCATCTGCTGGCTGAGTTTGTGTCGAAGCTGGCTGGCGTGCATTCCGTGAAGGGAATCCAGGCGATGGTCCAGGAATGTGGACGGCATCAGATTGATTTTGTCAGGCGGGATTGCGATCGACTCTTCAAGCACGGGCAGCGCCTGATTGATGCTAGCGTGAATCTTATGGGGCAACGGTGGCGAAACTGAAGTGTGCGGGGGCGTCGCGTCCCGATCGACGGGAACGCGAGGGAACGACCATTAACGACCGGAGCAGTGCCGTTGTCTCTGCAGAGACCTCTTTGAAGCCGGAGGGTGCGCTCGCCGCACCCGACGCAAAGTTGCTCTCCCGAGAAGCCGACGCGACCTCCGGGGAGTTTCGACGCGAGGATCACGAGCTGGACAAGGCCTTCAGCGCGATGCTGGCTCGGCTCACCGGTGGAATTTCCCCGGCCGCTCTATCAATGGCGTATCTGGATTGGGCTTGTCATCTGGCCGCTGCACCTCAGCGTCAGATCGAAATCGTCCGAGATGCTTGGCGCGGCGCTAAGCAGGTCGCTGAACGGTCATTGCAGTTTGCAGACCCGAATCGCAGTCCTTGGGATCTGATTAAACCGCAGGCCAACGATCATCGCTTTTCCAAGCCGCAATGGGCGACGTACCCGTTCAACTTGTTCGCCCAGGCGTTTTTGCTCGGGGAAGATTGGTGGCACAAGGCGACGACCGGCATTCGTGGTGTCGACCCCGCCAACGAAGCCGTCGTCGACTTTTCAATTCGTCAACTGCTCGACATCTTCGCGCCATCGAACTTTGCAGCGACCAACCCGGAAGTGTTGGAGAAGACGTTTCAAAGCGGTGGCGAGAACCTGATCTTCGGCTGGCAGAACTGGCTCGCCGATCTCATGCAGGTGATGCAGCCGGGGAAGATACCGATCAATGGCGAGTTCGTCGTCGGCAAGACCGTCGCGGCCGCGCCGGGCAAGGTTGTGCTTCGCAATCAGTTGATTGAGCTGATTCAATACGCGCCGACGACCGAGAAGGTGAGACCAGAGCCGGTCCTGATCGTGCCAGCTTGGATCATGAAATATTACATCCTGGATCTGTCGCCGCACAATTCGCTGGTCCGATACCTGACCGACCAGGGCTTTACGGTTTTCATGATCTCCTGGCGAAACCCCGGAGCGGAAGACCGGGATCTTGCGTTTGACGACTACCGCTCGCTGGGCGTCATGGCTGCCCTGGACATGATCGGAAGGATCATTCCGAATACGCTGGTCCATGCCGCGGGCTATTGTCTCGGGGGAACGCTTCTTTCGATCACGGCGGCGGCCATGGCACGCGATGGCGACCCGCGCCTGAAGACAATCACGCTGTTTGCGGCCCAGACCGATTTCACGGAAGCGGGAGAGCTGACGCTCTTCATCAATGAAAGCCAGGTCGCCTTTCTCGAAGACATGATGTGGGAGCGTGGATATCTCGACACCACCCAGATGGCGGGCGCATTTCAATTGCTGCGCTCCAACGATCTGATCTGGTCTCGTGTCTCGCGCGACTATCTTCTCGGCGAGCGCGCAAACCCGAGCGACTTGATGGCATGGAACGCAGATGCGACGCGGCTACCGTATCGGATGCACTCCGAATATCTGCGCAAGCTGTTCCTGAACAACGATCTCGCCGAGGGGCGGTATCGGGTCGAAGGGAAGCCTGTTTCGCTCTCGGATATCCACACGCCGATGTTCGTCGTCGGGACGCTGCGTGATCACGTTGCGCCTTGGAAGTCGACGTACAAGGTCCATTACGAGGTTGATGCTGACGTCACTTTTGTGCTCGCCAGCGGCGGCCATAATGCCGGCATCGTGGCGCCGCCGGGCGAGCAGGGGCACTCCCATCAGTTGCGAACCAAGGCTGCCGACGCTCCATATCTCGGACCCGACGAGTGGCAGGGCACATCGCCAAAGCTGGAGGGATCGTGGTGGCCGGCCTGGACAGAATGGCTCGGACAGCAATCGGGAGCGCCGGGCGCACCGCCGCAACTCGGGACAGATCGTTCGAATGATCTCGGAGACGCGCCGGGCGACTACGTGCACACGTGATCGCCGCGCGTTGCGGCCAGGGGGCCATCCCACCGGACTCAGGCGCTGATCCGGAGCAATGAAAGGCTTCGCTCCAATGTCGTCTCAGCGGTGCCTGACGCATCCACCTGGAGCCAATCCAGAGCGCCGATGTCGTAGCGTTCCTGATCCTCGGTAACTCCGATCGTTGCATCGGACGCATCGGCGACTCGATGGTGAATCCGCTCCTGCCGGCTGCGCAAATCTGCGACAAGGAAGAGGCCGGCAAAGGGCACCTTCAGTCGTTTCGCGAGATCATGGATCTCCTGTCGTTCATCCGGACGTGCAAACACGGCGTCGACGATCACCGTGAAACCTTGTGAGAGCACGCGGCCGGCCTGCGTCGTCAACTCTCGATAGACCCGAGCACTCGATTCCGGCGTATAGGCCGCAGCTGGGAGGCGTTCGGTTTCCTTCACGCCAGACAGTTGCTTGCGCAGCACGTCGCTGCGCAACACGATTGCTCCTGGTGGAGGCACCAAGAGAGGAGCGAGAGCCCGGGCGAGCGCAGATTTTCCCGTTCCCGACAGGCCTCCGACCGCGATCATCCTCGGCTCTGCCGGCCGGATCAGGCTGCGTGCAAGTTGAAAGTAGCTCTCTGCGGTCTCGATCGTTGCGGAGCGATCTGCGTCCGAGTGTTCGGCATCACCGCGGTCGCGCCTTGCGACAAAGACTTGCGCACGGATGGCGGCCCGGATCGTCGTGAACAGAGGCAGAGCAGCCAATCCGCCGGTCTGGTCAGGCGCTGCGGTCGAGAGGTAGCGGTTCAAGAGACGGTTGGCGGCGACCGGCTGCTCGAAGTGCAAGAGGTCCATCAGTGGAAAGGCGAGATCGTAGAGGACGTCGATCGTGGCGATCCGGTCGTCGAACTCGATGGCGTCGAACAGCACCGGCTTGTCGTCAATGAGGACGATGTTGGCCAGATGGAGGTCGCCATGGCAGCGTTTCACGTGCCCCTCATTTGCACGTTGCTCGAGCAGGGGCCGGAGACGCGCGAAGGCCGAGTGGCAAAGGACGCGGAGTTCTTCGACCTCCGTTTCGCCAAATCGCGAGACTGTCCGAAAGCTGGTGACGAAAGCGTCGATCCAAATCGGAATGGACTCCGTCCATCCATTGGAGGAGCTCCGAACGGCGACTGCATGCGACGCTGCGATCGTCTCTGCCAGACGCTCGGCCAATCCGACGTCCAACTGCTGGCGGCGAGAAAGATGATCAAGCGTCTGGCTGTCATCGAAGCGACGCATCTCGACAGCATATTCGACCGGAGTGCCCGATCCATCGACATCGAATGATCCGTCAGGCGCCTTGGTGATGGCGACGACACGCAGATAGATGTCCGGAGCAAACGGGTGATTGATCTCGATTTCCTTTGCGCACGCGGCCTTGCGCTGATCGAGCGTCGAATAGTCCAAAAATGGCAGCCGAACCGCGCGCTTGATCTTCAGGGCGCGGTCACCGATCAGAAACACGGAAGCCGCGTGCGTGTCGATCCGGCGGACACCTGGATGTCGGGTTGTATTGCCCAAGAAGGAGAAGACCAGTTCCTGATCGGATGGTGATGCCATGGGCGGTGTTGCCACGTTCACTTCAAAAGTCCGGGATAAGCACCGCCGCGCCGACGACGTCACCCCGCCTCAGGCGGGCCAGAACGTCATTTGCGTCGGACAGCGGATAGGGCGTCGTATGGGTCCGTATTTGAGCCTGCTGCGCGACCCGCAGGAAATCGAGACCGTCTTGTCGCGTCAGGTTGGCGACGGACACCACCTGGCGTTCTCCCCAGAGGAGGGAATACGGGAACGTCGGAATGTCGCTCATATGGATACCTGCGCAGACCACCCGGCCACCCTTCCGAACAGCCCGCAGAGCGGCCGGAACAAGCTCGCCAGCCGGCGCGTAGATGATGGCCGCGTCCAGAGCAACATCGGGACGCTGGCCTGCCGCTCCGGCCCATGTGGCGCCAAGTTGGCGCGCGAAATCCTGCGCAGCTTGGTCGTGCTCGCGGGTGAACGCGTAGATCTGGCGCCCCTGCCAGCGGGCCACCTGGGCAACGATGTGACCGGCCGCGCCGAATCCGTAGATGCCAAGCTTCTCGGCTTTCCCTGCCATGACCAGAGACCGCCAGCCGATCAGGCCGGCGCACAGCAACGGCGCGATGGCAATGTCATCCTCCAAACCGTCGAGTGGGAATGCGAAATTTGCGTCCACGACGGCGTGGGTTGCATAGCCGCCGTTGCGTGTGTAGCCGGTAAACGTGGGCTGGTCGCAGAGATTTTCCATACCTCGTGCGCAGAACATGCAATGGCCGCACGTATGCCCCAGCCATGGAATTCCGACGCGCGCGCCGAGCTTGTGCGTCGTCACACCAGGACCAATCTGGTCGACATGACCGACGATCTCGTGTCCGGGGACGATCGGATACCGAATGTCGGGAAGCTCACCGTCGTACACATGCAGGTCAGTGCGACACACGCCGCATGCCCTGACCTTGACGCGGATCTCGCCGGGACCAGGATCGGGGTCCGCGAGCGTCTCGGGCTGCAGAGGCGCTCCAGGCTTTCGCAGAACCATCGCTCGCATCGGAGAGCCTCCCGGACGAAGTTGCAGGGTAATAAGATAATCAGCCCGGCAATCGTTTGATGCTCATCAAGGACTTGGTACGAATACTGCGGCCTACCGAGCAGAGCCGGCAGGTGCAGTCAGGGAGCGGAGCGGTATCACCTCCGTGACTATGCTGGGATGATAAGTCGCGCTAGACCCGCTGCGGATTGAAACTAAGATCAATCCTCGGGATTCACCCGCCTTTCACCAACTGATGTTGGACGTGCAAATGTCGACCTACCGATTGCGGAACCTGCTTTTGCCACGCTCAATCGCTCTGATCGGAGGGAGTCCGCGACCGAACTCGGTAGGGAAGGCCATTCTCGACAATATCGTCAAGGCGCGGTTCGAGGGCAAGCTTGGCCTGGTCAATTCTCGCTATCGGGAGATATCCGATATCGCAGCCGTTGGCAGTCTCGCCGACCTGGCGTTCGTGCCGGAACTGGTGGTGATCACGACGCCACCCCCTTCGATCCCGGATCTCATCGATCGCGCAGGCGCGTTGGGGACGGCAGGAGCTCTGATCATTACCTCGGGTCTGGGACACGGAGAGGGGTCGCTTGCCGACCAGACCGAGAAGGCAGCGCAGAAATACGGCATGCGTCTCATTGGACCGAACTGTCTCGGCATCATGATGCCGACCATCAAGCTCAATGCGAGCTTTTCGGCGCACATGCCGGTTGTAGGCAGCCTGGCGCTCATTTCACAGTCCGGCGCTATCGCGGCGGGGATGGTAGATTGGGCTGCTCAGCGCGGTGTTGGGTTTTCCGGAATCGTCTCGATCGGCGACCAGTTGGACGTCGATCTCGCAGATCTTCTGGACCATTTCGCGTTGGACGGTGGGACCCGCGCGATCCTGCTCTACATCGAAGCCGTCAAGGACGCTCGAAAGTTCATGTCCGCGGCGCGAGCGGCGGCAAGGGTCAAGCCGGTTGTGGTCGTGAAATCGGGCCGCGGTGCCGTCGGTGCGCGAGCTGCGGCGACGCATACGGGCGCGCTGGCGGGAGCGGATGCCGTCTACGATGCGGCTTTTCGCCGGGCCGGCGTTCTGCGGGTCTCCGATCTGCGCGAGCTGTTCGACTGCGCCGAAACGCTGGGGCGGGTGGAGTCGCCCATGGGCAAGAGGCTCGCCATTCTCACGAATGGCGGCGGGATCGGCGTGCTCGCCGTGGATCGACTGGTCGAGCTCGGAGGCGTGCCTGCCGCACTTTCGCCGGTCGTCCACGACAAACTCGATGCCATCCTGCCGCCGACCTGGTCCGGATCCAACCCGGTCGACATCGTCGGCGATGCCGATGCAGCACGCTACACGCTCGCGCTCGGGGCGCTGCTCGCCGATCAAGCCAACGATGCAGTTCTCGTCATGAACGTTCAGACCGCGATTGCATCCGCGAGCGCCATTGCCACGGCTGTCACCGAGTTCGTCAGTACCTATCGAAAGCAGCACCAGCGCTGGGCAAAGCCGGTTCTGGCGGCATGGGTCGGTGCGGAGCAGCCGGTCATCGAAACCTTGAGCGGGGCAGGAATTCCGAACTACCCAACCGAGGATGATGCCGTTCGTGGCTTCATGCATCTCGTTCGTCATCGGGAGGTGGTCGAATCGCTTGCCGCTGTCCCGCCGGCCATGCCGAGCTCTTTTGCGCCCGACGTCGAGGCAGCCCGCAAAATTGTAGCGACGGCCCTCGCCGACGGGAGGACTTGGCTCGATCCGGTCGAGATCAGTCGCCTGCTGGAGGCCTACGATATTGCGATGGTGCCGACGTTCGCGGCGTCTTCGGTCGACGAGGCGGTCGGGTATGCGGAGCAGTTGTTCGCTCAAGGCACAACTGTCGTGCTCAAGATTTTGTCGAGAGACATCATTCACAAGTCCGACGTCGGCGGTGTCGTGCTCAATCTGACCACGGCCGAGGCCGTGCGTAACGCGGCGAACGAGATCATGGCCCGCGCGAGGGCCGTTCGGCCCGACGCACGGATTTCCGGCGTGATCGTGCAAGCCATGATCGTCCGCGCCAAGGCGCGGGAGCTGATCATGGGCATTGCCGACGATCCAACCTTCGGAACCGTGATCGTGTTCGGCAGGGGCGGTACCGCCGTCGAGATCATCAACGACAAAGCGCTCGGTCTGCCTCCGCTCGATCTCCATCTGGCGCGCAATCTCATCGAGCGGACGCGCGTCTCACGATTGCTGCACGCCTATCGTGATGTCCCGGCGGTCAAGCCCGATGCAGTCGCACTGGTGCTGGTCAAGCTTGCGCAGCTTGCAGCAGACGTTCCCGAGATTCGCGAGCTCGATATCAATCCGCTGCTCGCGGACGAGAGCGGCGTCATGGCCGTCGATGCGCGCGTCGCCATCGGCAGGGTTCCGCCGAAATTCAAAGGCTCTGGTCCGTCGAATTTCGCCGTTCGGCCGTATCCGAGCCAATGGGAACGGCATCTCCAGGTCAAGGACGGCTGGCGAATCCTTGCGCGACCGATCCGACCCGAGGATGAGCCAACTATTCATGAGTTCCTCAAGCATGTCACCGCGGAAGACCTGCGTCTTCGATTCTTTGCCCCCATGAAGGAGTTCACGCACGAGTTCATCGCGCGCCTGACGCAGCTCGACTATGCGCGCGCGATGGCTTTTGTGGCTCTCGATGAAGCGACCAACGAACTGGTCGGCGTCGTGAGGATTCACTCCGACTCGGTTTACGAGAGCGGGGAGTACGCGATCCTGTTGCGGTCGGATCTCAAGGGACGCGGACTCGGCTGGGCGTTGATGCAGCTGATCATCGAATACGCCAAGGCCGAAGGCCTGAAGATGATTTCCGGCGACGTGCTGCAGGAGAATGTCGTCATGCTGGAGATGTGCAGGAACCTCGGTTTCGAGGTCAAAACCGATCCGACCGAACGCGACCTCTGCAACGTCAAGCTCAGGCTTTGAGCTCAGGCTTCGATTGCCTCTCACCTGATTCAGCAGGATGGGTTCAAGTCGCACGGCGGTCGTTGGGCGGCGGGCTCGCTGCCTCGCCTTCGGAGCCGCCATGCGAGCGGAGAGTTCTGATGATCATCGTCGCAATGGGAACGATGAGCAGTGGAATGAGGCTGTTGAGCGGATGGTTGACCACGCTCGAGATCTGGGCTTGCAAAGCTCGTGCTTCCAACTGCAGCGAGTCCATGGACGAGGAGTGAATCTCGTTGGCTAGTTCGAGTTCCCTGCCGGACGGTGCACGGGATGCGATGATCAGCAGGATCGCCGCAATCGCGACATTGCAGGCTCCGAGTGCTGCGGCTGCCACCACCGCGGAGGTGATCTGGACCAATGCAAGATAGGCCGCCAGCTCGAACATCAGGAGGCCAAAGACGGCAATCAGCGCCGCAAAGGCCCGGAGGCCGAGCCCGACGAGCAGGTGCCGGAGCCTGATGTCGGCAATGACCCGGTCCGTCCGCCAGAGAAGGCGCAAATGTTTAACGACATTCTCGGTATCCACTTAAGTTCTCCGCAGTAGGAGGCCAACGGCAAGACCGAGGGCGAACGCCGAAGCTGTCGCCACGATCGGACGGTCCCTGATCATCCGCTCTACCTGAACGTCTGTCTCACTTAGACGCATGCCCAGCGCCTCGATCGCTGCAGCGAGCATTCCGGCGGCTGGTTGCGCGTCCGGGTTGTCGCGCGGCGCCCCCGCGCCCCGCAACAGCTGGCTTAGCTCACGCGTCAGGCTGTCCAACTCGGTCCTGAGCGTCGTCGGGTCGATAGCCATGTTTTGTCCTCGCGCCAAAATCACTGTAGAACGCAGTCCGGCGTGATGCTTGATTTCGCTCAACCCGTTGCGCTGACGGCATTGACGCAGATCAAGCGAGGCAGATCGGCCGGATTTAGGAACGGGTGTGCCTCGGCACGCCGACTGAGGGAGACATCCAATTGCGTGCTCATCCGGGACTGACGGCCGCGACGACGGAGGATGTGCTTGAGCTTCGTCCGAGCGGATCATGGGTGTCCCTCAACGTGGCGGAGCTCGAGAGTTTGACCAGCTCTGCCGGCACCAGGGTCAACAGCGCGAAAGCCGTGAAGCTTGATCTCGGTGCCGTGAGCGAGATTGATACCGTCGGTGCCTGGTTGCTCGAGAAGCTCAGCCGCCGTGCCGCCGCTGGCGGTCGTCAGGTCGAGATGACGGGGGTGGCAGAAAACTACATCGGCCTGGTCGAGGAGGTCCGGCAGGTCAATCGACGAGCGGTGGAGCCGGCACCGAGACTGAATCCGGTCTTCGCCAAACTCACGGACCTCGGTCGTTCGAGTCTGGGGGCAGCCCAGGACGTCAAAGTGTTCCTGGACATGTTGGCCGCGCTGTCCTTTGCTCTGCTGCGGACGCTACGTCGGCCGCGATCTCTGCGCGTGACCTCCCTCGTCTATCAGATGTACCGCATCGGATGGCAGGCTATTCCGATCGTGGCGTTGATCACTTTCCTGATCGGCGCCATCATCGCCCAGCAGGGGATTTTCCATTTTCGACGTTTTGGTGCCGAATCCTACGTGGTCGATATGGTGGGAATTCTGGTCCTGCGCGAGCTTGGCGTTCTGATCGTCGCGATCATGGTGGCAGGGCGATCGGGAAGCGCCTACACGGCGGAACTTGGATCGATGAAGATGCGCGAGGAGATCGATGCGCTGGTGACGATGGGGCTGGATCCCGTCGAGGTGCTGATCCTGCCCCGCATCGTTGCGTTGATCTTGACCTTGCCAATTCTCGCCTTCATCGGCTCGATGGCTGGCCTATATGGGGGAGGGCTGGTGGCCCAGCTCTATGGCGGCATGGGACCGGCAATCTTCATCGCCCGGCTACACGATGCGATCTCGGTCACCCATTTCGAAGTGGGAATATTGAAGGCCCCGTTCATGGCCTTGGTGATCGGCATTGTTGCCTGCAGTGAAGGACTTCGTGTGAAAGGTAGTGCCGAATCGCTGGGGCAACAGACCACGACATCCGTGGTGAAATCCATTTTCCTGGTCATCGTGCTCGATGGTCTGTTCGCCGTGTTTTTTGCGTCCATTGGAATGTAGCAATGGATGATCTTGGAGTGTCCAGCGCGATCCGCGTGACCGATCTCGTCGTCGGGTTCGGCCGGCAGCTCGTTCTGAACGATCTTTCGCTCGACGTTCGTCGCGGTGAGATTCTCGGTTTGGTTGGCGCGTCAGGCGGCGGGAAATCCGTCCTGATGCGGACGATCATCGGCCTCATTCCTCGGCGCAGCGGGACCATCGAGGTCATGGGGACACCCCTTGGTGGCGCCGAAGAGCGGACGACACAGGCTGCGGCGAGGCGTTGGGGAATTCTGTTCCAGCAGGGAGCTCTGTTCTCGTCACTGACGGTCAAACAGAACGTTCAATTTCCGCTGCGCGAGAGCCTGCAGATGTCGCAGGGCTTGATGGATGAGATCGCGATAGCCAAGCTCGAAATGGTCGGCCTTCGCGCAGAGGACGGTGATAAATTCCCAGCCGAACTATCCGGCGGCATGACGAAGCGCGCCGCGCTGGCGCGGGCGCTCGCTCTCGATCCGGCGATCGTATTTCTTGACGAGCCGACCTCCGGCCTCGATCCGATTTCCGCCGGCGATTTCGACGCCCTGATCAAGACGCTCCAACTGACGTTGGGATTGACGGTGTTCATGGTGACGCACGATCTCGCCAGTCTGAACACGGTCTGCGACCGGGTCGCTGCTTTGGCCGACGGCAAGATCGTGGCAATTGGCCCTATGAGCGATCTCCTTCGATCAGAACACCCTTGGGTCAGAGCCTATTTTCACGGCAAGCGATCCCAGATGCTGCAACCAAAAGCGAGTTGAAAGATGGAAACCCGTGCGCCTTTCGCTGTCATCGGCGGCTTCGTGCTGGCGGCCATCGTCGCGATCTTTGGCTTCGTTTACTGGCTCAACAACACCGGAGGACTCGGGCCTCGCACGACCTATCACGTGCAGTTCGAGGGCTCAGTGCCCGGCCTGCTGGTCGGGGCTGCCGTTCTGTTCAACGGAATTCGGGTCGGCGAGGTGACTGAGCTGGGCCTGGCGCCGAACGATCCGCGTCGGGTCAACGCAACGATTTCCGTGGCGTCGACGACTCCCGTGCGCGCCGACACCAAGGTGGGTCTGGAATTCCAGGGGCTGACAGGAGTGCCGGTGATCGCGCTGGAGGGCGGCTCGTCGGCAGGAGCGGCGAGTGCCATATCGACACTGATTGCAGAACCGGGCGCCGGACAAAGCATGACGCAGGCCGCCCGGGACGCCCTGCGGCGCGTCGACGCAGTGCTTGCGGAGAATGCCGGGCCGCTCAAAGACACGATCGCCAACCTCAAGACATTCTCGGACGGCCTTGCGCGGAATACCGGCAAGCTCGATGGAATCGTCTCGGGTCTGGAAAAAATGACGGGAGGCGGCGCTCCAGCACAGAAGGTCACCTATGATCTGAGCGCGCCGCGAGAACTGGGGCCGGTCAACAAGACCATCAAGGGTCAGCTCGCGATTCCTGAGCCCACGGCCGTGGCGATGCTGCAGACTCAGCGCATGTTGTTCGCGCCGACAAAGGACTACCCGGGGTTCGGTGATTTCCTCTGGGCTGACAGCATCCCCAAGTTATTGCAGTCACGTCTGATCGATGCCTTCGAGAATTACGATGTGGCCCACGCTCCGCTGCGGACATCCGATCTCGGCCAGCCGGATTTTCAGCTGCTGGTCGATGTCCGCCGTTTCCGGATCAATGGCGATACCGCCGCTGCGGAGATTGGTCTGTCGGCACGCCTCGTCGACAAGAACGGCAAGGTCATCGCGTCACGGCTGTTTGACGAAAACCAGCCCGTTGCGCGGCTTGATCCTGCTGGTGCCGTGTCCGCCTTCAACGAGGCCTTCGGCCGGGTTGCCAAGTCGATTCTGACCTGGACGATACAGGCGCTCTGAATCGATCGGGCTATTCCAAGCTCTTCAAATACGAGAGCAGATCGTGGATCTGCGGCGGCGCAAGCTGGAATTGGGGCATGGCCGGGTGACCAGTCACGATCCCCTCCGCGAGCGCTTCGCCCAATGATTCGATCGGGTAGCGGAGATGCAGGTTTCGGAACGGGGGGGCTGGTTCGAAGGGACTCTCTCCCGTTCGACCGATGGCATGACATCGTGCGCAGTGGGCCTTCGCGAAGGCCTGCCCACGTTGCTGCGACGTCGACGCCGCGTAGGAGGGTGTCACCAACGCTATCGCGGCGAGAAGGTGGCACAGAACAAGCCGCTGCATTCACAATGTCCGTTGGCGCTGGCAATGGCGGCCACGATAGGGCCCGGATTGTTGGTTCGTTTGATTTGAATCAATCGGAACTTCGAGCGTCCGTTAGAATGCAATCACTATATCCTTGCGCTTGGCCCAGCGGAGCCCCGTATGAAGACGTCTCTTGTTGCAGTCGATTTCCATGGGCAGGCCTGTGCCGATTGTGCCGTGCGGGGATTCAGTGTCTGTGCGTCGCTCGACCAGTTCGAAATGCGTGAATTCGAGCAGCTCAGCCGCCGGGCCCATTTTGCGACCTGCGAGACGGTTTTCGCGCAAGAAGATACGTCATCCTGTTTCTACAATTTATTGGATGGGGTCATGAGGCTCTACAAGCTTCTCCCCGACGGACGCAGGCAGATCGTCGGATTTGCGCTGCCTGGCGACTTCGTCGGCATGACGACGGAGGAACGGCATGGATTTTCGGCCGACGCAATCGGTCCCGTCACCGTCTGCCAGTTCGCAAAGGGACCGTTCGGACGCTTTGCCGAGGACAAGCCGAACCTGCTGCGGCGGATGAACGAACTGGCCGTGCAGGAGCTGAATCAGGCGCGTGATCACATGGTACTTCTCGGGCGCCGATCAGCCGAGGAGAAGGTCGCGACATTCCTCGTTGGCTGGAGGGACCGGCTGGTGGAGCTTCGGGGGCCCTCTAACATGGTACCGTTGCCGATGAGTCGGCAGGATATCGCCGACTATCTCGGGCTCACCATCGAGACCGTCAGTCGAACGTTCACGAAGCTCGAACGGGAGGGCATCATCGCGATCCTGCCCGGGGGCGTCTCGCTTCGAGATTCGGCGCGAGCTGAAGCTATGGCTGCTGCCTGACGTCGCTGGCGAAACCCGCATTGCATTGATCTGGATCAAGGACTGCCGCGCAGCCGATAGGGAACTGTGTCTCAAACTCGAACAGGGGAGAGAGACATGCCGCTCGACGCTATGATGGTCAGCTTTGCAGTTGTGGGGGTTTTTGTCGGGTTCGCTGCGGTCCTGCTTTGGGCCGATTCACAGACAAGACATCGGGTGTGAGGTACAGGCTGCCCTTGGGCAGCGGCATCTTGCGCTCAGAAGAGTAGCGCTGCTGGTCCGACGGGCGGCTAGACGACTCTCACGCGCTGCACAATGTATGCCGGGCCCGCCTCTCGGGGGCGAAACGCCTCCGGCGTCGATTGGCAGATGGCTTCGCCTTGAGCGTTCGCCGCATTTTCCTGGACAATCCGCCGATCTGCCGTATTCCGAAGTGCAATGAAATCGAGGATCGGTGGTCGCAAGTCCGAGGGATCGTCTTTGCTGGTGGCTGTAGGCGTGTCCATAGTCCCCTGACATCCGCGGGGGCCTTGGCCACCGGCTTTGGACAGCTCCCTTGGGCGGCGGTATTCGGACGCCTGGGAGATGCGGTGTGACTGAGGAAAAGCGGGCGAGCGTCCGACCTACCAACAACGGCAAACTGTCGGTGCTGCGTCAGCATCCGATTTTTCGTGAACTCGAGGCCGATGCGGTCGATCAGCTCTGCCGCTACGCCAAGCCGACATCGCTCAAGCGCGGTTCAACCATCTTCTCAAAAGGCGATCCTGGCTCGAGCTTGTATGCCGTGATCAGTGGCACCGTCAAAATCAGTGTCTCGTCGCCCGACGGCCGCAATGCCATCCTGAACCTGATCAGCGCGGGTGAGATATTCGGCGAAGTCGCCGTGCTCGACGGCCGAGAACGCACAGCCGACGCAACGGCCAATACGAACTGCGAGATCCTGGTCATCGATCGGCGCGAATTCCTGCCGTTCGTGAAGAGCCAGCCGGTGCTGGCAATGAAATTCATCGAGCTGCTTTGCGATCGGCTGCGCTGGACCAGCGACCAGGTTGAGCAGGTCATCCTTCAGGATCTCCCCCGCCGCCTTGCCAGTGCGCTGCTCGGCCTGACCGACAAGCGCAAGCTGGATACCGCAAGCCGCACCATCGCCATCACTCAGCAGGAGATCAGCGAAATGGTCGGCATGACGCGGGAGAGCATCAACAAGCAGTTGCGTGCATGGGCCGCGCGGGACTGGGTCCGCCTCGAGCACGGGGCGATCGTGCTTCTGAATCCCGAGCCGTTACGCGGATTGGCGGAGGCCGGTCAAGACGAAGACGAGTAGGGGCGGCGAGGCATTTTCCGACATCCTGCTGCGCCGGTGATGGCCGCAGCCCGCCGGCGGCGAGCTGGATTTTCCGGGGGGCGGACATGAACAGTGCGCTGATCGAGATCGTCCCGCCGCTCGCGAGCGCGTGAAGGACGGCGTTATGGCTTGGTGGCACCAGCACAACAGGACGGCCATCGGTTCGGGCCTGGAAGCCGCGCTGTTCAGGACGTAGCGGGTGAAGACCGCCCAAGGAATGACGGCTGAGATCAGCAAGAGCGCCGTTACGCCCACGATGACGCAAGCGGGATACAGTGCATCCATCGCCCGGCGATAGAGTTCGGCCATCGTAAGCCTCTTGATCATCCGAACCGAGCGTGCGGTCTATGCGATGTCCTGAATGCGCTTGATCATTTCTTGGTACTTCGGACCGTATTTGTCCCAGACCGGCTTCACGGCCTTCTGGAACGGCGCCTTGTTGGCGATTTCGACGATCTCGGAGCCACCGGCCTTGGCCCTCTCGATCGCTTCCCGCTCGTAGGCCTTCCAGAGTTCGCGCTCCTCCATCTGCGCTTCGCGCGCGAACTTCTTGATCAAGGTCTGGTCGTCGGTCGACAGGTTTGCCCAGGACCGCTTCGAGAACACGAGGATTTCCGGAATGACGAGATGCTGGGTGAGCGAATAGTACTTCGCGGCCGTGTAATGATTGCTGAAGACGTAGCTCGGCGGATTGTTTTCGGCCCCGTCGATCACGCCGGTCTGCAGCGCGCTGAAGACCTGATCGTAGCCCATCGCGACGCCGTTGCCGCCAAGCGCGTTCATCATGTCGATGAAGATGGGATTGCCGATCACACGGATCTTCAGCCCCTTGACGTCCTCGACCGTCCTGATGGGCTTCTTGGTGTTGTAGATGCTGCGCGCGCCCGAATTCATCCAGCAGAGTGCGACGAGATTTGCGCTGGCATTGGCGCTGACGCGGTCCAGAAGGTCCTGACCGATCGGACCGTCCATCATCTTTTCAGAATGTTCGATGCTCTTGAACAGGAAGGGCATGTTGACGACGTTGACGTCGTCGACGATCGGGCCGAGCGCGCCGGCGCTGACCCGCAGCATCTGGATCGCCCCGATCTGGGTCTGCTCGATGGTCTCTTTCTCGCCGCCGAGCTGAGCGGAGGGATACATCTGGATCGACAGCCTGCCGTTGGTTGCCGCTGCAAGCTTTTTGCCGATGTTTTCTGTTGCTGCAACCGTCGGATAACCCGGCGGCTGAACGTCGGATGCCTTGAACACCGCCTTCGATTGCCCAAGGGCGGCCGAGCTCGGCGGCAGCGTTGCAACGCCCGCAAAGCCCACGCTCAGTCTGATGAAATCGCGTCTTTTCATGGCGTCTCTCCGACGGAATGATCGTGTCGCCGCAAGGTTCGATGCGATCATCTCGTTAGCTTGGTTGATCGAAATACTCTGGATTCTTGGTCTGAATTTCAGAGATGTCGTCGAGCAGGCGTTCCAGATGACTCGCCATGGCAGCCCGGGCACGATCCGGATCGCGCCGCTCGATGGCCTGAAGGATTGGTTCGTGCTCTGCGATCACTTCGGCCATCCGTCCGATCTGCGGCAGGGTCAGTCGACGATAGCGGTCGACGTGAACCTTGACCTGAACGATCAGTTTCCAGATCCCGGGATAGCCCGCGACCTCGGCGATGCCAGCGTGAAACATCTCGTCCGCCTGGTGGAAGGCTTCGCGATCCTTTGCTGCGCACGCCTCGCGCTGACGTTCGAGGGTCGCATGCAGGTTGAGCAACTGGCTCGATGTCGCATGCTCGGCGGCCATCCGAGCGGTGGTCTCTTCTAGAGACTTTCGGATGATGATGGTCTCGGGGAGTGCTGCGACCGGAATGCGCGAGACGAAGATGCCGGACTGCGGAAAGATCTCGACCAACCCTTCATCCGAAAGTTTCAGAATGGCCTCGCGGACCGGTGTCCTGCTGACACCATAGGTCGTCGCAATCTGCGCTTCCGAGATCGGCTCCCCCGGCAGGCGCACGAGCGACACCAGTTCGGACCTGAGATCGGTGTAGATGCGTGACGCTGCTGTCGCGCCGCGGGGCCGACCATTGCGGCGCATGCGGGCAACCACAGGCCGTGGCGCTGGGGCCATTTTCCTCGGGGCTCGACTGGACATGTGCGTTTCCTCAACTGATATATTAATATATGAAGCTGGCTTTGCAATCGAAATTGCCGGTCAGCTGAGGGCTGGGCATGGTGCGCTGCGACGTAGATCGTTCGCAGGAGAGCGACCCCGAGCGCGCAACAGAAGCCTATCGTCTTTTGATGCAGTCTTCACCTTGCCCCTGGGGGCGGATCGGTCGTTGTCGATGGTGACTTGCCGCGTCCAGAAACAGGCCCAACGTTTGCGGTGGAGCAGACACGCACGAATCTTGTTCATGCGAATGCCTCGCGAATGCTCTCGGCGGACGCATTCTTTGGTGCTACGAATCGGGCATGAACCAGCAGACTCGGGTCGACATCCGCCATTCCACCTGCCCGCACGATTGTCCGTCGGCCTGCGCGCTCGACGTCGAGGTGCTCGATCGAAAGACGATCGGCCGCGTTCGCGGCTCGAAACGGCAGACCTATACGGCTGGCGTGGTTTGCGCCAAGGTCGCGAGATATGCCGAGCGGATTCATCATCCTGAGAGGCTGATGCATCCGATGCGTCGCGTCGGCCCGAAAGGCTCAGGGCAATTTGCACGCATCTCCTGGGACGAGGCGTTGGACGTGATCGCCGAGCGGTTTCTCCAGGTGGAGCGCGACTTTGGCGCTCAGTCGGTCTGGCCGTATTATTACGCGGGCACGATGGGTCTCGTGATGCGCGATGGCCTCAACCGTCTCACCCATGTGAAGAAGTACTCGCGGTTCTACTCGACGATCTGCGCCAATGTCGCGCGCATCGGCTTTGCCATCGGCACCGGGAAGATTGCCGGCGTCGATCCGCGGGAGATGGCGCTCTCGGATCTGGTCGTGATCTGGGGCACGAACCCGGTGAACACGCAGGTCAATGTCATGACTCATGCGGCGCGCGCCCGGAAGGAACGAGGCGCCAAGATCGCGGCGATCGATGTCTACGACAATGAGACCATGAAGCAGGCCGACATCAAGGTCATCCTGCGACCTGGGACCGACGGCGCATTTGCCTGCGGCGTGATGCACGTGCTGTTTCGCGATGGCTATGCCGACCGCGCCTATATGGAGAAGTACACGGATTGTCCTGCCGAACTCGAAGCGCATCTGGAGACCCGGACGCCGCAATGGGCATCGCAAATCTCTGGCGTTCCCGTGGCCGAAATCGAGGCGTTCGCCCGTCTGGTCGGAGAGACGAAGCGGACCTTCTTCCGACTGGGTTATGGTTTCACCCGCAGCAGGAACGGCGCGGCGCAGATGCATGCGGCATCGTGCATTCCCGCGGTGACCGGCGCCTGGCAGTATGAGGGAGGCGGAGCCTTCTTCAACAACGCGGCGCTGTGGCATTTCGATGAAGCGATCATCGAGGGCCATGATGCTGTCGATCATTCCACCCGCTTTCTCGATCAGTCGCAGATCGGGCGTATCCTCACCGGGGATCGAGCAGCGTTGTGCGGCGGTCCGCCGGTCAAGGCGATGCTGATCCAGAACACCAATCCGATGACGGTGGCGCCCGAGCAGGAGCTGGTTCGCAACGGATTTGCGCGCGAGGATCTTTTCGTCGCGGTCCACGAGCAGTTCATGACCGAGACGGCGCAGATGGCGGATATCGTGCTGCCCGCCACGATGTTCATGGAGCATGACGATCTCTATTACGGCGGCGGCCATCAGCACATTTCGATCGGACCGAAGCTGATCGACCCGCCCGGCGAGTGCCGGTCCAATCATGAGGTGCTGCAGGGCCTGGCGCGCCGGCTGCGGGCGGTGCATCCGGGCTTCGAGATGTCGCCGCGCGAGCTGATCGATGCGACGTTGAAGAAGAGCGGCCATGGCGATATCGCCGGGCTCGAGGCCGATGTCTGGCGCGACCTTCAGCCGGACTTCCGCACCTCGCACTATCTCGACGGCTTCGCGCACAGCGACGGGAAATTTCACTTCAAGGCCGACTGGGCGCATCCACCATTCGGCCGCGTCATGGGCAATCCTGAACGCATGCCGTCGTTGCCCGACCATTGGGCGGTGACCGAAGAGGTCGATCAGCAGCATCCGTTTCGGCTTGCGACCAGCCCCGCGCGCTCGTTCCTCAACACCTCCTTCAACGAGACGCCATCGTCGCAGGCGCGGGAAGGGGGACCCTCCGTCATGATCCATCCGCTCGATGCAGCCCCGCTCGGCATTGTCGACGGCGATATCGTCACGCTCGGCAACGAGCGTGGCCAGACCTCGCTTGCGGCCCGGCTGTTCGACGGAGTCCGGCGCGGGGTGCTGATCGCCGAATCCATCCATCCCAATCGCGCCCATGTCGGGGGGCGGGGCATCAACGTGCTCACCGCTGCCGACACCGTCGCGCCGATCGGGGGCGCGGCCTTTCACGACAACAAGGTCTGGCTGCGCAAATCGGCCGGGTGACGCCGACCTAGGCGGGTCATCGGAAATATTTTTTTATAATCAATGGCTTGATGCCCTGCCTTGGTGTACTGGCCGCGGCCGGGAAGACTTCGTTTACCCAATCGCTCCGCCTTATCGAATTTTCTTGAGCGGCGCTCATTTTTGAGATATGAATTGTGAGCGTTGCTCAAAATTGAAGGAGTAATCCCATGCAGGTTCTCAGCTTTCGCGGTCCGCAGCTTTTTCCCGTCGTCGATCTCCAGCCGTTGCTGAACGGTTTGGCTCGGGCTGCGTCTCACCTTGTGGCGGCACGCGTTGAGCGCATCGCCAACGCCTGTGACGTTGCCGGCCTGCTGGCCGCGCGGCGCGCAAGGCGGGTGCCCGGAGACCGGCTTTTTCGCGCAGCTGCTCGCGAGGGACGCCGGCCTCGCCGCGGTGGCCTGTTCGGCTGCTTCCACTACCTGAGTGAGCTGAGTTGATCACGGCTCAAATCCCCGGCTCATACGCAAGGAAGCGGTCACCATGCCCTCGCGTCCCATAACCTCCGTCCAGCTGCCCTCGGTCTGGATAAGCCTTTTGCACACGACCTTCGGGCTACTCTTCGTGCTGGTCGGCGGCCGACAACAGAACGGCAGACCGCATGACCGCGTCTAACAGGGTGCATCACCGGCACCACCTCATTTCATCACCAACCTTCAAGACTCTTGCCATCCTTGCGGCCGAGCCGCCGCAGCACACCAGGAAACGACCATGATCAAGCAGTTGATGTCGTCGCGCCGTTTTGCCCCGCTGTTCTGGGCGCAATTCTCCTCGGCGCTGAACGACAACGTCCTGAAGAATGCGCTCGTCATCATGCTGCTCTATGGCGCCATGGCCGTGCATGGCGATGCGCTGGTGACCGTGGCCGGTGCGGTGTTCATCTTCCCATTCTTCATTCTTTCGGGACTCGGCGGCGAGTTGGCCGACAGGTACGTCAAGGGCATCGTCGCGCGCAGGCTGAAGTTCGCCGAGATATTCGCTGCCGGCTTCGCGGCGCTGGGTTTCTTCATGCATTCGATCCCGCTGCTGTTCGTCGCCCTCGGCATGTTCGGTGTCATCGCCGCGCTGTTCGGCCCGGTGAAATACGCCATGCTGCCGGACCAGCTGACGGTCGGCGAGCTCGCCACCGGCAATGCGCTAGTGGAAGGTGCGACCTTCATGGCCATCCTGATTGGCACCATCGCCGGCGGCCAGCTTGTCTCCGGCTCCTCGCACATGGGCTGGGTCGCTCTCGCGGTGATCGGCCTTGCCGTCATCTCCTGGGCCTCCGCCTCGCGCATCCCGCACACGGTGCCGTCCGCGCCGGATCTGCGGATCACAGCCAACCCCTGGACCTCGACCTTGCACCTTCTGAAGTCGTTACATGCCGCGCCCCGACTGTGGGACGGCATGGTGATCGTGTCCTGGTTCTGGCTGGTGGGTGCCGTCGTGCTGTCGCTGCTGCCGGCCCTGGTCAAGGACGTCGTCGGCGGTACCGAGGGCGTCGTCACCCTGTGTCTCGCCATCTTTGCGGTCGGCATCGCGATCGGCTCGCTGTTCGCCGCGCATCTTAGCCACGTCAGGCCGAACCTCGCGCTGGTGCCGATCGGCGCCATCATCATGGGCGTGCTCGGCCTCGACTTGTCCTGGGCGATCGGCACGACGGAGATCGCGAAGGGAATCACGCCGCTGGGATTCATCGGCTCCTGGTCAGGCTCGCGCATGCTGTTCGATTTCGCCTTGTTCGCCTTCGGCGGCGGCCTCTTCGTGGTTCCTGCGTTCGCCGCTGTGCAGGCGTGGTCGGAGCCGACCGAGCGCGCCCGGGTCATCGCCGCCGGCAACGTGCTGCAGGCCGCTTTCATGGTGGTCGGCTCGCTGGGCGTGGCTGGCCTGCAGGCTGCAGGCGTCTCGATCGCCTGGATCTTCTTCGGTCTGGCCTTGGCGAGCTTCGGCGCCGTCTGGTTCGTGCTCACCAAATGGGGCAGGGAGGGCGTGCGCGACTTCGGCGCGATGCTGTTCCGCGCGCTGTTCCGCACTGAGGTGCGTGGGCTGGAGAACCTGCCGCCGGCCGGCACCCGCATGCTGATCGCGCCGAACCATGTCAGCCTGATCGACGGTCCGCTGCTCCACGCGGTGCTGCCGATCGATGCCACCTTTGCCGTCGACACCGGGATCTCCAAGGCCTGGTGGGCGAAGGTCTTCCTGAAACTGGTGAGCCACATCACGATCGACCCGACCAAGCCGCTCGGTGCGCGCGATCTGATCAAGCTGGTCGCCAGCCAGGAACCGGTGGTGATCTTCCCGGAGGGCCGCATCACGGTGTCCGGATCGCTGATGAAGGTCTATGACGGCACCGCGATGATCGCCGACAAGGCCGATGCCGTCGTGGTGCCCGTCCGCATCGAGGGCGCGCAGCGCTCGCATCTCAGCTATCTCAAGGATGGCCAGATCAAGCGCTCGTGGTTTCCCAAGGTGACGGTGACGATCCTGCCGCCGGTGAAGCTCACCATCGATGCAGCTCTCAAGGGCAAGACCCGCCGCAACGCGGCTGGCGCTGCGCTGCAGGACGTGATGATCGAAGCCATGGTCAAGAACGCCATGCTGGATCGGACACTGTTCGAGGCGCTCGCCCATGCCCATCGCGACCACGACACCGGCAAGGTGATGATCGAGGATCCACTCGGCACCAAGCTGACCTATCGCAAGCTGCTGCTTGGCTCGCAGGTGCTCAGCCGTAAGCTCGAGCAGGGGACGATGGTGGGCGAGAACATCGGCCTGTTGCTGCCGAACTCCGCCGGCGTCGCCGTGGTCTTCATGGCACTGCAGTCGATCGGCCGCGTGCCGGCAATGCTGAATTTCTCCGCCGGCCCGGTGAACGTGCTGGCGGCGATGAAGGCGGCGCAGGTGACGACCGTTCTGACGTCGCGGGCCTTCATCGAGAAGGGCAAGCTCGACAAGCTGATCGCCGCGATCGAAGGACAAGCCCGTCTGGTCTATCTCGAGGACGTCAAGGCCTCCATCAGCCTGGCCGACAAGATCAAGGGGATGATCGACGGCACCAAGCCGCGCGTCGCTCGCAATGCCGACCACCCGGCCGTGCTTCTTTTCACGTCCGGCTCGGAAGGCACGCCGAAGGGCGTTGTCCTGTCCCATCGCAACATTCTGGCGAATGCCGCGCAGGCATTGGCGAGGGTCGACGCCAACGCTAACGATCTTGTGTTCAATGTTTTGCCGGTGTTCCACTCCTTCGGCCTCACCGGCGGCATGATGATGCCCATGTTGGCGGGCATCCCCATCTATATGTACCCGTCGCCGCTGCACTACCGGATCGTGCCCGAACTGATCTACCAGACCGGTGCCACCATCCTGTTCGGCACCGACACCTTCCTGACTGGTTACGCGCGCTCCGCCCATGCGTATGATTTCCGCACCCTGCGGCTGGTCATCGCCGGCGCCGAGCCGGTCAAGGACCGGACACGGCAGATCTACATGGAGCGTTATGGCATCCGCGTTCTCGAAGGCTATGGCGTCACGGAGACCGCGCCGGTGCTGGCGATGAACACGCCGATGGCCAACCGTGTCGGCACCGTCGGCCGCCTGTCGCCGCTGATGGAGTACCGGCTCGACAAGGTGCCGGGCATCGAGGAGGGCGGACGCCTCTCGGTCCGCGGCCCCAACGTCATGCTCGGCTATGTCAGGGCCGAAAATCCCGGCGTGCTCGAGGCACTGCCGGAGGGGTGGCACGACACCGGCGACATCGTCACCATCGACGCGCAGGGCTTCATCACGATCAAGGGCCGCGCCAAGCGCTTTGCCAAGATCGCCGGCGAGATGGTGTCGCTGACGGTGGTCGAGCAGATCGCCGCGATGTTGTGGCCGCAGGCGGGCTCGGTCGCGGTGTCGATCCCGGACCAGCGCAAGGGCGAGCGCATCGTGCTGATCACGACGCAGAAGGATGCCGAGCGCTCCGCGATGCAGCGCCAGGCCAAGGCGCAAGGTGTGCCGGAGCTGGCGGTGCCGGCCGTCGTGATGGTAGTCGACAAGATCCCGCTGCTCGGTTCCGGCAAGACCGACTATGTCGGCGCCAAGGCGCTGGCCGAGGCGAGTGCGGCAACAGCCACGGTCGAGCGTGAGCCGGAAGAGCGGGAAGTCGCGTGATTGCATCGCTGCGCCGGCGTTCTCAGCACAGTGGCCCCCGCGACGCGGGGGTCGTCCTGCTGCATGGTATCGCCGGCCGATCATTGATGCTGCGTCCGCTGGAAAAGCGGCTGCAGCGAGCTGGTTTTGCGACGTTGAACCTCGACTATGAAAGCCGCAAGAAGCCGCTCGAGTTTCTTGCCGAAGACATCCGCCCGGCCATCGCCGATTTTGCCGCGGGGATCGGCGGGCCGATCCACTTCGTCACCCATTCGATGGGCGGGCTGCTGGCACGGGTCGCGATCGCGAAGCATCGTCCGGCACGGCTCGGCCGTGTCGTCATGCTGGGAACGCCCAATGGCGGCAGCGAGCTCGCCGACCGGCTGCAGAACGTCGGGCTCTATCGCGCCTATTTCGGCCCAGCCGGCCTGCAGCTGGTGACGACGAAAGACGTCACGCTCGCCTCTCTGCCGCCCGCCGATTACGAGATCGGCGTGATCGCCGGCAACCGTTTTCTCGATCCGATCGCCGGCCTGTTCCTGCTGCCGTGGCCGAATGACGGCCGCGTCTCGGTCGAGAGCTGCAAGCTCGCCGGGATGACGGACTACACAACGGTCAAGGCGTCGCATATGGGCCTCCTGGTGCATCCGACGTCGTTCCGGCAGACCATCGCCTTCCTGCACACCGGACAGTTCGATCCAGCGCGTCCGCGGCTGCACGGTGTCATCGCCGAGATCGGCCGCCGCGCGGCCAGCTGACGCAAGTTTTCCTTGCCCGCGGCGGCTATCCCGCGACAATCTCGCATCCAACATCAAGCAACGGGCAAGGCGATGACCGACGACAGCGTGATTCTCGACAAGCGCGGCCAGGCCCTCTGGATCACCATCAATCGTCCAGAGAAGCGCAACGCCCTCAATGGCGACGTCATCGCGGGGATCTCGCGCGGCTATCGCCAGGCGCATGACGATCCGCAGGTGCGCGTGATCGTGCTGACCGGCGCGGGGGACAAGGCGTTCTGCGCCGGCGCTGACCTGCAGAACTCGGGCGCGGCCTTTGCGATGGATTTCTCCCGCCCCAATGCCGACTACGCCGATCTGCTCAGGCTGTCGCAGAATGCCACCAAGCCCGCGATCGCGCGCGTCGGCGGCGTCTGCATGGCCGGTGGCATGGGGCTGTTGTGTATGACCGACATGGCGGTCGCGGCCGATCACGTCATCTTCGGCCTGCCGGAGGTCAAGGTCGGCGTGTTCCCGATGCAGGTGCTGAGCCTCTTGCAGAGCATCGCGCCGCCGCGTCTCGTCAACGAATGGGCGCTGACGGGCGAGCCGTTCGACGCCAAGGCTGCACAGGCTGCGGGGTTGCTCAACCATGTCGTTCCCGCCACCGAGCTCGATGCCAAGATCGAGTGGCTGATCGGCCGTATCGTCGACAAGTCGCCGACCGCCATCCGCCGCGGCAAATACGCCATGCGCGCCATCGCGTCGATGTCGTTCGACGAGGCGATCGCCTATCTCGAAAGCCAGATCGCGCTCTTGGCGATGACCGAGGACGCCAAGGAAGGGCTGAAGGCGTTTGCCGAGAAGCGCAAGCCGGTGTGGCCCGGGAAGTAGCGCGCGGCAGGTGGATCGCTTGACGGCGGCTCTGTTGTTCCAGCTGTCATGCTCCGCCAAGGCGGAGCATCGCTCGTTCCTCGGTTAGCGCGCAGCTTTACGCGCGCCTCGGGGACCCAATTCCCGGCGCTCGTTCATGCACCGGCCAAGCGCTCTGAGCGGGATCCATCGGATCGTGGGTGACGAGATCAAGGATCTCGTTGTTGGCGAAGCCGATCGCCATTGGTCGTATCACGTCTGGCACCACGCCCAGATCGTAGAATTCGGCTACCGCCCCATCAATCCGAAACCAGTTTTCGCAGGCACCGGTGTCGAGATTGATCAATTGGATTCCGCACCACGGTTCGGAATCTGTTTCGGCTAACCTGCGATCCAGTGCGAGACCCTCGAAACGCTCATAGCGAGGTTTCGACAAGCCAACGAAGGCATAGTTGCCGAAAAACGCGAGCCCGCGCACGAAGCCGGGACAGAATGCCAGAACGTGGAACGTCGCGCCGGCTGCTGAACGCTCGATCCATCCGATCTCCCCCGTGCCCGAGTTGAGCACCCACAATCTCCCGCGATAGAGCCGGGGGGAATGAGGCATCGAGAGACCATCGATCACTATCTCATTGGAATGCACGTCGATGACGATGCCGCCATCGGAACGACGGTCGCGCCAGCCGTCGACGGTGTCCGATCTGCTGATCGCCGTAACGTAGCGCGGGGCGCCGTCTTCGATGGCAAGTCCGTTCAGATGACATCGGTCCTCCTTGACGATCTTCGAAATGAAGGAAGGCTTCCACAGCGGCGTGAAGCTGTGCCGTTCCGATGTAGAGGCAAGACAATTGTAAAGCGTGTTGACGAAGACGATGCGGCCGTCGCTCAGCATCCCCACGTCATGAACATCGAGCTCGCCAGTGGTGAAGATCTGGCGCGGGACATAACAGGCATCGTGCAGATCGTTGATCCGCTGCCCGGGCGCAAGTACGTTCCTGAATCTCAAGATCTGGAACATCGTGGCGAGCAGGATCGTGTCGCTGTCCACGACGCAGATTCCCATGGCCTTGTGAAAGAGGCGCTCGTGGACCAAGAGCCCGCCGTCG
Source organism: Bradyrhizobium sp. SZCCHNS3016 (assembly GCF_032484535.1). NCBI lineage: Bacteria > Pseudomonadati > Pseudomonadota > Alphaproteobacteria > Hyphomicrobiales > Nitrobacteraceae > Bradyrhizobium > Bradyrhizobium sp. SZCCHNS3016. Next base: position 812,403 of record NZ_JAUETE010000001.1, read on the forward strand.
GCATTCTGACCGAGGAAATAGAATTTGCCGGATTGATAGGACGAACCCGCGATGGCGATGCGCTGAAAACCAAGAAAGTCAGGTAGTCCGGGTGACATGGAATACCGAACCGCCTCACTGCCGGCCTGGCCAACCTGTTCCGCGGGAAGGCGTACGCAAGTTCGATCGGCTGGCAGAATCTCGTTTGATTCGAATGTCGGTACGTCGTCACGACGGCCCATGGATGCTTCTCCAAACGGCGGTGAACCCGACAAGAGGCAGGCCTCTTCAGCGCGGCCTAGGAGAGTGCCTCGAAAGACGGGAACGGCTTAAGACTTTTTGGTCGATGTGCCATCATCTTCTGGTTGTCTAGCAATTTTTGACATATAAAGGTTGAGTTTCCCAGCCCAAAGGAGGAGGGCGGCGCTTGTCCGACAGGTTTCCATGCCGGCAGTTGGTGCTGTCGTCTTCGATGCTGGTGGGCGCAGTTTTCGGCTATAGCCGCCGGGTCTACGCGGCTTGCGCCAATGTGGGCGGTTCCAATTGGGAATGCTCGGGTGCCAGCATCGCCCAGACGATTTCGGGCGCCAACGCTCACGTGACTGCGCTATCGGGATTCCGCATTACGACCGTCTCCTCGAATGCTCTGACGATCACCGGCGCCGGCAACCTTTCATACACCGATACGAACTTCTCTCCGTTTACCGCGACCGCCGGTAACGGACTCAATATGACGACGACAGCCGGCGTTCCGGGCAGCATCACAGTGAATACCAACGGTGATATCACCGCCCTCAACTACGGCATTCGGGGCCGCAACCAGGGCACCGGCGCGCTCAGCATCACGACCAACGGCGATGTCGTAAGCACGGGGACAACCGCGGTATCGCGGGGAATCGTGGCGATCAATTTCGGCACTGATCTGACCGTGACAACCGGCGCAGGTTCCAACGTCCGCGGCGCGCGCTACGGAATTCTGAGCCGCAACTATGGCACTGGATCGACGACCGTGACGGTCAACGGTGACGTCACGGCCGCCGGCACGACCGGCAGCGATTTCGCTCTTCTCGCGAGAGGGAACGCAGATGTCACGGTGACCACAGCCGCCGGAACTACCGTGAGCGGCCAGGAGAGCGGCATCTTCGCGCGGAGCGATGGCAATGGCGCGGTAAAGATCGCCGTCGCTGGCGACGTCACAGGAACCAATACGACGGGCATATATGCGAGAAGCGGAACGAGCGGATCAATTGCGATTGCGATCGGCGCCGGAAGCCACGTGACCTCGAATGGTACGGGAGCGGATGGCTTCGCCATCGATACATCGAGCTTCGTCGTCAGCCCTACCACTCTCACTGTGGCCGGTACGCTAAATGGCGGTGCGGGCGGCGCCGTTCGGTTTCATGGTTCGGCGAACCGGCTTGAGCTTTATCCAACCGCTGCGATCAACGGCAACGTTTTCGGCGGCGGCAGCGACACCCTTGCACTGGGCGGCACTGGTACAGCGAGCTTCAACGTCGCAACGATCGGTGCCGGCCTGCAATACCAGGGCTTCGGGACGTTTCTCAAGGAGGGCAGCAGCCACTGGACGCTTACCGGCACCACTCCGCTCATCTCCAGCTTTACCGTGAATGACGGCCTGCTTGAGGTCGACGGAAACATGCCAAACACCTCAGTCACAGTGAATAGCGGCGCACTGCAACTCGGGAATGGCGGCAGCGCCGGTTCGATCGGCGGCAACGTCAACGACAATGGCATCTTCGCGATCAATCGTTCCGACAGCTACACGTTCGGTGGCATCATTTCGGGCACCGGGACATTCCAACAGCTTGGCTCCGGCACCACCATCTTCTCCGGTGCGAACACTTATACCGGCGGCACCATCGTCAGCGCGGGCACACTGCAACTCGGCAATGGCGGTACCAGCGGCTCGATCGTCGGCGACGTGATCGACAACGGAATCTTGGCCTTCAATCATTCCGACGGTTACACCTTCGGTGGAACGATCTCAGGCTCTGGTGCCCTCGAGCAAAACGGCAGTGGCACGCTCGTCCTGAGCGGGCACAATAGCTACACAGGCTCGACGTTCATCAACAGCGGGATACTGGACGTCACAGGGGAGCTCGCATCGACCGTGTTCGTCAACTCCGGGGCCCGGCTCATGGGCAATGGCACGATCGGCGGCCTCGCTGTCGCGAGCAGGGGAGTCGTTTCTCCAGGCAATGCGATCGGGACGCTTAATGTCTCTGGCGACGTATCCTTTGCCTCTGGCTCCACCTACGAAGTCGAGACCAACGCGACCGGGGCGGCAGACCGGATCGTGGCGACCGGCACGGCAAGACTCAATGGCAATGTCGTCGTCCTGCCGCAGAACGGTGCCTATGCCTTCCGTACCACCTACAATATCCTCAATGCCGCCGATGGCATCAGTGGTGCCTTCTCTGGGGTGAGCAGTAACTCTGCGTTCCTGTTTCCCAGCCTGAGTTATGATGCCAACAACGTGTTCCTCTCGTTGACCCAGTCGACGTTCTTTCCGAGCGTCGCGCGGACGGAAAACCAGCTGGCCGTAGCCACCGCTCTCCAGGAAAGCTCGCCGGATAGCCGGCTCTTTGGCAGCGTGATCTTCCAGACGGCGCCCGGCGCGCAACAGGCGTTCGACGCGCTGTCGGGCGAACTTCATGCCAGCGCACGGACGTCCCTCGTCGAAGACGGTTATTACGCCCGGGACGCCGTCCTCGGACGCTTGCGTCAAACTTCCTTTGAGGACCGTTTTGGGCCGTTTGCGAGTTTCGGCTCCGGTGGTCCAGCCGTGATCTACGGCGATGTCGATCTATCCTCGCCGAAGCATCTGGCCTACGCCGCCGATACGGACAGGCGCATTCTCCGCACCGGCATCATTCCGTCGTCGGCCAACGCGTCCACATCGCGGGGTATTGGCTGGTGGGCTCAGGGAGTGGGGGCTTGGGGCATGGCTCATGGTGACGGCAATGCTGCTGGTATGAGCCGACGCCTGAGCGGTTTCTTCAGCGGAGTAGATGGGCGGCTGGGCGACAACTGGCGGGCAGGCGTCGCGGTCGGCTACACCAATTCGAGGACGAGCATCGATGCCCGTGCGAGCTCGGCCGATATCGATAGCGCATATCTAGCCGTCTATACTGGCTTTGAGGTGGGTGCCTGGAACGTCCGCTCGGGGGCACTTCTGAGCTTCAGCACGATTGGGAGCGCTCGCTCGATCAGCTATCCGGGTTTTCTCGAACGGGCGACCGGGCGTTATGGCGCGTTCAGCTCACAACTATTTGGTGAGATTGGGTATGATCTGAACCTCGCGGATGCTGTTGTGGAGCCATTTGCAGGTTGGTCCTGGATCCATCTCCATACCAATGGCTTCGATGAGGCCGGTGACGTCGCCGCACTTTCCGGCTCATCGCGCGAGGAGGACGTAGGTTATACGACGATCGGAGCGCGCGCGTCGGCGCTGATTGCATTATCGGACGGAATGGCGCTCAAGCCGTCAGCATCGCTCGCTTGGCAACACGGTTTCGGCCAGCTCAAGCCGGAAGACCACCTGCTTTTCAGAAGCACCGGCGCTGCATTTGACATTGCAGGGCTGCCGCTCGCTCGGGATGCCGCCCTGGTGCAGACCGCCCTGGATCTGCGCACAAGCGCCAATACTGTCATGGGAGTGTCCTATCGCGGCAATCTTTCGAGGAGCAGCCAGGATCACTCGATCGAGGGGCACATCAAAGTTCAATTCTAGCTCTATCTGGGGAAAGATATCCGGACAGCGGATGCGCGAGGCGATCAGCGTCTTATCGAGACCTGCCTATCATTTGGCTGCGAATGCGCAGCGCACATTTGAGTGCCGCCTGGCTTGTCCTTGCAGCAGATGAACAGCGTGCTTGGGCGATCATCATTCGAGACTGAAACCTCACAGCAGTATTGGCCACGCAGGTTGCCCTGAGGTTCGCGCGGCGTCATGATTGACGGATGGTGCGGCATTCGGATCGAGGGGAACATGACACGATCCGCCGGACATCCCGACGCTGATGGCCTGTACATCCGGCCGATGCGGCCGGACGAGATCGGGCTCGCGATCGACTGGGCGGCAGCCGAGGGGTGGAATCCCGGGTTGTCCGATGCGACGTGCTTCGCAGAGGTCGACCCCGACGGCTTCATCGTCGCCGAGCGCGACGGCGTGCCGGTCGCGACCGTGTCCTGCGTGAACTATGACGACCGGTTCGCCTTTCTCGGATTCTACATGGTGCGTCCCGAGCTGCGCGGGCGCGGCTACGGCTTGCGGCTCTGGCAGGCGGCGATGGCGCATGCGGGATCGCGTATTGTCGGACTCGATGGCGTGGTCGCGCAGCAGGACAACTATCGGAAATCCGGCTTCAGCTACGCGTATGCCAATATCCGCTACGGGGGGCGATCCGCCGCCTTGCTGCAATCGGCGGATCGATCAGGTATCGTCGCTCTTGCCGATGTGCCGCTTTCCGACATCGAAGCGTCAGATGCGACCGTATTTCCCGCCCCGCGCCGGGCATTCCTGCGGGCCTGGATCGACACGCCCGTTCATGTCGGCCGGGCGCTGATCCGCGACGGTACGCTAGCCGCCTGGGGTGTGATCCGTCCGTGCCATGCCGGCTACAAAATCGGTCCGCTGATTGCGGAAAAGCGTGCTGATGCCGAGGCCGTGGTGTCGGCGCTGCTGAGCGCAGCCGGCGACTCCGAGGTGTTCCTCGACGTGCCCGCGATCAATCCGGAGGCGGTGGCGCTCGCCGAGAGCCTCGGCCTGAAGCCGGTGTTCGAGACCGCGCGCATGTACACCGGGCTGATCCAACCGCTTCGGATCGACCGGGTGTTCGGTGTCACCACCTTCGAACTCGGCTAACTCACCGTCCGAGCGGCCGCGCGAAGCTCAGTTCGTGGCCGTCGGGATCGGTGAGGTGGAAATAGCGCTCGCCCCATTCGGCATTGCAGGGCGTGGTCGAGGGGGCAAAGCCAGCAGCCAGCGCCTTGGCGTAGACGGCGTCGACATCGGCGACGTGGAAGATGATGCGGCCCCACCAGCTCCACTGCTTCTCCCTGGACATGGCGATCAGGTTGAGGAAGCCCGAGCCCACACGGAAGCTCGTGAACGACGTGTGGGCGCCGCCATGGGCGATGTCGTCGAAGCCGAGCGCGCGATAGAACGCGACCGCGCGCGTCATGTCGTGGGTGGCAATCGTAATCGCGCTGATGCTCTCGATGGTCATGGAGGCGCTCCTCGCCGTGTGGAAGCCGCGCCATAGAGAAGCTCAGATCACAGTTGGCATGCAAGGGCGGCCGGGTCGTGACGAATTCAGCGCCAGCGCCGCCGGCTCATCACGGCGCCCAGCGCGAAGAACACCGCCGCGCCGAGCGCAATGGTCGCCGCGCGCGCGACATCCCCCGGCACGAGCATCGCCCGCTGCGCCGCGCCCTGGCTGAAGGAGCCGCGGGTGCGGTGCAGGCGTGTCACCGGGTGATCGAGATTGTCGGTGCGGTCGGGCACCAGCGGCACGTCGGTCTGTTGCCCGGCGATCGCCTTGGCAGCGAGGTAGCGGTCGAGCAAAGCGGGCGCGACGGCGTTACCGAGGATCGTGAGCAGTGTCGGCCAGCCGATCCAATATTCGCGGAAGCCGCCGTCGGCGACGCGATAGACGGCGTCCGCGATCACCTCGGGCTCCACCGGCCGACCCATCGGTCGTGGCGTATGCGCAAGGTGCGCGCGAGCCCAGTCGAATTGCGGTGTGTTCACCGCGGGCAGGTCGACGATGCTGAGCGTGATGCCTGAGCGCTCGTGCATCAGCTCGGCACGCAGCGAGTCGGTGAAGCCCCGGATCGCATGTTTGGCGCCGCAATAGGCCGCCTGCAGCGGAATGCCGCGATAGGCGAGCGCCGAGCCGATCTGAATGATGCGGCCTTCGCCGTGCCGGCGCATCGAGCGCAGCGCCGCCATCGTGCCGTGCACGAAGCCGAGATAGGTGACCTCGGTGACGCGGCGGAACTCCTCCGGCGTGATGTCGGCCACGGTCGAGAACACCGTCTCCATGGCGTCATTGATCCAGATGTCGACCGGACCCAGGCGCTGCTCGAGCCGTTCGGCGGCCTCGAACAGCGCCTGCGCGTCGGCGACATCCACCGCCTCGTATTCGGCATGGGCAAACCGCGCCTGCAGCTCGCGCTGGACGTCGCGCAGCGCATGCTCATCGCGCGCGATCAGGCCGATGCGATCGCCGGCCTCGCCGAAGCGGTTCGCGATGGCACGGCCGACGCCGGCGGAGGCGCCAGTGATGATGATGGTGCGAGTTCGTCTGCGAGGCATGTCCGGTTCTCCACGCGCCCCGTCATACAAACGTGCGGCGGCCGGCAATGTTTCGGGCCGGTCAGGCCGGCCGAATGAATTCTCCGTCAGCCGCGATCTGAGCCGTGGAATTCGACGCGCGATCGATCAGGCCCGAGAGGGCGGCCAGCCCCCTGGAGATTGTGGGACGGAAAAGCTCGCTGAGCTTTGCAGGTGCGACCGAAGCTCAGCCCGGATTGGCCTTGAGGCCGGCGGCCTCGATACCGGCGACGGCGCAGATCTCGTCATTGTCGGAGCTGTCGCCGGAGACGCCGACGGCGCCGACGAGCGTCGTGCCGTCCATGATCAGCACGCCGCCGGGCACCGGGACCATGCGGCCCTGGGCCAGCGTGTTCACGGCGTCGATGAAATAGGCCTGCTCCTGGGCGCGCTGGAACAGGGCGCGGGAGCCGAGGCCGAGCGCCAGCGCGCCATAAGCCTTGCCATGCGCGACCTCGGCCCGCATCAGGCTGGTGCCGTCCTGGGCGGCGGCGGCCTTCAGGCAGCCGCGGGCGTCGAGCACCATCACGGCGAGCGGCTTGAGCTTCTTCTCGATGCCCTTCGCGAGCGTGGCATCGAGAATCTTGCGGGCGGTGTCGAGCGAGAGATCGGCCATGTCGGTGTCCTTGTGCTTTGTGATGCCAAGTTGGCTAGGTCATCCGTCATTGCGAGCGAAGCGAAGCAATCCAGGGTGAAAGAAAAGGTCTGGATTGCTTCGTCGCTTCGCTCCTCGCAATGACGAACATTGAGATCATGCTCCGCGGCGTTCCGACCTCGTGAATCAAGAACACATCTGCGTCCGCTCCAGGCTCATCGCCAGGAGCTGCGCGGCGTGAACGGCACCGCGGGCGGCGCCGTCCTGGATCTGGTGGCGGCAGGAGGTGCCGTCGGCGACGATGAAGGTCGAAGCTTCTGCCTTGCGTACCGCAGGCAGCAACGACGCCTCCGCCATCTGTAGCGAGACCGCGTAGGTCTCGGCGCCGTAGCCGAAGGCGCCGGCCATGCCGCAGCAGGAGGATTCGATCGTCTCAACCTCGAGTTCGGGAATGAGCCGCAACACCTGCTCGACCGGCTTGAAGGCGGTAAAGGACTTTTGATGGCAATGGCCGTGCAGCAGCGCCTTGCCGGGCAGGGGGGCGAGCGGCAGCGCGAGCCGGCCGGCTTCTGCCTCGCGCGCAAGGAATTCCTCCAGCAGCAGCGCGTGTGCGCTGATTGTTTTCGCGGTGGCGTCGTCGCGTAGCGACAGCAGCTCGTCGCGCAGCGTCAGCAGGCAGCTCGGCTCGAGGCCGATGATCGGCACGCCGCGCGCTGCGAACGGCGCGTAGGTCTCGACCAGGCGCTGCAGCTCGGACTTGGCTTCGTCGACCAGACCGGCGGACAGGAACGTGCGGCCGCAGCACAGCGCCCGCCCGCCATCGGCTGGTCTGGGAACGTAGACGCGATAGCCGCCAGCGATCAGCACGCGCAGCGCGGCGTCGAGATTTTCGCGCTCATAGACGCGGTTGAAGGTGTCGCCGAACAGCACGACCTCGCGGCCGTTCTCCGGGCCGAATGCCTCGGCGTCGACGCGGAAGGTGTCGCCGCGGAACGCCGGCAGCTTGCGCTTGGCGCTGATGCCGGTCACGCGCTCCATCAGCGCGCGCAGCGGCGCGCTGTGATTGCGCAGGTTCACCAGCGGCGCGACGCGGGCGACGAGATCGGCGTAGCGCGGCAGGTAGGCGACGAGCCGGTCACGCAGCGTGAGACCATGCGTCGTTGCCCGCGCTGCCAGCACCTCGATCTTCATCTTGGCCATGTCGACGCCGGTCGGACACTCGCGGCGGCAGGCCTTGCAGGACACGCACAGCTTCAGCGTCTCCATCATCTCGTCGGATGACAGCGCGCCGGGACCGAGCTGGCCGGAGATCGCCAGCCGCAGCGTATTGGCACGGCCGCGCGTGACATCCTTCTCGTCGCGGGTGGCGCGATAGGACGGGCACATCACGCCGCCGTCGAGCTTGCGGCAGGCGCCGTTGTTGTTGCACATCTCGACCGCGCCCTGGAAACCGCCGGCGGCGCCGGGATAGGCCGACCAGTCGAGCACGGTCTTGAGATCATCGATGCGATAGTCCGGCGGATAGCGGAACAGCGAGCGGTCGTCCATCTTGGGCGGATCGACGATGCGGCCGGGATTGAGCACATTGCCGGGGTCGAAGCGCTGCTTGACCTCCTTGAAGTCGGCGACGATTCGGCTGCCGAACATCTGTTCGTGGAACTCCGAGCGCACGATGCCGTCGCCGTGCTCGCCGGAATGCGAGCCCTTGTATTCGCGCACCATGGCGAAGGCTTCCTCGGCGATGGCGCGCATCGCCTTGACGTCCTTCTCGAGCTTCAGGTTCAGCACCGGGCGAACGTGCAGACAGCCTTCGGAGGCGTGCGCATACATGGTGCCGCGCGTGCCGTGCTTCGCGAACACATCGTTGAGCCGTGCGGTGTAGTCGGCGAGATGCGGCAGCGGCACGGCGCAGTCCTCGACGAACGACACCGGCTTGCCGGCCTCCTTCATCGACATCATCACGTTGAGGCCGGCGGCGCGGAAGTCGGCGACCGCGGTCTGCAGGGCAGGGTCGGTGATCTCGACCACGCCGCCCCATTTGCGCGGCTCGTTGCTCCAGGCGAAGCCGAGGTCGCCCATCAGCTCGGAGAGCTGCTTCAGCTTGGCGAGGTTCTCGTCCGTTGTCTCCTCGGCGAACTCCACCACCAGGATGGCGTCGGGGTCGCCGCGCACGGCGGCGGCGATCACCGGCTGGAACATCGCGATGTCGCGTCCAAGTCCGATCATGGTGCGGTCCACCAGTTCGACCGCGATCGGCTTCAGCTTCACAAGGTGCTGAGCCGCGTCCATGGCCGCGTAGAAGCTGCCGAAATGGCAGACGCCGAGCACCTTGGTGCGGATCAGGGGCCACAGCTTGAGCTCGATGCGGGTGGAGAAGGCGAGAGTGCCTTCGGAGCCGACGAGCAGATGGGCCAGGTTGTTGGCGGCGTTGCGCGGCGTCAGCGCATCCAGATTGTAGCCGCCGACGCGGCGCTGCACCTTGGGAAACTTGTCGGCGATCTCCGCGGCCTCGCGCTCGCCCAGCGCAAGCATGTCGCGAAACAGCGCGTGAGCGCTGTCCGGCGCGCTGACGTCACGAAGGTCTCGCGGCACCTCGCCAAAATGCGCCAGCGTGCCGTCGGCGAGCGCCGCCTCGATCGCGATGGTGTTGTCGCGCATCGTGCCGTAGCGCAGCGAGCGGCCGCCGCAGGAATTGTTGCCGGCCATGCCGCCGATCGTGGCACGCGACGCCGTCGAGACGTCGACGGGAAACCACAGGCCGTGTTGCTTGAGCTGGCGATTGAGGTCGTCGAGCACGATGCCCGGCTCGACCACGCAGGTCCGAGCCTCGACGTCGAGAGAGACGATGCGGTTCAGGTGCTTGGAGAAGTCGACGACGATCCCCTCGTTGACGGTCTGGCCGCATTGCGAGGTGCCGCCGCCGCGCGGGGTGACGATGCGGCCGTCGTCGCGGGCGAGGGCGAGCGTACGCAGTGCCTCGTCCATCGTGCGCGGCACGACCACGCCGGCCGGGATGACCTGGTAGAACGAGGCGTCGGTGGCGTAGCGGCCACGGCTGAAGCGGTCGAAGAAGACGCCGCCTGCAATCTCGGCGCGGAGCTTCTGTTCGAGCCTGGACGGACCGGCTTTGGCGTTCGGCATGGTGATCCCTGGTCGGACCCGGCTGTCGTCTGGCGGGCGCTCTTGAGCCCCGTGTCATTCATTTCTACAATTGCGTCAATCTGATTGCATGCAAATTGCGCAATCTCGGTCGTCATTCGACCTTGTCCGGCTTACTTCCCGCCGTTGGCGGCTGACTCTCGCCGAAGTAGGCGATCGCGGCGGCGCCCTTGTTGCGCAGATGTTGAAACAGAATGTCGGACAGCTCGCTTCCGGCGCGCCGGCGCAGGGCGTCGAGGATCAGCTCATGCTCGCGCATGGCCTCGCTCCAGCGTTCGCGCTTGCGGGCGAAATTGGCCGAGAAGCGCACCCGCCGGATGCGGCCCGCCAGGCTCTCATAGGTCGCGTGAAGGGTGGCGTTGGCGGCGGCATCCACGATCGCTCGGTGGATGAGCTGGTTCATGCGGAAATAGCCCTGCATGTCCTGCCGCATGTAAAACCCGTACATATCATGATGAAACTGCTCGATTTTTTCGATCGCTTCATCCGAAATCTTCTCGCAGGCGAGGCGGCCGGCGAGCCCTTCCAGGCCTCCCATCAGGTCGAACAATTCGTGGATGTCGGCGGCGCTGAGCGGGCGCACCCGAGCGCCGCGATTGGGCAGCAGCTCGACCAGGCCTTCGGCCGCGAGCACCTTGAGCGCTTCGCGCAAGGGAGTGCGGGACACCCCCAGCATTTCGCAAAGCTGGCGCTCGGACAGGCGTCCGCCGTCGGCGACGTGGCCCTCGACGATGTAGTCGCGCAGCCGTGCCAGGATCTCGTCATGCAGCGAGGTCTCGTCCCGCGCAGGCGCAGGTCGACCACTTGGATCTGCCAATGGTGGCGTCTCGATATCGGGAATCGTGGAATTCATCTCACCCCATTGTAGCGATAGTTACAGATGTGGTCGACCTTGTTTGTGAATACGTTTAATCCCTTGCATGCTTAATGATTGAATGCAATCATGGGTGCCAGAATGCCGTCGTCGCCTGGAGCTCTGTCGTGACCCGTCCCCAAGGCCGTCATTTCTTGCATATTCCGGGCCCAAGTCCGGTGCCCGAGCGGGTGCTGCGGGCGATGGACATGCCGGTGATCGATCACCGCAGCGCCGAGTTCGCCGAACTCGGCAAGGCCGTGCTCGGCGGCTCGCAGGCGATCTTCAAGGCCACGAGCCCGGTAGTCATCTATCCGTCCTCGGGCACCGGCGCCTGGGAGGCCGCCATCGTCAACACGCTGTCGCCGGGCGACAAGGTGCTGATGGTCGAGACCGGTCACTTCGCCACGCTGTGGCGGCAGATGGCGGCGCGGTGGGGAATCGAGGTCGATTTCATTCCCGGCGACTGGCGCCGTGGCGTCGATCCTGCCGTCATCGAGGAGAAGCTGGTTGCCGACGCCGGTCATCGGCTCAAGGCGGTGATGGTCGTGCACAACGAAACCTCGACCGGCGCGACCAGCCGGATCGGCGAGGTGCGCGCCGCGATCGACCGCGCCAAGCATCCGGCGCTGCTGATGGTCGACACGATTTCTGGTCTCGCCTCGGCCGACTTCCGATTCGACGAGTGGAAGGTCGATGTCGCCGTGTCGTGCTCGCAGAAGGGCTTCATGCTGCCGCCGGGGCTCGGCTTCAACGCCATCTCGGACAAGGCGCGCCTTGTTGCCAAGGCCAACAAGATGCCGCGCTCGTTCTGGGATTGGGAGGACATGCTGAAGCTGAACGCGAACGGCTTCTTCCCCTACACGCCGGCGACGAACCTGCTCTACGGTCTGCGTGAAGCGATTGCGATGCTGCTCGAGGAGGGTCTCGATCAGGTGTTCGCGCGCCACCTCAGGCTTGCGGCCGCGACCCGCGCCGCCGTCGAGCATTGGGGCCTGGAGGTGCTGTGCCAGGAGCCGAAGGATTTCTCTCCGGTGCTGACCGCCGTGCTGATGCCGCCGGGCCATGACGCAGATCAGTTCCGTCAGGTCGTGCTCGACAACTACAACATGTCACTCGGTTCGGGCCTGTCCAAGGTCGCGGGCAAGGTGTTCCGCATCGGCCATCTCGGCGAGTGCAACGCGCTGACCCTGATGGCTGCGCTGAGCGGTGTCGAGATGGGGCTGCGTGCGGCCGGCGTGCCGCATCGTGCCGGCGGCGTCGATGCCGCGATGGCGCTGCTTGAAGAGCCATTGGAGGGCAATGCGCCGCGCCATCTGGCTGCGGTGAAATGAGGCCAAATCGCGTGCAGCAAGCTGGGACGTCCCGCTATGCCGCACTGCACAGGAGAAGGGGATTCGTGTGCATCTGAGGGATGTCAGCCCGAAGCGATCGGTGCTTGCGTCTTCTTTGTTGACGCCAGCGGTCTGGCGGGAGAAAAGCGCGGCCAGCGCGTGGGATGCCACGCCCGCGCACCAACCAAATGACCGGGGATGGACGCCAATGACTGTGCACACAGGACGGCATTTTCTTCAGATTCCGGGGCCGACCAACGTGCCCGACCGCGTGCTGCGCGCGATGGATATGCCGACGCTGGACCATCGCGGTCCCGAGTTCGCCGAGCTCGGCTTCGCCGTGCTGACTGCATCGCAGCGAATCTTCCGCACCAAGCAGCCGGTGATCATCTATCCGTCGTCGGGCACCGGCGCGTGGGAAGCTGCGATCGTCAACACGCTCGCGCCTGGCGACAAGGTGCTGATGGCCGAGACCGGCCAGTTCGCGGTGCTGTGGCGTGGCATCGCCGACAAGTTCAAGCTCGACGTCGACTTCATCCCCGGCGACTGGCGTCATGGCGCCGACATCGCGGCGATCGAGCAGCGTCTGGTCGATGACAAGGCGCACAAGATCAAGGCCGTCTGCGTCGTGCACAACGAGACCTCGACCGGCTGCCTGACGCCGCCGCTCGAGGTGCGCAAGGCGCTCGACCGGGCCGGCCACCCGGCGCTCCTGATGGTCGACACCATCTCTGGCCTCGGCTCGATGGAGTATGAGCACGACGCGTGGGGCATCGACGTCTCCGTCGCGGGCTCGCAGAAGGGCCTGATGCTGCCGCCGGGCCTCGGCTTCAACGCCGTCTCGGAGAAGGCGCTCGCCGCCGCCAAGGCCAATCCCGGCATGCGCTCCTATTGGGACTGGCAGGAGATCATCACCTTCAACAAGCTTGGTACCTTCCCCTATACGCCGGCGTGCAATCTGCTGATGGGCCTCAACGAGGCGCTGAAGATGCTGGAGGAGGAGGGGCACGAGAACGTGTTTGCGCGCCATCGCCGCCACAGCCTTGCGACGCGGGCTGCCGTCAAGGCCTGGGGCCTGGATACGCAGTGTCAGGATCCGCAGGCGCATTCGCCGGCGCTGACCGGCGTGGTCATGCCCGAGGGCCATGACGCCGATCAGTTCCGCAAGACGGTGCTGGAAAACTTCGACATGTCGCTCGGCACCGGCCTCAACAAGATCAAGGGCAAGGTCTTCCGCATCGGTCATATCGGTCACTTCAACGACTTGATGCTGATGGGCACGCTCGCAGGCGTCGAGATGGGCCTTGCGCTCGCTGGCGTGCCGCATCGTGCCGGTGGCGTGCTCGCGGCGATGGATGTCCTGAAGGCGCGCGAGGCGGCGCCGATTCCGAAGGTGGCCTGATGAACGCACCTGTGACCGGCTCCGACGATCTGATCTATACCGTCGACGACGGCATCGCCAAGATCACCTTCAACCGGCCGCAGGCGCGCAACGCGATGACATTCGCGATGTACGACCGGATGGCCTCGATCTGCGAGGCCATCAACGCCGATCGGTCGATCAAGGCGCTGATCCTGACTGGCGCGGGCGACAAGGCCTTCGCCTCCGGCACCGACATCTCCCAGTTTCGTGCCTTCAAGACCGCGCAGGATGCGCTCGACTACGAGGCGCGGATCGACCGCGTGCTCGGCGCGCTCGAACTGTGCCGTGTGCCGGTGATTGCGGCGATCGCGGGCGCCTGCACCGGCGGCGGTGCCGGCATTGCCGCCTGCTGCGACATTCGCATCGGCACCGAGACGACACGTATCGGTTTTCCGATCGCGCGCACGCTCGGCAACTGCCTGTCGATGTCGAACATCTCGCGCGTGGTCTCCCTGATCGGACCGGCGCGCACCAAGGACCTGATCTTCAAGGCCCGGCTGGTCGAGGCGCCGGAGGCGCTCGCGCTCGGTCTGCTCAACGAGATCGTGCCTGACGTCGAGACGCTGCAGACACGCGCGCTGGAGACCGCGAGGCTCGTCGCCTCGCACGCGCCGATCACCCTCGAGGTCACCAAGGAGGCCGTGCGCCGCATCCGCCGGACTCTGTCGCGGGACGAGGGCGAGGATTTGATCCTGCGCGCCTATATGAGCGAGGATTTCCGCGAAGGCATGGAGGCGTTCCTCAACAAGCGGACGCCGAACTGGAAAGGCAAATAGTCCGATGCCGTGCTTGCGACCTTATGCCGATGAACATGAGGCCGCATCATGCTTGTGTTCTTGAACTGACCACAATAAGCCAGCAGTATCCTGGTAGGATGCAAGCTGGGGCTTCGAACGGGGAAGAAAGCACGTGCGCAAACTCATCAAGATCGCGGCCGCGACGGCGGCCTTTTTCGCAACTGCGCCGGCCTTTGCCGGCTGGGAGCCGACCAAGCCGGTCGAGATCGTCGTCGCCGCGGGCGCCGGCGGTGCATCCGACCAGATGGCGCGGATGATGCAAGCTGCCATTCAGAAGAACAATCTGCTGAAGCAGCCGGTGGTCGTGTCGCTGAAGGGCGGCGCGTCCGGGGCCGAGGCGCTGATGTACATGAAGTCCAGCGACGGCGATCCGAACAAGGTCCTGATCGCCTATTCGCTGATCTATATGCTGCCGCTGTCGGCCAAGCTGCCGTTCGACTGGCGCGAACTGTCGCCGGTCGCGGTGATCGCACTCGATCAGTTCGTGCTGTGGGACAACGTCAACGGCCCGAAGACGGTGAAGGAGTTCATCGAAGCCGCCAAGGCGTCGAGTTCTCCGTTCAAGTTGGGCGGCACCGGTTCCAAGCGGGAGGATCACGTGCTCACGGTCTTCATGGAGAAGAAGACCGGCGCCAAGTTCTCCTATCTGCCCTACAAGTCGGGGGGCGAGGCCGCGACCCAACTGGTTGGCGGGCACACCGAAGCGAACGTCAACAATCCTTCCGAGAATCTCGAAGTCTGGCGCGCCGGCCAGGTGCGTCCGCTCTGCGTGTTCGACAAGGAGCGCATCTCCTACACGACCAAGGTCACGGAGACGCAGTCCTGGAACGATATTCCGACCTGCAAGGAGCAGGGGCTGGACGTGCAATACCTGATGCTGCGCGGCATGTTCCTGCCGGGCAAGGTGACGCAGGAACAGCAGGAGTTCTACATCGACCTGTTCAGCAAGCTGGTGCAGACGCCGGAATACAAGGACTACATGGAGAAGCAGGCGCTGAAGCCGATCTTCCTCACCGGCAAGGACATGCTGCAGTTTCTCGAAGAGGACGGCTCGCTCAACAAGCAGCTGATGACGGAAGCCGGCTTCGTCGCCAAGTGAGGCGGGGCGAGGGGATGAGGAGGATCGATGTCCAACGCTGAGCTCGAGATTGCCGTCGACGATCCGACCGCGCCGGAGGAGGATTCTCCGGCCGTCACCTCCACCCGGACCGTCGACGTCGCGGTGTCGCTGCTGCTGCTCGCGCTCGCGGTCGTGCTCGCCTGCGACAATTGGCGGACCGGCGCGTCCTGGGACTCGACCGGTCCGGAGCCCGGCTACTTCCCGTTCTATCTGTCGGTGATCCTCGGCGGCGCCAGCCTTTACGGGATCGGCGCCGCCTTCGTGTCGAGAAAGGAAGCGGTCGAGACCTTCGTGACGCGCGCGCAACTGCGGCGCGTGATGGCGGTATTCGTGCCGACGCTGCTGTTCTGCATCGCGATGCAGTTTCTCGGCATCTACGTCGCGAGCTTCCTGCTGATCGCCGGGTTCATGCGCCTCGTAGGCAAGATCGCGATCTGGAAATCGCTGCTCACGGCGTTGCTGTTCAGCGCCGTGATGTTCGTGACTTTCGACGTCGTGTTCGACGTGATCATGCCGAAGGGCCCGCTCGAAGCGGCGTTCGGGTACTGACACCGGTCTCTCCCCCGTCATTGCGAGGAGCAACGCGACGACGCAATCCAGGGCTGCGCACTCGACTCTGGATTGCTTCGCTGCGCTCGCAATGACGAGGAAACAGTTGGAATGAAATCATGGAAGCCTTGGGTCTGCTGCTGCACGGGTTCGCGGTCCTCCTGACCTGGAAGACGCTGCTGCTGATGATGGTTGGGCTCGTGCTCGGCGTCTTCGTCGGCGTGCTGCCCGGGCTGGGCGGGCCCAACGGTGTCGCCATCCTGTTGCCGCTGACCTTCTCGATGGACCCGACCTCGGCCATCGTGATGCTGTCCTGCATCTACTGGGGCGCGCTGTTCGGCGGCGCCATCACCTCGATCCTGTTCAACATTCCCGGCGAGGCGTGGTCGGTGGCGACCACTTTCGACGGCTATCCCATGGCGCAGCAGGGCAAGGCGGCGGAGGCGCTGACAGCCGCCTTCACCTCGTCGTTCATCGGCTCGCTGGTCGCGGTGATGCTGATCACCTTCCTGGCGCCCTGGATCTCTTCCTTCGCGCTGAGGTTCGGTCCGCCCGAGTTCTTCGCCGTGTATCTCCTGACCTTCTGCTCGTTCGTGGGCTTGGGACGCGAGGACAAGCACAAGACGGTCATTGCGATGGCGCTCGGTCTGCTGCTTGCCGGCGTCGGCATGGACACCGTGTCCGGTCAGTTGCGGATGACCTTCGGCTCGACCGATCTGTTGCGCGGCATCAACTTCCTGGTCGCGGTCATCGGCCTGTTCGGCATCAGCGAGATCCTGCTGACGATGGAGGAGCGCCTGGCGCTGCGCGGCCACGCCGCCTCGATCTCGCTGCGCACCGTACTCGCGGTGTGGAAGGACCTGCCGAAATATTGGATGACCCTGCTGCGCTCCTCGGTGATCGGCTGCTGGCTCGGCATCACGCCGGGCGGCGCGATTGCCGCCTCCTTTATGGGCTACAACCTCGCCAAGCGCTTCTCGAAGGATCCGGACAGTTTTGGCAAGGGCCGCATCGAGGGCGTGTTCGCGCCTGAGACGGCGGCGCATGCCTCGGGCACCGCGGCGCTGCTGCCGATGCTGGCGCTCGGCATCCCCGGCTCCGGCACCGCGGCGATCCTGCTCGGCGGCCTGATGGTCTGGGGTCTCAATCCCGGACCGCTGTTGTTCGTGGAGCACAAGGATTTCGTCTGGGGCCTGATCGCCTCGATGTATCTCGGCAATGTCGTCGGCCTCGTGCTCGTGCTTTCCACCGTGCCGATCTTCGCCTCGATCCTGCGCGTGCCGTTCGCGGCCGTGGCGCCGATGATCGTGGTGTCCTGCGCGATCGGCGCCTACGCGATCCAGAACGCGATGTTCGACGTCTGGCTGATGCTCGGCTTCGGCGTCGTCGGCTATGTCTTCAAGAAGATCAAGATCCCGCTGGCGCCGTTCACCTTGGCGCTGGTGCTCGGCAGCCGTGCCGAGGACGCGTTCCGGCAGTCGATGATCATCTCCGGCGGCAACATGAAAGTGTTCTGGGCGAACGGGCTGGTGGGCACCATAACGACGCTGGCGATCGTGCTCTTGTTCTGGCCGCTGATCGATCGGTTGTTTGCAAGCTTCGGTAAATCGAGCGCGCCGGCGGCGAAGGCCGAGGCTTAAGGATCGGCGGTTCTATTGGATGAGGCGAGCGCTCCGGGCCCTCATGGTTCTCCCGGCGATGCGAAGCATCGTCCGGAGACGCGACGCGCGCGGCGCTCGTCACCATGAGGGTTGAAGATTTAACCGCGAAATCCGCCCCCGTCCTGAGGAGCCCACCGCAGGTGGGCAACGAGCCGAGCTTGCGGCTGCGGGACCGAGCCGGACCGATGTTCGAAGCCGTCCTGCGCTTCTCCTGTCGTTGTGTCTTTGCGATGACAGCTTTTTAGGCAGGAGAGTGGTAGGCTTCATTCATGGGCAGTTCTGAATTGCTCACGCGCGGTGCCTGATCTCTGGTCATCGCGCCCTGATGTTTCCTCCCGAGACGATCCCTAGCCCGGCGCTTGCGTCGGGCTTTTTTTTGCGTTCGGTGGATCAGAGTTCGCAGCTCATCCCGGTTGCGCCCCGAAATGAAAAAGCCTCCGTCCGGCTTCTCGGAAGGAGGCTTTGGGCAAAGGCGATGTAGGAAAGAGAGCGTGCGAACCCGAGGAAGGTCAATTGGCCTTCTCGGCCACCGGCATGTGGTACCAGTCGGACTCGTTGTCGAGCATCGTCTCGTCGAACGGCAGAGCGCCGGGGTGATTCAAAGCGGCTCCGTTGACGTCGCGCACGATGTTCATCGCCGTCAGAAACTCGTTCAACTCGGATGCGCTCATGACCCGCTACTCCTCACACGCACGGGCCCCGAGGGGGTCCGCGATCAACTGATGCGAAGAGATTAACGCGATCTTGCCTTGGCCTCAATCCGGCCAAGTCTGAAGTTCCAACGTGGTGACATCTGGGCCACAGCGGCGGGATGCCGCAGCTTGGACATATTGCACCTGCTCACACGACGCGATGCAGTCGGAGATCGGCGATCTCGCCGTCGGTGAAGCCGAATTCGGACAGGATCTCCTCGGTCTGCTCGCCGAATTCCGGCGGCCGCGCTGCCATCCGGCTGGGCGTGCGCGACAAGGTGAAGGGCTGCGCCACCAGCGTGATGTCGCGGCCGTCGTCGTTCGGCACCGGCTGCGCCATGCCGAGATGCTTGACCTGCGGGTCCTCGAACATCTGATCGATCGCGTAGATCGGCCCGCACGGCACGCCCGCGGCATTCAGCTCGGCGACCCATTGCTCGCTCGTCTTGGCGAGCGTGCGTGCGTTGATCTCGGCGTTGAGCGCGTCCCGGTTCTTCGAGCGCGCCGGTGCCGTCGCATAGTCGGGATTGTCGATCCATTCGGGCGTGCCGAGCGTCTGGCACAGCCGCTCCCAGATTCGGCCGCCGGTCGCGGCGATATTGATGTAGCCGTCGGAGGTCTTGAACACGCCGGTCGGGATGCTGGTCGGATGGTTGTTGCCGGCCTGCGGCGCGACCTCCTTCTCCATCAGCCAGCGGGCGGCCTGGAAGTCGAGCATGAAGATCTGCGCCTGCAGCAGCGAGGTCTGGACCCACTGGCCCTCGCCGGAGACCTCGCGCTCGAGCAGCGCCGTGAGGATACCCATCGCGCAAGAGAGCCCTGCCGAGAGATCTGCGATCGGGATGCCCGCGCGCATCGGACCCTCGCCAGGTGCCCCGGTGATCGACATCAGCCCGCCCATGCCCTGCGCGATCTGGTCGAAACCGGGCCGCTTGGCATAGGGACCATCCTGGCCGAAGCCGGAGATGCTGCCATAGACGATGCGCGGATTGATCTTGCGCACCGCCTCATAGTCGATGCCGAGCTTGGTCTTGACGTCGGGCCGGTAGTTCTCGATCACGACGTCGGCTTTTTCGGCGAGCCGCATGAACACGTCGACGCCCTTCGGATCCTTCAGATTGAGCGTCATCGCGCGCTTGTTGCGATGCAGGTTCTGGAAGTCGGCGCCGCGGCGCGGGCCGCCAAGCGCTTCGCCGCCATCCTCCATCATGGCGTCGATCTTGATGACGTTGGCGCCCCAATCGGCGAACTGCCGCGCGCAGGTCGGGCCGGCGCGCACCCGCGTCAAATCGAGCACTGTGAAGCGGGACAGGGCTTTGGACGCGCGCGGGAAGGCCATGCGGACGAACTCCGAGAGAGGGGACATGGCTGTATAGGAGAGCGCGCGCAGCGCGACAATTGCGCGGACAGCGGTGTGTGCCGCGCTGCTCATGCCGCTGGTGCAGGGCTTCTACTTGAGCGGAACTTGCGCGCGCTCACCGCTCGTCGGCGATCACCTTGCCGTCGTTGGGCAATGTGCCCGGCGCGACCAGCTCGACTTGGCCGCTGAGCTTGGTGACGCTGCGCAGGCTGGCGGCCAGCGCCTCTTGCAGGTCGGCTGCGGGCGCCGCGCACTCGGCCTTCAAGGTCATCGCGTCGGTCTCGCCGGCACGGGTTACGACCAGGCGGAGGCGGCCGAGCGCTGGGTGGCGCTTGCCGATCTCGGCGACCTGCTCGGGGCGGACGAACATGCCCTTGATCTTGGTGGTCTGGTCGGCGCGCCCCATCCAGCCCTTGATCCGCATGTTGGTGCGGCCACACGGACAGAGACCCGGGAGAGCGGCGGTGAGATCGCCGAGTGCCAGGCGAATCCAAGGATGGTGGGGATCGAGCGAGGTGACGACGATCTCGCCGACATCGCCCTCCTGGACCGGATCGCCGGTGCCGGGCCGGACGATCTCGAAGATCAGGTCCTCGTTAACCACCATGCCCTCGCGCGCGGCGGTCTCGTAGGCGACGATGCCGAGATCGGCGGTGCCGAACGCCTGATAGGCGTCGATCCCGCGGCCCTTGATCTCGGCCTGCAGCGATGGCGGGAACGCCGCGCCCGACACCAGCGCGCGCTTGATCGAGGAGACGTCGCGACCGGCGCTGGCGGCGCCGTCGAGCAGGATCTTCAAGAAGTCCGGCGTGCCGCTGTAGCCGATCGGCCGGTAGGCCTCGATCAGCTCGAACTGCGCCTCGGTGTTCCCTGGTCCCGCCGGGATCACCGCGCAGCCGAGCGCGCGCGCCGAGGCGTCGAAGATGAAGCCGCCGGGCGTCAAATGATAGCTGAAGGTGTTCAGCACGACGTCGCCGGGACGGAAGCCGGAGGCAAACAGCGCGCGAGCGCCTCGCCAGGGATCGTTGCGAGCTGCTTCCGGCTCGAAGATCGGTCCGGGCGATGTGAACAGGCGCGAGAACGCGCCGGGCGCCTGCGCGACGAAGCCGCCGAATGGCGGCGCCGCCTTGTGCAGCGCCGGCAGCTCCGACTTGCGCAGCACCGGCAGTTGCGCCAGCGCGGCGCGCGTCGTGATGTCCTGGGGATCGATGCCCTGCAGCAGGGCGGCATAAGCGGGCGCCTTCATTGCGGCACGCAGCACGTCCGGCAGTCGGTCGAACAGATCCTGTTCGCGGACGGCGGGGTCACGGGTTTCGAGGGCGTCGTAGTGGGTGGTCATCTCTCGGGTCCTGGCACGTCATTCCGGGATGGTCCGCTGCGACGAAATGGCGAAGCCATTTCGCGCAGAGGACCGGACCCGGAATCTCGAGATTCCGGGTTCGCGCGTGCCGCGCGCCCCGGAATGACGGAGTGTGACGCTCACAGCCACCGCTTCCGCCGCTTGAAGCTCTTCAGGTTCTTGAAGCTCTTGCGCTGGTCGCCGGCGCCGCCGAGGTAGAACTCCTTGACGTCCTCATTGTCGCGCAAGGCATCCGCGGTGCCGTCGAGCACCACCTTTCCCTGTTCCATGATGTAGCCGTGGCTGGCGACCGACAGCGCCGCGCGCGCGTTCTGTTCGACCAGCAGGATGGTGACGCCGAGATCGCGGTTGATCTCCTTGATGATCGCGAACACCTCCTTGACCAGCAGCGGCGACAGGCCCATCGACGGTTCGTCCATCAGGATCATCTTCGGCCGCGCCATCAGCGCCCGTCCGATCGCCAGCATCTGCTGCTCGCCGCCGGAAAGATAACCCGCAAGGCCGGTGCGTTCCTTTAGCCGCGGGAAATAGTTGAACACCATCTCGATGTCGCTGTTGACCTCGCGATCGCTGCGCGTGAACGCGCCGAGCTTGAGGTTCTCCAGCGAGGTCATGTCGGAGACGATGCGGCGTCCTTCCATCACCTGGAAGATGCCGCGACGGACGATCTTCTCCGGATCGATGCCGTCGATGCGCGCGCCGTCGAACATGATCTCGCCGCGCGTCACCTCGCCGTCCTCGGTCTTCAAGAGGCCGGAGATCGCCTTCAACGTCGTCGACTTGCCGGCGCCGTTGGCGCCGAGCAGCGCGACGATCGCGCCCTTGGGCACATCGAGGCTCAGCCCGCGCAGCACCAGGATGACGTCGTCATAGACGACCTCGATGTTGCGGACGGAGAGCAGGGGGGCGGGTGCCCCAGCAGTTGCGGCCGTCCGCAGATTTTCCAGTGTATCGGTCATGGCGACACTCTATCCGTCGTCATGCCCGGGCTTGACCCGGGCATCCACGCCTATCGGCGTGTGAAGCAAGACGTGGATGGCCGGGAGATTGTGCAAAGACGCGCTTCTGCCCGGCCATGACGCTGGTGTAAGGAACTACCACCCAGCCCATTCGGCTTTGCGCGGCAGCTCGATGGTCTTGACCTTCTCGAGCTTGATCACGCCCTTGGCCATGAGCTCGTTGAGGTCGCCATCCGTCGGACCCGTCACGCGCGCGCGATAGAGGTCGACCTTCATCGTGCCGCGATGATCCTTGTCGGTCCAGGTCGAGGGGCTGCAGACGCCTTCCATCCCTGCGGGCACCCAGTCCTTCTTCTGGTAGAAGCCCTTGGCGACGTTCTCGCCGGTGGCGCCGCCGTTCTTCGCAGCCCACTCGATCGCCTCCTTCATGTAGAGCGACGAGCAGACTGCGGCGACGTAGTGCACCGGGCGGTAGACCTTGCCGGTCGGGTCGGACATCTTCGAGATTTCCTGCACCGTCTTCATGCCCGGCGCATCGCCGCCCCAGGCCACCGAGGTGCGCAGCGGAAAGACGACGCCGTTGGCGGCATCGCCCGCGGTCTTGGCGGCGTTCTCGTCCATGCCCCAGACGTTGGACAGGAACTGCACCTCGACGCCGGCATTCTTGCAGGCCTTCATCACCGAGATGTTGGACGCCGCGGTGTTGCCCAGATAGGCGTAGTTCGCGCCCGAGCTCTTCAGGCTCAGGCACTGCGCGCTGTAGTCGCCGGGCGCGAGCGCGAACACCAGCGGCGGCAGCACCTCGAAGCCGAGCTCGGTGGCGAGCGCTTCGCCTGCGGCCTTCGGCGCGTTGGGATAGGGGTGGTTGGCGCCCATGTGGACGAATTTCGGCTTGCCCGGCTTGCCCTTGGCCTTCCAGTCCTCGGCCGCCCAGGTCAGCTCGGCGCGCAGCGCATCCGAGTAGCTCGGGCCGTAGAAGAAATTGTACGGCGCCGGCTTCGCTTTGCCGCTGGTGCCCTCGGGATCGGTCAGCGCGGCGGCGTAGGAGCCGGACATGTCCGGGATCTTGTCGTTGGCCAGGAAGCCGGTCAGCGCCTCGGTGTCGGCCGTGCCCCAGCCCATGATCGCCGCGACCTTGTTGTCCGGCGCCGACCACTTCTTGTACAGCGCGATCGCGCGCGGCACCTGGTAGCCATAGTCGTTGCTGTCGACCGCGAGCTGCTTGCCGCCGATGCCGCCATTCTTGTTGACCCAGGCGAAGCTGTCGACGACGGCCTGGCCATAGGGGGTACCGACGTCGGACGTGCCGCCCGACAGATCCTGCAGATGGCCGATCGCGATCTGCTGCGCCTGCGCCGTTGAAGCGAAGGCGCCTGCGAGCAGCGCGAGAGCCGCCGAGCCCAGCAATGATTTCATCGTCATAGTGCTTCCTCCTGTGGTGCGTTCGGGCCGGATTGTCGCCGGTCCCTGTTGGTTGAGTTCAATGTGAGAACGGATAAAGCTTCCAGTATGTCTTGATCTGTCGCCAGCGATGCGCCAGCCCGTCCGGCTCGAACATCAGGAAGGCGATGATGATCAGGCCGATTGCGATCTCGCGCAAAAAAGTGATGTTGTTGTTGAGCGCGAGCGCCTTGTCGATGGCACTGCCCTTCAGGTTGTGGCTGAGCCACTCCATCGATTCCGGCAGCAGCACGACGAACGCGGTCCCCATCAATGTGCCCATGACCGATCCGGTGCCGCCGATGATGATCATGGCCAGGAAGAGGATCGAGCGCTCGATGCCGAAACCCTCCTGCGAGATCACGAGCTGGTAATGCGCATAGAGCGCGCCGGCAATGCCGGCGAAGAAGGCGGCGAGCCCGAACGACAGCGTGCGATATTTGGTCAGGTTGATACCCATGATCTCGGCGGAGAGATAATGGTCGCGGATCGCGATCAGTGCGCGGCCGTCGCGGGTGCGCATCAGATTGGTGACCAGGAGGTAGCAGACCACGACATAGGCCAGCACGACATAGAAATATTGCCGGTCGCCGCGCAGCGTGTAGCCTAGAATCGAGAACGGATTGGCCGAGGCCGGCACCGAGCCGCCGGAGAACCATTCGGCGCGCGAGAAGAAGTCGAGCAGGATGTATTGCGCGGCGAGGGTGGCGATGACGAGATAGAGCCCCTTCAGCCGCGCCGCCGGCAGGCCGAAAATCAGCCCGACGAGGGCCGTGATCACGCCCGCGAGCGGGATCGCGAAGAACACCGGGATGGCATAGGTGTTGTTGATGTAGGCCGAGGTGAAGGCGCCGAGCAGGAAGAAGCCTGCCTGGCCGATCGAGATCTGGCCGGTGAAGCCGACCAGGATGTTGAGGCCAAGCGCCGCGATCGCGAAGATGCCGATCTGGATCGAGACCGACAGCCAGTATTCGGAGAACACCTGCGGCGCGAAGCACAAGAGGATCACGCCGGCAATCGCGAAGTTGCGGCTGGTTCTGGTCGGGAAGATCGTGGTGTCGGCCGCGTAGGAGGTGCGGAAGTCACCGGCGGGGATCGTGGAACGTGCGACCATGGCGGGCTCTATCTCGCCTGAGGCTTGAATTGAGTCATGGGCTCGCCCTTCTTTTTTGTTTGAGCATGATCGTTACCGAAGACCGGCCTCCACTTTTCGGCGATCATGCTCATATCCGCTCGATGTCTTTGGTGCCGAACAGGCCGTAGGGCTTGATCATCAGGATGATGATCAGGACGTAGAACGGCGCGATCTCGTAGAGATTGCCCCAGTGCAGATACTGGCTGTCGACATATTGCGCGATGTTCTCCAAGAGGCCGATGATGATGCCGCCGAGCACGGCGCCGCCGACGGAGTCGAGGCCGCCGAGGATTGCCGCCGGAAACACCTTGATGCCGTAGGCCGACAGGCCGGAGGAGACGCCGTTGACCACGGCGACGACGACGCCGGCCACGGCGGAGACAGTCGCCGAGATCGCCCAGGCCATCGCGAACACGTTCTTCACGGAGATGCCGAGCGACTGCGCGACCTGCTGGTTGAAGGCGGTGGCCCGCATCGCAAGGCCGTATTTGGAAGCCTTGAAGAACCACGCCATGCCAAGCATCATCAGGACCGACACCACGAGGCTCATGACGTAGACCGTTTGGATTTGCAGTCCGAACAGGTCGACGGACGTGCTGGCGAACACCGGCGGGAACGGCTGCGGGTTAACGCCGAACATCCATTTCAGCGCCGCCTGGAACACGGTCGACAGACCGATCGTGACCATGATGACGGAGATGATGGGCTCGCCGATCATAGGCCGGAGGATCACGACCTGGATCGCGATGCCGAACGCGAACATGAAGACCAGCGTGAGTGGCATGCCCACCCAGAACGGCACTTGATATTTCGTCAGCAATGCCCAGCACACCCAGGCGCCGATCAGGAGCAGCTCGCCTTGCGCGAAATTGACGACCTGCGTCGCCTTGTAGATTAGCACAAACGACATTGCGACCACGCCGTAGAGCGTGCCGACCACGAGGCCGTTGACGATGAGTTGGAGGAGGAAGGCGGTGTTCATGATCGTTCTCACTCGTCATCGCCGGGCCTGACCCGGCGATCCATCGCGAAAGAAGTTGTTGGAAGACGATGGATGCGCGGGTCGAGCCAGCGCATGACGATCTCGTGTGACGGAAGACTCATCACTCCGCGGCCTCCGCCATGGGTCCATGGCCGCCGAGGTCGACGACCTTCAGCGTGGTGCGGATGCGCTGAGTGGTGCCGTCCTGGAAGCGGATGATGGTGTCCACCGGGATGTCCGGCTTGCCGCCATAGATCCCGTCGATGATGCCGGCGTATTTCTCGTTGATGACGCTGCGGCGGACTTTGCGGGTGCGGGTCAGCTCGCCGTCGTCGGCGTCGAGCTCCTTGTAGAGCAGGAGGAAGCGGGCGATGCGCTGCGCCGGGGGCAAGGTCGCGTTGACCGTTTCCACTTCCCGCCGCAGCAGCGCATAGACCTCGTTGCGCGAGGCGAGATCGGAGTAGGTGGTGAACGCGATGCGGTTCTTCTCCGCCCATTTCGAGATGATCGAGTAGCGGATGCAGATCATCGCCGCCAGATGCTCGCGGCCGGCGCCGAGCACGACGGCTTCCGCAATGTAGGGCGAGAATTTCAGCTTGTTCTCGATATATTGCGGCGAGAAGCGCTCGCCGCGTGCGGTCTCGGCGAGATCCTTGATGCGATCGATGACGACGAGCTGCTTCTCTCGGTTGAAATAGCCGGCATCGCCCGAGTGCATCCAACCGTCCTTGACGTCGGCGGTCGAGGCCTCCGGGTTCTTGTAGTAGCCCAAGAACATGTTCGGGTGGCGCACCAGGATCTCGCCGATGCCCTGGCTGTCGGGCTGGTCGATCTTGATCTCGATGTCGTCGGACATCGGCACGCCGGTCGTGTCGGGATCGACCTTGTCGTCGGGGTGCAGCGTGTAGGCCCCCAGCAGCTCGGTCTGGCCGTAGAGCGTGCGCAGGGGCACGCCCATGGCGCGGAAGAACTTGAACGTGTCGGGCCCGAGCGCGGCGCCGCCGGTGGCGGCCGAGCGCAGCCGGGTGAAGCCGAGCCGGTCGCGCAGCGCACGGAACAGCAGCAGATCGGCAAAGCTCGAATGCTGACCCTTCTCCAGCGCGGCGAGGCCGGTCGACATGCCCAGATGATAGAGCCGCTGCTTCAGCGGCGAGGCGTCCATGACGGCGGCACGAACGTCGGCCGCGATCTGCTCCCACACCCTTGGTGCGAACAGCACGAAGGTCGGCGCGATCTCGCGGAAGTCGTTCATCATCGTATCGGGCTCTTCGACGAAGTTGACCTTCATCCGGCAGAGCAGACCTTTGCCGAGCACATAGACCTGTTCCATGATCCAGGGCAGCGGCAGCACCGAGACGTATTCATCGTTGGGGCCCTTGGGATCGAAGCTGAGATAGGTGGCGCAGTGTTTCAGCACGCGCGCCGCCGAGAGCATCGCGAGCTTGGGATGCGATGTCGTGCCCGAGGTGGTGCAGAGGATCGCGACGTCATCGCCGTTTGTCGCATCGACCAGGTGGTCGTAGAGGCCGGGCTCGCGCGCCGCTCTGTTGCGGCCGAGCTCGGCGAGCTTGTCGGCCGGCAGCAGCCGGGGATCGTCATGTTTGCGCATGCCGCGCGGATCGGAATAGACGATGTGCTTGAGCGCCGGCACGCGGTCGGCGAGGTTCAAGAGCTTGTCGACCTGCTCCTCGTCCTCGGCGAAGACCAGCCGCGCCTCGCCATAGTTCAAGAGATAGGCCGCCTCGTCATCGAGCACGTCGCGATAGAGGCCCAGGCTCAAGGCCCGGATCGCGTGGGTCGCGATTTCGGCCGCGACCCAGTCCGGCCGGTTGTCGCCGATGATTCCGATCACATCGTCCTTGCCGAGCCCGAGCTCGACCATGCCGAGCGCGAAGTCGCGCACCCGCGCCTGGTAGTCGACCCAGGTGAAGGTCCTCCACAGCCCGAGATTCTTCTCGCGCAGCGCAATCTCCTTGCCGTGCTCGCTTGCATTGAGGCGCAGCAGCTTCGGATAGGTGTCGGCCTGCCGGACGCGCCCTGCATAGTCCATCATGCCGCGTCCTCCGCGATGGACGGCGCCTCGTCGGGATCGACCAGCAGCTCGTCCTCCTCGCCGAGATAGGCGCGCTTGACGTGGGGATCGGCGAGCACGGCGGCGGGGTCGCCTTCGGCGATCTTGCGGCCGAAATCGAGCACCATGACGCGATGGGAGATGTCCATGACCACGCCCATGTCGTGCTCGATCATCACGACCGTCATGCCGAATTCCTCGTTGAGGTCGACGATGTAGCGCGCCATGTCCTCCTTCTCCTCGAAGTTCATGCCGGCCATCGGCTCGTCGAGAAGGATGAGATGCGGCTCGAGCGCCATCGCGCGCGCCAGCTCGACGCGCTTGCGCAAACCGTAGGAGAGGGTGCCGGCCGGCGCCTTGCGCACCGACTGCAGGTCGAGGAAGTCGATGATCTGCTCGACCTTCTCCCGATGCTTCAGCTCCTCCCGCCGTGCGCCGGTGAGCCAATAGAGCGAGCCGGTGAGGAAGTTGTTCTTCAAGAGGTGATGCCGCCCGACCATGATGTTGTCGAGCACGCTCATGTGGTGGAACAGCGCGAGGTTCTGGAAGGTGCGGCCGATGCCGATGTTGGCGCGCGCGCTCGGCGGCAAGCCGGTGATGTCGCGGCCGCGATGGAGCAGGCGGCCTTCGGTCGGCTTGTAGCGGCCGGAGATGCAGTTGACGATCGAGGTCTTGCCGGCGCCGTTGGGGCCGATGATCGAGAACAGCTCGCCTTCGCGCACGCCGAAGCTAACGTCGGTCAGGGCTCTCACCCCACCGAAACGCAGCGAGACTCCGCGCGCTTCCAACGTATAGTCCAAGTCGTCCTCCCGAACTGTCTTCGGCGCTTGGCGCGCTCTTCAGGCATCGTGTCGTGCGACGTTAGGCTCGTCGCATCGGTTGCAATCCTATCCCGGGCATGAGTTCCGCGCCATCCGACGAATGACGGGCCACCCGAGCGGGTGCATTTTGCCGCATCTCAGGCGCGCGTCATCCCGTCCCGGGATGCGCGAGTCGAAGGCGGTGGTCCTCGATAGGGGAAAGCGCTATGAGGAACTGTCTTGCGCCTGACATTTCCCAGGCAAATTTCACCGCAGGATTGTTGCGATGCAATATGGTCGCCGCGAGCTTCCACGAGACGAGATGACGGCTTGATCTCTTCCGATACCCTTCTGCGCATCGCGCCATGGTCCCGCCATTTGAAGCCCGAGGAAATCGACACCGCCTCGTCCGGCATCGTCGAGCGTTCCTATGCGGCCAACGAGCACATCTTCGTTCGCGGCGACCCGTTCGAATACTGGACCGGTATCGTCACCGGTCTGGCACGCATGAGCACGGTGTCACGCGGTGGCAAGGCCACGACCTTCGCCGGCATGTCGGCAGGCGCCTGGTTCGGCGAGGGCAGCGTGCTGAAGAACGAGCCGCGCCGCTATGACGTCGTGGCACTGCGCGATACGCGCGTCGCGCTGATGGAGCGGCCGACCTTCATGTGGCTGTTCGAGAACAGCGTCGGCTTCAACCGCTTCCTCGTCACCCAGCTCAACGAGCGGCTCGGCCAGTTCATCGGCCTGGTCGAGGTCGGCCGCACGTTGGATGCGACGGCGCGGCTCGCCCGCAGCATCGCTTCGTTGTTCAACCCGATCCTCTACCCGAATACGACCCGTCACCTGGAGATCACCCAGGAGGAGATCGGAGCGCTCTCGGGCCTGTCGCGGCAGAATGCAAACCAATGCCTGAAGACGCTTGAGCGCGAAGGCCTGCTGCGCGTGGAATATGGCGGAGTGACGGTCATCGATCTCGACCGCCTGCGCTGTTACGGGGATTAGATTCCGCTTTTCGCAGGCCCCTTCAGGGTCTATCCGGCGCTGGTTCGTCGTTGAGCTTGACCCGCGGCCTCGGCTGTGGACTGCTCACCGGGAACTCCGGCCTTGAAGGGCCGAGACGGTGTTGGAGTGACCATGGCGGGGAAGGACTGCAGCGGCCGCGTGGCGCTGATCACGGGCGTCACGGGCCAGGACGGCGCGTATCTGGCCGAATATCTGCTCGGTCTCGGCTACACCGTGCACGGAATCAAGCGGCGGTCATCGTCCTTCAATACCGCGCGGGTCGATCATCTTTACCAGGATCCGCACGAAGGCAACGTGCCCTTCCTGCTGCATTACGGCGACATGACCGATTCCACCAACCTGATCCGGCTGGTGCAGCAGATACGCCCCGACGAGATCTACAATCTCGCCGCCCAGAGCCATGTCGGCGTCAGCTTCGAGAGCCCGGAATACACGGCCAATGCCGATGCGCTCGGGGTTCTGCGCTTGTTGGAAGCCATTCGCATTCTCGGCATGGAGAAGCAGACGCGCTTCTACCAGGCCTCGACCTCGGAGCTCTACGGTCTGGTGCAGGAGATCCCGCAGCGGGAGACCACGCCGTTCTATCCGCGCTCGCCCTACGGCTGCGCCAAGCTCTATGGCTACTGGATCACCGTGAACTATCGCGAGGCCTACGGGATGTTCGCCTGCAACGGCATCCTGTTCAACCATGAGAGCCCGATCCGTGGCGAGACCTTCGTGACCCGCAAGATCACCCGCGGCGTCGCCCGCATCGAGATCGGCCTGGAGGAGACGATCTATCTCGGCAATCTCGAGGCCAAGCGCGACTGGGGCCATGCCCGCGATTATGTCGAGGGCATGCATCGCATCCTGCAGGCCGATACGCCCGACGATTTTGTGCTGGCGACCGGTGAGGCCCATTCGGTGCGCGAGCTGGTCGAGCTCGCCTTCGCCGAGGTCGATCGCCGCATCGAATGGCGCGGCGAGGGGGTCGAGGAGACCGGGATCGACGCCAAGTCCGGCAAGGCGGTGGTGCGGATCGACCCGACCTATTTCCGCCCGACCGAGGTCGACCTCCTGATCGGCGATTGCAGCAAGGCGCGCGACAAGCTCGGCTGGAAACCGAGGACGAGCTTCGCCGAGCTGGTCAAGGAAATGGTCGCCAGCGATCTGTGCGCCGCACGGCGGGAGGCGAGCATTGGCAACGCCGTTTGATCTCGGCGGCAAGCGTGTCTTCGTCGCCGGCCATCGCGGCATGGTCGGCAGCGCGCTGGTGCGGCGGCTGGCGAGCGAAGGCGTCGAGCTGCTGACGGTGCCGCGCAGCGAGGTGGATCTGCGCGACCAGGCGGCTCTGTTCGCCTGGTTTGCTCGCGCCAGGCCGCAGGTCGTGTTCCTCGCTGCAGCGAAGGTCGGCGGCATCGTCGCCAACAACACGCTGCGCGCCGAGTTCATCTACGACAACATCGCGATTGCTGCCAATGTCATCCACGCCGCGCACGTGAATGGCGCCGAGAAGCTGATGTTTCTCGGCTCGTCCTGCATCTATCCCAAGCTCGCCCCCCAGCCGTTGCGCGAGGACGCCATGCTGACCGGGCCGCTGGAGCCGACCAATGAGCCCTATGCGATCGCCAAGATCGCCGGCATCAAGATGGTCGAGGCCTATCGCAGCCAGTACGGCGCCGACTTCATCAACGTGATGCCGACCAATCTCTATGGTCCGGGCGACAACTATCATCCCGAATACAGCCACGTGGTCGCGGCGCTGATCCGCCGCTTCCACGAGGCCAGGCTCGCCGATGCGCCCGAGGTGGTCGTCTGGGGCACGGGAACGCCGCGGCGCGAATTCCTCTATGTCGACGACATGGCGGATGCCTGCGTGCACCTGATGAAGACCTATTCGGACACCGGGCTGGTCAACATCGGCACCGGTGAGGACATCACCATTGCCGATTTCGCGCGCGTGGTCGCGGCCACCGTCGGCTATCAGGGACGGATCAGCTTCGACACCTCGCGGCCTGACGGCACGCCGCGCAAGCTGCTCGACGTCTCGCGCCTCGCCGCGCTCGGCTGGCGCGCGACGACGACGCTGGAGGACGGCATCATGCGGGCCTATCAGGCGTTCCTGCGCGAGACAGGGCAGGGTTAGTTCTCCGTCATTGCGAGGCGCGAAGCGCCGAAGCAATGACGGCTCTCCAGGAGCGCGATCAAACCCGCTGCGCCTTCGCGCCCAGCGCGGTCGCCATCGCCGAGATCAGCGGCTTCATGAAATAGGCCTCGCCTGCTGGCGTGATCGACGGTGCAAGCCCGTGGGCGGCCAGCTCCTCCGTGACCACGGGCCCAACCGAGGCGATCGGCGTACGCGCCAAGGCCTGCCGCAGTCGATCCTCCACGCCGTGCGCCCTGGCGACGTCGAACAGCCGCCGCGGCTGGCCCGAACTCGTCAGCGCGATCGCATCGACATGGCCGGCGATCATCTCGTCGATCGCGATGAGGATGTTCGCATCCGCCGCCTTGGCGTCGTAGACGTAGGGCAGCACCGGATCGACCTCGGCGCCACCAGCCTTGATTGCACCGATCAGCGCGGAATGATCTTTGTCGGGATAGAGCTGCAGGCCGAGCCGATGGCCCTTGAGGTCGTAGCTTGCCAGTAGTTCGGCAACACCTTCCGAGGTCGGCTTCTCCGTGGTGACCTGCGCCTCCAAGCCGAACTCGCGCAAGGCACGCCCTGGCTTGGGGCCGCGGGTGAACTTCCGGGCCTTGCCGAGCGCGGCGATGAACTCGGCCTCGACGCCGATCCGGCGCACCACGGTCATCAGCCGCCTGAGACCCTCGCCGGTCATCAGCACGAGATCATCCAACGGCCGCTCGATGCAGCGGCGGATCCAGGCCTCGATCGGCGCGGGGTCCGGCGCATCCTGGATCGTGAACATCGGACATTGCAGCACGTCGGCGCCTTGCTCGGCGAGCAGCCGCGAGAACTGCGCCTCCTCGCGGGTTTCCAGGATCAGGATGCGGTTGCCGGTCAGCCTGTCAGCCATGGCGATGCTCGAAGTTTGAGAGTTGATGTTTTGTTCATCCTGCCCCCGCGCCGAGCGTTGGCGCAAGGGCGCGGAGGGTGGTAGAGCAGGGCCCGAACGGGCGCCAAGCCTGCCGCATCATTCCCCTCATAATCATCCGCCCGGTACGTCATCGCCATGTCCGACCACCAATATGTCCTGACCCTGTCCTGCCCGGATCGTCCCGGGATCGTCTCGGCCGTTTCGACCTTCCTCGCCCACAATGGCCAGAACATTCTCGATGCCCAGCAGTTCGGCGACTTCGAGACGGGTCACTTCTTCATGCGGGTGGTGTTCACGGCCGCCGATCTCGCCGTCAACCTGCCGGCGCTGCAGACCGGCTTCGCCGCGATCGCCGAGCGCTTTGCGATGGACTGGCAGATGCGCGACCGCGCCGGGCAGCGCCGGGTGATGCTGCTGGTGTCGAAGTTCGACCATTGTCTGGTCGACATCCTCTATCGCTGGCGCACCCGCGACCTCGCGATGATTCCGACCGCCATCGTCTCCAACCATCCGCGCGAGACCTATGCCGGGCTCGATTTCGGCGACATCCCGTTCCACCACATGCCGGTGACCAAGGACACCAAGCGCGACCAGGAACAGGCGATCCTGAAGCTGGTCGATGAGACGAAGACCGATCTCGTCGTGCTGGCGCGCTACATGCAGATCCTGTCGGACGAGATGTCGGCGAGCCTGTCGGGCCGCTGCATCAACATCCATCATTCGTTCCTGCCGGGCTTCAAGGGCGCAAAACCCTATCACCAGGCCTATGAGCGCGGCGTCAAGCTGATCGGCGCCACAGCTCATTACGTGACCCGGGATCTCGACGAGGGTCCGATCATCGACCAGGATGTCGAGCGCATCAGCCATCGCGACACGCCGGAGGACCTCGTGCGCAAGGGCCGCGACATCGAGCGGCGCGTGCTGGCGCGGGCGATCCGCTATCACCTCGAGGATCGCGTCATCCTCAACGGGCGCAAGACCGTCGTCTTCATGGATTGATGTCGCGACCGCCCGTCAGCGGCCGGGGACGGTCGCCTGCGCGTTGGCGTTCGACTGCGTCTCCTTGTCGCGTTCGGCGGCCGGCATCTGCCGCTGCCGCTCGCGCTCCTGCATGAAACGGTCGTATTCCGGGGTTCCTGGACGGGGCGGCGCGCCGGCCGGCAGGCCGCCGGCCCATTGCGGCATCAGATCGCCCATCCCCGCGCCGACCTTCTCATTGATCGACGAGCAGCCGGCGAGGATCGGCCCGGCCACGGCCAGAAGCATCGTTGCGGCCGGAAAGAGCCTGGTCCGGGGGTGGCGTCTGGCCGGCATTGACGTGGGACCTTTCGTGCTGCGGGCGACCCGCGGCCCGGACCCTAACGATTTGCCATCAATTGGTAAAATTTGGCCGTTCGATGATGTCGGTATTAATATACCAATCACGGATTGGTGGTTCGTTGCGGAAACCTACCGTTCACGAAGCCTCCCATGATCGCCATTGACAACGGGGTCCCGAGTCCGCAGCGATGCGCCCGCGATATCGTGAACGAGATCGCACGGTTAAGACAACAATGGCCGGGGGCTGCGGTCCTGATCCGACCAGGGAGGTAGTTTCAATGTTCGTGCGAAGCAAGACACTGACGCTCGCCAGTGCGGCTCTTGCCGCGGCTGCGCTCGCGTCCGGTGCGGCGCGGGCCGAAGACGCGTTCAAGATCGGCCTGATCGTGCCGATGACCGGCGGCCAGGCGTCGACCGGCAAGCAGATCGACAATGCCATCAAGCTCTACATGCAGCAGAACGGCGACACCGTCGCCGGCAAGAAGATCCAGGTCATCCTCAAGGACGACGCCGCGCTGCCCGACAACACCAAGCGTCTGGCGCAGGAGCTGATCGTCAACGACAAGGTCAACGTGATCGCCGGCTTCGGCGTGACGCCGGCGGCCTTCGCCGCCGCGCCGCTTGCCACCCAGGGCAAGATTCCGGAAGTCGTCATGGCCGCCGGCACCTCCATCATCACCGAGAAGTCGCCGTACATCGTCCGCACCAGCTTCACCCTGCCGCAGTCCTCCACCATCATCGGCGACTGGGCGGTCAAGAACGGCATCAAGAAGGTCGCCACCCTGACCTCGGACTATGCGCCCGGCAACGACGCGCTTGCCTCGTTCAAGGAGCATTTCACCGCCGGCGGCGGCGAGATCGTCGAGGAGATCAAGGTTCCGCTGGCGAACCCCGACTTCGCTCCCTTCCTGCAGCGCATGAAGGACGCCAAGCCGGACGCCATGTTCGTGTTCGTGCCGGCCGGCCAGGGCGGCAACTTCATGAAACAATATGCCGAGCGCGGCCTCGACAAGAGCGGCATCAAGGTGATCGGACCGGGTGATGTCACCGACGACGACCTGCTCAACGACATGGGCGACGCCGTGCTCGGCGCCGTCACCGCGCACATCTATTCGGCGGCGCATCCGTCGGCGAAGAACAAGGAGTTCGTCGCGGCCTACAAGAAGGCGTTCAACAGCCGTCCAGGCTTCATGGCGGTCGGTGGCTACGACGGCATCCATCTGATCTACGAGGCGCTGAAGAAGACCGGTGGCAAGACCGACGGCGATTCCCTGATTGCTGCGATGAAGGGCATGGCCTGGGAGAGCCCGCGCGGTCCCATCTCGATCGATCCGGAGACGCGCGACATCGTTCAGAACGTCTACATCCGCAAGGTCGAGAAGGTCGACGGCGAGCTCTACAACGTCGAGTTCCAGACCTTCGACGCCGTCAAGGATCCGGGCAAGGCCAAGAAGTGACGCGATAGGCGTCATCTCAAGCGCGCACGGACCGTGCGCTCCCTCCCCCGCCTGCGGGGGAGGGCTGGGGTGGGGGCACCCCACGGCACACGCGTCGTGGAGAGATTTCCCCCACCCGGATCACATCGTTCCGATGCGATCCGACCTCCCCCGCAAGCGGGAGAGGCGCAGACCGAGCAAGCGTTGTATGCATGCCCTTCGGATGAAGGGATGACCGGGGACTGAAACTAGACTCCATGACCGCCATCCTCACCAACCTGTTCGACGGCGTCGCTTACGGCATGCTGCTGTTCGTGCTGGCCTGCGGGCTCGCCGTGACGCTCGGCCTGATGAACTTCGTCAACCTCGCCCACGGCGCCTTCGCCATGGCCGGCGGCTATGTCTGCGCCGTGCTCGTCAACCGAATGGGATGGCCGTTCTTCGCAGCGCTGCCGCTGGCCTTCGTCGCGAGCGCCATGATCGGCGCGCTGCTGGAGCGGACACTCTATCAGCATCTCTATGCGCGCAGCCATCTCGACCAGGTGCTGTTCTCGATCGGACTCGTCTTCATGACGGTGGCCGCGGTCGACTACATCATGGGCTCCTCGCGAATCTTCATCAAGCTGCCGGACGTGCTGCAGGGCCAGTTCGACGTCTTCGGCGTCGGCATCGGCCGCTACCGGCTGATGATCATCGTGATCTGC
The DNA here is from genome assembly GCF_032484535.1 of Bradyrhizobium sp. SZCCHNS3016. Classification (NCBI taxonomy): domain Bacteria; kingdom Pseudomonadati; phylum Pseudomonadota; class Alphaproteobacteria; order Hyphomicrobiales; family Nitrobacteraceae; genus Bradyrhizobium; species Bradyrhizobium sp. SZCCHNS3016. The sequence continues at coordinate 848,557 of NZ_JAUETE010000001.1, forward strand.
GGCCTGCTCACGGTGGGGCTGCAGCTCGTGCTCTCCAAGACGCGGTTCGGCAGCCGGCTGCGTGCCGCGGTGGATGATCCGCGCGCGGCGAGCGGCCTCGGCATCAACGTGCCGCAGGTGTTCGCCTTCACCTTCGCGTTCGGCTGCGGACTGGCCGGCCTCGGCGGTGCGCTCAGCGCCGAGATCCTCGGCCTCGATCCGTATTTCCCGCTCAAGTTCATGATCTACTTCCTGATTGTGGTCACCGTGGGCGGCTCGTCCTCGATCACCGGGCCGTTCCTGGCCTCGCTGCTGCTCGGCATCGGCGACGTTGCCGGCAAATATTACGTGCCGAAGCTTGGCCCTTTCGTCATCTACACCATCATGATCGTGATCCTGATCTGGCGCCCGAACGGCCTGTTCGGTCGCACGGCGACGCGGTGAGGATCGCATGACGACGAATGCACAAACCGAGGTCGGATTTCACGCCAGGCAGCACGGCCGCTGGCACTGGAGCGAGTTCGCCTTCTGGATCGTCGTGCTGGCGGTTGGCCTCGCGTTTCCATCGCGCTACCTGATCATGACCGAGATCCTGCGGCTGGCGCTGTTCGCGCTGTCGCTCGACCTGATCCTCGGCTATGCCGGCATCGTCTCGCTCGGGCACGCGGCCTTCTTCGGCGTCGGGGCCTATTGCGCGGGCCTGCTCTCGGTGCACGGCATCATCAATGAGCCGGTGCTGGCGCTGATCGTGGCAGGACTTGCCGCCACTGTGCTTGGCTTCGCCACCAGCTTCCTGGTCATCCGCGGCGTCGACCTGACGCGACTAATGGTGACGCTCGGCATCGCGCTCTTGATGGAGGCGCTGGCGGAGCGCTTTTCCAACATCACCGGCGGCACCGACGGTCTCCAGGGCATCGACATCCAGCCGATCTTCGGCGTGTTCGCCTTCGACATGTTCGGCAAGACCGGGTTCTTCTATGCGCTTGCGGTGCTGTTCGTGCTGTTTCTGCTGGCGCGGACGATCGTGCACTCGCCGTTCGGCCTGTCGCTGCGCGCGATCAAGAACAATCCGCTGCGGGCCGCCGCCGTCGGCATTCCCGTCAACAAGCGCCTGATCGCGATCTACACGGTCGCGGCGTTCTATGCTGGCATTGCCGGGGCGCTGTTCACCCAGACCACGGCACTGGCCTCGCTCGACGTGTTCTCGTTCGAGCGCTCCGCAGACCTGGTGCTGATGCTGGTCATCGGCGGCTCCGGCTATCTCTATGGCGGGCTGATCGGCGCCGCCGTGTTCCGGATGCTGCAGGAGCTGTTCCAGTGGATCACGCCGCAATACTGGATGTTCTGGATCGGCCTCGTGCTCGTCGTCATCGTGCTGGTGGGCCGCCACCGCATCCACGCCTATGCGCTGTGGTTGCCCAACCTCATCCTGCGCCAGATCGCCGGCCGCAAGGCCGCGGTGGCCCTCACCGATAACGAGGCGCCATGACCTACGCATTGGAAACCCGCGGCCTCGACAAGCATTTCGGCGGCCTTCACGTCACCCGCGACCTGTCGCTGCAGATCGTGCCGGGCGCGCGCCACGCGCTGATCGGCCCGAACGGCGCCGGCAAGACCACCGTCATCAATCAGCTCACCGGCGTGCTGGAGCCGAGCGCGGGCCGCATCCTGCTCGAAGGCCAGGACATCACCGACCTGCCGGTGCACAAGCGCGTGCTGCGCGGCCTGTCGCGCACCTTCCAGATCAATCAGCTCTATCCGGACCTGACGCCGCTGGAGACCATCGGGCTTGCCGTGTCCGAGCGCCTCGGCGGCGGCGGCAATTGGTGGCGGCGCATGGGCACGCGCGACGACATCAATGCCGAGATCGCCGAGACGCTGGAGAGCTTCCGCCTGCTCGACGTGATGAATGATCGTACCTCGACCTTACCCTATGGCAAGCAGCGCCTGCTCGAGATCGCCGTCGCGATCGCCGCCAAGCCCCGTGTGCTGCTGCTCGACGAGCCCGCCGCCGGCGTGCCCGAGGGCGAGCGCAAGGACATTCTCGCCGCCGTCGCCGCGCTGCCGCGCGACGTGACGGTGCTGCTGATCGAGCACGACATGGATCTCGTCTTCTCCTTCGCCGACCGCATCTCGGTCCTGGTCTCCGGCGCTCTGCTGGTCGAAGGCACGCCCGACGAGGTCGCGCGCGATCCGCAGGTCAAGGCGGTCTATCTCGGCGAGGCTGCGTGATGACCGATCTGCTCACGATTGAAAATCTTCGCGCCGGCTACGGCCAGGCGGTCGTGCTGCCGAACATGTCGCTCAAGCTGCCCGAGGGCCAGGTGCTGGCGCTGCTCGGCCGCAACGGCACCGGCAAGACCACGCTGATCAATTCCATCGTTGGCGTCACCCGCCGCTTCTCCGGCAAGCTGGCCTTGGCGGGCACCGACATCACGAGCCTGCGCGCCGATCAGCGCGCCCGTGCCGGCATCGGTTGGGTGCCGCAGGAGCGCAACATCTTCCGCTCGCTCACGGTGGAGGAAAACATGACCGCGGTGGCGCAGCCCGGCCCCTGGACGGTCGAGCGCGTCTACCAGATGTTTCCGCGGCTGAAGGAGCGCCGCAACAATTTCGGCAACCAGCTGTCGGGCGGCGAGCAGCAGATGCTGGCGATCGGCCGCGCGCTGACCCTGAACCCGAAGGTGCTGCTGCTGGACGAGCCGACCGAGGGCCTGGCGCCGATCATCGTCGAGGAGCTGCTGGCCGCGATCGGCACCATCAGCCGGGCCGGCGGGCTGTGCTCCATCATTGTCGAGCAGCACGCGCAGAAGCTGCTCGCGCTGGCCGACCGCGTCGTCATCCTGGAGCGCGGCACTATCGTGCATGATGCCTCGTCGAGCGCGCTGAAGGCCGATCCGGCGCCGCTTGAGCGGCATCTGGGGGTTGCGAGCGCGGCGGCGCATTGACCCGATCAACCGGCTCGACGACAGTCGGGCAGCGTCATCTTCGGTTGCAGTTGTGATATGGTTCACGCAAGCGGTGCGGGGGGCAATTGCGGTGTGCCGTGCAGCCTTTGCCACATTGGTATGCAGGATTCGCCATCGCAGGGAACGATCGTGAAGCGCCGACAAAGGGCAACCCGGCCCTTCCGCCTCGCCCCACCCGGAGACGGTCGCAAAATCACCCCTGGATGATTTCTGGCAGCCCAGGCGAGCGGTGTGGCGGGGGACCGGGCCAAGCTCCCCGTTCCAACGGAATTGTATACCGATCGGATACGGGGTAGGGGATGGACCCGTCCATGACGCTTTGCCCGGATCGCACGCCAAGGCAGATCGCAACCGGCCCAACAAGTCTATCCAACGAATCGACGCCTTCCAAGGAGTGAGCACATGCAACGCACCAAGCCCCCATTCCGCGCCGACGAAGTCGGCAGCCTCTTGCGGCCCCAGAAGATCAAGGAAGCCCGCGCCAAACTCGAGAAGGGCGAAATCTCGGCCGACGATCTCCGAAAGATCGAGGACATGGAGATCGAGAAGGTCGTGCACCGCCAGGCCTCGACCGGCCTGAAGCTTGCGACCGATGGCGAGTTCCGCCGCTCCTGGTGGCATTTCGACTTCCTCGCCAAGCTGACTGGCTGCGAGCTGTTCCATCCCGACACCGGCATCCAGTTCACGGGCGTGCAGACCCGTCATGACGCGGTGCGCGTGATCAGCAAGCTCGACTTCCCGACCGATCATCCGATGCTCGACCATTTCCGCTTCCTGAAGAAGCACGCCGACACTGCGCATGTGACGGCGAAGATGACGATCCCATCACCGGCCGTGTTGCACTTCCGTGGCGGCCGCAAGTCGATCTCCAAGGACATCTATCCCGATCTCGACGCCTTCTACGAGGATCTCGGCAAGACCTATCGCAAGGCCGTCAAGGCGTTCTACGACGCCGGCTGCCGCTATCTGCAGTTCGACGACACCGTGTGGGCCTATCTGTGCTCGCAGGACGAATTGCAGAAGGCCAGGGAGCGTGGCGACAATCCCGATGGCCTGCAGCAGATCTATTCGCGCATCATCAACTACGCGATCGCCGAGCGGCCCGCCGACATGACGATCACGACCCACGTCTGCCGCGGCAATTTCCGCTCGACCTGGATCTCCTCGGGCGGCTACGAGCCGGTGGCCGAGACCATGCTCGCCAACACCAACTACGACGGCTACTTCCTGGAGTATGACAGCGAGCGCGCCGGCGGCTTCGAGCCGCTGCGCTTCCTGCCCAAGGGCAACAAGGTCGTCGTGGTCGGTCTTGTCACCTCGAAGGTCGGCGAGCTCGAGAAGAAGGACGACATCAAGCGCCGCCTGGAGGAGGCCTCGAAGTTCGCCCCGCTCGACCAGCTCGCGCTGTCCCCGCAATGCGGCTTCGCCTCGACCGAGGAAGGCAACATCCTCTCCGAGGAAGAGCAGTGGGCCAAGCTGCGCCTGTGCGTCGAGCTCGCCGAGGAGATCTGGGGGAAGTAAGCGCGCCGCGAACACTGCACGCCTCGACATCGGGTGTGCTGATCAGTGATGCGGAAGCGGGGCCGGAGCAATCCGCTCCGCTTCTTTTTTGCGCAGCAGCGCGCGGCGGATCAGCCGCTGTGCCGGGGCCTCGAACCCGGAATAGGTGAGATGCGCCGTGGTCAGGGTCAGCCCCATGAAGCTGACCCAGAACGAGGGGCTGCCGTAGGGGATCGCTCGTCCAAGCGCGCCGAAAGCCAGCGCGATCGTGAGCTGGATCGGGAAGTGCAACAGGTAGCACGAATAAGTCATGTTGCCGGCGGCCTGCAGCAGGACTTCGGTACGCCGTGGCAGCGTGATGGGCGTCGCGCAGACGAACAAGAGGATGGGTGTATAAACGAGCAGGAGCGCTGCGGAGCGCTCGGCAAGCTCAACGCCGGAGAGCCAGAGGGCCGGCGGAATTGTAACGACGGCGCACGCGGCGAACGCTTCCAGCCGCGCGCGGTACGGGGCATCGGCGACGCTCTGCCGCGCCATGGCGGCCAGTCCGCCGGCATAGAAGAACACGAAACACTTGCCGACCAGTGTGCCGCTCGCGATGCCGGCCAGGATCATCGCCAGGTTCAAGAGCGGCGATGTGGTGACGAAACGCAGCGCCAGGAAGAACGCCGCATAGACCAGGACCTCGATCGATACCGACCAGATCGGGCCGTTGAAGCTGATCCCGGTCGGCGGCAGCCAGTCGCTCGCCATGAAAAGCTGGGCGACGAAATGAGCGAGATCGTTGCTCTGGTAGACGAAGAAGAAGCCGTGCTGCGCGGCATAGAGGGCCTGCAGACCCGCGACCAGCAGCAGCGTTGCGAGATGCAGCGGATAGAGCCGCGACAGCCGGTTGACGAAGAAGGTCCAGCCGTCGACCGTGCCGTCGGGGATGATCGCGCTGTACTTCCAGAAGAAGATGAAGCCAGAGATGCACCAGAAGATCACGACGCCGTATTCGCCGAGCTCATAGAACGGAAACAGGACATTGTAGAACGGCAGCTCGCTGCGGACGAGATCGACAGGGGCATCGGCGATGTAGGCAAAGTGCGGGTAGTGCCACAGCAGCACCGAGATGGTGGCGAGGAAACGCAGCAGCTCGAGCCCGAGCAGCTTGTGAGTCCCAGGCGATGTCGATGTGTGAGGCAGGGCCATGCGGTGATCGTTAACCGTCTCGATGGGATGTGCGGCCCAATCCTAGCCGGCGCGAAGTGAAGGATTGTTTTCGCTGCCTGCGGGGATCAGCGGCAGGCGAGCTCGGTTCCCTGCAGGATCGCCTGGTCCCAGGATCGATAGCCTGTGGCATTCAGATGGATGCCTTCGAGTGTGAACGGCGACTCCATCGGCGGCAGGGGCAGGAAGGTCGCGCCGGTGCGCCTCGCGAGGTCCGGCAGCATGGCGCGATAGCCGGTGATGCTCGCCATGGCGGCCTTCTCCATGGCCGGCGTGAATGGCCCGCGCGCCTCGACGAGGGGAAACTCAGCGATGAAGATGCGCGTGGTGAGCTTTGACAGCTCGCGCAGCAGGGCCTCGTACCGCCCGGCGAAGGTCTCGCGGGAGTCGGGCTTGGCGGTCAGCGCATCGTTCACGCCGAGCGAGACGATGATCGCGAACGGCCGCTTCGGTCCGAGTGCGGGCTTGAGCCAGCCGGCGAGGTCGCTGCGCGTGCCGGCGCCGGCGAGACCGGCGTTGATGATCGGATGTCCGCAGGCGCTGGCTGGCAGTGTCGCCGCCTCGACGATGCTGTCGCCAAGCACGATGATCGGATCATCGGGGCGCGCCAGCAGGTTGTAGTGGATGATGAGCTGGCGAACCGTCCGGTGGTCGCTGCCAGACGGCGTCGCAGAGCGGCGCACCAGCACGAACGTCGCGGCTGCCGCGGCAATCACCGCAAACAGCACGAAACCCAGTCGCGCCTGTGCCTTCGCTGCCATGTGGACGATTGGTGCCCTCGATCGGTGAGACCGTAGTGCAAATTCGCAAACGGAGCTCTAATTCGCCCGCGTCCAGGTCGAGGATCGGCAGACGATGCCGCCGAGCGCGCAGCCCGCGGTCGTCAAGGTGCCGCCCGACAGCGTCATCTTGGCATCGTAGGTCTTGCCGTCATCGGGATTGCTGTAGCTGCCGGCCCAGGCATTGGGTCCGGTCGGCTTCATGCCGGAGAACAGCCGCTGGCCGACCTTGGCCGGGGTGTCGGTGCCCTCCTTGATCCAGACCAGTGTGCCGCAGATGGCCCCGCCGCAGGGGGTGAACTTGACCTTGGAGGCGCCGCTCTCGCGCAGCCAGACGCCGGTGACGTCGTCGGCGAGCGCCGGGCCTGCGGCCAGCGCGAGCGAGAACCCAAGTCCAAGGACAAAACGACCGATCATGCGTGCCTCCCTAATCCTTCGAGACGAGCTTGTTGCTGGCGGATCGTGTCGGCGATGCGGCGGGCCGACGGCGATACGCTTCGTCTCCATTGTTCAACAAGGATAGCAGGATTCGGACATGCTGCATCTCGCGACCGGGCGTGCCGATCTGGCGCGACAGCGCCGTATCCGGTGTTTCTGCGTCCGGAAGGTTCCGGGTTCGGGCTCTTTCCAATGGTGGGCAGATGGTGCTAGGAGGTTGGGCCAGGGGCACGCTGCCCACTCATGTTTCCCACCCCGCCGGGCCGAATGAAGAACGACCAGCTGCTCGCCCAGATCACGGAGTTCTGCCGCCAGTCCGACATGGCGGAGTCGACGTTCGGCCGGCGCGCCGTCAACGACGGCAAGCTGGTGCAGCGGCTGCGCGAGGGCAAGCGCATCACCATCGACACGCTCGACCGCATCCAGGCCTATATCGCGGCGTCGACCGGCACCCTGCCGCCACCGCGGCTCGATGTCGTGCCCGAGAAGCGCGATCCCAAGAGCAATTTCCGCTTCTTCGAGAACCGCCAGAAATATCTCTTGTTCGTGCACACCTGCAGCGAGAAGCGGGTGGTGGCGGAACGGGTGGGGCTCGAGCTCGCCAGCATCCATCCGCGGCCGCCGGCGCTGCGGCTGTTCGACGCCGGCGTCGGCGACGGCACCGTGCTGTCGAAGGTGCTGCGGACCATGCATGGCCGCTTTCCCCACATCCCGTTTTATGTCGCCGGCAAGGAGCTGAGCCTCGAGGACGTCCGGCTGACCTTGGAAAAGGTGCCGGACCGGCTGTTCGAGCACCCCGCCAGCGTGTTCGTGTTCACCAACATGAACTATGCCGAGGCGCCCTGGCTGACCCCGGCCTCGCCGTCGGTGGCGGCCTCGATGATCTGGCACGAGGTCGTGCTGCAGGGCGATTCGTCGGGGGATTTCGAGACCCAGATCGCGGCGCTGAAGCCGTTCCTGGAGCAGAACTGGCGCGCCAACGTCTCCCAGCGCACGGGCATGCCGGTCTATGAGCGGCCGATCGCGCTGGTGCTCTACCGCGAGGATCACCGCTTCCTGCTCGATGGCATCATCCCCAGGGCCGGGCGGGTCGAGGCCAATTTCGACCTGATCATCGCCTCGCAGCCCTACCGGGCCCGTTCCTCCGTCAATTTCCGCGCCAAGCGCATCATCGCACCGCTGGCGAGGGCGCTGAAGCCGGGCGGGCGGCTGATCGGAATCCACTCCCATGGCGAGGATCCGGGCCTGGAGATCATCCAGGCGGTCTGGCCCGGAGAAAATCCTTTCTCGGTCAGCCGCCATGAGCTATTGCGCGCCGTCAAGTACGAGTTGGGGTCCAGTGGGCGGGACTTAAATTTTAACGCCTATGCGGACAATCGCTCGATTTTCAGGTATGAGATGGAGGCTCTGCCCAACGAGGTCACCGGTACCATCGGAACCTCGACGGCCTTTGCAGCCTGGAACGCGGCGGTGTATGTCGCGCAGATCGAGGAAGACCGCCTGACGGAGGTCGCACACTCGTCTCGTGCGCTCGACGCCGCCAGAGAGGTTCTGCGAAAGCACAACGGGCTGTGGTTCTACGACGAGTCCTACGTCATCTCGCGGCGTCGCGACTGACATTCCTTAGGGATCAATACAAACGACCGCCGTGGGCGGCGAAGAAGGGGTTGCTTGATGCGCGCGTCATATCTGTTCACCTCGGAGTCGGTGTCCGAAGGCCATCCGGACAAGGTTTGCGACCGTATTTCCGATGAGATCGTCGACCTGTTCTACCGCGAAGGGCCGAAGGCCGGCATCGACCCCTGGCAGATCCGCGCCGCGTGCGAGACGCTCGCCACCACCAACAAGGTCGTGATCGCCGGTGAGACCCGCGGCCCGGCTTCGGTTACCAACGAGCACATCGAGCACGTCGTCCGCGAGGCCATCAAGGACATCGGCTACGAGCAGGAAGGCTTCCACTGGAAGACCTGCGACATCGAGATCCTGCTGCATCCGCAGTCGGCCGACATTGCGCAGGGCGTCGACGCGCTGCAGCCGGGCGAAGTGAAGGAAGAGGGCGCCGGCGACCAGGGCATCATGTTCGGTTACGCCTGCAACGAGACGCCCGATTTGATGCCGGCGCCGATTTTCTACGCCCACAAGATCCTGCGCCTGATTTCGGAAGCCCGTCATTCGGGAGTCGAGAAGGTGCTCGGCCCGGACTCCAAGAGCCAGGTCACCGTGCGCTATGAGAATGGAAAGCCGGTGGGCGTGCGCGAGATCGTCGTCTCGCATCAGCATCTGGTCGAGGACATGACTTCGGCGCAGGTGCGCGAGCGGGTCGAGCCCTATGTGCGCGAGGCGCTGCCGAAGGACTGGATCACCAAAGACACGATCTGGCACATCAACCCGACCGGCAAGTTCTACATCGGCGGCCCCGATGGCGACACCGGCCTCACCGGCCGCAAGATCATCGTCGACACCTATGGCGGCGCGGCCCCGCACGGCGGCGGCGCCTTCTCCGGCAAGGATCCGACCAAGGTCGACCGCTCCGCGGCCTATGCCGCCCGCTATCTCGCCAAGAACATCGTCGCTGCCGGTCTCGCCGACCGCTGCACCCTGCAGCTCGCTTATGCCATCGGCGTGGCGCGACCGCTGTCGATCTACATCGACACCCACGGCACCGGGAAGGTTTCCGAGGACAAGCTCGAGAAGGCGGCGGCCGAGGTGATGAACCTCACTCCGCGTGGCATCCGCTCGCACCTCGACCTCAACCGCCCGATCTACGCGCGCACCGCGGCCTACGGCCATTTCGGCCGCACGCCGGACAACGAGGGCGGCTTCTCCTGGGAGAAGACCGACCTCGCCGAAGCGTTCAAGCGCGCGGTGTAGTTGTTAGGGCCGTCATTCCGGGGCAGCGCGATAGCGCTGAACCCGGAATCTCGAAGTGATGGATTCCGGGTTCGCGCTTACGCGCCCCGGAATGACGTTTATTGACAAACAGGAACCCCACATGACCGCCAAGCCAGGTTTCACCGACTACATCGTCAAGGACATTTCGCTCGCCGAGTTCGGCCGCAAGGAGATCTCGCTCGCCGAGACCGAGATGCCCGGCCTGATGGCGACGCGTGAGGAGTATGGCCCGAAGCAGCCGCTGAAGGGCGCGCGCATTGCGGGCTCGCTGCACATGACCATCCAGACCGCGGTGCTGATCGAGACGCTGAAGGCGCTCGGCGCCGACATCCGCTGGGTCTCGTGCAACATCTACTCGACCCAGGACCACGCCGCCGCGGCGATCGCCGCCGCCGGCATTCCGGTGTTCGCCGTCAAGGGCGAGACGCTGGTCGACTACTGGGACTACACCGCCAAGCTGTTCGACTGGCACGGCGGCGGCCATCCCAACATGATCCTCGATGACGGCGGCGACGCCACCATGTACGTCCATCTCGGCCTGCGCGCCGAGAACGGCGACGCGGCGTTCCTCGACAAGCCTGCCTCCGAGGAGGAGGAGGTGTTCTTCGCGCTCTTGAAGAAGCAGCTCAAGGAGAAGCCGAAGGGCTACTTCGCCGAGATCGCCAAGTCGATCAAGGGCGTCTCGGAGGAGACCACCACGGGCGTGCACCGTCTCTACGACATGCAGAAGGCCGGCACTTTGTTGTGGCCCGCGATCAACGTCAACGACAGCGTCACCAAGTCGAAGTTCGACAACCTTTATGGCTGCCGCGAGTCGCTGGTCGACGGCATCCGCCGCGGCACCGACGTGATGATGTCGGGCAAGGTCGCGATGGTTGCGGGCTTCGGCGACGTCGGCAAGGGCTCGGCCGCCTCGCTGCGCCAGGCCGGCTGCCGCGTGATGGTGTCCGAGATCGATCCGATCTGCGCGCTGCAGGCGGCGATGGAGGGCTATGAGGTTGTGACGATGGAGGACGCCGCGCCGCGCGCCGACATCTTCGTCACCGCCACCGGCAACAAGGACATCATCACCATCGAGCACATGCGCGCGATGAAGGATCGCGCCATCGTCTGCAACATCGGCCACTTCGACAACGAGATCCAGGTCGCCTCGCTGAAGAACCTGAAGTGGACCAACATCAAGCCGCAGGTCGACGAGATCACCTTCCCCGACGGCAAGCGCATGATCCTGCTGTCCGAAGGCCGCCTGGTGAACCTCGGCAATGCGATGGGCCACCCGTCCTTCGTGATGTCGGCGTCCTTCACCAACCAGACGCTGGCGCAGATCGAGCTCTACGCCAACAACAAGGACGGCAAGTACAAGAAGGAAGTCTACGTGCTGCCGAAGTCGCTGGACGAGAAGGTGGCGATGCTGCACCTCGCCAAGATCGGCGTGAACCTCACCAAGCTGCGCCCCGACCAGGCCTCCTACATCGGCGTCAAGCCGGAAGGCCCGTTCAAGTCGGACCATTACCGCTACTGACATCCGGCGCGACGCGCTGCGGAGACGGTGAAGGCCGGGGCATTGCCCCGGCCTTTTGTTTTGTCGTCATCGATGCTCCGAAGATGGGACGTCGTCATTGCGAGCGAAGCGAAGCAATCCAGGGTGTCGCGCGCGACTCTGGATTGCTTCGTCGCTTCGCTCCTCGCAATGACGGAGAGAGTGTGCGCTCTACGAAATCAACGAGATACTGCCACCTGCTGTGTACGTGACAATCAACCCGTCCGCCGCGACGCCAGCGCCGACGCGCGCACCGCCTTCGCGCGCTTCGCGGCGTGATGCTCCGGCCGCGCGGCGAGGCGCTTGCCCTTCTTCGTCTCCGCCGCGGCCACCTTCACCGCAGGCGCGCGATGCTTGGCATATTCCTCGCCGTCGACCGGGCCGACATGCGGCGGGTCGCGATCGAGATAGGGCCGGCCGATGCCAAAGCTCTTGCCGTTGGCGTCGACCCATTTCCACAACGCTTCGGTCGCCACCCAGCGCTGCGCGCGCGTCGCGCCATTGACGCTGACGATGTCGGCCGCGAGTCCATGGCCGTAGCCGCCGCGCAGGCTGCCGCCGTGATAGGAGCGGTTGGTCGCGGCCTTCAGTCCGCTCGCGATCTCCTGGCGATAATCGTCGCGGAAGCCGCTGGTGATGCCCGGCGCGAGACCTGCGGCCTCGGCGGCGTGCAGGGTGTGAAACAGCTTCAGCTTGAAGCCGCGGTCCATGCCGCCGATCACGTACTCCATCATGCTGCGGCCGACGCGCTCGGCCGCCTTCGGATCCTTCCAGGTGAAATCATTGTCGACGAGCTTTGTGAACGCGCGCGTCACCTTCACCATGCGGCCCTTGCGCTTGACCGTGACGACGCGGCGCTCGGTCTCGCGGATCTTGTCGAGCTTCGGCGCGCGCTCGTACAGCGCCCACAGATAGCGATCGATGCAGGCATCGATGTCGGGGCACTCGTCGAGGATCTCGATGCGGTCGGCGCTGGCGACGGTGGGCCGAGGCGGTTCGGTCGCTGCGCTGGGCGCGGCCTGTTCGTCCGCTGGCAGGACGGCCGATGGCGTGATCGACGCGGTCGTCAGCGCAGGCTCGGCTGCGGTCGGCTGCGGCGACGTCGCGATCGGCTCCGCGACGACGGGCGGCGTCGCCGCCTCGATCTCGGCGGCGGCCGCGGGCCATGCCGCCGCACAAGCTATCAGGACAACGGACCGACACAACGCACGCGTCGAAAGCTGCTGCGAGCTCATCATCCGGCCTCCCCAAAATCCGAGCCCCTGCTGGTGAGGGGCGGTCAGGCATCCGATACCTGCGATTGTTCGGCGCAAGACGGCCCGGCGCAATAACGCATCTCCGCGCCCGCGCAGCTTTTGCGAGAACTGTGGCCTGCGTGCAACGCTCGTGAGTTCCGTGTGTGGCGCGACTCGCCGCGAACGATCGTTCGGCGATGACAGATGCTGGAGACCGCAGGGCCTCCGGCTGACGCTCGGTTGCCACCGCCAGCCGCGCCGCGTACTCTATTGGAACTGGTTCGTGGAGCTGACGTCATGAGCACCATCGAGATCATCGTCGGTGGCACGAGGTTGATCCGGGACTACGCGCCCGACGACTCGATCTGGTCGTTGCCCGAGGAAAAGCGCGAACGCAAGGCGCTGGCCGATGCGCAGCGCGATCTCGCCATGGGGGCTGACCGTCTGGCGCAGACGCCCTACGCCGTACGCGGCTGAGCCGTCCGGTCAGCTCGCGCGCGAGCTGCGCCGCAGCAGCTTCCGCCCTGTCAGCATGGCGCGGGCGAGATTCTCGCGCTGCAGGCGGCTCACCAGCACCACGCCGGCGACATGCAGCACCACCAGCGGGACCAGGAGATATGACGTCACCTCGTGGGTGTCCTCGACCCACCAGATGCCGAAGAAGCGCACGGTCACCTGCATCGCGCCGGTCACCACGGAGACGATGAGCAGAAGCAGCAGTGCGAGCTGCATCGCCGTGCCTGCAGGGTTCAGCCCGAGATAGCGTCCGGTCCTGCCGCGCCGCAGATTCCACAGATAAGCGGGCGTCGCGCGCAGCCGGGCGCCGATGCTGCGGAAGCGCGAATGGCGGGTGCCGATGATGCCCCAGATCAGGCGGAACGCAAGCAGTCCGAGGATCGCGTAGCCCGCGATCCGGTGCAGGCCGTCATGGACGTTCGGCGTCACCCAGGCGACGAGCACCAGCACGGCCAGCATCCAGTGCCACAGCCGCAGCGGCAGGTCCCAGACCCGTACGGTCTCGGCGGCGTCCCGGTGTTTCAGGCTGGCGCGGGGGGCTGTGCCGTGCATGGCTCTCACGTCACGTCATCCAGCACGCTGGACGACGCTTGCGCCAACTACTTGGCGATCGTGTGCTTCAGGCTGAGATCCTCCGGGCTGTAGAACAGCTCATACAGCTTGCCGCCCTTGACGCCGTAGACCTCGTAGCAGGTGCCCTCGACCTTCGAGCGGCGCACCTCGTAGCCCGCATCCTTCGCCTTGGCTTCCGCCTCGGCCGCCGGCTTCCACGACGCCTTGTCGAGCTTGGTGCAGTCCTTGTAGCCGTCGGCCAAGGCCGGCGAGATGGCGGTAAACGCGACAGCGAGCGCGGCCGCAATGGTCAGTCTCATCAATCCCTCCAATGAGCAAATTCAAATACGATGCACCGTGGGATCAGTGGAGACGGCAACCGCCCCGATGTGTCAACGGAGCGGCGGCTGGAATTGCTCTTAGAGCTTTTCCAAATTCGCCAGCTCCGCGATTTTTCAGCCGAGAATCGCAAGACGGTGTGATGCGCGACGTTACGTCTCGCTCGCGCTGCTCATCGCGACACTGTGGTCGTCTGGCGTCCGCTCTCGCCCGGTCCCGCTGGCGGGACAGGGCGAGATGCGAATGCCGGCGTCAGAATTCCAGGTTCGCACCCAGATAGAACGAACGTCCGGGGCCGGGAACGGCGGTGCCCCACATCGTCGCGGTGCCCGATACGCCGCCGCCGGTGGCAGCGACGGTGCCGGCCTCCTTGTTGAACGACATCGATGCACCCTCGCCGATATAGGCGCCGCCGAGCGGCAGGTAGTAGAGCTTGTTGAACAGGTTCTCGACGCCGAAGCTGATGCGCAGCTTCTGCCAGCTGTAGTTGCTGCGCAGGTTGACCAGGCCGTAGGCCGGGGTCTTGAGCTCGTTGCGCGCGACGGAGACGTCGGACTTGCGGCCCACCATCACCAGCTCGAGGCCGCTGTCCCAGCCGTCGAGCCGGTGCGTGAGCGTCAGCTTGCCGTTGATCGGCATGATGTTGTAGAGGCCGCCTCCGGTGTCGAGGTTCCTGCCGTTGGTATAGCTCAGGACTCCTTTCAGGCCGAAATCGCCGATCGGCGTTCTGCCCAGCGGCACCTTGCCGGACAGATCGAAGCCGTACAGCCGTGCCTGCTGGTTCATGTACTTCATGATCACGAACTGGTTGGCGACGGCAGGCACGGCAGCGGTGTTGGTGGCGGCCTTCCACTGCACCGCATCGATGTAGTCGCGCACATGGGTGTAATAGGGTGTGAGCCGTATCTCTGCCTCATGGTCGGCGCTGTGCCAGGCGCCGGTGAAGCTCACAGTATGGGCGACCTCGGGTCTCAGATTGGGGTTTCCGAGATAGCCGTTGCCGTCGCCGACGAAATTGTTCATCTCCAGCGCCATGGTGTTGCGCGACCAGGAATAACGCTCGTAGAGATTCGGCGACCGGGTCTTCTGCATCGCGCCGAACTCGAAGGTGAGATGGGCGCTTGGCGTGTTCCGGAACAGCGCCGTCAGATCGACATTGTTGTCCTTTCGCGAGCGATCCATGGCGTTGAACGCCGCGCGGGAGCCGACCGAGCTCGTCTCGTACATGCCGGACATGAACCCCGATGTCAGCGGCGTGGTGCTGGTGTTGTAGCCGACGACCGGTCCGGTGTCGGTCTCGACGCGCTCGAACCGCACGCCCAGCAGCGACAGCCAGGACGGGCTCCACTTCGCCTCCCACTCGCTGAACACGCCGGCCCGGTCACGCTTGCCGCCGTTGACGTTCCAGAACGTCAGCGGCGCCATGCCGCCGATGCAGTTGCCGACGCCGCAATCGGGGGCCGGCGGCCACCAGTCGTCGAGACGATAGGTCTGCAGATCCACTCCGACGCGGACCACGTCGCGGGGCGACAGCGTGATGTCGGCCTTGGAGGTCAGGCCGTTGGTCTTGGTGCGCGTATACATCGGCATGCCGTTGACCGGATAGCTCGCACCCGTCGTGTTCGGCGGGCGCAGCGTGCCATACGAGAGCAGCCGATCGCCGCCGAAGTTCATGTAGTGATCGACGGACTGGTGATAGAGGCGGGTGTCCAGATCGCCCCAGTCGAACCGGCCGAGATGGTGCAGGTTGAGGCTGTAGGCATCGTTGCCCAGCATGTCCATGCGCTGGTTCGGGTAGAGCTGATAGGGGACCTCCTGTACTCCCGCCTTCAGCTCGATGAGCTGGCCGTCCTTGCTCCAGGCGATGCCCATCAGGTGGTTCCTGGTCTCGTAGGCGGATGAGCCGACCTGATCGAGGGGAAGCACCGGCGTGATGGAGCTCCTCAGGGTGAAGTTCTTGAAGTTGCCGCCGGCCGTATAGTTGTCCGCTTTGACGGCGGCGCCGCTGTAGCTGACGCTGTAGTTCTCGGTGGCCATGGTGGCCGACAGGTTGACGCCGCGCACGTTGCCGTTGCTGCGGTAGAACGTGCCGATGCTGCCTTTGGTCAGCAGGCTCTGCCCCGGCGCCGCGAACAGGGCCGCCGGCGAGCTGACGGCGACGGTGCCGCCGATCGAGTCGCCGCCGACGCTCACGGGAGTGATGCCCGCCCAGATCTTGGCTGCGGCGACCTGGGCCGGATCGATGTAGGACAGCGCCGGGTTCATGTGATTGGGACATGAGGCGATGGTGTCCATGCCGTCAACCTTGATGCGCAGGCGGTCGTCGGCGAGGCCATGGATCGCCGGCAGGCTCGAGACCCCGCCGGCCGAATAGAGGCTGACGCCGGGCACATCGGCAAACAGCGCAGCGGTGTCGTTCGTGATGGCGCGCTTCGCCAGGATGTCACCCGGCGCAACCGAAGTGGCGCCGGGAGGCGCGGCGACGCCGTCGGATGAGGTCGCCTGCGGCGGTGGCGCGCTTGCCGGATTGGTCGTCGCCGCATGTGCGCCCCTGCGGCGGACGGCCGTTCGGGCGGCCGGGCGGGGCTGCGGGACAGTGACCGTCACCTGCGGCAGCGTGGCGGCAGAGCGAGCCCGCGATGGGTCCTGCGCAAGCACGGGGCTCGAAAGGGCGAATGCCAGCAGCGCGGGCGATGTCAGCACGGTGGTTGAGCGGAGCAACCGCCGCCGGACGGGTGTCGAACATTGGTCCATGATGGGATCTCGGAATAGGAATGGGAGAGGCGTCTGGCGGCGAGCGCGCCGTGGCCCCGTGAACATGTCGTGACGAGGCGGCTGCGGGCACGGCTGCGGCGACCGCCGGACGGCAGCCCACAGCGCGCGCGGACGAGACCGGCCGCATCGTGACGGGATGAGATGTCTGGGGTGATCGGCCTAGACGGCCGCCGGTGGTCCGCGAGCGACCGGCAGTTCGAGCGCCGGCCGGAGCGCCGCAACGACGTCGATCCGCTCAATCAGGATCGCCACGACCACCGGCATCGGCCGCGCCACGGTGGGTACGTGCGGGACGGCGACGCCGCGTCCGAGCGCACAGAACGGACAACTCGCGCATTGCTTGGCCGCAGTGCCGATATCGTCCGACGACGGACCGTCGGTGGAGCTCTGACAGATGATGGCGACGGTGTCGGGAGCCGCAACCGCAGCGCTCATTGCGGAGAGCGCCAGCGCGGACTGGAAGATCAGGGCCCATGCCGCGAACCAGACGAGAGCGCCGCCGAGCCGCGACAGCGCTGCGCGCCGCCGCGCCGAGCGCATGCGCGCCTCACGTCGTCCTGATGCGATGCCTTGTAGTTGACGCCCCTGACGAGCCACCGGCTGACGCTCCCGTCCCTTGGAATGACCTACAGGAGCGGACATCGCATTGGCAATGGAGTATCTGCGGCGTCGTCGACTCCCGTCAGGGTGGATCAATTCGGCCACAGTGAAGTGACTTCAACTCAGTCGTGAGCCGCAGCGTGAGTGAAATGCTGGTGCCCGCGTCTTGCGAGTCAAACTCAATCGCGATGCGTTCTCGAGCGACGGATGAGGCCGGGTCTGGACGCCGTCGCCAATAACTGTCAAATACATCCTCATGACCTTCCGCATTCACATCGCAGGCGCTGCACTGAGCAGCCGAATTACCGACCCGGCCTGATCCGTCGGGCCGGGCGCTTCTGCCTGTGAGAATTTCCTGTGAATGCTCTTGGCGCCCGAAGAGGCGCCGTATGCGAGGTCTGTATCCGTGTCTCCCAACCAACCGACGCTGCACCTCGTGTGCGGCAAGATCGCTGCCGGCAAATCGACGCTCACTGCCGCGCTCGGCCGGCGCCCGGCCACCGTCGTGATTGCTGAGGACGACTGGCTGGCGCGGCTCTATCCCGGCGAGCAGAGCACCCTGGCCGACTACGTGCGCAATTCGTCTCGGCTGCGCAGCGTGATGGGGCCGCACGTCGTCGCGCTGTTGCGAGCCGGCGTTTCGGTCGTGCTCGACTTCCCCGCCAACACGCCGGCGAGCCGCGCCTGGACGCGCAGTCTGTTCGAAGCCGCCGGCGTGCCGCACCAATTGCATCACCTCGATGTCCCCGACGAGGTCTGCAAGGCGCGGCTGCGCGCCCGCAACGCAGAAGGCCGCCACGCCTTCACCGTGACCGATGAGGAGTTCGACCTGTTCACCTCCTACTTCGTGGCGCCGACGCCCGAGGAGGGATTCGAGGTGATCGCGCATCGGACGTGATGCCGCTCGCAATAAACAGAGTGATCGTCAACGTGCTTGTAGCCCGGATGAGCGAAGCGACATCCGGGTTCACCGGCACACTGCGTGAGACCCCGGATGTCGCTTCGCTCATCCGGGCTACGCGTCGTGAGCCGCTGCAAGTCGCTCCTAAGCGCTCTGCATTCCGATCCTGAAGCGCCGATTCTGCCGGCCCTTGTTGTCCACCTTCAGGATGCGGATGGGCCGGGCCTGCGCCGTCGAGACCAGATGCGTGCCGCCGCAGGCTTGGCGGTCGAGGCCGTCGATGTCGACGATGCGGATCAGGCCGTCGGCCTGGCGCGGCGGGGCGACGGATTTGGCGCGGAACAGGCCCGCGGTCGCCTGTGCCTCGTCGTAGCCCATGTCGAAGGCGCGGACCGGGCGATCGTCCGAGATCGCCGCGTTGACCGCGTCCTCCACCGCGCGCAGCTGCTCCGGCGCCACCTTGGGCAGATCGAAATCGACACTGAACTCGTCGGTCTCGGTCATGCGGACGCCGGTCAGCAGCGCGCCGTCGAACAGCGTGTAGACGGCACTGTTGACGAGATGCGCCACCGTGTGCTGCTCGCTCATGCGCTGCCGGAACGCCGGATCGACGCGCAGCTCGATCGTTCCGCCGGGGATGGCGTCGTCACCGATCAGGTGCCAGATGCCATCAGCGGTCGGCTCGAACCCGGTGACGTCGCGGACGATCCCGTTCCACGCGATCGTGCCGCGGTCCGGCAATTGGCCGCCGCCGCCGGGATAGAACGGCGAGCGCGCCAGCAGCACCGCGCCGGGGCGTGCGTCCAGTGCCGTGATGTCGAGCTCCAGCACATCGGGATGATCGACGGCGAAGGGGCGAGGCAGAAAGTCGGTCATGCAGAGTGGTTCGCTGTATCGTAGCCCGGATGAGCGAAGCGATATCCGGGGTCACCGGGATTGCGCGCGAGAGCCCGCATATCGCTACGCTCATGCGGGCTACGAAGCTCGTCCAGACATACGCAGCATCGCGGCGCTGCGCAAATGATCCGTCATGGCCAACGGTCGCGGAGCGGCGCCTCACCGGCACGCCGCAACCGTGAACCACGCCATGCCGAACGCGCCGTCGCGCAGGCGGAGGCAGACGGTGTCGCCGGGCTGCAGCCGCTCGTAGAGGTCCTGCGGCACATGAGCGTCGGTCGGCGTTGCGAACGGACCCCAGGGCTCGAGCGTGAGCTGATAGGTCGCAAGCCGGCTATGGCCGAGATGCTTGGCGAGCACGCGGCTGCGCAGCAGTGCCGGCGCGGAGCGGTCGAGCGCGGTGTTGAACTGGCCGAGCGCTCCGAATGCATAGGCGCCGACGAACAGCGCCGCCAGCAGCAGCCGCCAGCCGCGCCGGCGGAGCTGGGTTTCGAACCGGACGGCGACGATGAGGAAAATCGTCGCGACCGCGATCGCGAACGCTGTCAGCGGCAGCCAGCTCACGAGGTTGACGTCCGACAGCGTACGCGCGGCGAGCGTGCCGGCCGCCACGATGCAACCGGTGCCGAGATTGGCGCCGTGGCCGGAGCCGAGGCCGATGCGGAACCGCCCGGGAAAGCGCAAGGTGAGGACGAGCGCCAGCAGCGGGATGACGGTGACGACCGCAATCAGCTGGCCGGCCGGAAAGCTCGGGAACAGCGACCAGGCCGCGAGCCCGATTGCGAACAGCGAGAATCCCAAGGCGACGCGCTGCGACAGCGCGCCACTGCCGCCCGGGCTGTCATTGTCGCCGGGCCTGACGTCGCGCGGGTGGGGAGCGTTCATCACCGGATCCGTATCGAGGGTGTTGTCCGCTCATAGCGCAGGAGAGTTGACCGACTGCGAACGCGGCGGGATTTGACAGCGCCGGGCGGGGTTGCGACTGTCGGTTCCAGAGCAAGAAAGCTGCACCAGGAAACGCCAGGAACACCTCATGTCAACAGAGCATGTCGACGTGCTGATCGTCGGCGCCGGGCTGTCCGGCATCGCCGCCGCCTATCATCTGCAGCACAAGTGCCCGGGCAAGCGCTTCGCAATCCTGGAGGGCCGGGGCGCGATCGGCGGCACATGGGACCTGTTCCGCTATCCCGGCATCCGCTCCGACAGCGACATGTACACGCTCGGCTATTCGTTCAAGCCATGGACCGATCCGAAGGCGATCGCCGACGGGCCGCAGATCCTGAAATATGTCCAGGACACCGCGACCGAGAACGGCATCGACCGCCACATCCGCTTCAACCATCGGGTCCGGCGCGCGTCGTGGTCGAGCGCGGACGCGCGCTGGACCGTCGAGGCCGAGCGCCGGACGGAGCAGGGCACGGTCGAGGCCGTGCGGATGACCTGCGGCTTTCTGTTCATGTGCTCCGGCTATTATCGCTATGAGTCCGGCTATCTGCCGGACTTCAAGGGCATGGCTGACTTCAAGGGCCGCATCGTGCATCCGCAGGCTTGGCCTGAGGATCTCGACTATGCCGGCAAGCGCGTCGTCGTGATCGGCTCCGGCGCCACTGCGGTGACCCTGGTGCCGGCGATGGCCAAGACCGCTGCGCATGTGACGATGCTGCAGCGCTCGCCGACCTATGTGGTGTCGCGCCCGGCGCAGGACGCGCTCGCCAACAAGCTGCGCCGGCATCTGCCCGCGAGCCTCGCCTATCACCTGATCCGCTGGCGCAACGTGCTGTTCGGGATGTACTTCTTCCAGCTCAGCCGGCGCAAGCCGCAGCGGGTCAAGCAGCTGATCCTGGGCGGGGTGCGCGCCGCGCTCGGACCCGACTACGACGTCGCCACCCATTTCACGCCGCGCTACAATCCGTGGGACCAGCGGCTGTGCCTGGTGCCGGACGGCGATCTGTTCAAGACTATTCGCGAGCAGCGCGCCTCGGTGGTGACGGCCGGGATCGAGACCTTCACCGAGCGCGGCCTGCGCCTCGCCGACGGCCGCGAAATCGAGGCCGATATCGTGGTCACCGCGACCGGGCTGGTGCTGCAGGTGCTCGGCGGCATCGAGGTCGTCGTGGATGGCCGTACCGTCGATTTCGCGAAGACGCTCAACTACAAGGGCATGATGTATTCCGACGTGCCGAATCTGGCGGCGACGCTCGGCTATACCAACGCGTCCTGGACGCTGAAATGCGACCTCACTTGCGAATATGTCTGCCGGCTCCTGAACTATATGGACCGGCACGGCTATCGCCAATGCGTGCCGCACAATGACGATTCCACCGTCACGCCGCTGCCGTCGCTGAGCTTCAGCTCCGGCTATGTGCAGCGCGCGGTTGCCGATCTGCCGAAGCAGGGCTCGAAGCGGCCGTGGCGGCTGTACCAGAACTACGCGCTGGATATCGTCTCGCTGCGCTTCGGCAAGGTCGACGACGGCGTGATGCGGTATTCGTGAGGGCAGGGGGAATCGGCAACGTGGTGTGAGTCTGCGTCGAGATCTCTCCACGGCGTCATGGCCGGGCTTGTCTCGCCCATCCATGCCGACATCCCGGCAAGCACGACGTGGATGTCCGGGACAAGCCCGGCCATGAGCAACTAGGTGGCAGTTCGCCCGGGGGGAAGGGCACTTTCGGCGTGCGCCCCCCACGTCCGAATGCAATGCCCTCCATCACCGCTCCGCCGCCCCCTCCCGCAGCGGCGCGCGGCTGAGTTCGTTGGCGGCCGCAATCGCCTTGCGCATGAGGCGCACCAGCTCGTTCGCCTCGGCCTCGCTGAGGCCGCGCACCATCAGCCGCTGCGCCGCCTCGACCGCCGGCGTGATCGCCTCCAGCGTCCTTCTCCCCTCATCGGTGATCAACAGCTCCCGTGACCGGCGGTCGCGCGCGCTCGCACGGCGGACGACGAGGCCCTTCTGTGCGAGCCGGTCGATCACGCCGGTGATCGTGGTGCGGTCATAGGCGATCAGGCCGGCCAATGTGATCTGGTCGATGGCCGGGTTGGCCGCGATCGCCGCCAGCGCCGCATATTGCACCGGCGTCAGGTCGAAGCCGGCCGCTTCCACCTCCGCCAGGAACACCGCCACGGCGATCTGCTGAAACCGGCGCGCCAGGTGCCCCGGCATGTCCCGCATCTCGGTCAATTCGAATCTCCTGTCACCAGCTTGACAAGCATACTGATGATCAGCATACTGATCAATAAGAATGGCGAGGGAGGGTGGTCACGTGCAGTTTCATCTCAACGGCTTCCAGCCGGGCGATCCCGAGATCTTCGACGCGGCCGAACGTGTGGCAAGCCAGGGTGCGCAAGGCGCGCTACCGGGCGAAGCCGATGTCCTCATCGTCGGCTGCGGCCCGGCGGGCCTCAATCTCGCCGCCCAGCTCTCGGCCTTCCCCGACATCAAGACCTGCATCGTCGAGCAGAAGCCGGGCCGGCTGTTGCTCGGCCAGGCCGACGGCATCGCCTGCCGCACCATGGAGATGTTCCAGGCCTATGGTTTTGCCGAGAAAGTGCTGAGGGAAGCGTGCTGGATCAACGAGACCACGTTCTGGAAGCCCGATGACGCCAACACCGCCCACATCGCGCGCAGCGGTCGCGTGCAGGACGTCGAGGACGGCCTGTCGGAGATGCCGCATGTCGTGCTCAACCAGGCTCGGGTCCACGATTTCTTCCTGGACGTGATGCGCCGGTCGGCCGCGAAGCTCGAGCCGCATTACGCGCGGCGGCTGCGTGATCTGCGGATCGATCCGGCCGCAGGCGTCGATGCGCACGGCGTGACCGTCAGCTTCGACCGCATTGATCCGGAGCATGAAGGCCAGGTGGAGACGGTGCGCGCGCGCTACGTCGTCGGCTGTGATGGCGCCCGCAGCACCGTGCGCAAGGCGATCGGTCGCGAGCTGCAGGGCGACTCGGCGAACCATGCCTGGGGCGTCATGGACGTGCTCGCCGTGACCGATTTTCCCGACATCCGCTTCAAGTCGCTGATCCAGTCCGCCAAGGATGGCAGCCTTCTGGTGATCCCGCGCGAGGGCGGCTATCTCGTCCGGCTCTATGTCGAGCTTGCCAAGCTCGAGGTCGGCGAGCGCGTGGCGGGGCGCAACATCACCGTCGACGAAGTGATCGCCAAGGCACGGCGCATTCTCGCGCCATATACGCTCGAGGTGAAGGAGGTCGCGTGGTGGTCGGTCTATGAGATCGGCCAGCGCATCACTGACAAGTTCGACGACGTGCCGGAGGCCGAGGTCGCAACGCGGCTGCCGCGCGTGTTCATCGCCGGCGACGCCTGCCACACCCACAGCCCGAAGGCGGGGCAGGGCATGAACGTGTCGATGCAGGACACGTTCAATCTCGGCTGGAAGCTCGCCGCCGTCCTGGGCAAGCGTTGCGCGCCGCAGCTCTTGCACAGCTATTCGGCGGAGCGGCGGGCCATCGCCCAGGAGCTGATCGATTTCGATCGCGAATGGGCAGGAATTCTTGCCTCCGCCGCCAAGCAGGGCGGCGCCGATGCGGCCAAGACCCAGGACTATTTCGTCCGCCACGGCCGCTACACGGCTGGCACCGCCACGCACTATCGACCCTCCGTTCTCACCGGCGACGACACCTTCCAGCCGCTCGCCGCCGGCTTCGTCATCGGCAAGCGCTTTCACTCGGCGCCGGTGATCCGGCTCGGCGATGCCAAGCCGGTGCAGCTCGGCCATGTCGTCCAGGCCGACGGCCGCTTCCGCATCTTTGCGTTCGCGGCGGCGGAGGATCCAGCCGCGCCGGAGTCCGCCATCCGCCGCCTGTGCAAATTCCTCAGCGAGGATTCGGCCTCACCCGTGCGCCGCCACACCCAAGCCGGCGCCGACATCGATTCCGTGATCGATCTGCGCGCGGTGTTCCAGCAGGGGCATCGCGAGCTCGCGATCGAACACATGCCGGAGCTGCTGCTGCCGCGGAAGGGGCGTTATGGCCTCATCGACTACGAGAAGATGTTCTGTGCCGATCTGAAGAGCGGCCAGGACATCTTTGCGATGCGCGGCATCGATCGCGCCGCAGGCTGCATCGTGATCGTGCGGCCCGATCAGTATGTCGCCGACGTCCTGCCGCTCGACGACGTCGGGAGGCTGTCGGCGTATTTCGACGGCGTGCTGCTGCCGGTCCGCTGAGAGAGGGTAAACGAAACCCAAATCCGCTCCTCGGATTTCCGGGCTTGGCGCTAGTCAGATCCCAAGGTTTCCTTGCTACAAACGAGTTCTCCGGAATGGACGATTGAGTGGGTGAGACGTTGAAATGTTGATGTTGGCGAACCGTCGCAAGAGTGAACGTCGGCTGTGCAGGAGGATCGCGAAGATTCACTACGGCAACGGCAGCCTGCCGCGGGACTGCACGGTCACGGATATTTCCGACGGCGGCGTCAAGGTGATCGCCGAATTTGTCGAGATTCCCCCGCAGTTCACCATCGTCTTCGCGCCCGACCACCAGCGCAAGTGCCGGCTGGCTTGGCGCATCGGCTGCGAGTTCGGCGCCGAATTCATCGATTGAGGCGGGCCGGCCGCGCCTGCTTAACGGGACCTTAGGGTTAATCTGCCAGCGTGCAGATCATCAGGTCTCGAAGTAGTTCAGTTGCATGCGTACGCGGCCCCTTCGCTCTCTCCCTCTGCTCCGGCCGGCTGCGTTCGCGCTGTCGTTCACGGCCGTGCTGCTCGGTCTCGGCGCCTGCCAGACCACCGATCTCAGCGAGGTCACGGGGGCACTGGGCGGCAATCCCGAAAAGAGCCGCGCGGCCGCCACCGACCCGCGCGCCGAGATCGATCAGCTCCGCGAGCGCTTCCGCGCCAATCCCAACGATCCCGAGGTGGCGCTGCGCTATGGCAGCGCCCTGCGCGGCACCGGCCAGCGCTCGCAGGCCGTCGCCGTGCTGGAGCAGGCGAGCATCGCCAGCCCCGGCAACAAGGCGCTGCTGGCGGCCTACGGCCGTGCGCTCGCCGACAACGGCAATTTCCAGCAGGCGTTCGACGTGCTCAGCCGCGCGCATTCGCCCGAGGATCCCGACTGGCGCATCCTGTCGGCGCAGGGCGCCACGCTCGACCAGATGGGGCGCAACGAGGAGGCCCGGCAATACTACATGACGGCGCTGAAGATCGCCCCTGACGATCCCTCGGTGCTGTCCAATCTCGGCCTGTCCTACGCGCTCTCCAACGAACTGCCCAAGGCCGAGGAGCAGTTGCGCAAGGCCAGCGCACATCCCGATGCCAGCCCGCGGGTCCGGACCAATCTCGCCGTCATCGTCGGGCTGCAGGGCAGGATGAGCGAGGCCGAGAGCATCGCGCGGTCGGGGCTGCCGCCGGAGCAGGCCAATGCCAGCGTCGCCTATGTGAAGCGCATCCTGGAGCGCCGCAAGATCGCGCAGCGCGAGCTGTCGCCGCGCCGCGACCGTCCGGTGGCCGGCGAGCCCGACAAGGCGCTGGCGCGGGCGCTCAGCCGGTCCGACGATTAGAGCATGATCCGGAAAAGTGGAAACCGGTTTTCCCTCGTGACAAACGCCAAAGGCGTTTGCGCGGAGAGCATGCTCAAACAAGGAGATGAGATCATGATGCGATTCCGTTGAATCGCATCATGATCTAAGGCGCTATTTCGCGCCGAGCAGTTTCGCGATCGGCGCCAGCAGGGAGCCGCGCTGCGGCTTGTGGTCGATGCGTCCCGTGAGCCGGTTCGCGATGTCCTGGAACAGTTTTGGCGTGCGGCTCAGCCCCGATATCTCCGCGATCATCTGGCCGTTGTTGGCGGCGGTGCCGAACAGCTTGCAGTCGAACGGGATGATCGCGACCGGCTCGGCCTCGACGGTCTTGGCGAAGCGCTTCAGGTCGATCTCCGGCCGCTTGGGCATGCCGACCTGGTTCAGGCAATACAGCGGCGGCCGGTCGTTCGGGCGCGAGGCCTTGAGCACGCTCAGGAGATTCTTGGCGTTGCGCAGGTTCGCCAGATCGGGCTCGGCGACCACCAGGATGTCGTCGGCATTGATCAGCGCATGCCGCGTCCAGGCCGACCATTGGTGCGGCACGTCGAGCACGATGCATTGCTGGGTCATGCGCAGGGTGTCGAAGATCGCGTCGAACGCATCGGCGCCGAAATCATAGACGCGGTCGAGCGTCGCGGGGGCGGCGAGCAGGTTGAGATTTTCGGTGCATTTGGCGAGCAGGCGCTCCATCAGCGCCGTATCCGGCCGGTCCGGCTGGAACACGGCGTTGGCGATGCCCTGCAGCGGATCCTGGTTGTAGTCCAGTCCCGCGGTGCCGAACGCCATGTCGAGATCGATGACGACGGAATCCAGCGTCAGGTCGCGCGCCATGCTCCAGGCGACGTTGTGGGCGACGGTGGAGGCGCCGACGCCGCCCTTGGCGCCGACCACGGCAATGATGCGGCCGGTGATGACGGCCTCCGAGGCCGAGAACAGGCTGCAGACCGAGCGGATCACGTCGATGGTCTCGACCGGGCCGATCACATAGTCGTTGACGCCGCGCCGGACCAGCTCGCGATAGGCGACGCCGTCGGACGGGCTGCCGATCAGCACCACGCGGGTGCCGGGATCGCAGACGCTGGCGAGGTCGTCGAGGCCGCCGAGAATGTCGCCGCCGGGCCTGGTCTCGATCAAGATGACGTTCGGCGTCGGCTGCGAGTGATAGGTCTCGATCGCGCGCGGCATGCCGCCCGCCTTGATCGTGATGTGCGCCTTGCCGAGTCTTCGGTCCTGGCTCGCCGCGAGTATCGCGGACGAGGTCTGGTCGGTCTCGCAGAACGCCTGCACCGAGACGCGCGGGACCGGCGCGATGTGATCGTCGAGGGCCGGGCCGGTGGGGCCGGGCTGCTCATCCTGGCTCTGACGGGACGCGTTGATCATTTGCCTGTATCGCTGAGCTTGGCCTTGTCTGACTCCGGATACGCCACCGCCGTCGACTCGCCCTTGCGGTACTTCTCGAACAGCGCGGAGCGGCGCGGCGTGTAGGCGGCCATCTCCGAGCGCGGCTGCTCGAGATCGGCCGGGTTGTCGATCATCGCAGCGAGGTTGCGCTGCGTGGCGCAGCCGAAATTCTGATAGTGCTGGTTGCTGCTGTAGCCGGGATTGTTGATGTTCGGCCCGAGATCGTCGGGCCACAGCCCGCACGGGCCGGCAACGGCCGCGATCTTCGGATAGCTCAGCCGGATGACGGCGAGCTGCCGCGTGTCGTCGGGCATGGTGTTGCGCATGGTGATCGCGTGCGAGGGCACGCCGCCGGCGGTCAGCACGGCGCGGATCTCGCGGTAGGCGTCGGCCGCGGCGCGCGCATTCGACGTGCCTGCCGGCACCTCCGCCATGATCCCGCCGGTGCCTTCGCGCAGCCATGAGCGCGCGAGCCCCGCGACGTCCACGCGCTGCTGGTAGGTCAGGCCGCCGCGTCCGCTGCCGATGAAGACGACCGTCGACTGCCGGCCTTCCTCGATCGCGATCGGATGGCGGATCTTGTAGTCGTCCGGGATCGTCGCGACGACCTCGCCGGTGGTGTAGTTGCAGGCGCCGAGCGTGAGCGCCAGCCCCGCGATGGCGCCGATCCGGCGCAGCGTGCGTCCGCCGCCTGGTGTGGATGTTGCCGACATGATCGTTCCCCCGTACCCCGTCGTCCCGCAATCTCAGTCGATGATGAAGCCGAAGCCGGCCGGCTGCCCCGTGGCCGCGTCGACCCTGGCGGCGATGCCGTACAGGCGGTTCATGCGGCCGAGCAGCGCCGACTCCGAGTCGGTGGCCGGCGCGAAGCCGTCGTCCGGACGCGACAGCTCCTTCTGGGCGACGGCGCGCACGACATAGGGCGTCACCAGCACCATCAGCTCGGTCTCGTTGTTGACGTAGTCCTGGCTGCGGAACAGCTGGCCGAGCACCGGCAGCTGATTGAGCCCGGGCAGGCCGTTGATCGCCTGCTTGGTCTGGTTCTGGATCAGGCCGGCCATCGCCATCGAGCCGCCGGAGGGGATCTCGACCGTGGTCTCGGCGCGGCGGGTGCGGATCGCGGGGATCGTCACCGACGAGGTCGAGGCCGAGGTCAGCGCATACGACACCGTGATCGCATTGTCGTTCGACAGCTCCGACACCTCCGTCATCACCCGCAGGCTGATGCGTCCTTCGCTGAGCACGACGGGCGTGAAGTTGAGCGAGATGCCGAACTTCTTGTAGGTGATCGAGGTGCTGCAGACCCGCGTGGTGG
This sequence comes from Bradyrhizobium sp. SZCCHNS3016, assembly GCF_032484535.1. NCBI lineage: Bacteria > Pseudomonadati > Pseudomonadota > Alphaproteobacteria > Hyphomicrobiales > Nitrobacteraceae > Bradyrhizobium > Bradyrhizobium sp. SZCCHNS3016. The sequence continues at coordinate 876,932 of NZ_JAUETE010000001.1, forward strand.
GATCGCAGGAATAGCCGCCGGGAATCGGGAATTCGCCGCCGGCGATGAAGGTCGCGGATTCGCCGGAGATCGCGGTCAGATTGGGCTCGGCCAGCGTCTTGGTCACGCCCGCCGTCTCCATCGCGCGCATCGTCGCCGAGACCGACGACAAGCCGCCGCCGGTGGCGGAGAGGCCGTTGGTGCCGACCAGCGACCTGCCATAGGCGGTGAACGGGTTCGTGTTGTTGAAGTTCACGACCGCGGTGCCGTAGGTCATGCTGGCGCTGAGATCGATGCCGAGCTGCTTGACGATCTCGCGCCGGACCTCCGACACGTTGACCTTCAGCATCACCTGATCGCGGCCGCGCACGACGATCGAGTTGACCACCTTGTCGGCACCGCCGACGAGGCGAGCGGCGATCTCGCTGGCCTGCTGCGCCTCGACCGGGCTCGACACCGATCCGGTCAGGATCACGCCCTCGCCGACGCCGTCGATCTTGACGCCGGGAATGCTCTGGCTCAGCGCCTGGCGCACGCCGTTGAGATCGCGCTTGATCGCGATGTCATAGGCCGCGACCTGCTGTCCCTCGCCGTCGAAGAACACGACGTTGGTCTGGCCGACCGCCGCGCCGATGATGTAGGCGCGCCGGGCCGAACGGACGACGGCGTTGGCGACCTTGGGATCGGCGACCAGCACGTCCTTGACGTCCTGCGGGAAGTCGACGACCATGGACTTGCCGATGCCGAGCGAGAGGAAGCGAACCTTCGACGACCCGACCGACACCACAGGCGTCTCCAGCCTGTCGTCAGCCGCCTTCACCGGCGTCAGCGCCGGATTGAGCGCGAGGCCGATCACGGCCGATGTCGATAGCGCGCGGACGATCCACGTTCCGAACTTTGCGCGTTGATGCCCACCCATCATCTTCCTCGTCCTTTCGGTCACTTCTGCGCCGTGAGCGAGCTCGTGATCCCATAGCGAATGATCTCGATGGCGCTGCCCCGTCGCGCCATCTGCTGCTGCGTCTCGGTCTTGTTGCCGTCGGCGGCGTTCACGTCGGCGATGCTGCGCAGCGCCAGCGCCAGCGAGCCGGCCTGTCGCGCGCGTGCCAAAGTCTCAGCCTGCTCGGGCTTGAGCTCGAGCGTCACCGTCTTGCCGACGACGGTGTTCTGGCCTTCCTTCTCCTTCGGCGCCTGGTCGATCGCGAGCACGCGGACGTTGGAGAGAATGATCTCGGAGCTGACGAAGTCGGCGGCGCCGGGCTTGTCCGGGTTCTTGTCGCGTTTCGACAGGATGACGTCGACGCGGTCGTTCGGCAGGATGAAGCCGCCGGCGCCGGTCTCGGGCGAGATCTCGGTGGAGATCGCGCGCATGCCTGCAGGCAGGATCGCCGCCATGAAGCCGGAGCCGTCCGCCTTCACCAGCTTCTGCTCGCGGATCGGCTCGCCGATCACGAACGGCGAGCGGGCGATGGTGCCGACCAGCTGATTGGCCGCCTCGGGACGGTCGCCGCGCCGGATGAAGATGTTGCTCGCGGCCTCGGGCCAGGTCTGCCAGATCAGGTCGCCGGGCTTGATCGCCTGACCGAGCCCGATGTCGTTCTTGGCGACCAGCACCTCGACCGTCGGCAATTGCACGACCGGCGCCGCCGGCGTCTGCCGCTGGCCGTCGGAATTGCTGACCAGATAGGCCGCAACGCCGCCCGCGCCGAGAGCGATGGTTAACACCACGATGCGTGCGGTCATCATACGCGTGACTACTTTGCTTACTCATACGCCTGGGGCGACGCGCGAGCCGACTGACAGCCGTTCCCCTCACTTACGACTAAGCGGCAATAGTATATGCGAAATTGAACAGCATAGGCGGCAGCCGCTGCCGTGCGGACCGATTGCGCAAGTGGTGAACAGGTTGTTAGCGAGCAAATAGCGAAACGACACGAACGTGTTAGCTGTTTGCTGGCAGCGCGGTTGCTCGCGCTGATAGTTGCTCGCCTGATTGAATGAAATTGTGAGTTGCAGCCGCGCCTCGGTGGCCGCGCGTTAGGATGAATCATTGACTAATCACGTTGAACGCGAACGCACGCTCATCGTGAGACGGTGTGCGTCGTGACGCGATCGCGCCGCGGCTGATGCGATCAGCCGTTCGTGCCTGGGACGAACACGTGCCGCGCCCCACCGTAATCTGACGGGCCGGCATTTTCAGAAAGCGGAAACGGGTTGGACATACGATTCCGTTGAGCGGGATTTCCGTTTCGGATTCAGATTTCCTCAAGAATTTGCGCGCACGGTCCGGGCATGGCGGCTTTGCCCAATTCGATTTAGTTTGACCGAAAATGCACGCAGAAATTGCAACAGGCATATCGTGCCTCGGCGGGGGCCGGGCCATCGTCGGGGACATCATGGGTTCGAGGGGAGACGTGCAATGTCGGTTGCTCGATTCCTGAAGCAGCGCGCGGTCAGGATTCAGACGGTCGGGTCCTACACGCTTCCGAACTGGTATTCCCCGGAAGGACGGCTGCGATCCTTCGCCTGCCGCACCACGCGGGTGTCGCCGTTTCGCGCGCTGCTCGAGGTGCCCGTGGTCGGCAAGGTCGGCGATCGTCTGACCTCGTATTTCCGCGACTTCGGCAAGTTCGAAGGCGAGATCAGCGACACCGTGCATGGCGGCTTTCTGCTCGAGCTGGAGATGACGCGCGCCGAGCGCGCCAAGCTCGCCGAGAAGCTGGTCTGGCTGGAGAAGAAGCAGAAGGATCCGTCGATCCGCGACTCCCGCCGCGATGCGCGCTTCGTGCCGAACTCGCCGCATTCGGCGCTGACGCTCGCCGACGGCCGTTGCATCCCGTGCTTCGTGATCGATGCCTCGATGTCGGGCGCGGCGGTCTCGGCGGAGATCCAGCCGGAGATCGGCACGCCGCTGGCGGTCGGCAGCTGCATCGGCCGCGTCATCAGGCATTTCCCCAGTGGCTTCGCCGTCCGCTTCGTCGACCAGTTGGCCGGCGCCAACGAGCTCGAGCGGCGGGTGATCACGCCGCCGGCGCGCCCGATGCGGCGGAAGCTCGTGGCCCACGGCGATGACCGCCTGATCGGGGCGCCCGAGGACTTCTTCTTGGTGTGACGGCGGCGCTCCTGCGGCGTTCGACGGCGGCCGCTCCGGCCTGCGCGGTTTCGCGTATGGAGCGAAGGCGGAAATCGCGGCATGGGAACTGGCGGCCGTCCGCACGGTTAACGCGATGTTAATCGGCATCGTGACAGCTTGCGCGTGCCGGGTGCATTGCCAGGAGGACCAGTCCCATGGAGGCCCAGAAGACCGCGGTGGATGCCATCGTCGTCCTGACCGGCTGCGACCGCGATGCGGTGACCGTCTTCATCCGGCGCATGTATCTCGCCGGCGTCCGGGACCCCAAGCGGCTGACCTTCAAGGGCCTGCAGGAGCTGACGCGGGCTTAGCATGATTACAGCCGGGGCCGGCGGCTGTTGCAGCCGGGTCACGCCGCAGAACTTTCAACCCCGATTCCCGTTCACAACCCATGTGCGAAGGGATGCGGCCGGCCGCGCTTGCGGCTAAATTGAGGCGCTTGGCCGGCATCAGAGCACCCCTTCGATCTCGCCCAGAAGGCGACACATCTGCGCAACACGCTCTGAGCGGCCGGATCATGGGTCCCGGACATGCTCAGACAGCTCTTCGCGCCACAGCTCATCGGCCTCTACATCCTGATCGGGGCCACCCTCTACGTCCACTTCCGCGGCAAGCAGCGGCTGCGCTTCGCCCGCCAGCTCGGCGACCACTCGACCTATCTCGCCCCCTACAACGTGCTGATGTATGCGGGCTCGGCCGTGCCCAACACGCCGGTGATCCCGGTCGAGCAGTTTCCCGAGCTGAAGACGCTCACCGACAATTGGCAGGAGATCCGCGAGGAGGCGGTGCGGCTGTTCGACGATGGCTTCATTCGCGCCGCCGCCGCCAACAACGACTGGGGCTTCTATTCGTTCTTCAAGAGCGGCTGGAAGCGCTTCTATCTGAAATGGTACGACGACTTCCTGCCGTCGGCGCGCACGCTGTGCCCGAAGACGGTGGAACTGCTCAACTCCATCCCGAACGTGCACGGCGCGATGTTCGCAATGCTGCCGCCCGGCGGCAAGCTCGGCGCCCACCGCGATCCCTTCGCCGGCTCGCTGCGCTATCACCTGGGGCTCGTCACGCCGAACTCCGACAAGTGCCGCATCCTCGTCGACGGCGTGCCCTGCGTCTGGCGCGACGGCGAGGCCTTCATGTTCGACGAGACCTTCATCCACAGCGCCGAGAACGCGACCGACCAGAACCGCATCATCCTGTTCTGCGACGTCGAGCGCCCGATGAAGCTCGGCTTCATCGCCGCCATCAACCGCTGGGTCAGCCACCACATCGTCAAGGCCTCCGCCACGCAGAACGTCGAAGGCGAGCACGTCGGCGTGCTGAACAAGGTGTTCGGCAAGCTGTACGAGTTTCACCTCGCGACGCGGAAGGTGAAGGCGTGGAACAGGACGGTGTACTATGCGGCGAAGTATACGCTGACGGTGGCGATCGTCGGGGCGATCGTGGTGTCGGCGTTTCGGTGAGGGGCGGGCGAGTAGGGCGGATTAGCGGAGCGTAATCCGCCGCTGTTGTTCACGGATGAACGGCGGGTTACGCCTGCGACTAACCAGCCCGACGGCATCTATTGACCTTTTTCGGTTCGCCAGGTGTCGTGAACAACCCTTCGGTGCCGCTCTTCGTGCCGTATCCGTGACGCAGGAACCTATCGCGCAGCGCGTGCGACAACCGTTCCCGATGGCCGCGGCTGACGGCGCTTCGAGTTCGGCCATTCATCCCATGTGCGGCCGTCTAGCGTGCGACCCGTCTTTTTCTTGTTCTTTCCACCCCACTGCTTGAAATGGAACGGCACGTCGGCGGCGACGCATTGGTCGCGTATCGACCGAACCCATTCTAGCGGCATAGGCCGCGCGCCCGGTCCGCTTTCGCCGCCCGCGATGGCCCAGTCGATGCCTCTCAGGTCCATCTTTTCCAACGGCCCGAGCAGCGGCTCCAGGCTCAAGAATTTGGTCCTGGCCTGGGTCCGGCGAAGATGACCAATTCTGAAAAGATAGTCCGCGCTCTCGACCGATACGCCCATCCACACGTTGTCCGGCCAATGGAGCTTCTTCGATAGCTCCTCGAGACGTTCGGCGCGCTTGGTAAGCACCTGATACGTGTGCTGCGGCGTCTCCTCCATCACCATAAAGACCTTCTGAACGAATGCGAGCGGCACCCTGTCATGGAATAGGTCAGACATTGAATTCACGAATATCAGCCGGCCCCTCTTCCACTTGCGCGGGATCTCCAACGAGGAAGGGTCTATTTTCACCACGCCGTTCCACTTCGCCCTACCACCGGATTGCCGCGTTGTGCCCACGTACTTCTCCTGCCCCATCACAGCCAGGCGCGCCGCGAGCCGCATAGCGTAGCAGTTCGTACAACCAGGCGAGAGGATCGTGCATCCTGCGACCGGGTTCCAAGTTGCCTCGGTCCATTCGATCTTCGAGTTCGTGGCCATTACTTATTTTCCTTCTTCGGGAACGTCACCACGACGTCGTCGGCGAAAGTCCCCTTGCGCCGGTTTGGCTTGCTGGTAGTGATCTTCTTCGCGGCATCGAGGATGTTCAGCGCGTCTTTATAATTCTTTTCGACGAATGGATTTATGCCGAGCGCCTTCTGGTGTTCCCGGTGAATCGCCTCCATGGTGAGTTTTCTGCCCGCGAAGAACTCAAGGAGCTCATCACACAGATCATCGAGAGGCCGGTTCAGGAGGCTCAGGAGCGGCGTCTTGTCGCTCGCCGAACGCACATACCCGAACCGCGCGATGCCCTGGTTCTTGTCCTCGCTCGCCTTGTACATGATGTTCTTCATGATCCCGTATCCTAGCGGGTGCTTGGTCACGAAGATGAGGTAGTGCGACGTCCGATCTCTCTGCTCGTATTCAAACACGTAGGGAATGATATACGAATAGCCGCGCTCCCGGAGTGCCTCCGCGAATTCTTCAATGATGAGCGCCTCGCGGTTCTCCGGATGCATACCGGACGTCAGCTCCCGCAGGCGGTCGGCTCGGTCTTTGCCGAATAGCGCGTCTACATGCTTCGTCACCTTCGGATTAGTCAGAGCGGCATTGATACGGTCGAAGGGAAAGAACAGGACCATGTCCGAGCCCCATCCCTTCATCAAGGCTTCGAGGAGCTCAAGCGTAACGCCCTTGTAGCCGAATGGGTCGATGAAGCTGAACGCCGGCACCATGTTTATGCTACCGAACGCCTTCACCAGTTCGTCATCCACCTCTCCCGTGCGGATCTGGAACTTGTGCTTCAGCGTGTCGATGCCCGGAAGAGCGAGGATGTTCTTCTCAAGCTCCGCCGTCCGGGCAGTATCCTCGTCGTTGAAAACGGCGATCATCTTGTCTCTCAGGTCCGGCGTCGCGACGACATGCTCCAGCACCTGGAGAGGTGTGGAGACCGATCCGTCCTCGTACTTGCCAGGCCCGCAGAAGAGGTCGATGTAGGCTAGGCGCGGGTCCGTCTTGTCCTGAACCTGGCCAGCCATAATTCTGGCCCAGGCCTTGAAGTACTTGACGACGATCGTAGACTTGATCCTCGACTGAGCCTTCTGGTCCTCAAAAAATTCCGGTCTCTTCGCCACCGATGTCCTCCCGACAGGGCGCGGGCGAATCGCAATGCAGCTCACGGTAAGGCTGACGGGCAAAGAAAGCTATCCGTCCTTAGGGGCCGCACGGCGCTTAGTCTGACCCGTCGGGCAAATCGCATCCCTCATCCAAAGTCCTGTCAAGGTATTCTGAAAAACAAAAATCTCTTGATGGCTTCTGCAAATCAGCATTACAGTCCGCCCATCCCGTTGCACGGTAGGGGACGGTTCGCGGTCGTCACGGACGTTGGCAGCGGGGAGCGGTGGACGCGGGCGGCGCAGTGTGATGAGCACGGACGAACGCTGGCCTGCGGACGGTGAAGGCGCGTGGTTCTGATACTCCGATGCTAGTATCCAGCGCGATGCGCGATAAGCGCATTGCGCGACATGGTGGCCAGAAAGCCCGGTGCACCAGGAAGAGCGCGCTATAGCCTGTTAAAACCATCGCGCGGGGAAGGCCGGGTCTGTCCGGCTGTACCTGTGGTGACTGCCGCCTGCTTTTTTTCTGCAGGCGGGCCACGGGCCTCAGCCGAGGTCCGGCCTTCCTCGCGCCCTCCATTCGGTGAGGGTGGGACTTTCGGGCATAGCTCGGGCGCGGAATGCGTCGCGAGAGGTGGGTGCTCATGCCTGACTCAGCCCTGCATGCTGTTTGAGATTGTGGATCAGACGATACCGCGAGCGCGGTGCTCACCCTCCCCTGGAGGGGGAGGGTCGATCGCACGCGAAGCGGGCGAGCGAGGTGGGGTGATTTCTCCGCGGGCACGAGCGTCCATGGAGAGATCACCCCACCCCGCCTCACGTGTCGCTGCGCTCCTCGTGAGGCGACCCTCCCCCTCCAGGGGAGGGTGGAGCCCGGTCATCAGCTGTGGTCGGGCGCGGTGATCAAGCGCGGGCGGAGCAGGGGGTGTGCGGGCCTTGTCCGTCGGGGACGCGACGTCTCGCCGCGGAGACGGTGAGCTCCCCTCCCCCTTGCGGGGAGGGGTTGGGGGTGGGGGTCTCCGGGCGCTGAACGATATGAGGAGCGCGTCCGATCTTTCCTCTTGGACGGCGCTTCGGGGGCGCGAGGACGCAGATGGGCCGAGCTACGCGTTGGAGCGCCGATGTGAGAGTTGATGACGTTGCGCGAGTTTGTCTCGGTCGATCGAGAGAGCGGGATTCGTGGACCCCCACCCCCGACCCCTCCCCGCAAGGGGGAGGGGAGTGGACCGTCCGTGGCGTCGGCAGCGTGTCCGCCTTCGGGCAGGATGACCAACGAAAAGGCCGCGCACGGCGCGGCCTTTTTGAAAGCGATGTCTGCAAGCAAGGGGCAGGCCGCTGCCTTCAGGCAGCCGCCGCTCAGGCCGCCGCAGGCCCGATCGAGACCTTCAGCGTGCCCACGCCGTCGACGCCGCATTCGATCTTGTCGCCGGGGACGATCGCCGCGACGCCCGCGGGCGTGCCGGTCATGATGATGTCGCCGGCGGCGAGCTCGACCTGCTGGGAGAGCTTCCAGATGATCTCCGGCACGTTCCAGATCAGCTCGGAGAGGTCGCCCTTCTGGCGCTCGGTGCCGTTGACCGACAGCCAGATCTTGCCCGTCGCGGGGTGGCCGATCTTGGCCGCGGGCACCACCGCCGAGCAGGGCGCGGAATGGTCGAACGATTTGCCGACCTCCCAGGGGCGCTGCATCTTGCGGGAGGCGAGCTGCAGGTCGCGGCGGGTGAGGTCGATGCCGACGGCGTAGCCGTAGACGTGGTCGAGCGCCTTGTCGGTGGGGATGTTGAGGCCGCCGCTCTTCAGCGCGACCACCAGCTCGACCTCGTGATGCATGTCCTTGGTCAGCGGCGGGTAGGGGATCACGGCGCCGTCCGGCTCCAGCATGTCGGCATGCTTGGCGAAGAAGAACGGCGGATCGCGCTCGTCATTGCCCATCTCGCGGATGTGCTCGAGATAGTTGCGGCCGACGCACCAGATGCGGCGAACGGGAAAAACGCCGGCTTCGCCCACCACGGGCAGCGACGGTTGCGGCAGGGCCGGAATGACGGTGGAGGCGCTCATGAAACGATCTCGGGTGCGGTGAAATGGGCGGGTCAGGAGGTGGCGGTCATGGGGATGACGTTCGGCCCCATGTCGCGCTGTTGCAGGCGGAAGAACGAAGCATAGCGGCCGCCACGGCGCAACAGATCGTCATGCCGGCCGCGCTCGACGATGTCGCCGGCCTCGACCACCAGGATGGCGTCGGCGTTCATGATGGTGTGCAGGCGATGCGCGATGACGATGGTGGTGCGATTCTGGCAAAGATGCTCGATCGCTTCCTGCACCTGCCGCTCCGACTCGGAGTCCAGTGCCGCGGTGGCCTCGTCGAGCAGGATGATCGGCGCGTTGCGGATCAGCGCACGCGCCACCGCGATGCGCTGGCGCTGGCCGCCGGAGAGCTGGGTGCCGTGCTCGCCGACCGGCGTGTCGTAGCCGAGCGGGAAGCTCATGATGAAGTCGTGCGCGCAGGCGGCCTTCGCCGCCTCGATGATCTCGGCCTCGGTCGCGCCCGGCTTGCCGAAGGCGATGTTGGCGCGGATCGAGTCGCGGAACAGGTAGACGTCCTGGCCGACATAGGCGGCCTGCTCGCGCAGGGAGCGGCGCGACACGTTCGAGATCGACTGACCGTCGATCAGGATGTCGCCTTCGGTCGCCTCGTAGAAGCGAAGGAGCAGCGCCAGCACCGTCGACTTGCCGCCGCCGGACGGGCCGACCAGCGCGGTGACCTTGCCGGGCTCGGCGACGAAACTCATGCGGTTGAGCACCGGCTCGTTGTCGCGATAGGCGAAGGAGACGTCGCGCAGCTCGATCCTGGCCTGCGTCAGCTTCAGCGCCGGCTTGTCGTCGTCAGGCTGCTCGCTGGCGGGGCTGTCGACCACTTCGAGCAGCATGCGCGCGCCGACGAGCTGGCTGTTGAGATCGATGTTGAGCCGCGCCAGCCGCTTGGCCGGCTCGGTCGCCATCAGGAAGGCGGTCATGAAGGAAAAGAACTGGCCGGGCGTGGCGTTGAGCGCGACCACGGCATAGCCGCCATACATCAAACAGCCGGCGACCGCGAAGCCGCCCAGCATCTCCATCAGCGGGTTGGAACGGTTGGAGACGCGGGCCATCTTGTTGGCGTTGCGCTCGACCACCGCGATGTTCTCGTCGATGCGGGCGCGCATCGCGTCCTCGAGCGTGAACGCTTTCACGGTGCGGATGCCCTGCAGCGATTCCTGCATCGTCTCGAGGATGTCCGCATTGCCGGTGAACTGGCTGTGGGCGAGGCCCTTGATGCGCTTCACCAGCTTGCGCAACACCAGCATGGCCGGCGGCACGACGACCAGGCCGAGCAGGGACATCCAGGGATCCTGCGCGACCATCACGGCGATCATGCTGATGAGCAGCAGCAGGTCGCGGCCGATCGCGTTGATCAGCATGGTCAGGACGTCGGTGATCGACTTGGCACCGGCGGTGAGGCGCGCGAGGAACTCGGACGAGTGACGCTCGGAGAAGAAGCTGATGCTCTCGCTCATCAGCTTGGCGAACAGCTGGCGCTGGTTGTTGGCGAGGATCGCGTTCGAGATTTTCGACAGGATGACGGCGTAGCCGTAGGTCGAGACGCCCTTGACGAACAAGAGGAGCACGGTGACGCCGGAGAGCACCGCGATGCCGGGGATGCTCTTGTCGACATAGGCCTTGTTGATGACCTGGCCGAGGATGTAGGCGGCGCCGGCGCTGGCGCCGGCCGAGACCGCCATCAGCGCAAAAGCGGTGAGATAGCGACGCCAGTAGAGGATGCCCTGTTCCATCACGAGGCGGCGGATCAGGATCGCGGCGCCATAGGGATCGTCGGTGATCTTCTTCGGAAATTCGGCCATTCTGGTCCCTGGCCGCCGGGACAAATCGCCGGGCGGACAGCAGTGCTTGCCCGCTCGGGGCGGCTTTTTCAAGCCCCCCGGCGTCCGGCTAAGTCGTTGATTCTAGGCCGAGGCCCGCTGCAGCGTGCCGCTGTGGCGTTCCAGGAACAGTTTCTCCTCCCAGGTCAGGGCGTGGGCGGCGATTGTTTCCAGATCGTCATAGGTCGGGGTCCAGTCGAGCAGCGCCTTCAAACGGCTGGTGTCGGCGACCATGCTCATGATGTCGCCGGGGCGGCGCGGCGCGTATTGGACGGGAATGGCGCGGCCGGAGACGCGCCGGACGGCCTCGATGGTCTCGAGCACGGAATAGCCGCGGCCGTACCCACAATTCAGCGTGACCGAGCCGCCGCCGGTGCGCAGATAGGCCAGCGCGGCGCGGTGCACCTGGACGAGATCGCAGACATGGATGAAATCGCGGATGCAGGTGCCGTCGGGGGTCGGATAGTCGGTGCCGAAGACGTCGATCTTGGCGCGCTGGCCGGTCGCGACCTCCATCGCGATCTTCATCAGATGCGTCGCGCCGACCGTGGCAAGCCCGCTGCGTCCGAACGGATCGGCGCCGGCGACGTTGAAGTAGCGCAGCACCACGTAGTTGAGGTCATAGGCCGAGGCGACGTCGTGCAGGATGATCTCGGCCATCAGCTTCGAGGTGCCGTAGGGCGAGGTCGGACGGGTCGGCGCGCTCTCGGGCACCGGCACCTCGTCCGGATTGCCGTAGACGGCCGCGGTCGAGGAGAACACGAAGCGGCTGACGCCGCGCTTGACCGCCGCATTCAACAGGCTGCGCGTGGTCATCGTGTTGTTGCGGTAGTAGAGCAGCGGATCGCGCACCGATTCCGGCACCACCACCGAGCCCGCCAAATGGATGATGCTGTCGACGCCGTGCTGGCTGATGACGCCATCCACGAGATTTTCATCGCCGGCATCGCCGATGAACAGCGGTACGCCGTCCGGGACGAATGCGGAAAAGCCGGTCGAGAGGTTGTCGATCACCACGACGCTTTCGCCGGCTTCCGCCAGCGCCAGCACCATGTGGCTGCCGATATAGCCGGCGCCGCCGGTCACGAGCACGGTCATTGTTTGACGCGATCCCTGCTTGTTTTCCGGCAAACTAACGCCGGCGAAGTGAAGGACCTCTTGCGTGCATAGCGAACTGGCGGCGATGCTTAATGTTGCGTATAGGGAACCGCTGCAATTGGAGTGAGTGGTGCAAGCCGAGCGTGTTTCTGCCGCCGATCTCGACGTGATCGTGCCCAACCTGCACCGGCGCTATTCCGGCGTGACGGCGACCAACCGGATGGTGGCGCCGAAGCTGGCGCAGCGCGTGCGCGCCGCCTGGCTCGGTTCATACGCGCCGGATGGGATTGCGCGGATCGGTGCGAGCGGTCTCTTCAAGCTGTGGGGTCGGCGGCGGCCGCTGATCTGGCACGCGCGCCGCAACAACGAGATGATCGTCGGCGTGATCATGCGCGCGCTCGGCTGGCCGTTCAAGCTGGTGTTCACCTCGGCCGCGCAGCGCCATCACAGCTGGATCACGCGCTGGCTGATCCGCCGCATGGACGCGATCATCGCCACCAGCGACATCTCGGCGTCGTATCTGAAGCGCGACGCGACGGTGATCACGCATGGCGTCGACACCGAGATCTATACGCCGCCAGCGGATCGCGCCGCGGCCTTCGCCGAGAGCGGACTGCCGGGAAAACATGCCATCGGCTGCTTCGGCCGCGTCCGTGCGCAGAAGGGCAGCGATGTGTTCGTCGCCGCGATGTGCCGGCTGCTGCCGCGTTTTCCGGATTTTTCCGCCGTGCTGGTCGGCGCCGTGACGCCCGAGCAGATGCCGTTCGCGAGCGAGCTGAAGAAGCAGATCGCCGCCGCGGGCCTGGAGCAGCGCATCGTCATCACCGGCGAGCTCGACATCGCCGAGGTGCAGCGCTGGTACCAGCGTCTCACGATCTACGCCTTCACCTCGCGCAACGAAGGCTTTGGTCTCACGCTGATCGAGGCGATGGCGGCAGGAGCGGCGCTGGTCGCGGCGCGCGCCGGCGCGGCGGAGATCGTGGTCGAGGACGGCATCACCGGCGTGCTGGTGCCGCCGGGCGACGTCGATGCGCTGGTCGCTGCGCTCGAACCGTTGATGCGCGATCCGGATGCGGCGCGGGCGATGGGCGAGCGGGCGCGGCAGCGCGTGGTGGAGAGGTTCAGCCTCGAGGCCGAGGCCGACAAGATCGCCGCCGTTTATCGGCGACTGGTCTGAGCGATGATGTCGGCGACGAACGCATCGAGATCGCCGCCGGCGAACAGGAAGCCGGGCAGGCCGGCCGCCTCGGCGGCGGCGATGTCCGAGGTGCGGTCGCCGATCACGAAGCTGCCCTCGCGCCTGATGGGCCAGTGCTGCATCAGGTCGAGGATCATGCCGGGCGCCGGCTTGCGCCAGGGATGCTCGCGCAGATAGCGCTCAACCGAGCCTTCGGTGTGGTAGGGGCAATAGCGGATGTCGTCGATGACAGCCCCCTGCGCCGCGAGCTCCGCCCGCATCCAGTCGTGCAGACCCATGACGTCGTCTTCGCTGAACAGACCGCGGGCAACTCCGGACTGGTTGGTGAAGAGGAAGACGTGATAGCCGGAGTCATTGAGACGCCGGATCGCGTGGGCCACATTCGGCATCCAACGGATGCGCTCGCGCGAGCCGATGTAGTTGTCGTCGTGATTGATGACGCCGTCGCGGTCGAGAAACGCCGCCGGCTTGAGCTGAGCAGTCGTCATCTAGCCCTCGTCCTGCATCAGCGCCGCTTCGATCACCTCGCAGATGCCGTGCGCCGTCGCGAGGTGGATCTGCTGGATCAGCGGCGTGTCGTCGCTCGGCGCGACCAGCAGCTCGTCGCACGATTCGCCCATCGCGAGGCCTTTGGCGCCGGTGAAGCCGACCGTGACCAGCCCGCGCTCGTGCGCCTTGCGCAGCGCATTGAGGATACTCGGCGAGCGGCCGGAGGTCGAGATCGCCAGCAGCACGTCGCCCGGTGTACCGAGCCCTTCGACCTGGCGAGCGAAGACGTGATCGAAGCCGTAGTCGTTGCCGATCGCGGTCAGCGCCGAGGTGTCGGTGGTCAGCGCGATGGCGGCGTAGGCCGGCCGCTCCTGCTTGTAGCGGCCGACGATCTCGGCCGCGATGTGCTGGGCGTCCGCCGCGCTTCCGCCATTGCCGACGATGAGCAGCTTGTGGCCGCCGCGCAGCGCCGCGATGATCCTCGCCGCGATCCGTCGGGCGCTGGCGAGCATCGCGGCATCGTCGGCGGCGCGCTCCATGGCGGCGCGGGAGCGGGCGAGATGGTTGGCGATCGGGTCGGGTGCGCGGGTCACGTGGCGGCTCGGGTTACGTCAGGGCCGGTGTATGGGGCGCGGTGCCGCTTCGCAAGCTAGTGCGCGACCGGTATCGCCGCGTCGGCAAGGATCCGCTGGGCGATGGTGACAACATCGGTCGCCGGAATGTCGCGCATGCAGCGGTGGTCGTTCATCCGGCAGACCGGGCGGTGGCAGGGCTGGCAGGGGACCTGTGTCCTGGTCTGAACCGTCGCCGCAAGACCGTTCAGCGGCGCCCAGTGGTAGGGGCTGGTCGGACCGAAGATACCCATGGTCGGCGTCCCCAGCGCCGCGGCAATGTGCATGAGCCCCGAATCATTGGAGATGGCGACGCCGGCCGCGGCCATGGCCAGGATACCGTTGCGCAAGTCGGTTCCAGTCAGGTCGCGGACGGCCGGTCCGCCGGTGGCGACGATCTCGGCGGCCAGCGCCTTTTCGCCGGGGCCGCCGACCACCCAGACGTCGAGGCCGGCCTCGCGCAGCAGCCGGGCCGCCTCGCCGTAATAGGGCCAGCGCTTGGCGGCACCCACCGATCCCGGTGCCAGCGCCACGGCCGGGCGGTTCCCCAGGCCATTGGCCTCGCGCCAGCGCGCGACGTCCTCAGGCGGCACCCGGAGCTGCGGTACCGGCCATTCCGGCGGCAGCGGCGCCCCGTCGGGCAGCGCCAGCGCGGCATTCTTGTCGATGAAGCGGGGCAGCGCCTTCTCGCCCCAGCGCCAGCGGTTGAGCAGGCCGAAGCGGACCTCGCCGACGAACCCCACCCGCTCGGGGATGCCGGCCAGCGCGGGCGCCAGCGCCGATTTCCAGGTTCGCGGCATCACCAGGGCGGTCTGATAGTGACGTTCGCGCAACATCGCGGCGAGCTGCCATTGCCGGCCGAGCGCCAGCCGGCTGCGCGGCAGATCCCAGACGATGCCGGAGCGGACCCCGGGCATGTAATCCACCAACGGCGCGCACAGCGAGGTCACCAGCAGGTCGACTGGCCGGTTCGGCCAGCGCTCCTTGAGCACCCGCACGACGGTGTGGCCGCGCACGAAATCGCCGATCCACATATAGGGAATGATCAGGATCGGGCTGGTGTCCGCCGCGTCCACCTCGACCTTGGTCGAATTCGAATTCATTCTTTGTCTGCCTGGCTTTGGCGCGCTGGTAGCCGCTCGGCCGCCGCAGGTAAAGTGGGCCGAGCGAGCCGACACCAAAGCGCTTACACTTTGCCGTCGCATGCGCTACGCGAGGGCGGGGTTTTCGGGATCAGGACGGGTTGCTCAATGTTGCTGGTGACCGGCGGCGCCGGGTTTATCGGATCGAATCTGGTTGCGGCGTTGAACGACGCGGGACGCACGGATGTCGTCGTCTGCGACACGCTCGGCAGCGAGGGCAAGTGGCGCAACCTCGCCAAGCGGCAGCTGGCGGACGTCGTGCCGCCATCCGATCTGGGCGAATGGCTGAGGGGCCGTCGGCTCGACGCCGTCCTGCACATGGGAGCCATTTCCGCCACGACGGTCACCGACGGCGACCTCGTGATGGAGCAGAATTTCCGGAGTTCGCTGCGCCTGCTCGACTGGTGCACCGAAAATTCCACGCCGTTCATCTACGCCTCGTCGGCGGCGACCTATGGCGACGGCGCGCAGGGCTTCGTGGATGATCCGTCGCTGGCGGCGCTGAAGACGTTGCGGCCGATGAATCTCTATGGCTGGAGCAAGCATCTGTTCGACATGGCGATCGCTGCGCGCGCCGAGCGCGGCGAAAGGTTGCCGCCACAATATGCCGGGCTCAAGTTCTTCAACGTGTTCGGTCCCAACGAATACCACAAGGGATCGATGATGAGCGTGCTGACCCGACGCTTCGACGACATCAAGGCCGGGCACACCCTGCAACTGTT
This sequence comes from Bradyrhizobium sp. SZCCHNS3016, assembly GCF_032484535.1. NCBI lineage: Bacteria > Pseudomonadati > Pseudomonadota > Alphaproteobacteria > Hyphomicrobiales > Nitrobacteraceae > Bradyrhizobium > Bradyrhizobium sp. SZCCHNS3016. Next base: position 892,767 of record NZ_JAUETE010000001.1, read on the forward strand.
CAAGTCGCACCGTGAAGGCATCGCCGATGGCGACCAGCGCCGCGACTTCATCTATGTCGACGACGTCGTCCGCGTGATGCTGTGGCTGTTGGCCTCTCCCTCCGTCTCGGGCCTGTTCAACGTCGGCACGGGACAGGCGCGCAGCTTCAAGGACATGATGGTGGCGGTCTATGCCACGCTCGGTGCGACACCCCAGATCGAGTACATCGACATGCCCGAAGCGATTCGCGGCAGCTACCAGTATTTCACCCAGAGCAAGGTCGACCGGCTGTTGGCCGCCGGCTACAACGGCGGCTTCACGTCGCTCGAGGACGCGGTCGCTCGCTATGTCCGAGACTATCTCGATTCCGCCGACCGCTTCCGCTAGACGATCTGGTTCTGACCACTCACCGAGACTGCCGCTGATGTTCGACTTTGACGATCTCTCGCAAGCGATCGCCCGCCAGACGGTGCTGTGCATCGGCGACCTGATGCTGGACGAGTTCGTCTATGGCGAGGTGTCGCGGATTTCCCCCGAGGCGCCGGCGCCTGTCATCGCGGTCCAGCGCAGCGAGACCAATATCGGTGGCGCCGGCAACGTGGCGCGCAACATCGCCGCGCTCGGCGCGCGCTGCATCTTCGTCGGTCTCGTCGGGCAGGATGCGGCCGGCGACCAGCTGGAGGCCGAGCTCGCCAAGGAGGGCGGCATCGAGAGCGTGCTCGTGCGCGATCCCTCGAGGCCGACGACGCGCAAGGTGCGCTTCGTCTCCGAGCATTTCTCCACCCACATGCTGCGCGCCGACTGGGAGCGCGCCTCACCGGCGATCGGCGAGGTCGAGCAGAAGCTGATCGAGGCCATCCTGCCGCTGATTGCGCGGGCCGACATCGTGCTGCTGTCGGACTACGCCAAGGGCGTGCTCACGGCGCGCGTCCTGCGCAACGTGATCGACGCGACGCGCAAGGCCGGCAAGCGCGTGATCGTCGATCCCAAGAGCGCAAATCTCGCGATCTATCGCGGCGCGAGCGTGCTGACGCCGAACCGCAAGGAGTTTTCGGAAGCGACCCGCAGCCGGGCCGAAACCGAGCACGAGATCGCCGCGGCCGCGCAGGATGCGATCTATCTCGCCGACTGCGAGGCGATCCTGGTGACGCAGAGCGAGCGCGGCATGACGCTGGTCCCGCGCGAGGGCGATCCGATTCACGTGCCGGCCTATCAAGTGAAGGTGCGCGACGTCTCCGGCGCCGGCGACACGGTTGTTGCCGTGCTTGCCGCGACGCTCGCGGCCGGCGCCGCCTGGGCGGATGCGTTGCGGATGGCGAGCGCCGCTGCGGCGGTGGCCGTCAGCAAGCACGGCACCGCCAGCGTGACATCGGCCGAACTGCGCGGAAAGATCCTGCCGCATGCCTATCGTGCCGCTGAGGAGAAGATCATCGAGAGCGATGACGAACTCGCCGCCCGTGTCGAGGGGTGGCGGGGAGAGGGCCTGCGCGTCGGCTTTACCAATGGCTGCTTCGACATTCTGCATCCCGGCCACGTCAAGGTGCTGACCGCGGCGCGCGCCGCCTGCGACCGTCTCGTGGTCGGGCTGAACAGCGATGCCTCGGTCAGGCGGCTGAAGGGCGAGAGCCGCCCGGTTCAGGACGAGCGCGCGCGCGCCGAGGTGCTGGCCGCGCTCGAGGCGGTCGATGTCGTCGCCATCTTCGCGGAGGACACGCCGCTCCGCTTGATCGAGCTGGTCCGGCCAAGCGTGCTGGTCAAGGGCGGCGACTATACGCGCGAGCAGGTCGTGGGGCACGAGATCGTCGAAGCCGCCGGCGGCGAGGTGATTCTGATCGACATCCTGAAAGGGCACAGCACGACTGCGCTGGTCGATCGCGCCCGGAGCGAGGCGCGATGAGCGCGCTGGCAGGTCATCCCGGCCCAGCGCTGCTGGCGCGCCGCTGGCGCGATCCGGCGGCATGGCGCACGACGGTCGATGTCGTGGCGATCTTGCTCGCGGCGTCGCTGCCGTGGTCGACCTCGCTGGTGTCGATCCTGGGCGTGGTCATGCTGATCACGATGCTGCCGTTTCTCGACGTCGAGCGGCTGCTGCAGGTCCTGAAGCGGCCGATCTCGCTGGCGCCGATCGCGCTCTTCCTGTTGGCGCTGGTCGGAACGCTGTGGTCGGACGTGGCGTGGGGCGCGCGGCTCTACGCGGTGGGACCGGCGGCGAAGCTTCTGGTGCTGCCCGCGCTGCTCTACCATTTCCAGCGGTCGGAGCGCGGCCTGTGGGTCTTCACCGCGTTTCTCGCCTCCTGCGTGCTGATGGTCGTGATGTCGACCGCGGTCGCGTTCAATCCCGCGCTCGCGCTCAAGGCCAATGCCGACCGCGGCATCTTCGTGAAGAACTACATCGACCAGGGCCAGGAATTCTCGCTCTGCGCCGTGGCCCTGGCCTATCCGATAGCCCAGTTGCTGCGCGCCCGCCGCTTCGTGCCGGCCGGCCTGCTCACTGCGATCATGATCGCGTTCCTCGCCAACATGATCTTCATCGTGGTCTCGCGCACCGCGCTGGTGACGATCCCGATCCTGCTCGCGGTGTTCGGGCTGATCCATTTGAAATGGCGCGACAACCTGCTGATCGCGGCCGGTGCCCTTGCGCTGGGTCTCGCTGCATGGACCGTATCCCCGCAATTGCAGGGCAAGGTGGCGACGTTCACGAGCCAATATCAGGACTACAGGAACGATCGCGCCGTCACGTCGATCGGCGAGCGGCTCGAATTCTGGCGCAAGTCATTGCGGTTCTTGGCCGACGCGCCGCTGATCGGACACGGCTCGGGCTCGACGCGTCACTTGTTCGAGCTGGCCGTGAGCGGGTCGCGCGACCTCTCCTCAAGTCAGGTCGTCGGCAATCCGCACAATCAGACGCTCTACGTCGCGGTCCAATGGGGAGCGCTCGGGATCGTCATTCTCTACGCGATGTGGGCCGTGCACCTCCTGCTGTTCCGCGGTGACGGGCTGGTGCCCTGGATCGGACTTCTCGTGGTCGTGCAGAACATCTTCACCTCGCTGTTCAACTCCCACATCTTCGATTTCCACGAGGGGTGGATGTATGTCATCGGCGTCGGCGTGGCCGGCGGCATGGTGCTGCGATCGAGGATAAAGCCCGATGCGGAGCCCGTCACAGCATGACGCGCCTCTCGCAACTCACCTCCCGAAACCTGCTGATCGCCGCGCATGACCTCCTGGTCAGCGTCGTCGCGCTGTTCGCGGCGTTCTATATCCGCTTCGAAGGCGCCAGCACCTTCTGGGAGCGGGTGCCGCTGCTCTTGCAGATCCTGCCGTACTTCATCGCCTTCAGCTTCGTCGTCTTCTACTTCTCCAACCTTCTGACGACGAAGTGGCGGTTCATCTCGTTGCCGGACGCGCTGAACATCGTGCGGGTCGCGACCGTGCTGACGCTGGCGCTGCTGGTTCTCGACTACATCATCGTCGCGCCGAACGTCCGCGGCACCTTCTTCTTCGGCAAGCTCACGATCATTCTCTATTGGTTCCTGGAGATCTTTGCGCTAAGCGCGCTGCGTTTCGCCTATCGCTACTTCCGCTACACGCGGGTGCGACGGCACGCTCGGTCCGAGGACGCTGCCCCTGCGCTCCTGATCGGCCGTGCGGCCGATGCCGAGGTCGTGCTGCGCGGGATCGAGAGTGGTGCGGTCAAGCGCATCTGGCCGATCGGCATTCTCTCGCCGTCGACCGCCGACCGCGGCCAATTGATCCGCGGCGTGCCGGTGCTGGGCGGGATCGACGATGTCGAGGACGTCGCCGCCGACTTCGCCCGTCGCGATCGGCCGATTGCGCGTGCCCTGATGATGCCGACGGCCTTCGATCCGGACTGTCATCCGGAGACCTTCCTGATGCGGGCGCGCCGGTTGCGCCTGATCGTGAGCCGCCTGCCGTCGCTGGAGAGTGGCGATGCGCCGAGGCTCGCGCCGGTCGCGGTCGAGGACCTCTTGCTGCGGCCGAGCGAGAAGATCGACTACGGCCGGCTGGAAGCGCTGGTGCGTGGCAAAACCGTCGTGGTGACCGGCGGCGGCGGCTCGATCGGCGCCGAGATCTGTCAGCGCGTGGTTGCGTTCGGGGCGGCGCGGCTGCTCATTCTGGAGAATTCCGAGCCGGCGCTCTATGCGATCACCGAGGCGCTCGCGGCCGATCCCGAGGCGAACGTCGCCGTCGAGGGGCGCATCGCCGACATCCGCGATCGCGACCGGGTGTTCGCGCTGATCGGCGAGTTCAAGCCGGATCTGGTCTTCCACGCGGCGGCGCTGAAACACGTGCCGATCCTCGAGCGCGACTGGAGCGAGGGCGTCAAGACCAACATCTTCGGCTCCATCAACGTGGCCGATGCCGCGGTGGCCTCAGGCGCCGAGGCCATGGTGATGATCTCCACCGACAAGGCGATCGAGCCGGTGTCGATGCTCGGCCTCACCAAGCGCTTCGCCGAGATGTACTGCCAGGCGCTCGATCGCCAGCTCGCCGACCGGCCGACGGGACGGCCGCCGATGCGGCTGATCTCGGTGCGATTCGGCAACGTGCTGGCGTCCAACGGCTCGGTGGTGCCGAAGTTCAAGGCGCAGATCGAGGCGGGCGGCCCCGTCACGGTGACGCACCCGGACATGGTGCGCTACTTCATGACCATCCGCGAGGCCTGCGATCTCGTGATCACGGCGGCCTCGCATGCGCTGGCGCCGCAGCGCCCGGATGTCTCGGTCTATGTGTTGAACATGGGCCAGCCCGTCCGCATCGTCGATCTGGCCGAGCGCATGATTCGCCTGTCCGGCCTGCAGCCCGGCTACGACGTCGAGATCGTGTTCACGGGCATCCGGCCCGGCGAGCGCCTGAACGAGATCCTGTTTGCGAGCGAGGAGCCGCCGGTCGAGATCGGCGTCGCCGGCGTCATGGCGGCGACCCCGAACGAGCCTCCGATGCAGACGCTGAAGGCATGGATCGCGGCGCTCGATCAGGCGATCGCGCGCAATGATCCGGTGACGATCAAGTCGGTGCTGAAGGATGCGGTGCCGGAATTCGGCTCGAGCGCGGCCTGAGTCTTCAATGGCGCCGCCGCGAGAAGCGGCTCAGCACCCAGGTGACGGCGCCGAGACCGAAGACGAGCAGGATGGCGTCGACCGTCATGGAACGCTGCGCGACCGAGATGGCTGCGAGCGTCGCAAGCATGACATTGAGGATGAACACTTCGCCGACCACGCCCGTGACGGTAAAGCCGTTGTCGGTGGCGCGCTGATAGAAATGCGTGCGGTGCGCGGCCCAGAACGGCTCGCACCGCGCCATCCGCCGCAACAGGGTGAAGGTGGCGTCGACCAGATAATACAGCGGCAGCAGCAGCGCGGCGGCCACGTAGCCCTGCCAGGCCAGGTGGAGCAGGCCCCAGCCGAGCAGGAGCCCGATCGGCAGGCTGCCGACGTCGCCAAGAAAGACCTTCGCCACGGGACGGTTGAATGGCGCGAAGCCCAGCATGGCGCCGCCAAGTGCGGCGGCGATCGCCGTTGCCGGCCACGGCAGCAATCCGGACACGCCGAACAGGGCGAGAGTCGCCGTGATCGGCACAGCCTCGGCCACGGTCATCAGGTCGAGACCGTCCATGAAGTTGACCAGGTTGACGAACCACAGGCCAGCGATCAGCAGCAGCGTGCGCTCGATCGCCAGCGGGATCTGAAAGAGTCTGAGATCGTCCGGCGCGGTGAAGACCACCACGCCGACGGCAAGCCCCTGCAGGACGAACCGCGGCAGCACGGGAATCGGCCTGATGTCGTCGACAAGGCCGACCAGCGCCAACATCGGCACCGCGACGAACAGCACGAGCAGCGGTGCAAAGCCCATCACGGATGCAAAGGCGCCGCCGACCACGAGCGTTGCGCCGACGACGGCAATGCCGGCGCCTTGCGGCGTCGGGATCTTGTGCGACGAGCGCGCATTCGGCCGCGCCAGCGCATAGCGCTGCAGCACCGGGCGCAGCAGCACGATCAGCACACCGCACATCGCGGCCGCGAGCACGGCAATGGTGACGAGAATTGCGACTGGATGGGCGATCATCCGCGCGCGTCCGGCGCCGAGGTGAGGCGGTCATAGAGCGCGACCACTGAGCGGCCGATGATCCTGGCCGAGAGCTTGTCCTCGACCAGTTGACGGGCCGCCGCGCCATAGCGGGCGCGCAGCTCGGGCGAGGTCGCCAGCTGCGCCATGGCCTGCGCCAGCGCGGGCGCGTCCTCGACCGGCACGGAGAGGCCGGTCTGGCCGTGGATCGCGATCTCGCGGCAGCCGGGTGCATTGGTGGAGATCAGCGGCCGGGCGCAGGCGGCGGCCTCCAGCAGGCTGACCGGAAGTCCTTCGCGATGCGACGGCAGCACGGCGACGTGGCAGCGGCGCCAAAGCTCGGTGATGTCCTTGATCTGGCCGAGCAGGGTGATGCCGGGTTCCTTCCGCCAGGCCTCGACCTCCTCGGCCGAGACCGAGGCAGGATTGGCCGGATCAGGCGAGCCGGCGATCAGCAACTGGTCGTCGCGGCCCAGCTGGCGCAGCATGCGGTGCGCAGCGACCAGGGCGCGGACGCCCTTGTCGGTCAGCAGCCTTCCTGCGAAGCCGAAGGTGATCGGTCCGTCCGGCTCCGGCAGCGGCTGGAAGCGGTCGGTGTCGACGCCTGAGCCCGGGATCAGCGTGATCTTGTCGCCCCGGACGCCCATGGCTTGAAGCGCGTCGCGATCATCCGGATTCTGCACCAGCACGCAGCTCGGTGCCCGGTTCATCAGCCGGGGCAGCAGCCACAGCAGGCCCTGCTTGAGCAGACGCGAGCGCCAGCTCGCCGACGTGAACACATAGCCGAGGCCGGTCATGGCATTGACGACCGGGGTGGTGCGTCCGAGCGCGGCAAGCGATCCGAGCACGCTCGATTGCAACCCGGAATGATGCACCACATCGGGGCTGATCGCAGCCTCGACGGCGCGGATCGCGCGGATCGTGGGCAGGGCTGATGACGGCGACAGCCCGCCGCGCTGGAATGGGATCGGATGCAGCATGAAGCGCTCGGCGGCGATCGCGGCGGCGCCGGCATTGACGTTGGTCGCGACATGCACCTCGTAGCCGGCCTCGCGCGCCGCGCGCGCCATCGGCAGGCGATGCATCAGGAAGGCGTAGTCCTCGTTGGCCACGTAGAGCAGGCGGCGCGGCGAAGGGAAGCGGGGCGGGGACATTCGGCTCACGGTCTCAGGCTGTCAGGGCGCCGTATACGGCAAGCCGACGCCGTCGGCGAGGGGTTAGATGTACGCGAGAAAATGCCTGCGTGTTACCGGCCACATTCGGCGCCACGGCATCTCAGACACTTCGCCGGTGACGACAAGACCATTGCGGCGGCAGCGAGAACCAGCGATCCCCTCGGCATGCCAGCACGCCGACGAGGATGACCTTGCCCCTGGGGCTTAATCCAGTTTGAAGTTCGTTCTGGCCCCAACGAGGACCAGAGCATGAAGCGCAGCCG